>JAKOTS010000012.1 GCA_029777095.1 Actinomycetes bacterium | reverse complement strand
GCGAGCGCGAGCGCGCCCACTGCGACACCAGACGCAACCACCAAGGCGCGCTTGCGCCATACGGGGTTTGACACATTTCCTCCTGTGCAAGGGGTGATGTGCCCGCGCGTGGTAACGCGGGGCACGGATAACGAAACGATAAGCATCTTGAGCACAGAGGGCAAAACGAACACGCAAAACGTTACAGACCCTTAACTCGACAGCGCTTCACTGTGGCATTCTGACAAGATGGCCGCCCCGATTCCCCCAAATCGTTGTTCGGAGTCTGAAATTTTGCCTTCACGAGCGCGCCTCTATTGGGAGATTTGCATAGTCCTCGCGCTCTCGCTTGGGCAATCTGCCATCTACTCTGGTCTGTCATTGCTGCGCCGTGCGCTCGACGAAGTGCCCCTCGGACAGCAACAAACACAGCTCAATCCCACACGAGACGCGGCCGCAATCTGGGACGCGGTCTACCGCGTACTCGACATCTTTTTCGACCTCGCGATCGTCGCCCTGGTGGTCTACCTCCTCTGGAAGCCCGGGGCGAACGCGCTCCGCAAAATGGGCCTCGACTTCACACACTTCGGGGGTGATGCTGGCCGAGGCGCGCTCCTTCTCGTGATCATTGGCGTGCCGGGCCTCGGGCTATACGCGCTCGGCCGCGTGCTGGGGTTCACAGTCAACGTGGTCGCTTCGCCGGTGGATGCCGCATGGTGGACGGTTCCGCTCCTCGTGCTCAGCGCGGTGCGGGCAGCACTTTACGAAGAGGTGATCCTGCTTGGCTACCTCTTTACGCGCCTGCGGCAACTGGGATGGGGCACCTGGTCGATCATCCTCTCGGTTGCCGCGCTCCGCGGGGCCTATCACTCGTACCAGGGCCTGGGCGCGGTGTTCGGGAACTTCGTCATGGGCGTCGTGTTCGGCTGGTGCTACCAGCGGTGGGGCCGGGTCATGCCACTCGTCATCGCGCACACCCTGCTCGATGTGGTGGCCTTCGTCGGATACCCGCTCGCGGTGGCGCTGTGGCCTGCCGTGTTCGGGGTGGTGGCGGCGGCGTAGCCGCGGCATCCCACCCCACCCCGCGCGACGGCGACTCCCCGCCGGCGGTCTACCCGCGGCATCCAACCCGCCCGCCCACTGCCCCGCCCGCCGAGACACAGCGGCCCCTTCGAGACACAAAGGGTACCGCTGTGTCTCGAAGTCAGGACTGTGTCTCGGTCGTGCCGCGTGCCGGCGCCGCTCCCCCGCGTTGACTCGTCATGCACAGGCATCCTGAGGTTCGTTGTTGCCCCCAATGTGCCCGCCTGTGAGCCGAGGCATCGCGAAGCACGGGAACCTGCCTCATGGCTTCGCGCACACATCCCACCCGTCCCAGTCCTGTTGAGCTCTTCCGCGCTTCCGACGAACGCATCGGCGGGTATCGAATGTGGCGCGATCCCGGGTATGCCCGAGTGCGACCGACGATCTACGCACCGTCAACTCAATGGCTTGCGCTCAAACCTTGGCAGCGCTATCTAGCACGAGTGCACGCATATGCGCTCGTCAATCCCACTGCCGTCTTCTCCCACGAGTCCGCTGCAGCGCTGCTTGGCCTCCCCACGTTTGGGGAGGCCCGCTACATCCACGTCTTCGATGCAGAGCGTCTTGGGTCTGTTCGATATGGCGATGTCGCGGTGCATGCGAGTCTCGACGCGCGCAAAATCGTCAGCGTCGGCGACCACTTCGCAACCGGCATCGCCGAGACCGTCGTCGATCTTGCGCGAGTGCTCCCACCCGCGTTCGGCCTTGCACTGGTCGACGCGGCGCTAGCGACACACCTGAGGATCGCGGATCTCTCTGAACTCTCGGCGGGACAACGATCGCTACGCGGCCGCAGGGTTCTCGATTGGGCGTGCGAGAACGGAGATGAGCGTAGCGAGTCGCCCGGTGAATCAGTCAGCCGAGCAGTCATTGGTTGGCTGGGATTTCAGGTTCCGGACCTACAAGTCGAATTTCGCGGTAGCGGATACCTCGACCGCGTCGATTTCCTCTGGCCCGAGGCCCGAGCGGTCGGCGAATCTGACGGCTATGACAAGTACTTCGCAGAGCACCCCGAAGAGTCCAGGGAGCGTCTCGTTGCCGAAAAACAACGGGAAGGCCGCCTACGACGGCACGGAATGCACATTGCACGATGGGACTGGGCGATGGCGATGCGCGCCTTGCCGCTCGGTGATTGTCTGCATGCGGCGGGGGTGCCGCTCGTGACTCCCCCTCAACGAGTCATGTTGCAAACGCTTCGCTCACACCCACGATCGTTCACCCCCGGTGAACGCGGTGCCTGACTTTCGCATGGCGCACCGCCGCGGCTATCGCCGCCGCCTCGTTCCCGCCACCACGCCCACCGCCGACGCCCGCCCCGCCGACCGCCGAAACACACCGCGTTCACCGAGACGCAGTTGCACCTCGTGTGTCTCGAAGTCCGCGGTGTGTTTCGGAGAGGCTTGGCACGGCCGCGCCAAATCGACACCGGGGCCGGGGCGCGCAACGCGCACCCCGACCCCGGCCCCAGAAACCACCCGCGCGTTAGGCGAATGCCTCCGGCGGAGGGCACGCGCACACGAGGTTGCGGTCACCGTAGGCGTTGTCGATGCGGCGCACCGGCGGCCAATACTTGTTGCGCACCAGCGAAGCCACGGGATACACGGCCGTCTCGCGCGAGTACGGGTGCGCCCATTCCCCCACAACCACCGTCTCCGCGGTGTGCGGCGCGTGGACCAGCGGGTTGTCGTCGGCCGGCCAGACACCGGCGGCGACGGCCTCAGCCTCGGCCTTGATCGCGATCATCGCCTCGATGAATCGGTCGATCTCGGCGATGTCCTCGCTCTCGGTCGGCTCGACCATGAGCGTCCCCGCAACGGGGAACGACATCGTCGGCGCATGGAATCCGTAGTCGACCAGGCGCTTGGCGACGTCGTCGACCGTGATGCCAGTGGCATCCCGAAGCGGACGCAAATCGAGGATGCACTCGTGCGCAACCAGCCCGCCGTCGCCCGTGTAAAGCACGGGATAGTGCTCGCGCAGGCGCACGGCGATGTAGTTGGCCGCCAGCACCGCCGCACCGGTGGCCTGACGGAGCCCTTCGGCACCCATCATGCGCACGTATGCCCACGAGATTGGCAAGATTCCGGCGCTGCCGTAGGGCGCGGCCGACACGATGCCACCTTCGTGCGTGAAGGCGCCGTGATCGTCACGCTGCGCGAACGGATGCCCCGGCAAGAACTTTGCCAGGTGCGCCTTGGCCGCGACCGGCCCAACGCCAGGACCGCCGCCGCCGTGCGGAATCGCAAACGTCTTGTGCAGGTTGAGGTGCGAAACGTCGCCGCCCAGATCACCGAAGCGGGCGAAGCCGAGCAGCGCGTTGAGGTTTGCGCCGTCGACGTAGACCTGCCCGCCAGCGTCGTGCACGGACTGCGTGATCTCGAGCACATCGTGCTCGTAGACGCCGTGCGTCGACGGGTAGGTGATCATGAGCGCCGAGAGCGCGTCGGCGTGCAGCGCGATCTTCGCGCGCAGGTCTGCGAGGTCAACGTTGCCGGCCTCGTCACACGCGACAACAACGACCTTCATGCCGGCGAGCACGGCCGACGCCGCGTTGGTGCCATGCGCCGAAGACGGAATCAGGCACACCGTGCGATCCAGGTCGCCGTTTTCGCGGTGGTACGCGCGAATCGCGAGCAGACCCGCAAGCTCGCCCTGCGAGCCGGCATTCGGCTGAAGCGAGACCGAGTCGTAGCCGGTCACCTCGGCCAGCCACGTCTCAAGTTGTTCGATCAGGGCGAGGTAACCGAGCGCATCCTTCTGCGGCGCGAACGGGTGCAGCCCCGCGAACTCGGGCCAGGTGATCGCCTGCATCTCGGTCGCCGCGTTGAGCTTCATCGTGCACGAACCCAGCGGAATCATGCCGCGATCGAGCGCGTAGTCACGATCCGCGAGCATCTTGAGGTATCGCATCATCGACGTTTCGCTGCGGTGCGTGCGGAACACCGGGTGCGTCAGGTAGTCACTGGTGCGTACGAGCGCTCCCGGCACGGCGGCGATGGGTGCGGCATCCGCAAGAGAAAGCTCGTGAACATCCGCGAGCCCGAACGCCCATGCAACATCGGCGAGCTCGCCTACGGTCGTGGTCTCATCGACAGAGACGCCGACGGTGTCGGCATCAACCTGCAGCAAATGGATGCCACGCTCCCGCGCCCGCTCCACCACCTGCGCCGCGCCACCATCGGTGACCACGCGCAGCGTGTCGAAGAAGCTCTCGTGGGCCACGCGCACGCCGCCCGCGCGGAGTGCGGCAGCGAGGGCGTGCGCCTTCGTGGAGACGTCTTCAGCAATCGCCCGCAGCCCCTCCGGGCCGTGGTAGACCGCGTACATCGACGCCATGACAGCCAACAGGACCTGCGCGGTGCAGATGTTCGAGGTCGCCTTTTCGCGGCGAATGTGCTGCTCGCGCGTCTGCAGCGCGAGCCGGTAGGCGGGCGCGCCGACGGCATCCTGCGACACCCCGACGAGGCGGCCCGGGAGCTGGCGTTCGAGGCCCGAGCGCACGGCGAGATAACCCGCGTGCGGGCCACCGAAACCAAGCGGCACACCAAAACGCTGGGTGGTGCCGGCGGCGATGTCGGCGCCGAGCTCACCCGGCGAGGTCAGCAGCGTGAGCGCGAGGAGGTCGGCCGCGACGACGACAAGGCCGCCCTTTGCCTTGACTGCAGCGATTGCCTCGGCCGGGTTCCAGACCCGCCCAGATGCGCCGGGGTACTGCATGAAGGCGCCGAAAATCTCGAGGTCTTCCGGCAACGCAGCGTCCTCGTAGTCGGTGTCGCGCAGCTCGATGCCCACGGCCTCGGCGCGGTGCGCGAGCAGCGCGCGGGTCTGCGGGAGCGCGTCGGTGTCGACCAAGAACACGGCACTCTTTGACTTGGAGGCACGCCGTGCAAGCAGCATCCCCTCAACGACCGCGGTGCCCTCATCGAGCATCGACGAGTTTGCGGTGTCGAGGCCCGTGAGGTCGGCGACCATCGTCTGAAAGTTGATGAGCGCTTCGAGGCGACCCTGCGAAATTTCGGGCTGGTACGGGGTGTAGGCCGTGTACCACGACGGGTTCTCGAGCACGTTGCGCTGGATGACAGCGGGCGTGATCGTGTCGTAGTAGCCGAGACCGATCATCGGGCGGTGGAGCGTGTTCTGGTTCGCGAGCGCGCGCAGTTCGGCGATCGCCTCGCGCTCGGTCGCCGCGGCAGGGATGTCGCTCGTGGTGCGCGGCGCGACCTGCACGGACGCGGGCACGGCGGTCTTGACCAGCGCTTCGACGCTGTCGTAGCCGAGCGCCGCGAGCATCGTCTGCTGCGCGGCCGCGTCGGTGCCGATGTGCCGGCGAGTGAACGCGTCGTGCGCGACGGGGGGCACGCCAGTCACGGCAGCGGGCGCAGCGCCGGCAGTCGCCGTGGCAGCAGGCGCAGTGCCAACAGCCGCAGCGCCGGTCACAGGGATCCGCCGGTGAGCGCTGCGTAGCCGGCGCGGTCGAGCAGGCCCGCGGGCAGCTCGCTCGTCGCGACGCGTACCTTGATCAACCAGCCGCCAGCGAAGGGCTCGGAGTTCACGAGGCTGGGGTCGTCGACCGCTGCCTCGTTGACGCCAACGATGTCACCGTCCATGGGAGCGAAGAGCTCGCCGACCGACTTGGTCGACTCGATCTCGCCCACGACCTGGCCCGCGGTGACCGCGGAGTCGATCTCGGGGAGCTCGAGAAACACCACGTCGCCGAGCTGTTCGGCCGCGTAATCGGTGATGCCGATTGTGGCGACGTCACCCTCAATCGAGATCCACTCGTGCTCGGGGGTGTAGTGCAGCGCGTTGAGATCGGTCATTTCTTCCTCCGGTAAAAGGGCAGTGCGGTGACGGTTGCGGGCACTTTGGTACCGCGAACATCGATGGACAAAACGGTGCCTTCGCCTGCAAGCGAAGGGGGAACAAAAGCCATGGCGATCGGATGCCCCAGCGTCGGGCTGAGCGCCCCACTGGTGACCTCTCCCACGGGTGTTTCGCCGTCGAACACGGCGTAGCCCGCGCGGCCTGCACGGCGCCCCTCGGCCACGAGGCCAACGAGGACGGGGCGAGCCGCGGTCTCGGGGGTCGAGCCGGCAGCCCCGTCAGAGCCGCCGGCAGCGGCAGCCTCGAGCGCCTCGCGCCCCACGAAATCTGGCTTATCAAACGAGACCGTCCGACCAAGCCCGGCCTGGGCCGGCAGCACGCCGCGCGAAAGCTCATGGCCGTAGAGCGGCATCCCCGCTTCAAGGCGAAGCGTGTCTCGCGCGGCCAGCCCCGCGGGCACCAACCCAAACGCCGCGCCGGCCTCGGTGAGCGCGGCCCAGAGCTCGACGGCGCGGGCGTTCGGCACGAGCAGTTCGTAGCCGTCTTCGCCGGTGTAGCCGGTACGTGCGAGCAGCATGGGGCTGTCGTCGAAGGTCGTCTGCGCGGCGGCGTAGTAGCCGAGGTCGGTGAGGGCCCCGGCATCCACCCCCGCGGCTCCGGCGACGATCTCGCCCGCGCGCGGGCCCTGCACCGCGATGAGCGAGAACGAATCGCTGACGTCTTCGACCCTGGCGAGGTCGCCGCCGACCACGCCTCCGAAAGTGTGCACGCCCTCGATTGGCGCGGTGCTGAACGCGGCGGCGATGGGCGCACGCGACACCCGCTCGGCGAATGCAGCTGCGACCGCCTCACGGTTGCCCGCGTTCGCGATCACGAGATACCACTCGGGGCCGAGGCAGTAGACGATGACGTCGTCGATGATGCCGCCATCGTCAGCCAGCAGGAGCGAGTACTTCGCGCGGCCGACCGCCAGCGTCGAGAGTTTGCCCCCAAGGGCGTAGTCAAGCAGCTGGCCCGCGCCCGTTCCCGTGACGAGAAATTCGGCCATGTGCGAGATGTCGAAGATGCCGGCGGCTTCGCGCACGGCGCGGTGCTCGGCGAGGTCAGACGCATAGCGAACCGGCATCTGCCAGCCACCAAAATCGGTGAAGGTGGCGCCTAAAGACTCGTGGATGCCGCGCAACGGCGTAAAGCGAGGCTCGGGCGTTGCCGCGCTCGCGGTGGGAAGTGAATCGGTCATGAGAGTTCTCCGATCAGCCGAGGCCAGCGTGGCGCTCGGTACGGTGCCGACGACGAGTGTCGTCGGGAACTCCCCCTCTGTCATTTGGGCCTGAGAGTTTCGCGCGCGCAACGAGTGCACGTGCTTTCACCGTCGGCGGATCTGTCTGCGCGGGCGCGTGCAGATCGCTTTTCAGAGTGGCCAGATCCGCGCGGTGCGCATACCTGAGAGATTGGCGGGGAGGCTTCCTCCTTCGGTGCCCGGTCTGACGCTGTGCGCCTGCCGGGGCTCTCCCGCGGGGATCGTACGGCCGTATTCAGTTGCGAGGTCTAGTGCTGCGTCACCAAGCGTAGCGGATACGACCCGCGAAATGACTCACGGTTGCGGTTTGAGTCATACCGACACTAAGATCGTGCATGGAGTAATGGTCGCGATGACTCAAACTGATTTCCCACAGCTTGCCCGGCAGGTCGATAGCCCGCCGCACACCGGCGCGCCCTCAGCTGGCGGCGTCCGACCCACAGCCCGCGCAATCGCGCACAAGCAAGATCCCGGCGCCCAACAACAGATCCGCGTTGCTGTCTCCACCGTCATTTTTACCCTCCGGCCTGCCGAAAAAGCTGGCGAACGCGACCGGGTTGCTATCCCCCTCGTCCGGCGCACCCGCGACCCGCACCACGGCCAGTGGGCACTGCCGGGTGGTTGGCTCGGGGTTGCTGAAGGGCTGGATGCCGCGGCATCCCGAACCCTTGCCGAAACCACGGGCCTCGCCCCGAGCTTTCTCGAACAGCTCTACGCGTTTGGCGACGTACACCGCTCGCCCAGCCGCGTGGTCTCGATCATCTATTGGGCGCTGCTCCGACGCGATGAGGCTGCGGCCGCACTCGTCGGCGAGAACGTCGCATGGTTCGACGCGACCGCGCTGCCTGAGCTCGCATTCGATCACAACCAGATCGTCGACTATGCACTCTGGCGGCTACGCACGAAGGTCGGCTACAGCCGAATCGCGCACGGGCTCCTCGGCGACGAGTTCACGCTTGCAGAACTGCGCGAGGTGTACGAGTCGATCCTCGAACGCCGCCTCGACCCGGCGAACTTTCGCCGACAGGTCGAAGGCTCAGGCAGCGTCCTACCCACGGAGCGTTACCGCACCGGCAACCACCGGCCTGCACGTCTCTATCACTACAACCACGAAGTCGAACTTGCAGACCGAGGCCCCCTCGCCCGCGAGTTCACCACGGCCCTGACACCTCACCACCCCACGGAATCGAGCGAATCATGACGCTTCTTGAGCCCACCACCACCGCATCGGTCGATCGCACGATCAAGCTGATCACCACCGGAAAATCGGGCGGGTCGACGTGCAACACCGATCTCGCCGCAGAGCCGTGGGACTTCGACTCGCGACCGGGTTATGGCCCTGGCGCCTCGATGGGTGACGTGATTCCCACGAACGCACCGCGCCAGGGGTCGCTCCCCGCCGAATACCGCGACGCCTCCCCCGAAGAGCTCGACCGCCGCATCCGCGCCGTCAAAGAGACCATGGGTGAGCGCTTGGTGATCCTCGGGCACTTCTACCAGCGCTCGGAGGTTGTGCAGTACGCCGACTATGTGGGCGACTCGTTCCAACTGGCAAACGCCGCGAAAGCGAACCCGAAGGCCGACGCGATTGTGTTCTGTGGCGTGCACTTCATGGCCGAGACGGCCGACCTCCTCTCGGGGCCCGACCAGGCCGTGATCCTCCCGAACCTGGCCGCCGGCTGCTCGATGGCCGACATGGCAAACATCGACCAGGTCGAAGAATGCTGGGAGGAGCTTGAGGCACAGTTCGGCCCGCTCGACCAGCCCGGCTCCGACGGTCGCGTGCCGGTCATCCCGGTCACCTACATGAACTCCTCGGCCGCGCTGAAGGCGTTCTGCGGTCGCAACGGCGGCATCGTCTGCACCTCGTCCAACGCCGAAACGGTGTTGGCATGGGCGTTCGAACGCGGCCAGCGTGTGCTGTTCTTCCCCGACCAGCACCTCGGGCGCAACACCGCAAAGGCGATGGGTGTACCGCTCGAACAGATGCCGATGTGGAACCCGAACCGGCCCATGGGGGGCAACGACGCCGAGACGCTCGACGACAGCCAGGTCATTCTCTGGCACGGTTTCTGCTCGGTGCACAAGCGCTTCACGGTCGAGCAGATCGAGCGCGCCCGCGTCGAGTACCCCGGCGTGCGCGTGATTGTGCACCCCGAGTGCCCGATGCCCGTGGTCGATGCAGCCGACGAGTACGGCTCGACCGACTACATCAGCAAGGCGATCGCCGCGGCGCCCGCCGGATCGACGTTCGCAATCGGCACCGAGATCAACCTCGTCCAGCGCCTCGCCGCGCAGTACCCCGAGCACACGATCTTCTGCCTCGACGATGTCGTGTGCCCGTGCTCGACGATGTACCGCATCCACCCCGGCTACCTCGCCTGGGTGCTCGAATCGCTTGCAGACTCAGACTCCACCGGTCCAGAAGCCGCACGCGTCGTCAACCGCATCACGGTGCCAGCAGCGGATGCCGCGCCCGCACGTCTCGCACTTGAGCGCATGCTCGCCGCCCGCCCGCCGGTGGCCGGCGGTGGCGGGATCGTCGCATCATGACGCGAGCCCGGGTCGTTGTCGTCGGCAGCGGAATCGCCGGACTCACCGTGGCGTTGCGCGCGGTCGATGCCGGTCACGAGGTCACGCTCGTCACGAAAGACGTGCTTGAGCACGCAAACACGCGCTTCGCCCAGGGCGGCATCGCGGGTGTGATGTTCGCCGATGATCGTGTCGAAGACCATGTGCGCGACACGCTCATCGCTGGGGCGGGCCTCGCAGACGAAGAGGCAGTTCGGGTGCTCTGCGACGAGGGCCCGGCGCGCATTCGCGAGCTGATCGCGGCCGGCGTCGCGTTCGATCGCGGCGAAGATGGCGAGCTGGCAAAGGGCCTCGAAGCGGCCCACTCATACCCGCGCGTGCTGCACGCGGGGGGCGACGCCACCGGGTCTGCGATCGAGCAGGCGCTTGTGAGCAACCTCCGAAACACCGGAGCGGCGGTGCTCGAACACGCGTTTCTCGTCGACCTCGTGCTGCACAATGGCCGCCTGTCTGGGGTTGAGCTCTTCGTGGGCGACAGCACCCACCGCACCCTCCGCGCCGACGCGGTCGTGTTGGCCACGGGCGGCGCAGGCGAGCTTTACTCACACACCACCAACCCGCCGGTCGCCACGGGCGATGGCATTGCGGCGGCAATGCGCGCGGGCGCGGCGGTTGCCGATCTCGAGTTTTACCAGTTTCATCCCACGGTCCTCGATCACGCGGAGCCATTCCTTATCTCCGAAGCGGTGCGCGGCGAGGGAGCGACCCTCCTCAACGACCGCGGCGAGCGCTTCACCTTTGGCGCACACCCCGACGGCGAGCTCGCCCCGCGCGATGTCGTCGCACGCGCCATCGCGTCAGAGATGGCGTTGCAGGGCAATGCATCAGTGCTCCTGGATGCCACGGCCCTCGGTGACGCGTTTCTTGCGCGCCGCTTTCCCTCGATCACCGCGGCCCTCACCGCCCGCGGGTTCGATTGGGGCTCGGCCCCGGTGCCGGTCACGCCGGCCGCACACTTCGCGATGGGTGGCGTGATGACCGACCTCTTCGGCCGCACCAGCATTCCCGGTCTCTACGCCGTCGGCGAGGTTGCGCGCACGGGCGTGCACGGCGCGAACCGGCTCGCCTCCAATTCACTGCTTGAGGGTGCCGTCTTCGGGACCCGCGCGGCGTCGGTCATTGGCCGCGACTTCGAGAGTGGCGACTGGTCGCCACGCCTTGTCGAGGCGGGCCCCGCGGGCCCCGCAGGCGCCGCCGCCGAACACATCGGCGAACAGGTGCTCACACCCGCGCTCACGACCGCCGACATGCTCCCGTTCACGCGTGCCAGGCTCCAGGACCTCATGTGGGCCGATGCGGGGCTCGTGCGCGATGCGCGCGGGCTTGGGCATGCGGCATCCGTGCTCGCGGCCTGGACGGCACAGCCGCGCACCCCGCAGACCGAGCTCGAGATGGAAGACGAGAACCTGCTCATCGTCGCCACCGCCCTCGTTGCGGCGGCCCTTGCCCGAACCGATTCCCTCGGGGCGCACTGGCGCTCCGACCAGCCACGACGCGAAGCCGACCTCGCCTCGCGAACCCTAGAGAGCGCAGCATGCTGACCACGGCCACCATCGACAAGGTTGTGCGCGCGGCGCTCGACGAAGACGCGCCGTGGGGCGACATCACCAGCGAAAGCCTGATTCCCGCCGACGCGATGGCCGATGCCACGCTCGAAGCGCGCGAGCCCGGCGTCTTCAGCGGTGGCGAGGTCTTCGCCGCCGCATTCCGGCTGTGCGACCCGTCGATCACGGTCAAACTCCTCGTGACCGACGGCGATGCGTTCGAGGCCGGGGCAACCCTCGCAACCGTGCACGGGCCCGCGCGGGCGATCCTCACCGCCGAGCGCATCGGCCTCAACTTCGCACAGCGCATGAGCGGCATCGCGACCCTCACCGCCCGCTACAAGGCCGAGGTCGCGCACACCCGCGTTCGTATCGCCGACACCCGCAAGACCACGCCCGGCCTGCGCGCGTTCGAACGGCACGCCGTCGTCAGCGGCGGCGGCCACAACCACCGCTACTCACTCTCCGACGCTGTGATGGCAAAAGACAATCACCTCGCGGTGCTCACCCGCTCGGGGCTTTCGGTGACCGAGGCACTTCGCAGCGCGATCGACAAGCTCCCCCACACAACCCACGTCGAGGTGGAGGTCGATCGACTCGACCAGATCGAGCCCGTGCTCGCCGCTCGGATCGGCACGATCATGCTCGACAACTTCTCGCTCGATGACCTCCGCGCCGGCGTCGCCCAGGTCGCCGGCCGCGCCACGGTTGAGGCCAGCGGCGGGGTCAACCTCACCACCGTTCGCGCGATCGCCGAGACCGGTGTCGACGTGATTTCGGTCGGTGCACTCACGCACTCGGCCCCATCGCTCGACCTCGGGCTCGACGTGCGCATCGCATAGCGCACCACCACCACCACCACCACCACGAAACCCCAGCGATCACGCCATGTACCTCGACAACGCCGCCACCACCCCCGTCCGCCGCGAGGCACTCGAGGCCATGTGGCCCTTCCTCACCGGCGAGTTCGGCAATCCGTCGAGCCATCACGAGGTTGGCGAGCGGGCGGCCGCCGCGCTCGCAGCGGCGCGCGCGCAGATCGCACGTGTCGTCGGCATGCGCGCGAGCGATGTGGTCTTCACGTCGGGCGGCACCGAGGCCGACAACCTCGCGATCAAGGGCATCGCGATTGCCGCCATGTTGCAACACGGCAAGCGACACCTGATCACGACCCCCATCGAGCATGAGGCGGTGCTCGAATCGGCTGCATATCTCACACGCGTGCACGGTTTCGAGGTCACGCTCCTGCCGGTCGATGGTTTCGGCCTTGTCGATATCGATGCGGCAGCCGCAGCCCTCCGCGACGACACAGCGCTCGTCAGCGTCGGCTACGCGAACAACGAGATCGGCACCGTGCAAGACATCGCCGCCCTTGCCGCACTCGCTCGGGCGCGAGGGATCCCGTTTCATACAGACGCGGTGCAGGCGGCCGGATGGTTGCCGATCAGCGCCGCCGAGCTCGGCGTCGATGCGCTCTCTATCGCGGGCCACAAGTTCGGCGCGCCCAAGGGCACCGGGGTGCTCGCCGTCCGCGGGCGCGTGCCCGTCGAGCCGCTCCTGCACGGCGGGGGCCAGGAGCGCGACCGGCGCTCCGGCACCGAGAACGTCGCCGGCGCCGTGGCGCTTGCCACCGCGCTCACCCTCGCTGAGGCCGAACGACCGGAGGCCGCCGTGCGAGTCGCCGCGCTTCGTGATCGGTTCATCGAATCGGTGCTGCAGAAGGTTCCGAGCTCGGTGTTGACGGGGCATCCCACCCATCGCCTTCCGGCAACCGCCAGCTTCACGTTCGCGGGCACGAGCGGCGAGGCGGTGCTCCTCGAGCTTGAGCGGCGCGGCATCGTCTCATCGAGCGGCTCGGCGTGCGCGGCAGGGAGCGACGAGGCCTCGCACGTGCTGCTCGCGATCGGGGTTCCCACCGAGGTCGCGCAGACCTCGGTGCGCTTCACGCTCCCCCACGACCTCGACGCGCCGCTCGACGACGTTGCCGAGGCGGTCGCAGCGTCGGTTGCCGCGCTCACGCGCTGAGCAGCGCTCACGCCCTCGGTCCCAGCAGGGCCCCGACACCGCGGCAGCACCCACGCCCTCAGCTACGCGTAGCGCCGCCAACCTGCGGTCACACCGGCGCGTCGCCC
This sequence comes from Actinomycetes bacterium, assembly GCA_029777095.1. Taxonomy (GTDB): domain Bacteria; phylum Actinomycetota; class Actinomycetes; order Actinomycetales; family Microbacteriaceae; genus Microbacterium. Next base: position 8,713 of record JAKOTS010000012.1, on the reverse strand, counting down.
TGCAACCCCCGCGTGGCGGCCAGCTGCTGGTGCGCGAGTTCGGCGTAAAGGCCGCCGTGCGCGAGCAGCGAGGTGTGCGTGCCCGACTCGACGATCTGACCGGCCGAGACCACGTGGATGACATCGGCCCCGATCACCGTCGAAAGGCGGTGCGCGATTGAGAGGGTGGTGCGACCGGCGGCCGCGGCATCCAATGCTTGCTGCACGATTCGCTCCGAGACCGTGTCGAGCGCGCTTGTCGCTTCGTCGAGCAGGAGCACGGGCGGGTCTTTGAGCAGCACGCGCGCGATCGCGATCCGCTGCTTTTCACCGCCCGAAAGCCGGTAGCCCCGCTCGCCGACCACGGTGTCGTAGCCGTGCTCAAAGCTCATGATGACGTCGTGAATATGCGCGGCGCGGCATGCGTCGGCGATCTCGGCATCGCTCGCCGTGGGCTTGGCATAGCGCAGGTTCTCGCCGATGGTTGAGTGAAAGAGGTACGTCTCCTGGCTCACGATGCCGACATTTTCGATGATGGATGCCTGCGTCAACTGCCGCACATCCGCACCGGCAAACAGCACCCGGCCGCCAGATGCCTCGTACAGCCGCGGCGCGAGGTAGAGGATCGTCGTCTTTCCGGCCCCGCTCGGGCCGACGAAGGCGACGTGCTGCCCAGGTTCGACGGTGAATGACACATGGTCGAGTGTGGGCCGCGAGTCGGCGGGCGCGTCGGGGTAGCGAAAAACGACGTCGTCGAAGCGGACCTGGCCGCGCGGGCCGGGTGCCTCGGGCACGGTGATCGCATCGGGGGCATCTGCGATCGCGGGCTCAAGATCGAAGTACTCGAAAATACGCGCGAACAGGGCCTTCGACGTTTGCAGGTCGAGCGTGACGCGCATCAACCCCATGAGCGGCCCGAGCAACCGCGCCTGCACCGTGGTGAACGCGACGATCGTTCCCGCGGTGATGACCTCGCCGCCGCCGGTGATCAGAAACCCCGCGACCAGATAGATCACGGCGGGAACGCTCGACATGATGACCTGCACGACGCCGAAAAACCGCTGCCCGCTCATCGCCTGGCTCACCTGGAGGTGCACCTGGTTCTGGTTTTCGGCGCGATAGCGGTCGATCTCGGCGCGCTGCCGGTTGAATGCCTTCGAGAGCAGGATTCCTGAAACGCTCAGGGTCTCTTGCGTGATGGCGGTGAGCTCCGAGAGCGATGCCTGAGTCTTGCTTGCGATGCGCGCACGCACCTGACCGACCCGCCGTTGCACCACGACGAGCCCCGGCATCACGATCACGGCGATGATGGTCAGCCGCCAGTCGATGATGATCATTGCCGTCAGCGAGGCGATCACCGTGACGACATTGCCCAGGATGCTCGTAATCGCGTTGGTGAGCACGCCGGCGACGCCGCCCACATCGTTTTGCAAACGGGACTGGATCACCCCGGTTTTGGTGCGGGTGAAGAAGCTGAGATCCATCGACTGCAGATGGGAGAAGAGCCCGACCCGCAGGTCGCCGGTCACACTGTTGCCGACGCTCGACGTCAACCAGGTTTGCACGACCGAGAGCACCGCGTTCGCGATAAACAGGGCGATCATGATGCCGACCAGCTGAGCGAGCAGCAGCAGGTTCGGCGGGGCGCCCTTCGGGAACAGTGCCTCGTCGAAGATGCGCTGGATGATCAGCGATGGGATCACCGAGACGCTGGCGCCGACGATGACCAGCAGGATGGTCCAGGCGATGCGCCCGCGGTACGGCCGAAACAGCTGCGCAATGCGGTGGCCAAGGTTCGCGATGACCGGCGCGTCAGCGTTGATCTCACGCTGTGCTGCGGCATCCACTGCACGCCGCGGGCCAACCCCAGCCCGACCCATACTCATGCGCTCAGCCTAGCCATCAGCGATCGGCGATCGGCGATTACGAGGCAAGCGGAGGCGGCGCGATACCTGCGACCAGGTTGATCACCGTCGCGATGATGACCGTCGCGAAGATCCAGGCCAGCACCGTCTGCCCAATCACGATTCGCCTGATCGTATTGCTGTTCACGTTGGTGTCGGCCACTTGGTACGTCATTCCGAGACCGACCGCGAAATAGATGAAGTCGGTATACATCGGGTCATCCGACGATCCATGAAAGTCGATGCCGCCGACGGGCTCGTCAAAATACACGTGGGCGTACCGCAACATGTAGTTGGTCTGGATCAGCACCCACGAGGCGCCGACCCCAAAGATCGAGATGAGCCCGAGCGCGACGGCCTCAGCGACGGGCGCCGATCGCGTCTGAAAAATGACAACCGCGACCGCCCCAAGACTAGCGACGCTGCCAATAATCGACACAAACCGCGAGATGCGTCGGCCCGGGTCCTCACGCGTGGCGTGCGCACGTGTGCGCGCCCCATCCATCGGCCAGGTGAACACCAGCACCAAGACGACCTCGACAAGCGCCGCAACGCCCCATCCCGAGATGAGTCCCGCGGCGACCCCCAGCCACTGCGACATGGCAATGCCCGCGCCGACCCCGAGCACGAGCGCGACGACAAATCGCCACTTCACATCTGAGAACGTCCTCGTCCGAGTTGTCATACAGGCATGTTCGCATGCGTGTGGGCCGAGTCCGCCCAGCAAACCGGCTATCGTGGGCGTATGACCAGCACTCCGGACCCCGCCTTCCCCGAAGACGCCGAGCTCAAGAAGCTCCATGCGTTGACCGAGAACGACATTCAGGCGCCCGAAGAGAAGCTGCTCGGTGGCCTTCTCCCGCACCCGACGCCGACCGAGGCCATCGGTTCTGTGGAATGGGAAAAGCCCTTCGTCGCCGAGTCCGACAGCGAATAGCCTGCACGCTGTTTGAAGCCGTGCGTGCCGCGTCAGCGACACGCACGTTTTGTCGTTGCATCGCAGTTGCACGAGCGGATGCCGCGACCGCCGTTTCCGCCGCACCCAGCACCTACACATCTGCGGCGTGTTGGAATAGCGGGTTTGCACGCACCGTTGTCTTCCGGTGTGCCGACGTCTTCGGACGCCCGAAAGGACCCCCTTGCTTGATTCCGCCCACCCCGCAACAAACACCATCGACCTCGATCGCTCGAGCGCCCGCATGAGCGCGAGCGAAAGCGCGCCGGGCAACCAGTTCGCCGCGCGCGATAACCGCGTAATCTGGTTGCTGCTCGGTGCAGCGTTTGTCGTCATCTTGAACGAGACGATCATGGGCGTCGCGATCCCTCACCTGATGGATGACCTGCACATCACCGCGGTTGCGGCACAGTGGTTGACGACCGGCTTCATGCTCACGATGGCCGTGGTCATTCCGATCACCGGCTTCCTCCTGCAGCGCTTCAACACACGCTCGATCTTCATCACGGCGATGTCGCTCTTCTCGCTCGGCACGTTGACGGCCGCGATGGCGCCCGGCTTCGAGGTCTTGCTGGTTGCCCGCGTCATTCAGGCATCCGGTACCGCCATCATGATGCCGCTGCTGATGACCACGATCATGACCCTCGTTGCACCGCAAGCGCGCGGCCGCATGATGGGGCGCGTCTCGATTGTCATGTCGCTCGCGCCGGCCATCGGTCCGTCGCTTTCGGGCCTCATCCTCAGCACGCTGAACTGGCGTTGGATGTTCATCGTCGTGCTCCCCATTGCGGTCGCGATGCTGCTGATTGGCATGAAATGGATGCTGAATGTCAGCGAGCCTCGCCCCGCCCGGGTCGACCTGCTCTCGGTGCTGCTCTCGGCGTTCGGCTTCGGTGGGCTCGTCTACGGCCTCAGCCAGATCGGCTCCGGCGGCCATGGCACCTCGCCCGCCGACCTCGCCGCCCAGAACATGGCGACCGCGTCGATGTGGATCTCCCTCGCCGTTGGCGCGCTTTCGCTCACCATCTTCATCCTTCGCCAGATCGCCCTGCAGCGAAGTGACCGCGCGCTCCTCGACCTGCGCGTCTTCCGCTCGCTGAACTTCTCGCTCGCGATGGCCCAGATGACGGTCCTCACCGCCGCGTTCTTTGGCTCGATCATCCTCACCCCGCTCTACCTCCAGCACGTGCTCGGCCTGACCGCACTCGAGTCGGGGCTGATCGTCTTGCCCGGTGCGCTCATGATGGGCTTGCTCGGGCCGGTTGTCGGCCGCATCTACGACGCCCGTGGGCCTCGCGTGCTCCTGGTGCCGGGGGCAATCATCTCCAGCGCTTCGCTGTGGACCTTCACGACGGTCACAGAGACCACCTCCCCGTTCTTGATCATGGGTCTGCAGGTCGTGCTGTCGCTGGGCCTCGCGCTCTCGTTCACCCCGCTCTTCACCGCCTCACTTGGCTCGCTCGAGCCGCGCTTCTACTCGCACGGAAGCGCGATCGTGGGCACCGTCCAGCAGGTGGCCGGCGCTGCGGGAATCGCCCTGTTCGTCACGCTCATGTCGTCGCTTGCGACGTCGGAGCTCGCCGCCGGGGCAAGCAACGCTGCGGCGCAGGCGACCGGTGTTCGCGGCGCGTACACGATCGGTGCGGCGCTTTCGCTGCTCACGATCATCGGCGCGTTCCTGGTGCGCAAGCCCGCAGACGACATCGTCGACACCGACCGGTAGGCCACGGCCGCAGGCGCCTGCACCCCCTCGTAGACTCGCGATATGCACAGCTCTCCGGCGCGTTCATTTACCCACGATGGTTCGACGCTGGTGTGGGATGTGGTGCGCACCGAGCAGCCTCGGGCCGCCGACGAGAACACCGGCGCCGGCGCCAGTACCGACACCGGTATTGAAGTCGACACCGACTTCAATACCGGTGTCGGCCGGGTCTTCGTCCTCGTGCACGGCCTCGGTCTCGGCCGTGCCGCGTTCGACGGGCTCGCCCCGGTCCTGGCCGTGCACGGCCGTGTCATCCGCGTCGACCTCCCCGGCTTCGGGGCCGCACCAGAACCGCCCCGCGTTGGCTCGATCGAAGACTCGGCACAGTTGCTGCTCGCACTCCTCGACGAGCTGGGGGTGCACGAGGCCGTGCTGGTCGGCCACTCGATGGGTACGCAGGTGGTGGTGGAGGCATCCGTTCGGCGCCCCGCGCTTACACGTGCCCTCGTGCTCATCGCGCCCGTTGTCGACCCGGCGGCAACGTCAACTGCGGTGCTCTTTCGGCGAATGGCGCGCGACATGTACAACGAGAGCCCAAAGGTGATGGCCACCGGACTCTGGCTCTATTCTCGTGCGGGCATCTCGCTCTACGTGCGCAAACTGCGCATGATGCTCGCGTACAACACGCCGCTCGCACTCCCCCGCGTCAGCGCGCCCGTACTCGTGGTGCGCGGCGAGCACGATGTCGTCGCCCCGAACGCGTGGTGCACGGATGCCGCTGCCCTCGCTCCCGACGCCCGTCTCGTTGAGATCCCGGGCCGGGGTCACGAAACATTCCTCAACGATCCCGAACCGACCGCGACCGCAATCGTCGCGTTCGTCAACGAGCACGCCAGCTGACGCACGCCGCCATCGAAGCGACGCGCGGGCAAGCTACGGACTACCGGGCTACCGGCCACGCTCGAGCTACGGGCCGCAGACGGTCGCCGGGTCGGCCGCCGAACGGCCGTCTTCACGGCGCAAGATCACGTCGACACAGGTCGGGCCCGCGCCGGGCACCACGATCTCTGCCTCGGTGATCACCGAGTACTCGGTCTCGCTTCCCGGCTGCGCGATGCCCCACAGGTAGGCATCGCCCTCCAGCGGATCGGGGTTCGTCCATGAGAAGCGGATGCCACCGTCAACAGGTGTCGCGACAAGCTCTGCCACCTTCGGCACGCCCGCTCCAGGGATCACCACGTCAACCGCGACCGAGTCGGGGGTTTCGCTGGGGTCTGGCGTGCGTTCGCCCGGGGCAAGTGCCCCCGAGCTCACTGCGATGATGCCGCCCACGATGAGTGCCAGCGCCGCGATCCCCCCGCCGATGCTCCACCCGATGACGGCGCCGCGTCGGCGACCTCCCGGCGGGGTCTGGACGGGGCTGCCCGGCGTATGTGGCGGTGTCGAGGCTCCCCCGCCCGCGCCGCCGGGCCCGCCGGTCGGCGCACCCTCTGGCGCCACCGACACGGGTGCGCGCATGCGCGTGGCGTCGTCGTCTTCGGGTGCCCTCGCGCCCGGCGCTGCACCCCACCGCGGCAGCGAGCTGGCCGCGCGAATCATGGTGTGGTCAAGCTCCGCCGCGTCGGGAGTTCCCGCACCGCGGGGCACGCTCGTCACCGCCGGGTTCACGGCGGCACTCGGCCCCGCACCCGGGTCAATCGACACGACGCTGCGGATGCGGGTTGACTCGTCGTCGTCATCATCGTCGCTGTTCGAACGCGGCGACGAGACCCCTTCGTCGACCACGTCAATCGGCGTCTGCGACTGGCGCAGTTCGATCTGCACCCGCTGCAGCGCCCGCGCGAGATCCAGCGCGCTCGCATAGCGTGATGCCGAACTCTTGGCCATGGCACGGCCAAGCACGCGCTCAAGGCGCTCGGGCACATCTGCGCGGCCGGTGGGCGCCAGCGGCGAGGTTTCGATGCGCGAGATCAGGTCTGCACCGCTATTGGATGCCCCGGGCACCTCGAACGGCGAACGCCCCGCAAGCAGTGTGTAGACGGTGGCGCCCAGCGCCCACACATCAGATGTCACGTCACCGCGGGGTGGCTCGGCGAACGACTCCGGTGGCGACCAGGGAATCGACATCCCCTCGCTCTGCGCATCCGATGTCGTCGTTGCCGCGATGCCGAAGTCGGCGAGTGCGGGGCGGCTATATTCGGTGACGAGAATATTCGCGGGCTTGATGTCGCGGTGCAGGATGCCGGCGCGGTGCGCGGTCTCGACCGCCGCCGAGACTTGGATGCCCACACGGAGCGCCTCGGCCACGGAGAACCGCTCTGCACGGTAGCGCGCCTGCAGGTTCGGGCGCGGGCAGTACTCCATGACGAGGAAGGGCCGGCCGTCGGTCGATACACCCGCCTGATAGATCGTGACGATCGCGGGGTGCGTCGACAGCTGCGCCATGATGTCGGCTTCGGCAGCAAACGCCTCGGCAGACCCTTCGGCGAGCCCCTCCGCCAGCAACACCTTGACCGCAACGCGGCGGCGCGGCACGTGCTGCTCGTACAAGAACACGTCGGCAAAACCGCCGGTGCCGAGCAGCTCGACCGGGGTGAAGCCCGCGATCTCGGGTGGGGTCGAGACAGCGCGTGCGCTCACGCGATCCCCACGAATGTCACGCTGACGTCGTCACCAATTTCAAGCACATCGCCCGAAACGACGACCGTCGGCTCGCCAGGGTGTAGCTGCACCGGCTCGTGGCCGGTACGCCGCAACAGCGTGCCGTTTGTCGTCTTCAGGTCGGTCACCACAACCGCGTCGCCCTCCGGACGAATCTCAACGTGACTGCGCGAGATGTCTTGCTCGGGGCTCTCAACCGCGACCAGGTGCGGCAACATGCCACCCGTGGTGCGGGTCGAACTCGGGCGACGCCCGATAACGACGGTGCGATCGAGGAGCAGTTCGCGACCGGTCGAGAGCACGATACGAGCGGTGGATGCCGGTGCCACCTCGGGTACCGCAACCGGCGTGGGCTCGGGCACGGCTACGGGCTCGGCCGCGGGTGCCCCCGCGGCGTCGGCCTGTGCCGCAGCGCGCAGGGCGCGCGATTGTGCAACAGAAATGGTCATGCCGTCGTGGTCGCCGGGGCGTGTGCCGACCGCGCCGGGAACGGCCGAGATCAAGCCGGGCGCGGTCGCGACGGGCACGCCCGTCGGCGGCGGAAACACCGCGAGGTGCGAGAGCTGGGAGGCGGGCGCCGGCGAACGCCGGAATGCGGGGTCGGTCGCGCCCTTGACGACGGTCGCGCCCCACTGGTCATCATCGGGACCGAGATCTTCAACCGCGATCTCTGGTTCGGGCTCCGCCTCGGCCTCGGCTTCGACCTCGACGGCGACCGCAGGCTCGGCCTCCGGCTCGGGTTCGGGCTCAACCTCGGGTTCGGGCTCGGCCTGACGTTTCGGCTCCACCTCGGGTTCGGGTTCCGCCTCAGGCTCCGGCTCAACCTCGGCCTCGGGTTCCGGCTCGGGTTCAACCTCGGCCTCGAGTTCCGCCTCCGGCTCCGGCTCGGGTTCGCGCTCGACCTCGGCCTCCGGCTGCGCCTCAACCTCAGGCAGATCAACCGACGCGTCTTCAACAACGTCGTCAACAACGCCAGCCACCACGGCCTGGACACCGAGATCCGCAGCGACAACGACGCGCGACACCATGACAATGCCACCAACAAGCGGGAGCGGAGCCGCACCGGGGGCTGCGGCATCCCCCGTGTCAATCGTGACGGCACCCGTGCCTGCGACGACCTGCTCGTTCCACGTCGTCACGCCGGCACCGGTCACGGTGACCCCGGCGGCGCCGACAGAGAGCGCGCCGCGCACGGCGATGCGAATCTCATCGCCTTCGCGAGTGACGACGGCGAACGGTGGGATGGCGGCGAGGCTCGTGCCGAACGCGCCCGTGAGCGTCTCAAGCACGCTGGCAAGACCGCCGCCCGCTTGTAGCGCGACCCACGCGTTGCGGGCGCGCTCGGGGCCAGCGGCGGCGGGCAAGACGACCGCGCCTTGTGGCGCGATCGCGGCAAACCATGAGCCCGGAATGTAATCGCTCATTGTCGGTTCCCTCCGTGTGACCTCTGCCGTGGCGACTTGCGCGGCACGGTGTCGATGTCGAGTTCGTCGTCGACAATGCCGACCAGCG
>JAKOTS010000010.1 GCA_029777095.1 Actinomycetes bacterium | reverse complement strand
GGCGCGACCAACGTGGGGTGCAGTTTGGCCTCCTAGCGCTGATCGTCGTCGTGCTGCTCGGACTCCTGCTCGTGCCGGTGCTCACCTAGCGCGAGCCCGCGACGTTCTCGTCAGTGACGGCCCCGCAGATCCGAGGTCGCACGCCCGGTGTTTGGCGACCAACGATGTGGTCACCGAGGCGATCCATCCACAGGGTTATCCACAAGTGGGGATAAGTTACACCGGTGTAATTCATGTCATTCGGTGGATGCCGGGGGCCCTGGTTGCCGTGCCGGAACGGGGGCCGGGGCCGGCCCGCGGCACCCCCCGTAAAAAAGAACGACCCCGCCAAAGTGGCGAGGTCGTTCGAAGCTGCGGTGGGACTATCGCCAGCGCGTAGTCATGAGGAAGCCGACGAAGGCGATGCCGAACCCGATGATCAGGTTCCACTCTTTGATGCCCGGGATCGGGTAGAGCGTGCCCGAGATGTAGAACACGAGCACCCAGACGAGGCCGAGCAGCATGAAACCCACCATCAATGGTTTAAACCAGACGGGGTTGGGGGCGTCGCCCGAGCTGCGTTGTTCGAGTTCGGGGTCTTCGCCATTGCGGGATCGTGCCATGCGGGTCAGTCTACCGGCAGGAGCCACTCAGAATCACGCCAGTAGAATCGGCTCATGGTTGGCGAGGCAACGGAGTCAGAGCGCACCCGAGGGCGAAGCCGTCGTCGGGGTACGTCGGTGACCGGCGTGATCGGTGAAATCCTCATCTCGATCGGTGTCGTCGTGCTGCTCTATGTGGCCTGGCAGATGTGGGTGGGCGACTGGATCTATGGCGCCCAGAACAACGCTGCCGGCAAAGAGATCTCCCAGCAGTGGGAGAACGACGCGCTCCCCGTGCCGGACGCCGACCCGAACCTCAAGCCGGCCGAACCCGAGGCTGGCGAGGGCGTCGAGCCCGTGATCTTGCCGCAGCCCGCCGATGCCGAGATCTTCGGCATCATGCGGATCCCCCGCTTTGGCCCCGACTACGCAACCGCAATCGCCGGTGGTGTGTCTCGTGCGCGCACGCTCGACCACATCGGCATCGGCCACTACCCCGGCACGCAGATGCCCGGCGAGCTCGGCAACTTCGCCCTCGCCGCGCACCGCACGACCTGGGGCGCGCCGTTCGCGCTGATCGCCGACCTCAAGGTGGGCGACGCGATTGTCGTCGAAACACCCGACGGTTGGTACACCTACCGCTTCCGCACGCTCGAGTACGTCACCCCGAACGAGGTCGACGTGCTTCTGCCGGTGCCGCAGGCCCCCACGCTCGAGGCGAATGATCGCTACATCACGCTCACCAGCTGCTCCCCGCGCTTCTCGCTCGCCGAACGTATCGTCGCGTACGGCGTGTTTGAGGGGTTCCAGCCGCGTGCCGCTGGTGCGCCGGCGTCGGTTGAGCCGCCGGCGGTGGCTGCGGCATCCGCCACCCAAACCTTGAGCGCCGCGCCCGTGGCACTGGACGGAGCCCGATAAATGTACGCCGCCCTGTGGCACGTCTTGCCCGGACCCTGGTGGGTGCGGGTGTTCATCCTGCTCGTCGCCCTCGCCGCGGTGCTCTACGGCCTGTTCTTCTACGTGTTTCCGTTCGTGAGCCAGTTCGTCAACCCGCAGGAAGTGACCGTCGAGTGACACGTGTGCTCGTGATCGACAACTACGACAGCTTCGTGCACACCCTCGCGGGCTACCTGCAGCAGCTGGGTGCCGACGTGACGATCATGCACAACGACGATTTTGGGGCGGATGCCGCAGCCCAAACAATTGCCCCATTCGACGCGGTGCTGATCTCGCCCGGGCCGGGTCGCCCCGCAACGGCCGGTGTGTCGATCGCGGTGGTTCATGCCGCCGCGGCCGCCCGGAAGCCGCTCCTGGGTGTGTGCCTTGGCCACCAGGTGATCGCCGAAGCGTTTGGCGGGGTGATCACGAACGCCGGCGAGCTGATGCACGGCAAGACCTCGCTGGTCGTCCACGACGGGGGCGCCCTCTATGTGGGGGTGCCGAGCCCGTTCACCGCGACGAGGTACCACTCGCTCGCGATCGCGTCATCGACGGTGCCCGACGAACTTGTGGTCACGTCTCGCGCACTCCCGGGCGACGCCGGCGAAATCATGGGTCTGCGCCACCGCGACCTGCCGATCGATGGCGTGCAGTTTCACCCGGAGAGCGTGCTCACCGAGGGCGGCTACACGCTGCTCGGCAACTGGCTTGCCGGGGCTGGGTTCCCCGAGGCGGTCGTCACCGCGCGCGGGCTTGCGCCGCTGGTAGGTCGCGAAAGGGCCTAGCTTCCGGTGCAGAAGGTCAGCGTGATTTCGGCGTGCACCGGGGCTTCGCCGGGCGAAAGCGATTGCTGCGACACGATGGCAGGCGTCTGGGCCGCGCAGTTCGGGTCTTCTTGCGTCAGGACGATCAGCTGTGAGTCGGGTGCCTCGAGCTGGGCCTTCGCCGCGTCGACGGTGAAGCCGACGTAGTTGATCAGCACGACGCGACCGGTTGCCACAACCAGCGACACGGTCGATCCCTTGGCGACGATGCTGCCGGCCGCAGGCGATGCAGAGATCACCACACCGGCCTCAAGCGAAGCATTGTTTGCGCTGTTGACGGCGCCGACCTTGAGGCCCGCGGCCTCGATCGCCGCGCGGGCGTCTGCCTCGCTCTTGCCATTCAGGTCGGGCACTTCGGACTGTTCCATGCCGGTGGAGACAAAGACCGTGACCACCTGCCCGGCCGCCATCACCGTGCCGGCAGCGGGGTCGGTGCGCGTGACGTTGCCCTCGGTGATGTCACCGTTGGGTTCGTCGACCCGCTTGGCAACCAGCCCGAGATCGTCGAGCGCCGCCTCTGCCCTGTCGTACGCCACGTTGATCAAGTCGGGCACCGCCTTGCCCGCCGGCGCGACATCGCCACCGGGCTGGATGTTGACCACCCAAATCAGGACCGACACCAAAATGACTGCCAGCACGGCAACGCCCGCCCAGATCCAGGCGACGGGTGGGCCGCTCTGGGTGCGCTTCATCGTCGTGTCGGTGCTGAGCTGCCGCAGCGTCCGCGCGGTCTCGGCGGCCTGGCGCGGTGATGCGCCATAGAGTTCGTTTGTCAGCGCGCCCAGCTCTTGCTTGGAGGGCTCGCGGCCATCGTTTGCGGCATCCAATGCGGCACGAAACTCGGCGGCGGTCTGAAAACGCTGAAACGGGTCTTTCGCGAGTGCGCGCAGCGCCACGAGGTCGAGTGTGCGCGGGAGGTCTTCGTTGAGCTCGGAGGGGGTGGCGGGCTGTTCGCTGACGTGTTGGTATGCCACGGCCACCGGCGTCTCGCCGCGAAACGGCGGGCGGCCAGTCAAGAGCTCGTAGAGCACAACGCCCGTCGAGTACAGGTCAGCGCGGGCATCGACGGCCTCACCCTTTGCCTGCTCGGGTGAGAAATATGCGGCGGTGCCAATGATGTTTGTGGTCTCTGCGACCGTGGTCGATGAGTCAGAGACGGCGCGGGCGATGCCAAAGTCCATGACTTTGATCTGGCCTTCGGGCGTGACCATGACGTTGCCGGGCTTGATGTCGCGGTGCACGACGCCTGCCCGGTGCGAGTACTCGAGCGCTTCGAGGATGCCGTCGGTGTAGCGCAGGGCATCGGTCAGCGGCACGGGCCCGTCGGCGATGATGTCTTTGAGGAGCTCGCCGTGAACGAGTTCCATCACGATGTATGGCACAGGATGCACGGTGCCCGAAGGGTCTACTTCGGAGTCTTCGCCCGCGTCGTAGACCCGCACGATCGTGGGGTTTGCCATGCGCGAGGCGGCCTGCGCCTCGAGACGAAACCTGGTGCGAAACGTGCTGTCGTCGGCAAGGTTGCGGCGCAGGAGCTTGACGGCAACGGCGCGGCCGAGGGTCAGGTCATAGCCGCGGTACACGGTGGCCATGCCACCGCGGCCAATCAATTCGTCGATCCGATAGCGCCCGGACAGCACGCGCGGCTCACTCGTCACGGAGGCACTCCCCCAACCCGTTTTGGACAGGGATCAGCCTACCGCAGGGCCGCGTCATTCCTCTTCCGCTTTGGGCGGCTCCGGCTGCACTGGCGCGGTGATGGGAATGTTGAGTTCTGGGGATGCCGCGGAGTCGCGGTTGCACGATGCGAAATAGGTCGCAACGAAACGCTGGCCAACCAGGTTGGCGACCACGACCTGCGCGCTGCGATCGTTTGCGGCGAAACTGCGCGTGGTGCTGCCGTCGGCGAACGTGGCGCCCGTCATCGTGACGGTGTACGAGGTCACGGCACCCGTGCCGGGCGGGCAGCTAAAGCCCTTCCAGTTGAGCTGCACGGTGCTGCCCGCGACAACCTCGGTCAAGGTTGCGCCGGCGGTGGTCACCCAGGGTGCCGAGTCGGGTGCACCGATTGCGGTCTGCTCGCCGTACGTCAGCAGGTTGAGCGTGCTGCCCTCCGGCACGAAGCCGCGCGGGCTCACCTCGTAGATCTTGCCGATCTCTTCGGGTGTGGGTGCCGGATTGCCGGGCTGGCACGTCGAGCTGAGCTTTGCGGCGGTGACAATCTTTTCGGCCGCTGGGCAGTCGAGCCCTTCGAGATTCAGCGCCGTGACATCGATGAGATCGGATGACGCGCTGACGCTCGGTGACGGCGGCGCGCTCACGCTCGGGGGAGGCGGGGTGCTCGATTCGATCGGGGCGGGAGCCTTGTCGCTGAGTAACGCCCAGATGCTCGCGCCGAGCACCAGCACGAGGAGCGCGATCAACGCGACCAGCGGCCACGTCCACGGGCTTCGGCCCTTCTTCGGCGCGGCCGATGCCGGCGCGACGGTGCCCGCAATGACAGTGGGCGCCGTGCCGAGCGGCATCATGCGTGTTGGTTCTTCGCCGCTGAGCCCAGGGGTGAGCAGGGCAGTCATGTCGTCGGGGGTGACGGCGCCGTTCATCGCGATTGCGGGGACTGCCGCGACCGCCGTATCGAGGTCGCCGAGGCGGAGGGCGGTGGCGGCACGCGCGACTGCCGCCGACGACGCGGGGCGATCTTCGGGCTTCTTCGCGATCATTGCCATCACGAGGTTCTGCACCGGCTGCGGGACGGTGTCGGGCAGCGGCGGAGCCGTGTCGTTGATCTGCGCCATGGCGATCGCGACCTGCGACTCACCGGTGAACGGGCGCTTTCCGGCCAGGCACTCGTAGGCGACGATGCCGAGCGAGTACGTGTCGGTGGAGGGCGACGCCGAGTGGCCGGAGGCCTGCTCGGGCGAAAGGTATTGCACGGTGCCCATGACCTGACCGGTCGCGGTCAGCGGCACCTGGTCGGCGATGCGCGCGATGCCGAAGTCGGTGATCTTGACGACCCCGTCGGGTGTGATCAGCAGGTTGCCCGGCTTGATGTCACGGTGCACGAGGCCGGCCGAGTGGGCTGCCTGCAAGGCAAGGGCCGTCTGCGCGACGATGTCGAGCGTCCGGTCTGCCGAGATGGCGCCATCGCGCTCGAGAATGGTCGAGAGCGCTTCGCCGGGAACGAGTTCCATGACCAGGAATGCGCTGCCATTTTCTTCGCCGTAGTCGAAGACGCTGGCGATGCCCTCGTGGTTGACGAGCGCGGCGTGCCGGGCTTCGGCGCGGAAACGCTCGAGGAACCCGGGGTCACCCATGTATTCGTCTTTGAGGATCTTGATCGCGACGGTGCGACCGATCACATGGTCAGTGGCTTCCCACACTTCGCCCATGCCGCCAATGGCGATGCGTGAATTGAGCTCGTAGCGGCCGCCGAACGACACGCCCTGCGTTGGCCTCATTTGTTCAACACCGCTTCCATGACCCGTTTTGCGATGGGGGCCGCGATTGCGTTTCCGCTGCCCGAAGTGCCCTTCCCACCGCCGTTTTCGATGACAACGGCGACGGCGATCTGCGGATCATTTGCGGGTGCGAACCCGGTGAACCACAAGCTGTATGGCTTACCGCCGTTTTCCGAGGTGCCCGTCTTTCCGGCCACCGCGACTCCGTCTATTCTTGCACCCGACGCGACGCCGGATGAGACATTGGCCACCATCATCTGTGACATCTCCTCTGCGAGAGTGGCGTCGAGGGCACGTGACCACTCGACGTCTTCAAATTGTTGGAGCACCCGAAGGTCAGCACCGATCACTGCATCGACCATGCGCGGCGACATCACCATGCCACCGTTGGCGATTCCGGCCGAGACCATTGCCATCTGTAACGGCGTTGCGGTGACCTGTCCCTGCCCGAATCCGCTGAGTGCGGTCTCAGCGTCATCCAGCGCGCGTGGATAGCTCGAAGGGGTTGACACGAGCGGCGTCTCGAACGACTTGTTGAAGCCGAAGCGCTCTGCTTGCTCGCGGATCGCGTCGTCACCGAGGGCGACCGCAAGCTCGGCGAGCGGGATGTTGCAGCTGAGCCGCAGCGCATCGGCAATCGACACTTCTGGCTCGGGCCCACAGGTCGTGCCCGAGGCGTTGCGCACGGCACTGCCCGCCTGCGGTGCGAGGTAGCTCGCGGGGTTCGGCAGGAGCGAATCGGGGGTGTACTGCCCCGACGCCAGCGCCGCCGCAGCGACGACCAGCTTGAACGTCGAACCGGGAGGGTTGAGATTGCCGCCGATAGCGCGATTATCAAGCGGCTTGGATGCATCGCCCTCAAGTTGCGCGAACGACGCGAGTGCCTCGTCGGCGTTGTGCACCGCAAGCAGATTTGCGTCAAACGTGGGGCTGGAAGCCATGGCGAGGATGCGACCGGTCTTCGGTTCGATCGCCAAGACGGCGCCTTGGAGGTCGCCGAGGCCTTCGACGGCGGCGGCCTGGGCCGCGGCATCCAAACTCAATGCGACATTCGATCCGCGCGGTGCCTGACCGGTGAAGATGCGCTCGAGGCGCGAGAAAAACTGCGACCCGGCCGTGCCGCTGAGCACGTTGTTCATTGCCGACTCAATGCCGGTGGATGACTGCAGGATCGGGTTGATGTATCCGGTGACCGGGGTCCAGATTGAACCATCGGGGTAGACGCGCTGGAACGAATAGACGTCGGTCGACGGCACCGAAAGGGCAATCGGCACGCCGCCCACGAGGATCGCGCCGCGCTGCACCTCGTAGCTGTCGTAGAGCGCGCGCTTGTTGTTCGGGTTCTGGGCCAGCGTGTCGGCCTGCACGACCTGAATCACACTCGTCGAGACGAACAGCGTGAGAAACATCAGCAGCATCACAAATGTCACGCGCTTGAGCTGGCGGTTCATCCGATCACCACCCTGGGGGTGTTGCGGATGCCGTCGCTCAGGCGCAGCAGAATCGCGACGATGAGCCAGTTGGCGATCAACGATGAGCCGCCGGCCGCGAGAAATGGTGTGGTGAGGCCGGTGAGGGGAATCACGCGGGTCACGCCGCCGACCATGATGAACACCTGCAGGGCGATCGTGAAGGCGAGGCCGGTGGCAAGGAGCTTGCCGAAGTCGTCTTGGCCGGCCATGCCGATTCGGATCCCGCGACTCACGAAGACCATGTAGAGGCACAGGATCGCGAACACGCCGACGAGGCCGAGCTCTTCGCCGAGGCTCGGAAGAATGTAGTCGCTCTGCGAGAGCGGGGTGATCCAGGGGCGACCCTGGCCGAGGCCGGTGCCAAAGAGGCCACCCTGGGCGAGGCCGAAGATGCCCTGGACAAGCTGGTAGCTGCCGCCGGAACGCTCAATGATCTCGGGATTAAACGCGTCGAGCCAGTTGGCGAAGCGCCAGCCCACGTAGGTGAGCGTCTGTGCGGCGATGAAGGCGCCGGCGACAGCAAGGCCGACGCCGATGATCGCCCAGCTCGCGCGCCCGGTCGCCGTGTAGAGCATGACCACGAACATGCCGAAGATCAGGAGGCCGGTGCCGAGATCGCGCTGCATCACGATGATGCCCATCGACACGAGCCAGATCACGAGCAGCGGCCCAAATTCGCGGGCGCGAGGAAACGGGATGCCGAGCACCTTGGTGCCGACGGATGCGAGGCTTTCGCGCGTGCGAACCAGGTAGCCGGCGAAGAAGATCGCGAGTGCGATCTTGGCGAGTTCGCCCGGCTGGAAGGAGAACAGCCCGCCGATCGAGACCCACACCGCGGCACCGGCATCTTTGATCGCGAGACCCGGGATGAACGGCAGGATGAGCAGCACCACCGCGACGAGGCCCGCGATGTAGGTGTAGCGAAACAGCACGCGGTAGTTGCGCAGCACGATGACGACCACGATCGCGCCGATCACGGCAATCGCCGTCCACATCAGCTGACGCGTGGCGTACGAGTTCCAGCCCGCGAGCCCGGTGGCGAGGTCGATGCGGTAGATCATTGCCACGCCGAGCCCCGTCAGCACGGTGCTGATCGGCACCACGAACGGGTCGGCGTTCGGGGCCATCACGCGCAGCACGATGTGGAGGCCGAGTACGAGTGCCGCGATGGCACCGACGTAGACCAGGAAGGTCCAGTTGATCGCGCCGAGGGCGCCGAGTTGCACGAGGGCCACTGCGCTCGCCGTGATGACGAGCGCGAAGATCAGCAGGAACAGCTCGCGGTTGCGGATGGTCTGCGGGATCCGGATGCGACGGAGCGCCTTGATGACCGAGGTGTCGACCGAGAGGGGGGCAGTGTCACGCTGGGCTGCGGCATCCACCGCGCTGCTTCTGGGAGATTGCGCGCTCATGGCGTGCCTCCCGGTGTAGCTGAGGTGCGGAGTCCCTCGACGATCCCCTTCGCGTCATCGAGCGAGCCGGCGGTGATGGTTTCTTTCACCATCTGCTGCGCGAACGGGGTCAGCGCGTCGATCGGAATCTCGGTGTCGATGAATGGGGACGAGAGTTTGATGGGACCAAGGTCTTGCTGAATGCCCTGGAAGATCACCACGGTGTCGTGGTCTGCGCCGACAAAGTAGCGCCCTTGCGTCCAGCTGTAGGCGACCATGAGGCTGACCGCGATGAGACCGATAACGATGATGAACCCCGCGAACCAGGCCCAGCGACGACGCTTTGCGCGGCGGCAGTCTTCTTCGATGAGCTCTTCGAGAAACTCTGCGGCGGGTTCGAAGTGCGAGGGCACGTTGGCGGCCTGGCGGTTGGGATGCAGCCACCCGCTCGTGACGCTGTGTCGGGGTGCTGCCGGGACTTCGATACCCGACGGGTTCGACGCCGAACCGACGATCGTGGCGGTGCCACTGACGACGGGATGCGACCCACCCACGTCGACCAGGATCGCGGTGACGTTGTCGGGTGCCCCGGCATCGAGCGCTTGGCGCAGGAGCACGTCGATCGTGCGCTTGGGAGTGAAGCCCTGGCCGAGGACCTTGGCGGCGCTGGCGTCATCGACGACGCCCGTGAGGCCGTCGGAGCAGAGCAACCAGCGGTCGCCGGGCTGCGTGTGCATGATGAAGGTGTCGACATCGGGGTCGGTCGACATGTCGCCGAGCACGCGCATGAGCACTGAGCGGCGCGGGTGGTACCGTGCCTCTTCTTCGGTGATGCGGCCCGAATCGACCAGTCGCTGTACGAAGGTGTGGTCGGTGGTGATCTGGGTGAGCTGGTCGCCGCGGAAGAGGTAAATACGCGAGTCACCAATGTGGGCGATCACGGCGTAGTCGTCCACCATTGCCAGCGCGCTGACCGTGGTGCCCATGCCCGCAAGCTCGGGGCGCTCGCGGACCGTGCTGACCAGGTCGGTTGCGGTCTCGGTAATTGCCTGCTGCAGCGACAATTCGGCGGCCGATGTTGTCGGGTAGGCGTGGTCGAGGTGTTTCAGGCGGCCCACGGCCAGCGCCGAGGCGACGTCGCCACCCGCGTGGCCACCCATGCCGTCGGCGACAACGAACAAGTTCGACCCGGAGTATCCGGAATCTTGATTGTTCTGTCGCACCCGCCCGGTATGGGAGATTGCGGCCGCAGAGCCCTGAAACACCATGCCAGCGGCTACTTCCGAAGCTCGAACGTCGTCGCGCCGACCTTGATGGGCTCACCGATTGACACCGGAACGGGCGATGCGATGCGCTTGCCGCCGAGCCAGGTGCCGTTCGTTGAGTCGAGGTCTTGCACCATCCACTGTTCGCCCCAGAGCACGAGGCGTGCGTGGTGCGACGAGGTGAAGTCGTCGCGGATGACGAGGCCCGCCTCGCTTGAGCGGCCGATCGTGAGCGGCTCGGTGCCGAGCGGAAGTTCGAGGCCGGCCTTCGGGCCGGAGGTGATGACGATGCGCGACACCGTCGAGGTGGTCGCCTTGCCGCCGATGGTCGGCGACGGGGCGGGCGACGCCGACCGAGTGAGTGCGTGGGCGGGAGTGGGGATCAGTGAGGCGACGGCGGCTGCGTTTGCGGCCTGGCCTGCGCCCATTGCCGCGCCTGCGGCTGCGGCTGCGCCCGCTGCTGCCGCGCCCGAGAGCTGCGGCGGCGCGATCGGCACGCCCGGGGGTACCTGTGGGAGCGGGGCCGGGGTCGCGATTCCCCGCGTTACCTTGCGTGCTGCTGGCAGGGGCTGTGCCGCCGGTGCAACCGCGTCGGCACCCTCGGGGAGCTTGCGAGCCCGCGTGCCGAAGAGGTCGGCGCGGAGCGCGTAGACGACAGCGAACACGAAGAACCAGAGCAGCACGAGGAATCCGATGCGCAGGAGCAGCAGCGTGACTTCACTCTCAATCACAGTTTTTCGTCCCAGACCTGCTGGTTGAAGACAGCGGTGGCGGGCGGGCTCTGCGCTGCTCCTCGCGGCTTCGTCGTCTGTGGGATCACCCGGAACACAATACTTGTGCTCCCGATCACGATGGTCTGCTCAGGGCTGAGCCCCGCTTCGGTGATTCGTTGACCATCAAGGAGCGAGCCGTTTGTCGAGCCGAGGTCGCGCACCATTGCGCGCTCGCCGTCCCACAGGACCTCGACGTGCTTGCGCGAGGTTCCGGGGTCGGCAATCGTCACATCGGCATCGCTGCCGCGGCCAATGACGGTGCGCGCCTTCGTGATGGTGTGGCGGCGGCCGTCGATATCGAGCACCGGAACCCAGGCGACCTGGTTCTTTTCGGTGGTGGATGCCACGTGCAATGTGCCGTCCGAAAGCGCGGGGTCTGCGACCAGCGAGATCGATAGCGGGCCCGCGAAGCTGTAGCCCTGGCGCTTTGCGTGCTGCTGCACAAGCGCGTAGAGCTCGTCATAAAGGGTGGTGCCGAGCGCCTGCATGCTCTGCAGGTCGTTTGCCGACAGCTGCACCTCGAGCTGGTTGGGCGCCAAAATGCGGTCGCGGCTGACCACCGCGGCTCGGGTATCGAGCTCGCGGCGAAGCGCCGATGCGATCTCCACCGGCTGGATGCTGCTGCGGAAGGTTTTGGCAAACGCGCCATTTACGGCG
>JAKOTS010000131.1 GCA_029777095.1 Actinomycetes bacterium | reverse complement strand
GGCGCGACGATCGTCTCCGGCGCATGGGTCCGCGACCGAACCGACTGCATCCTCGGCGTGTCGACCACGGGCCGGCCGCCCGGTGCCATCATGTCCTACGACCCGAAGCGCCGAGGCGAGCCGACCCTGACCTCGTACTACAAGGACGGCGTCTCTCTGCTGTTCGTCCCCGGCGGCATGGACCCCAACGACTTTTCCCTCTACTCGGTTCCGGTGGTGTGATGCGCTTCCCAAAAATACCTGTTGAATACCGCATGCGCTCCGGGTTCTGTCGGCACTTCGTCATGCACCAACGCGGTCGCCTGCTGGCCGCCATGACACGTGCGCTGCGGCGGCCGGTCGTTTATGACGACGCTACGATTGCGGCTGTGCGAGATGTCCTCGTGGCATTCAACGTAAAATTGGACAGCGAGATTCGAGTCCCAACGCCAATCGTGATCACGCTGAAGATGTAGCGATGTCGTTCTCCATCTACCGTCAGACCCGCAGCGTCCGACTCACCGTCACCACCCCGGACGGTGCGCAGGCCGTCGTGGAGAACGCGAGCGCCGACACCGGGTTTCGCATGTCGTTCGACTGCAAGCGGACGATGGACGCGGACCCCGGCGAGTGCGTGGTGCAGGCGTACAACTTGCCGCCGGACGTGCTCGGCCTCATCGAGTCGGCGCAGGTGAGCAAGGCTGACGACCTCGATGCGATGCTCGTCGGCAAGAACTTGCAGTCAGCCGTTGTCAACGCCGAGGGGGCCGACGCGCTCGCCGCCGGGTTCCTCGTGATGGAACTCGAAGCGGGGTACGACGGCAGTTACTCGCGCCTCTTCCGAGCAGTCGGCGCACGCTCCGAGTCGGTCCCGGACGGCGACGATGTTACGCTCATCACGACCATCCGCGCGAGCGAGAACCTCGACGGCGCGCTGCTCGGCCTGCCGCTTGCCACGTTCCCCGCGGGGTCGACCCTGTTTGAGCTTGTGGACTACCTGCGCAGGGTCGCGGGCCTCAGCGCTGGCAACCTGACCTTCGCGCACCTGACCTCGCTCATC
>JAKOTS010000125.1 GCA_029777095.1 Actinomycetes bacterium | reverse complement strand
CGCGCGAGGCGGTCGCCGCTGAACTGCGTGATCTGGGCGATGACGACCAGCACCACGACACAGGCGAGCATCATGTTGCCGTCGAACCGGCTGTACCCGTACGAAAGCGCCAGGTAGCCGAGGCCACCCGCGCCCACCGCGCCCGCGACCGCGGTGAACTCAACAATGCCGACCGTCGCAATCGTGACGTTGCCGACGATCCCGGGAAGCGCCTCGGGCAACTGCACCCGAAAAATGACCTGCCAGCGCGTACCGCTCGCGGCGAGCCCGGCATCAAGGACCGGTTTCTGCACCTCACGCAGGCTCGTCTCGATCAACCTCGCAAACAGCGGGATCGCGGCGAGCGAGAGCGGCACGATTGCGCCCGCAACACCCAGCGCGGTGCCCATGATGAACCTGCTGAACGGGATGACCGCGGCCATCAAGATCAGGAACGGGATCGAGCGCAGAATGTTGATGATCACCGAAAGCGTTCGGTGCACAGTCGTGCGTGGGAACAGCCCACTGGGCGAGGTGTTGTGCACGATCACGGCGAGCGGGAGCCCGATCACGAGTGCGATCACGAAGACGATGCCGACCATCTGTAGCGTCTGGCCAAGTGCGGGGCCGAGCAACTGAAAAATCTCGGGCCAGGTTCTGCCTGCCATCGGCCGCATGCCAAGCGGGATCACGCGGCGCTCCGTTCGTCGTTCGGGGGTGTGTCACGCGGTTCGGCGCGGAGCCCGAGGGGCTCGAGGGCGTCGCTGAGTGCTTCGAGGCCAAGGTCTATGCCGATAACGACATATCCGACAGTGCGGCCGTCGACCTCTTCGACGCTGGCACCCTGGAAGGCAACGGTTGCACCGACGTGCTCGCTGAGCTGCGACATCCAATCAGTCGGCACCTCAGTCGATGCATACCGAACCGTGTATGTACGGATGCCGGAGCCCGCTGCGACCTGCCGCGGCACGAACAGCTCGCGGCCGAGCGAGGACTCGGGGTCAAGGAGCAGGTCGCCGGTACCACCGCGCTCGATGATCTGGCCTTGCGCCATCATCACGACGTGATCGGCGATCTCGCGCACGACATCCATCTCGTGGGTGATCAGCACGATGGTCAAACCCATCTCGGCGCGAAGCTCACGCAGCAGATCGAGGATTGAACTGCGTGTGGTCGGGTCAAGGCCAGTGGTCGCTTCATCGGCCAGCAGAATCTTCGGCTCGAGCGCGAGGGCGCGAGCGATGCCGACGCGCTGCTGCTGTCCACCCGAAAGCTGCGCCGGGTAGGCGTTCATGCGCGCGGTCAGGTGCACGCGTTCGAGCAGCGCCGCGGCACGCTCTCGCTGCACAGATGCCGGAAGCCCGGCCATCTGCATCGGGAGCATGACGTTCTGCAGTGCCGTGCGCCGGCGGAGCAGGCTCGAACCTTGGAAAATCGTGCCGATTGCCCGGCGCTGTTTGCTCGTCGCACGATCGGAGAGCCCGCTCGCCACGACGCCGTCGAGCAAGATTTCACCGCTGGTGGGCTGCTGCAACAGGTTGATGCAGCGCGCGAGCGTGCTCTTGCCCGCGCCGCTCGGACCGACGATCGCGGTGATACTTGCTCTCTCTACAAACAGGTTGATGTCGGTGAGCACCTGATGTGCATGCTCACCGACACCGAAGACCTGCGAAAGAGATCGGGCCTCAATCACTCCCGAATTCCGGTAGCGATGTCACCAAACTCCGCGTCGACATAGTCGGCGACCCGGGGGTCCTTGAACGCGGCGATGAGCTTCTTGTAGTCGTCAGACTTTGCGTCGGCGCCGCGGACCACGAGCTGGATCGCGTAGTCGTCGGGGAAGGAGCGGGTCAGAACCTCGACGCTCTCGTCGTAGCCGGCGGCGCGGAGGAACGAGGTGGGCAGGAACGCGAGGTCGGCGTCTTCGATTGCGCGCGCGAGCTGGGCGGCACCGGCGGGCACGAAGGTCACTTCCTTCGGGTTCTTGACGATGTCTTCGATCGTGTACGCGGCGGGCTTCACCGAGCTGTCGAGTTCGAGCAGTCCAGCATCCTGGAGGACGATGAGGGCTGCGGCACCGTTTACCGGGTCATCCGGAATCGCGATGAGCGCGCCCTGCGGCAGCGACTCGACGGTCTTGTGCTTGGTCGACGCGAGCGTCACGAGCGAGGTGTAGATCGGCGCAACGGCGGCAAGATCCCAGCTGGTTTCGCCATCAAGCACGATGTTGAGGAAGGGCTCGTGGATCGCAACGTGGCCGTCGATTTCGCCGGCAGCCAGCGATTCGTTCAGGATGCGGCTGTCTTGCAGCTCGCGCGTCTCGATCACGATGCCGTGGTCGGGGGCGACCTCGTCGCGAACAAAGGCGAGCACGCCGCCCTCGAGCGGGTTGTCTGCACCCGATGCGAGCATGAAGACCGGGTCGGCGTTCGGGTCAGCGGCCTCGTTGTTGGCGGGGGCGCAGGCCGACAGCGCGAACACTGTCGCCGCGGCGGCCACGACTGCGGCAAGACGGGTGATACGGGCCATGTCATCTCCTGGAAGCTTCGGTGGGTCGCCGGCACGATCGGGCGCCCCGGGACGCTACCACTCTAAGCAGGTGCCCCCTCCTCCGCTCTCGCGTTACGGCGCAATTTCCTGTAGACAATTGGGGGTTTCCCGGCGCCGCGACGGGCGCTCAGCCGGCGGTGTTTGCGATCTTCGCGAGCCGCTGCAATGTTGCCGTCGAGACCGACACCGGGCCTGCG
>JAKOTS010000112.1 GCA_029777095.1 Actinomycetes bacterium | reverse complement strand
GCGCTCGACGAGGAAGCCGGGGATGAAGACTGCGTCAAGCAGCGGCTCGGGAGCCAACACGCGGCCAACCTCTGCGAGGACGGCTGCGAGGTCTTCGACGGTGGCCTCGAGGCCGCCGTACTGCTCGGGGAACACGAGGCCCTGAACGTTCATCTCACCAAGCGCGTTCCAGACATCTTCGCTGAAACCCAGCTCGCTGTCGGACACGGCGTTGCGTGCGGTGACGTTCTCGTAGTGGGCCGCCAGCAGGGCGCGGACGGCTTCGGCAAATTCATTCTGCTCGGTCATATTGGTCACAGCCCCAGAATCGCGGAGGCGATGATCGAGCGCTGAACTTCGCTGGAGCCTCCGAAGATGGTCACCTTGCGGGTGTTCAGATACGTGTGGACGGTGGCTGACTGCCATGCCTCGACGCCACTCAGGCCGTCGTTTTCGAACACGCGGGCGTTGGGGCCAGCGACATCGATCAAGAGAGCCGTGAGCTCCTGCATGAGTTCGGTGCCTCGCAGTTTGATGACCGAACCACCCGGGTTGGGCGCGCCATCGGCCGAGGTGCCCTTGAGGCGCAGCGCGGTCTCTTCGAACGCGGTGATCTTGGTCTCGAGCTCGGCGAGGCGAGCACGGAACAGGATGTCGTCCATCAGCGTGCCGTTTTCGAGCTGCACCTTGGCAGCTTCCTTCTTCGCGACCGCAAGGCGGCGCCAGAACGGCTTTGCGTTCGACATGCCACCGCGCTCGTTGCCGAGGAGGAACTTGGCGTAGGTCCAGCCCTTGTTCTCTTCACCGATGAGGTTCTCAGCGGGGACAACCACGTTGTCGAAGAAGACCTCGTTGACCTCGTGCTCGCCGTCCATGAGACGGATCTTGCGCACGCTGACGCCAGGGGTCTTCATGTCGATCAGGAGGAACGAGATACCCATCTGGCGCTTGGGCGCGTTCGGGTCGGTGCGGACCAGCATGAAGATCCAGTCGGCGTGGTGCGCCTCGGTCGTCCACATCTTCTGGCCGTTGACGATGTAGTTGTCGCCATCGCGAACGGCGCGCGTGCGCAGCGAAGCGAGGTCCGAGCCAGCCTCGGGCTCGGAGAAGCCCTGGCACCAGTACTGGTCTGCGTTGTAGATCGCGGGAAGGAAGCGTTCCTTCTGCTCCTGCGTTGCGAACTCAGTGATGACGGGCGCAAGCAGGCCGATGCCGAAGCCGTTGGTCGGCGCGATATCGTTCTCGAGCACCTCGTCCGAGAAAATGAACGACTGCATGGGCGTCCAGTCTTTGCCGCCCCACTCGACGGGCCACTTCGGAGCGGCGTAGCCACCCTTAGCGAGTGCCTTCTGGCCAGCGATCATCTGCTCACGGTTCGGGCGTTTGCCCGCGCGGATGACTTCTTTGACCTCTTCGGGATATTCGTTCTGAAGGAAGGTCCGCACTTCTGCGCGGAAGGCTTCCTCCTCCGGTGTGTATATCAACGACATTGTTGACCTCTCTCCGCACGCACGCCGCATGTCAGCGAGCGCTGCGATTGGTGTTGTATTCGTGAAATTGCCCTCGACGACTCATGGGAACTTGCGTTCTCGTGAATTCGAGGGATGCCAGACAGCATATGTGAGTTCCGGATACCGGCGGCGATCATGACGGCACTCGGGCTGTTGTGCGGGGTCGCAGCGCGCCCGATGAGGGTCGGAGGACGCCGCCGATTATGATTAGCCATGCTAATGACATACACTCGCAATTCATGAGACGCACAGTCGCTCCTCTCGATCGACCTCTTGTTGCATCTCCGCCCGCGTTCTTCGCGGCCGGGAGGGGCAGCTCGCAGGTTCCCTCCCGCGCCGCGGACACGCTCCCGAACTTTTTGCACGCCCAGCGCCGCTGCACCGTCATCACCCACGAGTGCACCCCGCTTCGCGCCGCTTCAACATCCACGCGGAGGACCTCCAAGCGATGAACACAATGTTTCGCTCACTCACGTCATACAACTATCGACTCTGGTTCATCGGGGCGCTGGTGTCTGGCGCGGGTATGTGGATGCAGTCCACCGCACAGAGTTGGGTGGTGCTGACCGAGCTCACCGAGAACGACGCATCCGCCGTCGGCATCACGATGGCGTTGCAGTTCTCACCGCAGTTGTTGCTCGTCCCGGTTACGGGTTGGGTCGCCGACCGTTTTGACCGACGAAAGCTGCTGCTCGTCACCCAGATTCTGCTGGCGCTTCTCGCCGCAACCGTTGGCCTCATGCTCTTGAGCGGGACGATGACGTTGCACTGGATGTTCGCACTCGCGGCGGCCCTCGGCGTTCTCACCGCGTTCGATAACCCGGCGCGACAGACATTCGTCTCCGACCTGGTCGCGCATCACAATATGTCGAATGCTGTTGCGCTCAACGCCGCGTCATTCAACATGGCGCGCCTCGTTGGTCCCGCGCTTGCGGGGATCATGATCGTCGCCGTGGGTACGGGTTGGGTATTCCTCATCAATGCCGGAACGTTCGTCATGATGATCGTGCTGTTGTTGTTGATCCGCGTTCGTGAGCTCAACCCGCGTACGCCCATCGGGCGGGCGACGGGGCTTGCGGATGGCTTCCGCTATGTTGCGGGGCGCTCCGATCTGCTCATCGTGTTTCTCCTTGTGCTCGTTGTCGGCGGGTTCGCGATGAACTTTCCGATCGTGGCATCGACGATGGCGCTTGAATTTGGCCAAGGCGCAGACGGCTTTGGCCTCCTCAACACGTTCCTGGCCGTCGGGTCTCTCATCGGCGCGTTGATGACCGCGGGCCGGCCCCAGGCACGCATTCGCGTGGTGATGTGGGGCAGTGCGCTGTACGGGGTGGCTGCCGGCGTATCGGCGTTCATGCCCTCTTACTGGCTATACGCCGTGACGCTCGTGTTCACGGGCTTTGCCGTCGTGACCATCTTGGCCACGGCAAATGGTGTGGTGCAGACCACCAGCGCTCCCGAGCTGCGCGGTCGGGTGCTCGCCCTCTACATGGCCGTGAGCATGGGGGGCACCGCCCTTGGTGCGCCTATCATCGGGTCGATCGCGGCGCACGCGGGACCACGGGCTGCGATTCTCGTTGGAGCGGGCGCGGCGCTGCTTGTGTTCCTGATCGCGGTCATCTGGTTGTTCGCTACTGGCCGGGTCACCCGCCGAGACGGCCAGCGATTCCGGCTGAGCCTCGATGATGGACCGCGGTCGATCGAAACGTTTGCCGTCATATCCGGAGAAGAGATCGCAGCGCGTGCGCTCCGCGAGTTTCCTGCCGATGTGCCGACGTCGAGGCCCCGCGCGCACATCCCCGTTGCGCCGTCGGGAGTGTCGAGTCCGCGCGAGCGCGCGTCGACCAGCGCCGAAGACTAGGCCGGTTCGTCGGCCTGGTTCGGCCGGCGAACGGGCAGGCGCACCGCGAACACCGTGTCGCCGGGCGTGCTCTGCACCGTGATCTGCCCGTGATGAGCCTCGACGATCGCGCGCACGATCGAGAGTCCTAGGCCAGACCCGCCGGTGCCGCGAGAGCGCGAACGATCAGCGCGCGCGAAGCGTGCGAAGAGCTCGTCGCGAAGTTCGGGGTCGATGCCCGGCCCAGCATCTCGCACCGAAAGGACGACGTACTCGGCCTGGGGCTCGACCGTGACCGTGACGGCCGTGCCGGGCGGGCTGTGTGTGCCCGCGTTTGCGAGCAGATTCGCGAACACCTGAGCGAGGCGTGAGGCGTCGCCGGCGATGACCACGGGGGCGTCGGGCACGTCGAGCATGAAGCGGTGATCGCGGTAGGCCGCGTGCGCATCGCTGACGGCCTCGACCGCCAGGAGCGACAGGTCGACGCTGCCATACACAAGCTCTTGCCCCTCCTCGAGTCGCGCGAGCAGGAGCAGGTCTTCGACGAGCGTGGTCATGCGGAGCGACTGCGCCTGAATGCGCTCAAGCGACGCCGTGGCGAGCTCGCCGAGCGTGGGGTCCCTCAGCGTCAGCTCGGTGTAGCCGCGGATCGATGACAGCGGTGTGCGCAACTCGTGGCTGGCGTCTGCGACGAATCGGCGCATCCGCTCTTCTGTTTCATGCCGGTCATCGAGCGCCGTGTCGACGTGATCGAGCAGGGTGTTCAGCGCCGCGCCGACCTGGCCGATCTCGGTGCGTGGGTCGGCCTCGGCGACCGGCACCCGCTCGGTGATCGTGACGGCCCCGGACGAGAGCGGTTGGCGGGCGACCCGGGCGGCGGTGCCGGCGATCGATTTGAGGGGCCTGAGCCCCAGCTGCACCACGAGCGCCGTGGCGGCGCCCAGCACGAGCAGGCCGCCGGCGGTCACCAGCGCGATTGTGACGAGCAACTCGGTGATGGTTTGTTGCACCTCGGCGCGCGGCAAGCCCACGATCGCGATCGATGTCGGGGTGCGGGTCGTGCTGATGCGGTACGAGCCGAGGTCGCCGCCGAGTTCGACCGTATCGGCGGGCCCGCTGGGCCCGGAGGTGACGCCCCTGGCGAGATCGCTCAGTTGCGCGCTATCGAGTGCCTGCACGAGTCCCTCGGGGCTGATCCATGCGCCGGAGGTTGTGCCGGCGGAATAGACCGCGATCAGCAGCCCGCTTGGCTGCGCCCCCGAAGAGAGGATCGCGATCGGATTCGTCGTGTAGGCGGGGAAGGTGCTTTCGCCGAGCTGTGCATTCACCCGCTGTGTCGTTGCCCACAGCTGTGAATCAAGGCGCTGCTCAAGCACGCGGCCGAGGGTGGCGGCGCTCGTCAGTGCGACGAGAATCACGAGGAGCGACACGATACCGACGACGGTCACCATCAGCCGCCGCTGCAGGCTCCACCGCGCGGGCGGCGGTGTCGCGGTCGCCGGTGCCTGCGACATCAAGCGGCCTTGATCATGTAGCCTGCGCCACGAACCGTGTGGAGCAGGGGCTCGCGACCGGCATCGATCTTCTTGCGCAGATACGAGATATAGAGCTCGACCACACTCGATTTGCCGCCGAAATCGTAGCTCCAGACGCGGTCGAGAATCTGTGCGCGCGACATCACGCGGCGCGGATTGCGCATGAGATATCGCAGCAGCTCGAACTCGGTTGCCGTCAGATCGATGGGGGTGCCCGCACGCTCGACCTCGTGGCTGTCTTCGTTGAGCGTGAGGTCGCCGATGCGGAGCACGGGATTGTCGCCGGCGCTGTGCGCGGTGCCGGCGCGGCGCATCAGCGCACGCAGCCTCGCGACGACCTCCTCCAGGCTGAACGGCTTCGTCACGTAGTCGTCGCCGCCGGCCGTGAGTCCCGCAATGCGATCACCCACGGCATCCCGGGCTGTCAGAAACAGCACCGGCACATCGTTGCCGGCGGCACGGAGGCGTCGAAGCACCTGAAGGCCGTCGAGGTCGGGCATCATCACATCGAGCACCATCGCGTCGGGCAAGAACTCCTGTGCGCCGGCGAGTGCGGCAGAACCTGACGCCGCGGTCTGCACGACCCAGCCCTCCATACGAAGCGCCATCGACAGCAGGTCGGTGAGCATCGGCTCATCGTCGACGAGCAGGACGCGCACGGGTGTGCCATCGGCGCGGAGCAGGGGAGTGGGGGCAGCGGACATGCTTCTATTGTGCCCACGTCGCGCGGGGCTTTCTATGCATCAGGTGTGTGATTGCTGAGAGCGCGAACGCGCCGTGGTTAGAGTGGGCAGAGCAGGCTTCGGCAACGTGCAAGGGGGCATCGTGGCAATCGTTGACAACGGGATCTATGTGGACGGGCGCCGAGTCGCGTCGCCGAGCACGCTCGACGAAACGTTCGCGCAGCTGCGCGAGGGCGACGGGATGGCGTGGATCGGGCTCTACCGTCCCGATGAGTCAGAGCTGCGCGAGCTTGCCGCCGAGCTGGGCCTCCACGAACTGGTCATCGAAGACGCGCTGACCGGGCATCAGCGCGCGAAGCTCGAGCGCTACGGCAGCGACACGTTCGTCGTCTTGCGGCCGGCCCGCTACCTCGACGAGACCGAGGAGGTCGAGTTCGGCGAGGTACATGTGTTTGTGGGGCCGCGTTTTGTCGTGACGGTGCGCCATGCCGAAGCGCCCGACCTCGGCCGCGTGCGCCGTCGCCTTGAGGCGAGCCCGGACCTGCTCGGGCACGGCACGATGGCCGTGTTTTACGCGATCATCGACGAGGTGGTCGACGGTTACCAGCCGGTCATCGCGGGGCTTGAGAATGACATCGACGAGATCGAGAACGACCTCTTCGACGCCAACGCCGATATCTCGCTCCGTATCTTTGGCCTCGCCCGCGAGGTGATCGACTTTCAACGCGCGGTCGAGCCGCTGACACCGATGCTCGAGCGGCTGCAGATGGATGCCGCCAGCTTTGGCATCAACATTGAAATCGCCCGGTCGCTGCGCGATGTGCACGACCACGCGATACGAGTGATCGAGCGGGCATCCGCGTTCCGTGCGATTCTCGAGAACGCGCTCATCGTGCACTCAACGATCGTGACCCAGCAGCAGAATGCGCTCGGACTCCAGCAGAACGAGCAGGTCAAAAAGGTCTCGGGCTGGGCAGCGATCCTGTTCGCGCCCACCCTCGTCGGCGGCATCTACGGCATGAACTTCGACCTCATGCCGGAACTGCACTGGGCGTTCGGGTACCCCATGGCGCTCGCGCTGATGCTCGCCTCGAGCGTCACACTGTTCACGGTGTTCAAGACCAAGGGCTGGTTGTAGGGCGAGCGGATGCCGGGGCTCCGGCAGCCGTCACCCGCACCGCGGGCGCGATACGGCGCTAGTGCGTGTCGTCTGCTTCGATCTCGCTGCGATCGCCCGACCACAGCGTGTGGAACGTGCCCGCCATGTCACGACGGCGGTACGTGTGCGCGCCGAAGAAGTCGCGCTGGCCCTGCACGAGGGCCGCGGGAAGGTGGTCGGCGCGGAGGCCGTCATAGTACGAAAGCGATGAAGAAAACGCGGGGGCGGGGATGCCGGAGCCCGCTGCCGCCGAAGCGACTCGGCGCCACCCTGCCTGCGCCCGGCCGAATGCCTCGACGAAGTAGGGCGCCGTGAGCAGCACGGGCATGTCGGGCTCGGCCGCGTAGGCGTCGGCGATGCGGTTGAGGAACTGGGCGCGGATGATGCAGCCGCCGCGCCAGATTTTGGCGATCGCGCCGAGGTCGATGGTCCAGTTGTATTCCATCGCGCCGGCGCGAATCGCGTCGAAGCCCTGCGAGTACGCAACGATCTTCGAGGCATAGAGCGCGAGGCGAACGTCTTCGATGAAGGCCGCCTCGTCGGGCACCGTCAGTGTCTGCTGAGGGCCGGGAAGATTACCCGAGACGAGTCGCTGCTCGGGGTGTGACGAGAGGGAGCGGGCGAAGACCGCCTCGGCGATACCCGAAACGGGAACGCCAAGCGCGAGCGCATTCTGTACCGTCCACACGCCCGTGCCCTTGGAGCCGGCCTCGTCGAGGATGACGTCGATCAGCGGGGCGCCGGTGCGGGCGTCGATCTGGCGCAGCACCTCGGCGGTGATCTCGATCAGGTACGACTCGAGCTCGCCGCGGTTCCACTCACTGAAAATATCGGCGATCTGGGCGGGCGTCTTGCCGGTGCCGTGGCGGATGAGGTCGTAGGCCTCGGAGATGAGCTGCATGTCGGCATACTCGATGCCGTTGTGGATCATCTTCACGAAGTGGCCGGAGCCGTCGTGCCCCACGTGCGTGACGCACGGTTCGCCCTCGGCGACCGCGGCGATCGAACGCAGGATCGGGCCGAGGGTCACCCACGACTCGTCTGAGCCGCCGGGCATGATCGAGGGGCCGAGGAGCGCGCCCTCCTCGCCGCCGGAGATGCCCGCGCCCACGAAGTTGATGCCGGTCGCGCGCACCGCACGCTCGCGCCGGATGGTGTCGGTGAACAGCGCGTTGCCGCCATCGACGATGATGTCGCCGGGCTCAAACACCGCGACGAGCGAGTCGATGACCGCGTCGGTGGGGGCGCCGGCCTTGACCATGATGATCGCGGTGCGGGGGCGCTGCAGTGAGGCCGCAAACTCGGCGTAACTCGTGCTTGGCGCAAAGCCGGCCTCGGGATGCGTCGCGACCAGGTGCTCGGTCTTCTCGTGGCTGCGATTGAAGATCGCCACGGTGTTGCCCTCGCGGCTGGCGAGGTTTCGCGCAAGATTGGAGCCCATGACGGCAAGCCCGACGACGCCGATGTTCGCGCGAGCGCCTGCCTGGATGTCGGATGCGTGTGGTGCAGCGGTTTCAGACACAATTGCTCCTTGCGATGTGATTAGCCCCGGTAGTTGGCGCGGCCCAGCGACCAGCACGCGAACACGGTGAGGAGCACACCGAGGCCGGCGACGACGCCGAGGATGCCGACAATGATCTGTGTGCCAAGAGTTGAATCCATGTCCCCACGCTAGCAGGTAGACTCAGTGATTGAACTTCGGCGAGGGATGCCGCGACGCTCGTGCAAACGAGAGGGTCAGGCATCCGTTATCGACGCGGTGAAGTGGGCCCGACGGGTCTCCTCACGCGGTTGCGTTCGAGTTGAGAACACCAAAGATTCGGGTCGGCATCGCCGCCCGTCCAGACAGTTGGCCGTTTCGGCGGCCACGAAGGAGTAAGAAAATGTCAGAAGACAACAAGGTCGTCGCAGAACTGCGCGAGAACTTCGGCAAGGGCTTCGCTCGTCGCCTTCGCGCCGACGGCAAGATTCCCGCCGTCATCTACGGCCACGGCACCGAGCCGGTGCACGTTGCGCTTCCCGGTCACCAGGTCGGCCTGATCATCCGTCGCGCAAACGCCCTGCTCGACCTCCAGATCGGTGACAAGGAGCAGCTCACGCTCGTCAAGGACGTGCAGCGTGACCCCGTGCGCCAGATCATCGAGCACATCGACCTCATCGTTGTGAAGAAGGGCGAGCGCGTCCAGGTTGAGGTGCCCGTGCACGTCACCGGTGAGTCGGCTCCTGGCACGATCTCGAACCTCGAGACCGTGAGCCTCCTGCTCGAGGTCGAGGCAACCCACATTCCGCAGAACGTTGTCGTCGACATCGAGGGTCGCGGCGAAGGCGCGCACATCTTCGCTGCCGACGTCGTGCTGCCCAAGGGCGCCACGCTCGTCGACGAGGCCGACGTCCTGATCGTCGGCATCTCGGTGCCCGCCGGTGCTGCCGAGGACGAAGCAGCTGCAGACGACGCAGAGTAATTCAGTCACCACGTGACACGCTTCGGAGCCCGCTTCCCACGGTTATGGTGGGGGCGGGCTTCGTCGTCTCAGGCGCCGAGCGCCGCACAAGATTTTTCGTCCTTGAAGGAGGAACAGGTGGGAAACACCTGGCTCGTGGTGGGCCTCGGAAATCCGGGCCCCCAATACGCGGCAACGCGCCACAACATTGGCCAATTCGTCGTCGATGAGCTCGCGCAGCGGCACGGCGCGAACTTCAAAGCGCACAAGGCGAACGCCCGCGTCGCGGAAGCCTGGTTGCGCCCCGGCGGTCCCAAGTTGATCCTCGCGAAGCCCAATTCGTTCATGAACGTCTCGGGAGGTCCCGTCGCCGGGCTCGCCGCGTTCTACGGCATCGCACCCGATCGGGTCATCGTCGTGCACGACGAACTCGACATCGATTTCGACACCTTGCGCCTGAAAACTGGTGGTGGCCACGGCGGCCACAACGGTGTGCGCGATGTGGCAAAGGCGCTCGATACCCCCGAGTTCACCCGCGTGCGCGTGGGCGTTGGCCGGCCGCCCGGTCGCCAAGACCCCGCCGACTGGGTGCTCAGTGAGTTCGGTGCGACCGAGCGCAAGAACCTCCCGCTCCTGGTTGCCGACGCGGCCGACGCGGTCGAGCACATCATCGACGAAGGGCTCACCGCGGCGCAGCAGCGGCACCACGCACCGAAGGCCTGAGCCGGGGCGCGCCGTGCCCGCATTCACGTAGACTTCCCCAGTGAGTGTGTCCGGAATTGTGCATGCGTTGGCGACGGGTGACACCGTCCGCAGCGCCCTGTCGATGGCGCAGGTTGACGCCGACTTTTCGATGGTGGATGGCGCGGACGCGCCGCTACTCTCGGCCCTCCTTGCTCGCCGGATCGAGCGGGGCTTGCCTGCCGCGCTCCTGGCGATTGCCCCCACGGGGCGCCGTGCGGAGTCGCTCGGCCCGGCGCTCGCCGCGATGATGCCCGAGGCGACCGTGCTGCATTTTCCTGCGTGGGAGACCCTGCCCCATGAACGCCTGAGCCCGAGCCCAGAGATCGTGGGCCGTCGCCTTGCCGTGCTTCGAGCGATGACCACGTGGGACGGCGCCGCACCGCTGGTCGTGACGGCCTCGGTGCGCGGTGCGATTCAGCCGATCGCCCAGGGGCTCGGCGATGTCGAACCCCTCGAGCTGCGCGTTGGCGCGCGCGGGTTTGAGCTCACGGCGCTTGCCGGCCAGCTCGTGCTGCTCGCATACGGCCGCGTCGACATGGTCTCGCGCCGCGGCGAGTTTGCTGTGCGTGGCGGCATCCTCGATATCTTCCCGCCGACGGCGGAGCACCCCTATCGCATCGAGTTTTTCGGCGACGAGGTCGAGCAGATCCGTGCGTTCTCCGTCGCCGATCAGCGCTCGCTGTCTGAAGAGATCACGAGCGTTGTCGTGATGCCGAGCCGCGAGCTACTGCTGACCGATTCGGTGCGCCAGCGTGCGCGCGCGATGCAGGGCGAGTTTCCGAGCCTTGCCG
The DNA here is from genome assembly GCA_029777095.1 of Actinomycetes bacterium. GTDB lineage: Bacteria > Actinomycetota > Actinomycetes > Actinomycetales > Microbacteriaceae > Microbacterium. The sequence goes on along the minus strand of JAKOTS010000112.1, from coordinate 30,528 downwards.
GCATGCTCGAAAAGCTTGCCGAGGGCATTCCCGTCGAGGGCATGGAGTCGCTGACCCCGGCGCTGACCGACGGCCTGGTGCCGATCACGCGCTACATGCCCGAGGGCACCGCGGTAGCACTGCTTGATCCGGAGCGCGCGGTCGGCCGAGCGATCACCCTCGGCGAAACGAATCGCGAATTTTTGAGCGCGGCCTGGAGTGCCGCGACGGCCGGCGCGCAGGCGCCAATCGACCTCTCTGATGGCGACTTCCTCTCGCTCCCGCGCCTGCGTGAATCCACGGTTGCGCGCGGCGGCGTCTGGTGGACCCTCAGCACGTTCGACAGTGGCGCGGGGCTGGGCGACGGTACCGGCACCGGGAGCGGCAGCGACGACGGCGACGGCGCAGTAGATGGCGGGGCCGGGGCATCCGATGTGCTCAGTCGCGAGCTCACCGACGATCCATACGTGCGCATCGCGAGCACGGCGGTGCCCTCGTTTCACGGCAACGTCGAGGGTGCAACCGAGCACGTGGGCAGGCGCGTGGCCGAGGGATGGGCGGTCGTAGTTGCGGCTCCCGGTATTGGCCTCCTCGAACGCGCGCGCGATGTGCTCGCGGAGCGGGGGATTGGTGCCCGCATCGTCGAACGATTGGATGCCGCACCCGAGCCGGGCATCGTGCACCTGCTCACTGCGACGATCGAGGCGGGCTTCGAATCTGCCGAGGCGCGCCTGTCGGTGCTCACCGAATCAGATTTCTACGGTCGGACCATCAGCAACGACTCGCGCGTCGTCAAGAAGCTCGCGAGCCGGCGCAAGAACGTCGTCGACCCGCTCCAGCTGAAGGCCGATGACCACGTCGTGCACCAGACCCACGGCATCGGCAAGTTCGTCGAGCTCGTGCAGCGCGAAGTGTCGTCTGGTGGAAGACATGCCGTCAAGAGCATGCGTGAGTATCTTGTCGTCGAGTACGCGCCTTCGAAGCGCGGATTCCCCGGCGACAAGCTCTACGTTCCGACGGACCAGCTCGACCTGCTCTCGCGCTACGTCGGCGGCGAGGCGCCGGCGTTGTCGAAGATGGGCGGCAGCGACTGGGCGCAGGCCAAGGGCAAGGCCCGCAAGGCCGTTCGCGACATTGCGGTCGAGCTCGTCAAGCTGTATTCGGCACGTATGTCGGCAAAGGGATACGCCTTCGGTCCCGACACGCCCTGGCAACGAGAGCTCGAGGAGGCGTTCCCGTTCGCAGAGACCCTCGACCAGCTGCAGACCATCGACGAGGTGAAGGCCGACATGGAGCGGCCGATCCCGATGGACCGCCTCCTTGCCGGTGACGTCGGCTTCGGCAAAACCGAGGTGGCAGTGCGGGCGGCTTTCAAAGCCATCCAAGAGGGCAAGCAGGTCGCAATGCTTGTGCCGACCACGCTGCTCGTCAAACAACACCACGCCACGTTTACCGAGCGCTTCGCTGGGTTCCCCGTGCGCGTGCGCGCGCTCTCGCGCTTCCAGAGCGACCGCGAAGCCCGCGAGACGATCAAGGGCCTCGCCGACGGCTCGGTCGACATGGTCATCGGCACGCACCGAATCCTCACCGAGCAGGTGCAGTTCAAAGACCTTGGGCTCATGATCATCGACGAGGAGCAGCGCTTCGGCGTCGAGCATAAAGACAAGCTCAAGAAGATGAAGACCAACGTCGACATCCTCGCGATGAGCGCGACCCCCATCCCTCGCACGCTCGAGATGGCTGTCACCGGCATCCGTGAAATGTCGACGCTCGCCACCCCGCCCGAGGACCGCCACCCGATCCTTTCGTTCGTCGGGCCCCGCAACGACAAGCAGATCGCCGCCGCGATCCGGCGCGAACTCCTGCGCGAAGGCCAGGTGTTCTTCGTGCACAACCGCGTCTCGAGCATCAACCGCGTGGCAAAGCAGATCGCGGAGCTCGTGCCCGAGGCCCGCGTTGCCGTCGCCCACGGCCAGATGGGTGAGCATTCCCTCGAGCAGGTTGTCGACGACTTCTGGGAGCGAAAGTCGGATGTGCTGGTGTGCACGACGATCATCGAGACCGGACTCGACATCTCGAACGCGAACACGATCATCATCGACCGCGCCGACAAATATGGGCTCTCGCAGCTCCACCAGCTCCGCGGACGCGTGGGGCGCGGGCGCGATCGCGCGTACGCCTACTTCCTCTACGACGAGGTCAAGCCGATCGGCGAGGTTGCCGCCGACCGGTTGAAGACGATTGCGATCCACAACGACCTTGGCAGCGGCATCCAAGTCGCCCTGAAAGATCTTGAGATTCGCGGCGCGGGCAATATGCTCGGCGCCGAACAGGCCGGCCACATCGCGGGCGTCGGTTTCGACCTCTACCTGCGCATGATTGGCGAGGCGGTCTCGACATTCCGCGGCGATGTGGCCGAGGGCCCGCCCGAACTGCGGCTTGAGCTGCCGGTGGCCGCCCGGATTCCCGAAACATATATCGACAGCGAGCGGCTGCGGCTCGAGGCCTACCAGAAGCTCTCGAGCGCCTCGACGGCGAATGCGCCCGCCGAGCAGATTGACCTCGTGGTGGAAGAGTTGCGCGACCGCTATGGCGAGCCAAGCGAAGACGTGACGAACCTGATCGCGGTCTCGCGGCTTCGTCAGCGCGCGCAGCGCGTCGGCCTGACCGATGTGATCGCGATGGGCTCGAACCTGCGGATCGCGCCCGCCCACCTGCCCGACTCGCTGCGAGTGCGCCTGCAGCGGCTCTACCCGAAGGCGAAGCTGCTTGCCGGCGGCGACGCGCTCGTGGTGCCAATGCCGCGCAAGGCGGCAGCAGGCGCGGGAGGGTTCGGCCCGGGGTCGCCGGTCGATGAGCCGCTTCCGGATCTTGAGCTGATCGCCTGGGTGGGCCAGTTTCTTGACCAGCTCTTCCCGCTGCCCGCAGAAACAGCAACGCCGGCGGGGTCGCCGGCGTCAACTGTGTAAGCCGGGGCGCACAGGCGCCCCGGCGGGGTCTAAATCACACCCTGCGCAAGCATTGCCTGGGCAACGCGCTCGAACGCAACCGAGTTGGCACCGAGGACGTAGTCGCCGGGGGCGCCATAGCGCTCGGACGCATCGAAGGCTGCGGTGTGCACGTTGCGCATGATGTCGCGCAGTCGGGTCTCGCTGTCATCGAAGCTCCAACGCTGACGCGAGTGGTTCTGGCTCATCTCGAGCGCCGAGGTCGCCACGCCACCAGCGTTGGCTGCCTTGCCGGGGGCGAACAGCGTACCGGCGGCCTGGAACGCGGCGATCGCGCCCGGGAAGCAGGGCATGTTTGCGCCTTCGGCAACGGCGAGCACGCCGTTTGCGATGAGGGTCTCAGCGTCGGTCGGGCTCAGCTCGTTCTGCGTGGCGCTCGGCACTGCAACGTCGACTGGAACCTCCCAAACGTTGCCGCCCTCAACGAAGCGTGCGCTCGGGCGGCGTGCCGCGTACTCCGAAATGCGCAGGCGATCCTGCTCCTTGACCTGCTTGAGGAGCTCGATGTCGATACCGGCGTCGTCGACGATGTACCCGGTCGAGTCGGATGCGGTGACGGGGATGCCGCCGAGCTGCGTGACCTTCTCGATTGCGTAGATCGCGACGTTGCCCGAGCCCGAGACTGCCACGCGCTTGCCCGCGATGCTGTCGCCGCGGGTGCCGAGCATTTCTTCGGCGAAGAACACCGCGCCGTAGCCGGTGGCCTCGGTGCGCACCTGCGCGCCGCCCCAGCCGACACCCTTGCCGGTGAAGACACCCGACTCGTGGCGGTTCGTGATCTTGCGGTACTGACCGAACATGTAGCCGATCTCGCGGCCGCCCACGCCGATGTCGCCAGCCGGCACATCGGTGTGCTCGCCAATGTGGCGATACAGCTCGCTCATAAACGACTGGCAGAAGCGCATGACCTCGCCGCTGCTACGGCCGTGCGGATCGAAGTCGCTGCCACCCTTTGCGCCGCCGATGCCCTGACCGGTGAGCGCGTTCTTGAAGATCTGCTCGAAACCGAGGAACTTCATGATCGAGAGGTTCACCGACGAGTGGAAGCGGATGCCGCCCTTGTACGGGCCGAGCGCCGAGTTGAACTGCACGCGGAAGCCACGGTTGACCCGCAGGCGGCCCGTGTCGTCGATCCACGGCACGCGGAACATGATCTGGCGCTCGGGCTCGACGAGGCGCTCCAGAATGCCGGCCTCTGCGAACTCCGGGTGCCGCTCAATCACGGGTGCAATCGAGTCGAGGACCTCGTGCAGCGCCTGGTGGAACTCGGGCTCATGCGGGTTGCGCAACATCGCCTGGGCGTAGACATCGCGAACGGCGGAGGGGAGCGTCGGCAGGGTGGACGTGATGGAGGGACGGGCGTCAGACACGGTGAAGCTTTCTGTGGAGCCGGGAGGTTTTCCACGCGAGGGACGATTGTGTCATCCAACCTCGCGCGCATCCCGATCTTACCGGCGCGTCGGGCGATGCTTCGTCGCAGGGCGTGCGGTGGTCCCGCGCGCATGCAACAAATAGCGATTATCCGGTGTTTTGTAGGCCCGCGGCAACCCCATTCACAGTCAGTAACAAGAGTCGTTGCAGCTGTGTGGTGGATGCCGCAGCCCCACCATCGCCCGCAGCACCGGCGCCTTCGGCCGCGGCCCGGCCTTCGGCAGAGACGCCGCGCAGGCCCCGCAGCGCACGCAGTTGCATGAGCGAGAGCGCATCGACATAGGGACTGCGCATCTTCACTGCGCGCTGCAACACGGGCTTGTCATCGAGCAGTTCGTCGCCGCCGGTGATGCGCGCGACCCAGCTTCGCGTGAGGCTCATCTCCTGCATCACGAGCTCGGCCAGGTCGTCGCGATCGCCGAGGGCGAGGTAGCGCCTCGCGATCCGCGAGTCGGTCTTGGCAAGGCTCATCGCGACGTTGTCGACCATCGTGCGAAACAGCGGCCAGCGGGCATACGCGGTGCGCAGCTGCTCGGTGTCGCCGACGGCCTCGAGCGCGCTGCCAAGCCCGAACCAGCCGGTGAGGTTGACGCGCGCCTGTGTCCACGCGAACACCCACGGAATCGCGCGCAGGTCTTCGAGTGATTCCACCGACAGCCCGCGGCGTGCGGGCCGCGAACCGAGGGCCAGAAGCCCGACCTCCTCCATCGGCGTCACCGTGGCAAACCACGGGGCGAAGCCCTCGGCGTGCACGAGTTCGAAAAAGCGGACGCGGGATGCGGCATCCATCGTGGCCGCCATCTGCGCGAAATCTCGCGCCGCGCTCGCGTTTCGCTCCTCGGTGGAGGGCGCCGACGCGAGCAGCGTTGCGGAGGCGACCTGCTCGATGTGGCGGCGGGCGATGTCGGGGTCGCCATAGCGAGCGAAAATCACTTCGCCCTGCTCGGTGAGTTTGAACCGTCCATCGACCGAGTGCGGGGGCTGCGCCAAAATCGCGACGTTCGCGGGCCCGCCACCGCGGCCAAGCGCACCGCCGCGACCGTGAAAGAGCGTGAGCGCGATGTCGTTTTCGCGGGCCCAGGCGGCAATCTTCTCCTGCGCCTCGTACAGCGCGAGCGTGGCCGCGACCGGGCCGACGTCTTTCGACGAGTCGCTGTAGCCGAGCATGACCTCGACGCGGCGACCGGTCTGGGCGAGGCGCTTCGCGACCTCGGGCATCGCGAGCATCTCGTCGAGGATCCGCGGGGCCGCCTGCAGATCGGCAAACGTCTCGAACAGTGGAATCACATCGAGCACCGGGCCGGGCACGGCACCGGTGGCGGCGTGCTCCGCGAGGCGATAGACGGCGGCAAGATCGTCGGCCGACCGCGTGAACGAGACGATATAGCGACCGGCGGCGCGGGGGCCGTGACGGTGCTGCACAAACGCGATCGCACGAAAGACGTCGAGCACTTCGATCGCAAGGTCACTGGATGCCTCGCCCCGGCCAAGCTCTTCGAGCACCGTCGCGTGCACCTGTGAGTGCTGTCGCACCTCCAACTCGGTGAGGTGGAACCCGAAGGTCTCGACCTGCCAAATCAGGTGCTGCAGCTCGCCGAATGCGTGACGCGCGGCGCCGGCCTGAAGCAGCGACGCCTGCAGCACGCGCAGGTCGTGCAGGAGCGTTTCGGGGTCGCCATAGGCAAGGTCGGCGTTCCGGGTGCGGGTCGCGTCGATGCGCCGGGCGATGAGCAGGAGCAGGCTGCGGTGCGGTTCGCCGGGGGAGCGCTTCTCGATGTCGGCCGCCGCGGCCTCGTCGGCTGCGGCCATGCTGTTGAGCAGGCCCTGGGCTGCGGCATCCAACGGCGTCGTATCGGTGCCGAGCGTGAGCGAGCGTCCGATTCGGGATGCCGCGCGCTCGAGGCCGCGGAGCACGTGATCTGATGCAATCACGGCCGCCCTGCGGGTGACCTTCGCCGTCACGAACGGGTTCCCGTCGCGGTCGCCACCGATCCAGGAGCCGACGCGAATGAACGAGCGCGCAACGGGCGCGGTGCGACCGGAGTTGCCGCCCTGCAATGCCTCATCGAGCCGCCGGTAGACCTGCGGAATCACGGTGAAGAGGGTCTCGTCGAACACGGCCATGACGGTGCGGACCTCGTCGACGGGCGCGGGCTTTTCGGCGCGCAGGGGAGCCGTGCGCCACAGGGTGTCGATCTCTTCGAGCAGGCGCCGGCGGTGGCCCACGGCGCTGGGGCCGGTCAGGGCGCCTTCGCACTCGGCGAGGATCTCGCTGATCCTCCGGATCGAGGTCGAGACCGCACGGCGCCGGGCCTCGGTGGGGTGCGCGGTGAAGACGGGGTGAAAGCGAAGCGCATCGACGCGCTCGGTCGCGGTATCGCCGCCAACCTCGCGGGTGAGCGTGGCGATCGCCTTCGCGATCGTGTCTTCTTGCGGCAAGATCCGAGTGTCGCGCTGGCGCAGCACGCGGACGCGGTGGTGTTCCTCGGCGAGGTTGACGAGGTGGAAGTAGCAGGTGAAGGCGCGGGCGACCTCGTCGGCGCGGGCGATCGTGAACGATTCGACGAGCGCCTCCGCCTCGTCGAACGCGCCCGGCCCGCCGTCGAATGCACGGATCGTGAGCGTGCGCAGCTGCTCGACGTCGGCGAGCAGGTCGCCGCCGCCCTGTTCGGCCAACACTCGGCCGAGCAAATCGCCGAGGAGGCGGACATCGGCGCGAAGTTCGGCCGGCAGCTCGCTCCCGGCCTCGGTGCGCCCTTCAATCGTGCGAATCACACCGGTCGCAAGACCGAGGTGCTCTTCGTGCGGCGGGCGGGGTTGTGCAGGAACTGAAGACGAGGTCGACATGCCCCAAGGCTAATCCCGAACACAGCGGCCCGCGGCGGTGCATGTTCTGCATCGCCGCGGGCCGCTGTGTTTTGGGACGTGCCCGTGTGGTTCGGGGCCTCGTCCAGGTGGATTGGTTATCCGCTCTTGCGGCGGAACTCGCGCTTGTGTCCGGCCGGGCCGTGGACGCCCTGCGCCCCGGATGAACCTTCAAGGTGGGCCTCGCCCTTGCGCTGGCTGTTGTTCTTCTTCTCCAGCGCCTCGCGGAACTTGCGCTTCACGTCGTCGGAGGCGCCGCTGTTCTCGGTTGTCTCATCGCTGCTCATGGGCTCAGCCTAGCTCGCAAGCGGTTTTGGAGGCCAGGCTGGTAAGCTCGGGGAGGTTGCCTATGGGCAATTGCTCAATTGAATATGAGCTCATGGAGCAGGCTGGCAGGATGCTGGTCTCCCGTGGTGATTTCCCAGTGCGCGTTTTGTTTGTGTCCTGGTGAACGACCACAGGTGACCAGCGCAGGCGCGACACGTCATCGAGTGTGCTGAAACTGTCTGTTCCCTGCTCCTTCGTACGCTCGCGTCCCATACGGGGGCGCGAGCTAAAACAAAGAAGGAGAGACCTCTTGGAAGGTCCTGAAATCACATTCGCCGAGGCTGTTATTGATAACGGCCGTTTCGGCACCCGCACGATCCGCTTTGAGACCGGGCGCCTCGCCCAGCAGGCTCAGGGTGCTGTTGCGGCATACATCGACGAAGAAACGATGATCCTGTCGGCCACGAGCGCCGGCAAGCACCCCCGCGAGGGCTTCGACTTCTTCCCCCTGACCGTTGACGTCGAAGAGCGTTCGTACGCTGCCGGCAAGATCCCCGGTTCGTTCTTCCGGCGCGAGGGTCGCCCGTCGACCGAAGCCATCCTGGTGTGCCGTCTGATCGACCGGCCGCTGCGCCCGTCGTTCGTCGACGGACTCCGCAACGAGGTCCAGATCGTTATCACGGTCCTCTCGATTGCACCCGGCGAGTTCTACGACGCGCTGGCGATCAACGCCGCGTCGCTGTCGACCCAGATCTCGGGTCTCCCGTTCTCGGGCCCCATCGCCAGCGTGCGCCTCGCGCTCATGCCCGGCCAGGGTGAGACCGCCGACCAGTGGATCGCGTTCCCGAACGTCACGCAGCTCGAAGAAGCTGTGTTCGACATCATCGTCGCCGGTCGCGTTGTCACCGACGCCGATGGCAACGACGACGTCGCGATCATGATGGTTGAGGCCGAAGCTACCGAAGGCAGCTGGAACCTCATCAAGGCTGGCGCCACCAAGCCCAACGAGCAGGTTGTGGCCGAGGGCCTTGAGGCATCCAAGCCCTTCATCAAGCAGCTCGTCGCCGCGCAGAACGTTGTCGCGCACACCGCAGCCAAGCCGATCAAGGACTTCCCGGTCTTCCTGCCCTACAGCGACGAGACGTACAACTTCGTCGAGGGCCGCGCCTACGACAAGCTCGTGCCGATCTACCAGATCGCCGAGAAGGTCGAGCGTCAGGACGCCGATGACGCGCTGAAGGATGCCGTCAAGGCTGAGCTTGTCGCGGCCATCGAGGCGGGCGAGCTGTCGGCTGCTGCCGCTGCTGAGTTCTCGGCTGCGTACAAGTCCGTCACCAAGAAGATCGTTCGCGGTCGCATCCTCACCGAGGGCGTCCGCATGGACGGCCGCGGCCTCGCTGACATCCGTCCGCTCGACGCAGAGGTGCAGGTCATCCCGCGCGTGCACGGTTCGGCAATCTTCCAGCGCGGCGAGACCCAGATCCTGGGTGTCACCACGCTGAACATGCTGAAGATGGAACAGCAGATCGACTCGCTGTCGCCGATCACGCACAAGCGCTACATGCACCACTACAACTTCCCGCCGTACTCGACCGGTGAGACCGGTCGCGTTGGCAGCCCCAAGCGTCGCGAGATCGGGCACGGCTTCCTCGCCGAGCGCGCCCTCGTGCCGGTGCTGCCCAGCCGCGAGGAGTTCCCCTACGCCATCCGTCAGGTCTCTGAGGCGCTCGGCTCCAACGGTTCGACGTCGATGGGTTCGGTCTGCGCATCGACCCTGTCGTTGCTCAACGCCGGTGTGCCGCTGCGCGCAGCTGTCGCGGGTATCGCCATGGGCCTCGTCTCTGACGAAGTTGACGGCCAGACGCGCTACGCCGCACTGACCGACATCCTGGGTGCAGAAGACGCACTTGGCGACATGGACTTCAAGGTTGCGGGCACCAGCGACTTCGTCACGGCTATTCAGCTCGACACGAAGCTCGACGGCATCCCGACCTCGGTCCTTATTGCCGCGCTCCAGCAGGCTCGCGACGCGCGTCTCACGATCCTCGGCGTGATCAACGCTGCGATCGACGCACCCGACGAGATGGCGCCGACCGCGCCTCGCGTCATCAGCGTCCAGATCCCCGTCGACAAGATTGGTGAGCTGATCGGCCCCAAGGGCAAGACGATCAACGCGATCCAGGACGAGACCGGCGCACAGATCTCGATCGAAGAAGACGGCACCGTCTACATCGGCGCTGTCGATGGTCCTTCGGCCGAGGCAGCTCGCGCGCAGGTCAACGCGATCGCGAACCCGACCAACCCCGAGGTTGGCGAGCAGTTCCTGGGTACGGTCGTGAAGATCGCGACCTTCGGTGCATTCGTTTCGCTTCTGCCCGGCAAGGACGGCCTGCTGCACGTCAGCGAGGTCCGCAAGCTTGCCGGTGGCAAGCGAGTCGAGAACGTCGAAGACGTGCTCGGTGTCGGCCAGAAGATTCTCGTCCGCATCACGAAGATCGATGACCGTGGCAAGCTTTCGCTTGAGCCCGTTGTCGAAGAGGCCGAGGCAGCTGCCGAGGCTCCCGCGACCGCAGAGGCTCCCGCCGAAGCGTAGTCACGTGATCTGAAGTCCCGGTGTCCTCCTTATGGGGGACACCGGGACTTTTTCGTTCGATCGTAACCAAAGTGTTATTGAAACTCGCGGGTGGCGGGGCCTTCGAAGACCCATCGACTTCGGGCGGTGGCTTACCCTCGAAAGTACGTGGCAGGGGCGCGTCGCAGAAAGTTACGAGCTCGTGCCGAGACGCCGCAGCTCAGCAGTAAGGGGGAGGGATGAGCGCAACTCACACCGGTACTCCCGCCGAGAGCGCCGTGCCAAACACCGCTTCCGGCGCCGCCGTGTCGCATCCCTCTGCCCCCATCCCCGTGCAGGGCCCCGGTGTTGGCACCGGCGTTCGCACCGTGCTCGGCGAGACCGGCCTGTCGGTGTTTCCGCTCATCCTTGGCGGCTCCGAGTTTGGCTGGAACCTGGGCCAGCCCCGCAGTCACGCCGTGCTCGACCGCTACACCGAGCTTGGCGGCAACATCGTGCAGACCGCCGACAGTTTTGCCGGCGGGCGAAGCGAACACATCATCGGGCAGTGGATGCGCGGGCGCGGGCTGCGTGACTCCATCGTGTTGGCGACCCGCGTGGGCGGGCACGCCGACAACCCCGGACTGGGGTCGGTCAACCTCGTCCGCTCGGTAGAGGCCTCGCTGACGAGGCTCGGCACCGACCGCATCGATGTGCTCTACCTCGACGGGCAAGACAGCACGAGCAACCTCGAAGACACCCTCGCGACGTGTGAGTGGCTCCTCGAGTCGGGCAAGATTCGTTATCTCGCCGCATCGCGATTCAGCGCCGAGCGGCTCGTTGAGGCTCGCATTCTGGTCTCAGCCGGCTACCCGCGCATTTCGGTGCTCGAGACGCACTACAGCCTGCTCAACCGCAAGCCGTTCGAGGGTGATCTTCGCCTCGTGACCGGCGCGCAGGGCATGGCGGTGACGCCGACGCACTCCCTGGAGCACGGATTTCTCTCGGGCCGCCACCGCACGCGTTCGCGGCTCGGGCAGGGCGCGCGCAGCGTGCAACTACGGAGCAACCTCAACCGCCGCGGTACGCGGGTGCTCCGGGCGATGGACGCGGTGGCAGAAGAGCGGGGCGTTCCCGTCGCGGCGATCGCGCTCGCGTGGGTGCTTGCCCAGCGCGGTGTCGTCGCACCGATCGTGAGCGCCTTCGAAACGCTGCACGTCGACGAGCTCGTGCAGGGCGTCGGGGTTCGCCTGAGTCGTGCAAATTTGGCAGAGCTGACCCGCGCGGGCGAGTGAACGCCGGGGCCCCGGCCTCCCGAATCACGTGCGCCGGTGCGCCGCAGTGCGACACAATTCAGCTGAATTGTCGGAGCGCTGACGTAGGGTGGAAGGGTGCCTCCGGGTGCGAACTGCCCGACAACGAAGTGAGCATCTTGACCAACTACCTCTACCTGGTGCGCCATGGCGAACAACAGGACGCGGCGCACGGCCTCGCTGACGGGCCCCTTTCTCCTCGCGGCCAGCGGCAGGCGGCACTCATTGCAGACCGGCTCAGCGGGGTGCCGCTGAATCATGTTTGGCACTCGCCGCTGCAGCGCGCTGCAGACACCGCACGCATCGTCGCTGAGCGGATGCCGGCGATCACGGTTGAGCCTTCCTCGCTGCTATTCGACTGCGTCCCAACGGGCATGACGCCCGAGACCCCCACGATTTTTGAACCATTTTTCGGCTCGATCACCGAAGACGAGGTCGAGGCCGGTCGCGCGCAGATGGCCGACGCCGTGAGCGAGTTTCTCGCGCGCAGCGCCGACGAAGCGCACGACCTCGTGATCACCCACAATTCGGTGATCGCCTGGTTTGTGCGCGAGGTGCTCGGGGCTCCCGAGTGGCGGTGGATGACGTTGAACCAGGCAAACTGCGGGCTCACCGTGCTCGCGCAGCGCCCCGGGCGGCCGTGGAGCCTCCTCACGCACAACGACCTCGCGCATCTCCCATTCGAGCTGCGCACGGGCATGCCCGAGTTGGTGCCGGTCTAAGCAGTCGGTGCCGCCCCAGCAGGGATGCCGCCGCAGCAGGCGATGCCGCGTCAGCTCAGGCGCTTTCCGTACCAACGCGTCGCATTCGGATTTTCGTTATAGGGCTCAATTGCCGTGAAGCCGCTCGTGGCATAGAGCCCGCCGGCCGCCTCGAGCGTGTGATGTGTGTCGAGCACGAGCTCCGTGGCACCGAACTCGCGCGCGCGCCGCTCGAGGTCATCGAGCAAGAGCCGACCCCACCCGTGCCCGCGCGTTTCGGGACGCAGGTAGAGGTGCTTCACCTCGTAGCGCGGCCCGTGCGGGCCATCGGCGACGCGACGAATGCCGCCGCATCCCACCGCGCGAAGTGGACCGTCGGCGGGCGCGGCCATGTTCGCGTCGGCGATCACGAAGACCCCGACCGGTGGCTCGAAGGCCGCGGGGTCGGGGAAGGTTGTGGTGTAGACGCCCTGGCTCGCGGGAAAGGTCTGTGCGCGAATAGCGAAGTATTCGGCGAGGAGCTCATGCGCATCGTCGGCGGCGGGTGAAGACGGGCGAAATGCGACCATAAAGCGAGCTTAGCCAGCGCGCATAGACTGGGGGCATGACGACTCGCGTGGCCATCGTCGGCGCCTCAGGAAAACTCGGCACGATCGTTCGTGCGGTGATCGCAGCAGAACCGGGGTATGAAGAGCACGCACTCCTTGGTTCGCGGAGCGCGCTGAGCGAACTCGACGGCGCAGACCTCGTGGTCGATGTGTCGACGCCTGCGTCGAGTGTCGATGTGGTGCGCGCGGCGGTTGAACGCGGCATCCCCATTCTGGTCGGCACTTCAGGCTGGTCCGCGGAGCGCATCGCGCTCGTGCGTCCGCTGGTGGCAGCGTCGGGTTCGCCCGCCGTGTTTATCCCAAACTTTTCGCTCGGCTCGGTGATCGGCAGCGCGCTTGCAGCCGCGGCCGCGCCGTTTTTTTCGTCGATCGAAATCGTCGAAACGCACCCGAACACGAAGATCGACTCGCCGAGCGGCACCGCGGTGCGCACCGCCGAGCTGATGGCCGACGCCCGGAGCGAGGCGGGCCCCGTCGAGGCGCCCCACGGCGACCAGCGTGCCCGCGGCCAGCAGGTGGCGAGCATCCCGATTCATTCGCTGCGTCTGCAGGGAGTCGCGGCCCGGCAGCAGGTCGTCTTCGGCGCGCCGGGCGAGACCCTCACGATCGCGCACGACACGACCACACCGGCCGCTGCCTACGCACCGGGCATCAGCCTGGCGATGCGCGAAACGGTACGGGCGTCGGGCGTCGTGGTGGGGCTCGACAGCTTCATTGACATCGGCCTTCGCGTCGGCGCACCGGGGCCCGGCCCCGACATCGACGACGGTGCGGCTCCCGGCGGCCAGGCCTCCGGCACGTTCTCCGCATGAGCGCCCGCATCGGCGTCGTCATCATGACGGCTCTCCTGGCCCTCTACATTGTGCTCGTGGGCGGGCGTGCGGTTGCGCTCATCGGCACCGGCGACCCGGTGGCGGTCACGATGGGCGTGTCGCTGATCGTATTGCCGCTCATTGGGATCTGGGGCATCGTGCGCGAGCTGATGTTCGGCTCGGCGGCGGCGCGACTTGGCCGTCGGCTCGAGAGCGAGGGTGGGCTTCCTGATGAGGAGGTCGCGGTTCGTACCAGCGGCCGTGTCATCAGAGACGATGCGGATGCCGCATTCCCGCGATATCGCGATGACGCCACCGCCCACCCAGACGACTGGCGTGCCTGGTACCGCCTTGGGCTTGCCTACGACGCCGCGGGCGATCGCAAGCGTGCCCGCTCGGCGGTACGAAACGCGATCAAGCTCGAGCGCGCATAGCGTCGATCGCCGCGGCGACGGCGGCTTCGACGCGGTGGTGCGTGAACGTGAAACCCGCCGCGTGCAGCGCCTCGGGTACGACGTGCGCGTCCGCGAGGAGGAGGCCGTCGGCCAGGTCTCGGCCGAGCGCGGCGCGGAGCGCAAACGCGGGGGCACGGAGCAAAAATGGGCGGTTCAGGCCAACGGCAAGCGCGAAGCCGAGGTCATTCGCGGTGGCCCTCGTCGGGCCTGTCAGGTTGATCGGCCCTGCCAGCTCGTGATCGAGCGCGAAGCGAATCGCGCGCACCTCGTCATCGAGCGAGATCCATGGCCACGCCTGCGTGCCGCGGCCGAGCGGGCCACCCGCGCCCAGCATCGTGAGCCGGATCATCGGTGCGAGCACACCCTTCGCGTGCACAACCGGCGCGGTGCGCAGCAGAACCGTCCTGGCATGCTCGCCGGCACCGAGGGCCGCCGCCTCCCAGTGCGCGACAAGATCCGACATGAATCCGCGGCCTCGTGTCGACGCCTCATCGAGCACTTCGCCGGGCCGCGAACCGTAATAGCCGGCGGCAGACGCGCTCAGCAGTGCGGGAGCATCGGCGCCAAGCGCGCGGACCGCGCGGGCAATGGTGCCGGTTCCACGCATCCGCGATGCAAGAAGTTCGCGCTTGTACGCAGGCGTCCATGGGATGCGCCCAATGTTCGCACCCCCGAGCGATACCACCGCGGCGGCGCCGTCGAGCACGGCTGGGTCAAGCGGGGTGTCGTCGAGCAACCATTCATGCTCGTCCGGCGCGGCGGGGGGCCGTCGCACCAGCGTGTGCACCTCGACACCGTCGGCGCGCAGGCTCTCGACGAGCGCCGTGCCGATGAGCCCGGATGCCCCGGCCACCACCACGCGCCCGCTGCCGCGCCCGCGCCCGCTCCCGTTTTGCGGAGCCGGCGCGGCGCGGTGCTCGCCCGCTTTAGGCAAGCGTCGCCTCGAGTGTGATCGCGACACCGGTCAGCGCGCGCGAGACGGGGCAGTTGGTCTTGGCATCGTTCGCGAGACGGTCAAAGTCGGCCGGGCTGAGGCCAGGCACGATCGCGTTGACAAGCAGGTGGCTGCCCGTGATTCCGGTGCCCGGCTTGAATGTCACCGAGGCGGTTGCCTGGATCGACTCGGGCGGTGTGCCGTTGCTGGTGAGCGCGTTCGAGAGTGCCATTGAAAAGCACGCCGCGTGGGCGGCGGCAAGCAGTTCCTCGGGCGTGGTCGTCGTCGACGACCCCTCCGAGCGGGCCTTCCAGTTCACCTCGAACGTGCCTGAACCCGAAGAGTCGAGGTTGACCGTTCCCGACCCTGCGGCCAATGATCCCTGCCAGATGCTTGTTGCTTCGCTGGTCACGCTCATGAGTGCCTCCATCGTTGTCTCCGCGCACGGCGCGCAGATACGGTCAGCCTAACCGCGCAGGCCGGCGCGCGTCAGGACCATCGAGAGCTGGCATCCGAGGCACAAGCCAAACGCAGCTTTCAAGAAGCTCGCCACAAACGCGAGCACCGCGGCGATGAGCAGCGCGAGGGGCACGCCGGCGATGTGGAGGACGACGCCGAGCGCGGTGATTGCGAGGCCGAGCCGTGGGGCTACACGCACCGATGTGTAGCTGTGCACCGTTCGGGCGGGCGCGAGTCGGGGTGCGATGAGGCGTTCGAAGAGCACGTTCACCGGCTGTGTGCGCGGCGACACGGTGTTCCAGAGGAGGAGCGCCGCGGCGATGATCATGAGGATGCACGCCGGGTCGAGGGCGCGAGCGGTGATGGATGCCTCGGTCAACGCCCACGTGCTCCCGCTGGCCGGGGTGAAGGTCCGGTCGGCAATTGGCTGGTACGCGAACCAGCCGAACGTGCGGACTGCCGCCGCGGCCGAAAGGCCGGTCGCCGCGAGCCACACGGCGCCGAGGAGGAGTACCGACATGACCGCGGCCTGCACCCTCGACGATCGTTCATCGATACCGGCCGGCCCGCGAGTCGGTTCAGACGGTGGCGGGTTCATCGTTGATCACGCGGTCGAGTTCGAATTCGACAACGTTGCGGTGCGGCACCCCGCCGAAGCGGCCCGTGACGACGCCATCTTGATCGAGGATGAGCGTGGTGGGTGTCTGCAAGACGTGAAAACGCTTGGCGAGATCGGGCCGGTGGGTGAGGTCAACATCCAGGTGTGTCACGCCAACCCGCGCGTCGGCAACGTCGCCCAGGTCGCGGTGAACCTCGGGGCAGCGGGTGCAGAAGTCAGTGCTGAATTGCAGGATTGTCGCGCGTGCGCCGAGGGCGTCTTCGCCGACGAGCTCGGGCCCGACAATCTGGGCCGAAAGCCGGCGGCGCGCGCGGCCCTGCATGAAGCGCGCAGCAAGCCCAACAGCGATCGTCAAAATGAGCAGCACGGCGACGCCGATCAGCGCATTTAAGACAGTCACAAGGAACGAACCTACCGTGAATAGCACCCCTGCGGGGTGGTCTCGTCGTTTCTCTCCCCGCCGGGGCAATGGGGCGCTGCCGGTAGGGTTGTGTGCGTGACTGACGCAACGCAGACCCAATCCCCAGAAATCGAGTTTCGTAGCGATGTGACCGTCGAGTTGGTGCGATCAAGCGCCGCCGACTCCGACGTGCTGTTTGCCGCGCGGGTCTCAACGCAGGGCGAGCAGACGCTCGATGCCGCACAGGCGGGCACCGAGGCATCCGGCCGTGACCGCGGTTTGATCAACTACCTCATGCGCGATCGCCACGGCTCGCCGTTCGAGCACAACTCGATGACCTTCTACGTGCAGGCGCCGATTTTCGTGTTTCGTGAGTTCATGCGCCACCGCATGGCGTCGTACAACGAAGAATCGGGCCGCTACCGCGAGCTTCGTCCGGTGTTCTATGTTCCCGGCGCAGACCGCCGCCTGCTGCAGGTTGGCAAGCCCGGTGCGTACGAGTTCCACGAGGGCTCACCCGAGCAGTCAGCGCTTGCAGACCAGGTCACTCGCGAGGCATCCATTCGCGCATTTGAGTCGTACCAAACCATGCTGAAGGCCGGCATCGCGCGGGAAGTTGCACGCATCGTGCTGCCGCTGAACATCTTTTCGTCGATGTACGTGACGGTAAATGCGCGCTCGCTGATGAACTTCCTCTCGCTTCGCACGAAGCACGAGGGCACGCACTTCCCGTCATTCCCGCAGCGTGAGATCGAAATGTGCGCGGAGAAGATGGAAGCGCAGTGGATGGAGCTCATGCCGCTCACCCACGCCGCGTTCAATGACAACGGGCGCGTCGCGCCCTAACGATCATGGCCAAGGCTGCACTGATCACCGGCGCAAGCTCAGGGCTTGGCGCCGAGTTTGCATGGCAGTTGGCGGCAATGGGGGCCAACCTCGTGCTCGTGGCACGCGACCGCGACGCGCTTCGGGAGCTTGCCCGCGCAATCAGCGCGCGGCACGGCGTTGTCTGCGAGGTGCTCGTGGCAGACCTATTGAAGCCTCGGCACCTGGCGCGTGTCGAGACGCGGCTCGCTGACCCCGAGCATCCAATCGAAGTGCTGGTGAACAACGCTGGATTCGGACTGCCGCTCGACTTCGACACCAACGCGATTGATGACGAGGTCGACCACCTGCGCCTGCACATCGAGGTGCCCATGCGGCTGACGCATGCCGCCCTCGGCGGAATGTTGGGCCGGGGGAGCGGGCGCATCCTGAATACGGCATCTGTTGCCGGGTTCATTCCCCGCAGTACATATGGCGCGTGCAAGGGCTGGCTGATCAGCTTCAGTCGCTGGGCAAATGGGCATTACAGCGCCCGTGGCGTCACGGTCACGGCCGTCTGTCCCGGGTTTGTGCACACCGATTTTCACGAACGGATGGGCCTGCCGCGGGGCAAAGAAGGCATCCCGAATGCGCTCTGGCTTGAGGCCGAACGCACGGTGGCCGAGGCGCTCCGCGACGCCGCGCACGGGCGCCCCGTCTCTGTGCCGTCGCTGCGCTACAAGCTCATCGTCGCGCTCACGCGGCTGCTCCCGGCGAGCGTTCTCGCGAAAGCCGGTACGCGGGGGCGCTGAGCTTCACGCCCGGAGCCGATACGCTGGGGGAGTGACTTCTTCGGTGAATCCCTTTGGACAAGTTCTTGTTGCGCTCGTCACGCCGTTTACGGCCGACGGTGAGGTCGATTGGCCAGCCGTCGAACAGCACATGGACGACGTCATCTCGGCGGGCGCAGACGGCATCGTCGTCACCGGCACCACTGGCGAGACCTCGACGCTGACCGATCCCGAGAAGATTCGCCTCGTCGAGGTCGGCAAGAGCGTGTCGGCGGGCCGCGCGGCCGTCATCACCGGCGGCGGCTCCAACGAGACCGCGCACGCCATCGAGCTCTACAAGGCGAGCGAGAAGGCGGGCGCCGACGGTCTCATGATCGTGACGCCCTACTACAACAAGCCCACGCAGGCGGGCATCCTGACGCACTTCCGGCTCGTGGCCGACGCCACCGACCTGCCGGTAATCGTCTACGACATTCCCGGGCGCACCGGCGTTGAGGTGAAGTACGAAACGATTCTCCGCCTCGCGAATCACCCCAATATCCTTGCGGTCAAAGACGCGAAGGGTGACTTCTCTGAGGTCAGCCGCGTGCTGAACGAGACCGACCTCATGTACTTCTCGGGCGACGACTCGAACGCGCTCCCGCACATGGCGATCGGTGCGACCGGCCTGATCGGCGTCACCGGCAATATTGCGGCGGCTCCCTACCGAACGATGGTCGATGCCGTGAATCGGGGCGACCTCGCGGCCGCGACGGCCGCACACAAGCAGCTCGAGCCGCTGGTTCGCGCCGCGATGACGCACGTCCCTGGCACCGTGGCCGTAAAGTACATCTTGCACGGCCTCGGCCGCATCGGGAGCCCCCGAGTTCGGTTGCCGCTGGTCGGCCCCGAAGAGTGGGAAGCGGCCAAGATCGAAGACGAGCTCGCGCTCGTCAGCGGGATCGAAGGCGTCGACTTCCGCAATTTCCGCCCCGACCGCAATGCGGCCGCCGGCGGCGCCCTGCCCAAAGTGCACGGCACCACACGCTGACCCGCACGGCGCGAACAACGCGCCGAACGACGGGCTGAGACATCCAGGAGGCACTGATGGCCGAAACGATTTACGATCCGCCCGCACTTGATAAGGGCACACTGCGCATCACCCCGCTCGGCGGGCTAGGCGAAATCGGTCGCAACATGACCGTGTTCGAGTACGAGGGCAAGCTCCTCATCGTCGACTGCGGCGTGCTGTTCCCCGAAGAGCACCAGCCGGGCGTCGACCTGATCCTCCCCGACATGGAGCCGATCAAGGACCGCCTCGACGACATCGTCGGCGTCGTGCTCACGCACGGTCACGAAGACCACATCGGTGGCGTGCCGTACCTGCTGCGCCTCAAGAACGACATTCCCCTGATCGGCTCGGGGCTCACGCTCGCGCTGATCGAGGCGAAGTTGAAAGAGCACCGGATCAAGCCGTACACGTTGACGGTGAAGGAGGGCGACCACGAGAAGCTTGGGCCCTTCGATCTCGAGTTCATCGCGGTGAACCACTCGATTCCCGACGCGCTTGCCGTCGCGATCAAGACGCCCGCGGGCCTCGCGCTTGCCACCGGTGACTTCAAGATGGACCAGCTGCCCCTCGACGGCCGTCTCACCGACCTGCGCGCTTTCGCACGGCTGGGCGAAGAGGGCATCGACCTCTTCCTCGTCGATTCAACCAACGCCGACGTGCCGGGATTCACCCCGCTTGAGCGTGCGATCGGTCCCGTGCTCGAACAGGTGATTGCGGCCGCGCCGCGCCGCGTGATCGTGGCGAGCTTCTCAAGCCACGTGCACCGCGTGCAGCAGGTGTTGGATGCCGCAGCCGCCCACGGGCGACGCGTCGCCCTTCTCGGTCGTTCGATGGTGCGCAACATGACCATCGCGTCCGACCTCGGCTACCTCAATGTTCCCGACGGTGTGCTGATCGACTACAAGAAGGCGCGGAACCTTCCGGACGATCAGATCGTCTACATGTCGACCGGCTCGCAGGGCGAGCCGATGGCAGTGCTCAGCCGCATGGTCAACCAGGAGCACGCAATCGAGGTCGGCCCCGGCGACACCGTGATCCTGGCATCCAGCCTCATTCCGGGCAACGAGAACGCTGTCTACCGCGTGATCGACGGCCTGACCAAGCTCGGCGCGAACGTTGTGCACAAGGGCAACGCCAAGGTGCACGTCTCGGGCCACGCGGCGGCGGGCGAGCTGCTCTACTGCTACAACATCTTGCAGCCGAAGAACGTCCTGCCCGTGCACGGCGAGTACCGCCACCTCATGGCCAACGCCAAGCTCGCGCAGGCTACGGGAATCGCGCCCGAGCGCACGATCATCGCCGAAAACGGGACCGTCATGGACCTGCGCGATGGCGACGTGCAGGTGGTGGGTCAGCTCGACCTCGGCTTCGTTTACGTCGACGGCAAGACGGTGGGCGAACTCACCGACTCTGACCTCAAGGACCGTCGTGTCCTCTCGGAAGAGGGCTTCATCTCGATCATCTGCGTGATCGATCGCGAGACCGGCAAGCTCATCGTCGGCCCCGAGATCAGCTCTCGCGGGTTCGCCGAAGACGATGCCGTGTTCGAGTCGGTCAAGCCCAAGATTGTTGCGGCGCTCAAAGAGGCATCCGGCAACGGGGTTCGCGACACGCATGCGCTTTCGCAGGTCGTGCGCCGCACGGTCGGTCGCTGGGTCAACACGGCGCACCGCCGTCGGCCCATGATCGTACCGATGGTCATCGAGGCGTAGCGAGCACATTGCAGGCGCGGGTGAAGTCCGCGGGAGCCGAGTCGCTGTGCCCGAATGTCCGAGGCGCAACGTACCGTTGATGCATGGCTAGGACTCCTCCCGCGGCCTCGCGAAAGTCTGCCCCCGCGCGCGGCACGTCTTCGCGAGCAGCTGCATCCGCTCCCGCGCCCCGTCGCTACGTCGATGAGGCAGATCGGCCGAGCGTGTTTATCCGCGCGTGGATGGGGATGGCACACCTCACGGGCGGCATGTTCCGCGCGTTCGGCCCCGAGTCGCTCGAGAAAGAGCAGCGCCGCGACGGGTTCCCGTTCTTCCTCGTAGTGCTGGCGATTGCCGGCGCAGTCAACGAGTGGTTCTTCATCGGCAATGCGGTCGCCGCAAACATCAGCGCGTTCACGGTCGGCGGCATGGTCGGCCGGGTCGCCTTCATCATGCCGGTGCTGTTGCTCGTGCTTGCGGGCTGGCTGTTTCGGCACCCCGCTTCGGTGCACGACAACGGCCGCATCGGCATCGGGTTCGGGTTGCTGGTCGTCACGATCGCCGGCTTCTGCCACGTGGCTGGCGGGCGCCCGGCGCCCAACACCGGACTCCCCGCGCTCTCGAAGGCGGGCGGCCTTTTTGGTTGGATGCTGGGGGAGCCCCTGGCGTTCTTGTTGACGTCGGTCGGCGCATACGTTGTGCTCGCGCTGTTCACGTTCTTCAGCGTCCTCATCGTCACGAAGACGCCGCCGAATCGCATCGGTCGTCGCCTCGGTGACCTCTACGGGTGGATGTTCGGTGCGGAACGCCCGAGCGATGAGGAGCGCGCCGCGACGAAGGCCGCCAAGCTCGCTGCGGCCGGTGCCGGTGATGACGGCGATGCCGATGGCGACAACGTGCTGCCCTGGTGGCGCCGCAACAGCACCGGTCGCGAAGAAGAGTCCGATGGCGGGCTCGGCTCGCAAGACCTCACACAGTTGCTCTCGCCCGGGGTGCAGCCACAGGCACCCGACGCCAGTGTTTCGCGGCCGTTTGACCAGCCGACGGTTTCGGCCTCGGTTGACGATGTTCGACCGGTTGCGGTTCCGACGTTTGTGCCCGAGCCCGAGCCCACGAGCCCCGACGACTACCCCACGGAGGTGCTCGGCGACGTGCAGGCTGCCGCAGCGGCCCTTGCGGCAGCCGGGGCGGCGAGCTTCTCCGGGCTGCACGATGACGGCCCCACCGAGCCCGACGGCGTCCTGCCCGGGCTCAGTGGCCTCGGCACCGACGGGCCGCCCGCCCAGGCACCCGACGCCCCGGTGCACGCATACCACCTCCCAGCCGTAGCGAACCTCGCCGCGGGCCCGCCCCACAAGGCACGCTCCGCCGCGAATGACGAGATCGTGCGCGCGATCACCTCCGTCCTCGAACAGTTCTCGGTTGATGCGCGTGTGACCGGCTTCTCGCGTGGGCCCACAGTCACGCAGTACGAGATTGAGCTCGGCCCCGGCGTCAAGGTTGAGCGGATCACGGCGCTGACGAACAACATCGCCTATGCCGTGGCATCCAATGAGGTTCGAATCTTGGCGCCGATCCCGGGCAAGAGCGCGATCGGTGTCGAGATTCCGAACACCGACCGCGAGATTGTGACACTCGGCGATGTGCTTCGTTCGCCCGCGGCGACCGGTAGCACCCACCCGATGACAATCGGCGTCGGCAAAGACGTGGGCGGCGGCTATGTGATCGCGAACCTCGCGAAGATGCCTCACCTTCTGGTTGCCGGCTCGACCGGCTCCGGCAAGTCGAGCTTCGTGAACTCGATGATCACGAGCCTCTTGATGAGGGCAAAGCCCTCAGAGGTGCGCATGGTGCTCATCGACCCGAAGCGCGTCGAGCTCACCTCCTATGCCGGCGTGCCGCACCTGATCACCCCCATCATCACGAACGCGAAGAAGGCGGCCGAGGCGCTGCAGTGGGTCGTGAAAGAGATGGACATGCGCTACGACGACCTCGCGTCGTTCGGGTTCCGCCACATTGACGACTTCAACAAGGCCGTCGTCGCGGGCGAGATCGTGCTCCCCGCGGGCAGCGAGCGCGTGCTCAAGCCCTACCCGTACCTGCTGGTGGTCGTCGACGAGCTCGCCGACCTGATGATGGTCGCGCCGCGCGACGTCGAAGACTCGATCGTGCGCATCACGCAGCTTGCCCGGGCCAGCGGCATCCACCTCGTCCTCGCGACCCAGCGCCCCTCGGTCGATGTGGTCACCGGGCTGATCAAGGCCAACGTGCCGTCGCGCCTCGCGTTTGCGGTCACCAGCGTCACTGATTCGCGGGTGATCCTCGACCAGCCCGGGGCCGACCGTCTCATCGGTCAGGGCGACGCACTCTTCCTCCCGATGGGCGCCTCGAAGTCGCTGCGCGTCCAGGGCGCGTGGGTGAGCGAGGCCGAGATCGAAAAGGTGGTCAAGCACGTCACCACCGAGGCCCAGCCCGAGTACCGTGCCGACGTCGCGGCGGTTGCCGAGAAAAAGGCGGTCGACGCCGACATTGGCGACGACCTCGAACTGTTGCTCGCCGCGACGGAGTTGGTGGTCTCGACGCAGTTCGGCTCGACGTCGATGCTGCAGCGCAAGCTGCGCGTCGGCTTCGCGAAGGCCGGCCGCCTCATGGATCTGCTCGAATCGCGCGATGTCGTGGGTCCCTCCGAGGGATCCAAGGCCCGAGACGTGCTGGTCACGGTCGAACAAATGGCGGGCGTGATGGCGCGCATGCGGGGCGAAGACGTGCCCGCCGCGGCCGCTGCGCCTCCCGCGGTGGCCGCTGCACCTCCTGCACCTCCTGCGGTGCAGGCTCCGGCATCCGCCGCGCCAGCGCACGACGTGAGTGACGACCGCTACGGGCCGAACGCCGTCGAGGCCCAGTTTGATGGGTACCGGGTCGAAGAGGTTACCGACGAAGAGGGCGACGAAGACGCCTGGGGACTGACGGGGCGCGACTGATGGCGATCCATCCACAACTGCCAAACGCGATCACGATCGTGCGCATCCTGTGCGCGCCGGTGTTCTGCTGGTTGCTCCTGGCCGACGACGGTCGCGACGGACCGCTTCGCTGGTGGGCCGCTGCGCTGTTTATCGTTGCGATCGCCACCGATGGCATCGACGGCTACCTTGCTCGCAAACACAACATCGTCTCCGACCTGGGCAAATTGCTCGACCCGATCGCCGACAAGGTACTCACGGGCATCGCGTTCATTTCGCTGTCAATCCTCGCCGAACTGCCCTGGTGGATCACGATCGTCGTCCTCGTTCGCGAGGTCGGCATCACCGTGCACCGTTTGCTCGTCGCGAGCACCCACGTCGTGGCCGCGGCATGGCTCGGCAAGCTCAAGACCATGGCCCAGGCCATCGCTCTCTCGCTCGCCCTCCTGCCGCTTGCGATGGTCGTGGGTGACTGGGTTATCTGGGTCAACATCGTCACGATGTGGATTGCGGTGATCCTCACGGTGGTCAGCGGGATCGACTACGTGGTCACCGAGGTGCGCGGCGCACGCACGCAACGACGCGCACGGTCATGAGCGCTGGCGCCGCACGATCTGCTGATGGTGTTGTCGAGGCTGCCGACGCGAGCGAGGTGGTTGCGCTGCTGCGCGAGCTTAGTTGGATGCTGGGGGTCGCCGAGTCACTGACCGGAGGGTTGCTCGCCGCCGCCGTGGTCGATGTGCCGGGCGCGTCAACCGTGTTTCGCGGCGGGATCATTGCCTACGCGACGCCGCTGAAAACGACGCTCCTGGGCGTCGATGCCGAGCTTCTGCGGGAGCACGGACCGGTGCATCCGGAGGTGGCGAAGCAGATGGCGGAGGGCGTGCGCGGGGCGTGCGCGGTCGAGGGCGTGCCGGCCCAGGTCGGTGTTTCGACGACCGGGATTGCGGGGCCCGATTCTCCCGATGGGCAACCCGTCGGCACCGTGCACATCGGGGTTGCGACACCGGTTGGCACGCACAGTGTGAGCGTGAGTCTGGCCGGCACCCGGCAACAAATTCGAGAAGCCGCGAGCCGCGCGGCAATCCGGGCGCTCCGCGATGCCTTGCGGACAGCGGGCTTCGGGAATACCTGATGGATTCCTGCCGTTAGATCAGGTAATTCTCATTCATAAGACAACCCAGGGGATTACTCTTTGACATATCGGCACTGTAATGTTGTCCACCCGGTCAACACCGAGATCGTGAATGAAGGGAGCGACAGATGATTCTCGTACGTCAAGAGATTGGCGACGTTCTTCGAGACTTCCGACTCCAGAAGGGTCGCACCCTTCGCCAGGTCGCGAGCAAAGCAAGCGTCGCGCTGGGTTATCTCAGCGAAGTTGAGCGCGGGCAGAAAGAAGCCTCGAGCGAGATCCTCGCCTCCGTGGCCGATGCGCTCGATGTTCCCATCTCCATCATCATGCGTGAGGTGAGCGATCGCATCTCCGTACTCGAAGGACTGCACGGGTTCCCCGACATCCTTCCCGACGACCTCGTCGCATCCGTCGATGCAGAACTGGTCAACCACTAAGCACACGCGTTTCAACGTCAACGAAGCCCCGGCAATTGCCGGGGCTTCGTTGCGTGAAGGCTCCGGGTGTGCCTTGCATTCGTTTGTGCGCACGCAGGGCGCAGCCGCGCAAGCTAACGTGTCAGCATGCGACGCAGTGAGTTTCAGCGGGCCGTGGACGACGAGTTCGGCGAGGCCTACGGTGCCGTGCTCATTGGCGACTTGGTGCTGACCGGCCTGGGCGACCAGACCGCACAGGCGGCCCTCGATGCCGGATTCCCGGCCGGTGATGTCTGGCGCGCGCTCTGTGAGACCGCCGGTGTGCCCGCGGAACGCCGCTATGGCGTCGGGCGTCGGGTGCCGCGCCAGTCCTGAAGTTCGATATCTGCGAGTATCGACACGCCGAAGTGTTCGAAGATCTGTTCGCCTTGGGGCGTATGCTCGTCCCCAGGGAACGTTTGTGTGCGGTGTCCACAGAATGCTCCACTCCCGGACTGAATGTCCGAGGGTGCGCATACCTTGAACACCAGTACAACAACCCAGCCTTGCCGTAGTGCCCGTCGGGGTCGCGGCAGCCTATAGGCGCATCGAACGCAGACAGAGAAGGAACACATCATGGCAAGTCCCGCAGATCGCGAGAAGTCCCTCGAGGCAGCTCTCGCCAACATTGACCGCCAGTTCGGAAAGGGTTCGGTCATGCGACTGGGCAGCGACGACCGCGCGCCCGTCGAGGTCATCCCCACTGGCTCGATTGCGCTCGATGTCGCGCTCGGCATAGGTGGGTTGCCCCGCGGCCGCATCGTCGAGATCTACGGCCCCGAGTCGTCGGGTAAGACGACGCTGACCCTGCATGCGATCGCAAATGCGCAGCGCTCGGGTGGCATCGCGGCGTTCATCGATGCTGAGCACGCGCTCGACCCCGAATACGCGAAGAAGCTGGGCGTCGATATCGACGCGCTGCTGGTTTCTCAGCCAGACACGGGTGAGCAGGCCCTCGAGATCGCCGACATGCTTGTGCGCTCGGGCTCGATCGACCTCATTGTCATCGACTCGGTTGCGGCGCTGGTGCCACGTGCCGAGATCGAGGGCGAGATGGGCGACTCCCACGTGGGTCTGCAGGCGCGGCTCATGTCGCAGGCGCTGCGCAAGCTCACCGGTGGGCTCAACCAAACCAACACGACGATGATCTTCATCAACCAGCTTCGCGAGAAGATCGGCGTGTTCTTCGGCAGCCCCGAGACCACCGCGGGTGGCAAGGCGCTCAAGTTCTACGCGTCGGTTCGACTCGACATTCGCCGCATCGAGACGTTGAAAGACGGCACCGATGCGGTGGGTAACCGCACGCGCGTGAAGGTCGTGAAGAACAAGATGGCGCCCCCGTTCAAGCAGGCCGAGTTCGACATCCTGTACGGCACGGGCATCTCTCGCGAGGGCAGCCTCATCGACTTCGGCGTCGAGCACTTGATCGTGAAGAAGTCGGGCTCCTGGTACACGTACGACGGTGAACAGCTGGGCCAGGGCAAGGAGAATGCGCGCAACTTCCTGTTGAAGAACCCGGAGGTTGCGGTCGACATCGAAACGAAGATCAAGCAGAAGCTTGGCATTGGCGAGTTCAAGGCGGCCGCAGCAGCGTCGGCGGAGGCCGCGGCTGAAGCAGAGGCGACCGACCAGCTCGCCAAGCGTCGGGGCGCATAGCGACAAGCCCAAGAGCGACAAGCTCCATAGCAAGAAGCACCGCCCCGCGGTGCGATCGAAACACCCGCCCGCAAGGAGGTCACGGATGTCTGCAACCAATGAACACAGCGGTGAACGGCTCGCACCCGTGACCTTCCTGCCGGGGGTGACGCGACCTTCGTCGCCCAGGTCGGCGGGGCCCCGGTTCGAGCCGGTGCCCGACCCTGAGCCCGGCGACCTCAGCGACGAGCGCGATGCCGAGCGAGATGCGGAGCTCGTCGCCGAACCCGACTACGAGTCACAGGTCGCTGCGGCCATCGACCTCGTGGCCCGCAAGCTGCGGAGCCGGGGGCTCTCAGAACAAGAAGTTCGAAGCGCGCTGTCGGGTGCGGGCGTGGATCGCGCCGTTGCCGACGATGCCGTGCACGCGCTCACCGAGCGGGGGTGGCTCAGTGACGAGGCGCTTGCCGAGCAGTTGGTGCACGGTGCGGTCACCCGCAAGGGCATGGGGCGCCGCGCGATCCAGCAGTTGCTGGTGAAGCGCGGGATCGCCCGCGACGTGATTGAGATCGCAATCGACGCACTTCCCGACGATGATGCCGACCGGGCGCTCGATCTTGCCCGCGACAAGGCACGTTCGCTTGTGCGATACGACGATGAGACCGCCATGCGGCGCCTGCTGGGCATGCTGGCGCGCCGCGGTTTTGGTGGATCGCAGGCGACATCTGCGGCACGCACCGCGCTCGCAGACGCGCGCCGCGATGCTGGAGGCGGGGCGCGTGTAGTCCGCTTCAAGTGATCGCGAGTTGCCCCCACGGGCGGTGCACGCGGCCCCGCCCGTACGGTATCGGGCCCGCACCCAGCCGGGCATCGTAGAATTGACGACTATGACCTTGCTCGACGGCAGCCCGACCCGCATTGCGCCCTCACCGGCTGCGCTTGACGACGACGGGCGCGTACGCACGTACGAGGTCCGCACGTTCGGCTGCCAGATGAACGTGCACGACTCCGAACGGCTCTCGGGTTCGCTCGAGAGCGCCGGCTATATCCGTGCCGACGCCAGCACCGAAGCCGACGTGGTCGTCATCAACACGTGCGCCGTGCGCGAGAACGCCGACAACAAGCTGTACGGCAACCTCGGCTACCTCGCCAGCGTGAAGCGCCGCCACGAGGGCATGCAGATTGCCGTTGGTGGTTGCCTCGCCCAGAAAGACAAGCACACGATCCTTGAGAAGGCTCCGTGGGTCGACGTGGTCTTCGGCACGCACAATGTGGGTTCGCTCCCGAGCCTGCTCGAACGTGCGCGGCATAACGACGAGGCGCAACTCGAGATCCTCGAATCGCTCGAAGTCTTCCCTTCCACGTTGCCGACCAAGCGTGAGTCGGTCTACCGCGCATGGGTCTCGATTTCGGTGGGCTGCAACAACACGTGCACCTTCTGCATCGTGCCCGCGCTGCGAGGCAAAGAGAAAGACCGGCGGCCCGGCGACATCCTGAACGAAGTCAAGGCGCTCGTCGACGACGGCGCCATCGAGGTCACGCTGCTCGGCCAGAACGTGAACTCCTACGGCGTCGAGTTTGGCGACCGCGAGGCGTTCGGCAAGCTCCTGCGCGCAGCAGGAGAAATCGATGGCCTCGAACGCATCCGATTCACCAGCCCGCACCCCGCGGCGTTCACCGACGATGTGATCGACGCGATGGCTGAGACACCGGCCGTGATGCCGCAGCTACACATGCCGCTCCAATCTGGCAGCGACCGCGTGCTCCGGGCCATGCGCCGCTCGTACCGCAGCACCAAGTTCCTCGGCATCCTCGACCGAGTTCGCGAGAAGATGCCGCACGCCGCAATCTCGACCGACATCATCGTCGGATTCCCCGGAGAGACCGAAGAGGACTTCCAAGAAACGCTTCGCGTCGTGGCGGAGGCACGGTTCGCCACGGCCTTCACGTTCCAGTACTCGATTCGCCCAGGCACCCCCGCGGCAACAATGCCCGACCAGGTGCCGAAGCACATCGTGCAGGAGCGCTACGAGCGACTCACCGCACTCCAAGACCAGATCTCGCTCGAAGAGAATGAGAAGCAGGTCGGGCGCACCGTCCACCTGCTGGTGTCTGAGGGTGAAGGCAAGAAGAACGCCGAAACGCAGAGGCTGTCTGGCCGCGCCGAAGACTCGCGCCTCGTGCACTTCGACGTGCCGGCGGGGTCAGAGACACCCCGCCCGGGTGACATCGTCACGGCGACGATCACACGCGCCGCGCCCTTCTTCCTCGTGGCAGACTCGACCACCGGCGCACCATTGCAGATTCGTCGCACCCGCGCCGGCGATGCGTGGGAGCGTGCCGAAGCAGACAGCTGCGCAGTGCCGAGCCATGCCGGCGCTGGTGCCGCGGGCGGCGCGCCCGGATCAGTCGTGCTCGGGTTCCCAACGCTGCGCCCAAGCGACGCGGGCTCGAGGCACGTCACAGTGCCGATCTACGACACCGAAGACGCCGAGCGCTAGGCGTGCCCGGCCTCGTCGCCATCGTCGGGGCGACCGGCACCGGCAAGACCAGACTTTCGCTCGATCTCGCCTCCGCGCTTGTCGAGAGCGGGCGCCGCGCCGAGATCGTGAACGCCGACGCGATGCAGCTCTACCGCGGCATGGACATCGGCACCGCCAAGGTCCCGGTGGGCGAAAGACGTGGCATCCCACACCATCTCTTTGACGTGCTCGATGTCACCGACGAGGCGGCTGTCGCCTGGTACCAAGAGGCGGCCCGCGCGGCGGTAGACGAGATCCACGAGCGTGGCGCGGTCGCGATCCTGGTTGGCGGCTCGGGCCTCTACGTGTCGAGCGTGGTCTACGACTTCCGTTTTCCGCCGCGTGACCCGAAGTTGCGCGCCGAGCTCGAGGCCGAACTTGACGCCAACGGGGCGGCCTCCCTCTTCGCTCGCCTGCGAACCCTCGATCCTGTCACCGCCGAGCGCGTCGACCCGCGCAACGGGCGCCGCGTGGTGCGCGCGTTGGAGGTGCTTGCTCAGGGTGAGCACACGCACGGCGCGGCCTTGCCAGAGACGCCGGTGCTGTGGCATCCACACACCCACATCGTCGGTGTGCAGACGCCGCGCGAAGAGCTGGTTCCGCGGGTTGATGCGCGCGTCGAGCAGATGTGGCGCGACGGCCTGCTCGGTGAGGTCACGGGGCTGCGCACCCAGGGCCTTGACCGGGGCGTGACCGCCGCTCGTGCGATCGGCTACGCCCAGGCGATCGCGCAACTCGACGGCGAGCTGAGCGAGGCGGATGCGATCGCGCAGACGCAGGCGCTCACCCGGCGCTACGCGCGCCGCCAGGTGTCGTGGTTTCGTCGCTATCGCGACACGCAGTGGATCGATACGGCAGAGGTCACCGACGCCGAAACCGCCGTGCGTCTGCGCGATGCGCTGGATGCCGGCGCCCAAACGCACGACTGAGCGAATCGGCCGGTCGCGGGCCGACCCTAGACTTGCACCATGGCTCAGCGCGTCGCATTCACCAAAGGGCACGGGACCGGCAACGACTTCGTGATCATCGCCGACCCGGACGGTGTGCTTGAGATCTCACCCGACCAGGTCGCGGCACTCTGC
>JAKOTS010000049.1 GCA_029777095.1 Actinomycetes bacterium | reverse complement strand
TCGCCCGCGAAAATGCGGGTGAAGATCGAGGGCTCATGCAAAGAAGACGAAGTGTCGCTCATGCCCACAAGTCTACCTTTGCCCGTTCGCGGGTCGCGGGGACGCTTCGACAACACCCGAGTTATCGCTCGAGCTCGCTTTTCAGCCAAGCGTTTCGCCGCCCGATGAGGTTTTGCATGTACCGGCCAAGAATCAACCTGTCGACAAGCCTGCCAAGATGCCGAAGTGCCGGGCACTCCACGCAGCAATCCGTCCCCTAAACACGAATTTGTCGACGCAAACATGTGAATAACTAAATAAGCACCAATGAGACGTGTCACACTTGTGCTTATGAGCGATCGTAGCGAGCACGCCCTCTGGCCCGCACATGGCGCTGAAGCGTTGCCTTGGCAACAACAAGTGCGAGCTGGTACGCGGGACGATCGCATGTTCAACAGTGTCAATGCGACTGTCCCGCCGTTCATCGGCGCGCTTCACTACGCCCCAACGCTCACGGAGGTGCTTGCATCTGAGCAGGCGATCCTTGCTGTTGCTCAGGCCGATACCGACGCCGAGGGCCACTCGGCGTCGCTCAGCAGATTCATGATCCGATCGGAGTCAGTGGCTTCCTCAAAGATCGAGCGGATCACCGCGACTGCCCTCGACTACGCGATGGCAATGGCCGGCAATCGCAGCAATAGCTCTGCAGCGAGCATGGTTGCGGCATCCTCTGCCTTGCACGAACTCGTGAATGCTGTTGGCACCTCCGGGCGCTTCACCCTTGAGCAGCTTTTGAGCGCGCACCGCGCGCTCATGGCAGACGACCCCCACGAGGCTTCCTATGCGGGGCAACTTCGAGATATGCAGAACTGGATCGGTGGCAGCGATCATTCCCCACGGGGCGCGTTACACGTGCCCCCGGCACCAAACCGCGTGGCAGAACTCATGGAAGATCTCATCACGTACCTCAACCGGGATGACGTTCCAGTGATCGCGCAAGCCGCAATCGGCCACGCACAGTTTGAGTCGATCCACCCTTTTACCGACGGAAACGGGCGCATCGGACGCGCAATGGTCTCGGCGGTGTTTCGACGACGTGGCGTGACACGGAATGCTGTGGTGCCGCTCGCAAGCGGGCTGCTGGCATTGCGAGGGGACTATTTTCGTGCTTTGGAAGCATATCGCCGCGGCAATCCCGAAGCCATCCTGTCGCTCTTTGCGCGTTCTGCACGGGTTGCCGCCGAGTGTTCTCGTCCGACGATCGCGCGATTGAAGTCGA
Organism: Actinomycetes bacterium; assembly: GCA_029777095.1. Classification (GTDB taxonomy): domain Bacteria; phylum Actinomycetota; class Actinomycetes; order Actinomycetales; family Microbacteriaceae; genus Microbacterium. The sequence goes on along the minus strand of JAKOTS010000049.1, from coordinate 21,845 downwards.
TCCCCGACGATTGGACTGCCGAGCTGCGCCCACGAGCGGGATCGGCAGCGGCCACTCTCATTCACGCATTTTATGACCACCCCGTGATGGGGACTGAAGAGATCGAAGCCCGTGCCGGGACCGCAGTGTCCCAGGCGTATCGAGCTGTCGACAGACTGGTCGAAGCGGGCTACATCGAAGAAATTACCGGGCGCAAGAAGAATCGTGTTTGGGTCGCGTCAGAGCCGCTGGCCGAACTCGACGAGCTCGACCGTCGAATTCAAGCGGCAATGCTGCGCTGAGCACGGAGCACTCATCGACGGCGGTGTCGAATTGGTACGTACCAGAGCGAGTATCGGACACATCTCGATCCAGGAGTTTCGGGTTTTCCCCCGACCCTCGCCCGCTTCTCCCCCACGTCGCTGCGGCGAAGCGCCATTCAACTGGGCGCCGCGTGGTGGGTGGCCTCGGGTTCGCCTACCAGCGGCCGAGCAACGCGTTCACGACGGCAAGCGCGGCGGGGCCCGCGGTTGATGTGCGCAACACCGTGTCGCCCATCCGGACGGCCGTCGCACCGGCATCGGCCAGCCGCGCGAGTTCTTCAGGTGAGAACCCGCCCTCGGGGCCGACCACGAGCACGAGGTCGCGACCCTCAAGCGCGGCATCAGCAGCGCCAGCATCACCACGCAACGTCAACGCGGTGAGCGCCAAGTCGGCGGTGGGCTCGAGCAGCAACATCTGCGTCGTCGCCGCGAGGGCAGCCAGGTCGCCGGTCGTCACGAGCGGGCCGACTTCGGGCACCCGCGCCCGGTGGGCCTGCTTCGACGCTTCGCGCACGATCGTTGCCCAGCGAGCCAAGCCCTTGGCAACCTTGGGCCCGTCCCAGCGTGACACGCTCCGCGATGAGGCCCACGGGAGGACCACATCGACACCGAGTTCGGTCGCGGCCTGGATGGCAAGCTCGTCGCGATCGCCCTTCGCGAGGGCCTGCACGAGGACCAGACGCGGGGTTGCGGCATCCACCACTCGCACCGCATGCACTCGCACAACGACCTCTGCGGGCGACGCGCTCTCGCACTCGCCGTCGGCGAGCGTGCCGCGGCCATCGCCGACCGTCATCGGTTCGCCCACCCGCACACGACGCACCGTCACGGCGTGCCGCGCCTCGGCGCCGGTGAGCACGACCGTGGCGTCAGCGAGGAGGTCGCCACGATCGTCGACCAACACACCCAGCTCGTCGACGAGAAAGTGCAGCGCCACGGCTTTACGCGCCCCGGAACCGGTCGCGCAGCTTGGAGAAGAGGCCCTGGTGGAACTCGCCGAGCTTGGGCGCCGGGCTCTTCGCCTTTGCCGCAAACTGTTCGATCAACGCGCGCTGGGCCGAGTCGAGCTTGGTCGGCGTCACGACCTGCACGCCGACGCGAAGGTCACCACGCTGCGAACCACGAAGCGGGGTGATGCCGCGACCCTTGATCGTGAGCACGTCGCTACCCTGCACACCCGCACGGATCTCGAGATCGACGGGGCCGTCGAGGCCGTCGATCGTCGTCGTCGTGCCGAGAATTGCGTCGGTCATAGAGACCTCGAGGGTGGCGAGCAGGTCGTCGCCCTCGCGACTGAAGATTGGGTGGTTCTGCACCTCGACCTGAATGTAGAGGTCACCGTTCGGACCACCGGCGGGCCCGACCTCGCCCGAACCGGGCAGCTGCAGCCGGAGGCCGCTCTCGACGCCCGCGGGCACGTCGATCGACACGGTGCGGCGCGAGCGCACGCGTCCCTGCCCCTGGCAGGTGTCGCAGGGGTAGGGAATGACCGTGCCGTAGCCGTGGCACGAGCCACACGGCACCTGCGTGATGACGTTACCGAGCAGCGAGCGCACCTGGCGCTGCACGTGACCACTGCCATGGCAGATGTCGCACGTGACCGGCTTGGTGCCAGCCCGCGTGCACTCGCCCTGGCACGTCTGGCAGAGCACCGCGGTGTCGACCTCGATATCACGGTGCGCACCGAAGACCACGTCGCCGAGGTCGAGGGTGACGTGCACGAGCGCGTCCTGGCCGCGCTCCTGGCGCGAACGAGGACGTGCGCCGCGCGAGCCCCCGCCGCCACCGCCGAAGAACGTCTCGAAGATGTCGCCGAAGCCCCCGAAGCCCTGGCCACCGAACGAGTCGCCGCCCGAATCGTAGCGTCGGCGCTGCTCGGTGTCGCTGAGCACGTCATAGGCGTGCGTCACGAGTTTGAACTGCTCGGATGCCTCTTCGCCCGGGTTCACGTCGGGGTGAAGTTGACGTGCCTTCTTGCGGTACGCCTTCTTGATCTCGTCGAGGGTCGCGTCACGCGACACACCGAGGACGTCGTAGTGGTCAGCCACTGTGGCCTTTCTGCGCACCGCAACGCGGCGCGAATCTTGATCTGTCTGGTTCGAAGGATGCTTCAGCGACGAGCTTCGTCGGCATCAAGCAGGTGTGAGAGGTATTTCGCAACGGCGCGAGCCGCCGCAAGGTTCGAGGGGTAGTCCATGCGGGTCGGGCCGAGCACACCGACGCGTGCGATCGCACCGGAGGCGTCGTATTGACTGGTCAACACCGACGTCTCGGGAAGGCCGAAGGGTTCGTTCTCGCGCCCGATACTCGCGGCGAGCCCCTGCCGGTCGGCAACCATCTCGGTCATCAACCGCAGCAACGTCGCCTGTTCTTCGATCGCCTCGAGAACGGGGTAGATGCTGCCACGGAAGTCTTGTTCGCGCCGGGCAAGGTTCGCCGCCCCCGACATGACGAGGCGGTCGGCACGAAAGCCTTCCAGCTCTTCGGAGATGACGCCCGCGACCATAGCCAGATGCGCACCGAGCCCACCCGGGGCCGCATCTTCGGCCACACGAGCCGCCTCGAGGCGCTCGGCGCACTCCTTGATGGCGAAGCCCGAGCAAAGGGCGCCCAGCCGCGCGCGCAGTGCCGCGACATCCGCTTCATCGACCTCGCCACGCAGTGCGACGATCCGCTGGCTCACACGCCCCGTGTCGGTGACGACAATCACGAGCAGTCGGCTGGTCGACAGCGCCACAAGCTCGATGTGCGTCACGTGCGCGCGCTCGAATGACGGATATTGCACGAGCGCGACCTGCCCGGTCAGCTGGGCAAGCACCCGGACGGTACGCGCAAGGAGGTCGTCAAGATCGCCCGGCTCATCAAGAAACCCAGAAATCGCAGAGCGCTGCGCGCTCGAAAGCGGGCGGATCTCGGCGAGGTGATCGACAAAGACGCGGTAGCCCTTGTCTGTCGGCACGCGCCCGGAGGAGGTGTGCGGCGCGACGATGAGTTCTTCGTCTTCGAGGAGCGCCATGTCGTTGCGAATGGTCGCCGCCGACACACCGAAGGAGTGGCGATCGACGATCGATTTGCTCCCGACGGGCTCGTGCGTCTGCACATAGTCCTGCACAATTGCCCGCAATACTTGCAGGCCACGCTCTGAGACCATGATTACCTCCCGCCTGGCACTCGAACTCTGAGAGTGCCAATTCTACCCATGTTGGGCGGGCTACGGCGTCAGCGCGCGCACAACCGCATCGGCGAGGAGCCGCCCGCGCAGGGTCAACACGACCCGCCCGCGGATCGCTTCGCCGCCGTCGATCAGCCCGTCGGCGATGAGGCCGGCCACGGCCGAGCGCTTCTCAGAGGTCACAACGTCGATCCCCACACCCTCGCGGATGCGCGATTCGAGGAGGAGCCGCTCGATTCCTCGCACGTCGTCGTCGAGGCGTTCGCGACCGGCCGCCGGCGACTCGCCGAGCGCCAGGCGTTGCGCGTACGCGGCCGGGTGCTTGACGTTCCACCAGCGAAGCCCTGCCATGTGACTGTGCGCGCCGGGGCCGTACCCCCACCAGTCCTGCCCACGCCAGTACGCAAGATTGTGGCGCGAGCGCTGCGCCTCACCCCGCGACCAGTTGCTCACCTCGTACCATTCGTATCCGGACGCCGCGAGGGTCGTATCTGCGAGCTCGTACATATCGGCCTGCAGGTCGTCGTCGGGGGCTGGCACTTCGCCGCGACGAATCTGTCGCGCAAGCTTCGTGCCGTCCTCGATGATCAGCGCGTACGCCGAGAGGTGATCGGGCTCGTGTGCAAGTGCCATCTCGAGCGACGACTGCCAATCGGCCAGGCTCTCGCCCGGTGCCCCATAAATCAGGTCGAGACTCACCGCGAGCCCCGCACCGCGCGCCGCGGCGACGGCCGTCGCGATGTTCGCGGGGTCGTGCGTGCGCTCCAACGCCGCAAGCACGTGCGGCACCGCGGACTGCATGCCGATCGACATGCGCGTCACGCCCGCCGCGGCCAGCTCCTGCGCGACGGCCGGGGTCACGGTGTCGGGGTTGGCCTCGACGGTGACCTCAGCGCCGGGTGCAAGCCCGAACGCATCACGAACGCCGATAAGCATCCGCGCCAGGTCTCCCGGTGGCAAGAGCGTTGGCGTTCCGCCGCCGACGAAGACGGTGGATGCCTCGCGCCGCCGCACCCCGGCACGCTCAAGCACGCCCACCGAAAACTCGACCTCACGCAGGAGGGTGTCGGCGTATTCGTCTTGCCTCGCGCCGTGCAGCTCGGTGGACGTGTAGGTGTTGAAGTCGCAGTATCCGCACCGCACGCGGCAGAACGGCACGTGCAGATAGACACCAAAGTCGGTGTCGTCGCCAATGATGAGGTCGCGTGGAAGCGCGCCATCGGCGGGGGCGGGATCGCCGATGGGCAGTGGGCCGGCCATGGATCCCGCTACGCGGGGCTCACCCAAAGTGGCGACATCGCGCGGAGGTAGCGCTTGAAGAGCTCGTTCCGGCGGCGCTGCACAAGCTTCGGCACGGCCTTGTAGATCCACGCCGCGGGGGTGTCAAACGCGCGCACCGTGAACCACACCTCGTCGTTCGGCAACCACGTCACCATGAACGACTCTTCGCCGCTCACGACAGAATCGCCGACGGTGCCGAGCGCGAAGCCGATGCGCCGGGCCTCTTCAACCGCGAAGATCACGCGCAGATCGGCGTCAACTTTGAGGCCACCAAGGCGACCGTGCACGCGCACGCTCGACCCGGCGCTCACGAGCGGCGTGCCGTCTGCGTCGAAGCGTTGTTCGGCCATGAGGCTCGGCGGGACGATCGGTTTGCCGTCCTCATCGAAGCTCACGCCCGAATACCCCGGTGCCGACGCGGGGCGCACCTCACTCATCGTGAGACCGCCCGCCTTCAGCGCCTGCCACGAGAGCAGCGATTCGCCGGCCGTGCGGAATCGTTCTTCGCCGCTACCAAGGCGCCACGACTCTTCAGCCGGGCGTGAGCCGTGCGGCGGGTACTGCATCAGGTCGCTCGCCTGGGTCGCTCCGACCGCAGCGTAATCAACCGTGTCGTCTCGAAAGCTTTCTCGACGCATGATGTTCAGCCTCGTTGCGAGCAGTCCGCGGCGGGCGGGCTACTTCGCGTCCTTTGTCTCCACGTCGCCCGAAAGCGCCGCGATGAATGCCTCTTGGGGCACCTCGACTCGGCCAACCATCTTCATACGCTTCTTGCCTTCCTTCTGCTTTTCAAGCAGCTTCCGCTTGCGGCTGATGTCACCGCCGTAACACTTGGCAAGCACGTCCTTCCGCATCGCACGGATGGACTCACGGGCAATAATGCGCGAACCGATCGCCGCCTGGATTGGCACCTCGAACTGCTGGCGTGGGATCAGCTTCTTCAGACGCTCGGTCATCAGCAAGCCGTATGCGTATGCCTTGTCGCGGTGCACGATCGAGCTGAAGGCGTCGACCTTCTCGCCCTGCAGCAGGATGTCGACCTTCACGAGGTCTGCCTGCTGCTCGCCGCTGGGTTCGTAGTCGAGGCTGGCGTAGCCCTGCGTGCGACTCTTGAGCTGGTCGAAGAAGTCGAAGACGATCTCGCCGAGCGGCACGTTATAGCGAATCTCGACGCGCTCCTCGCTCAGGTAATCCATGCCGAGCAGGGTGCCGCGCCGCGCCTGGCACAGCTCCATCACGGTGCCAACAAAATCCTTCGGCAACAGGATCGCGGCCTTCACCATCGGCTCTGCCACGCTCTTGAGCTTGCCCTCGGGGTACTCGCTCGGGTTCGTGACGGTGATTTCGCGACCGTCATCGGTCTGCACCTGGTAGATCACGCTCGGTGCGGTGGTGATCAGGTCGATGCCGAACTCGCGCTCGAGGCGCTCGGTGATGATTTCGAGGTGCAGCAGGCCGAGGAACCCGCATCGGAACCCAAAGCCCAGCGCGACCGACGTTTCGGGCTCGTACACCAGCGATGCGTCAGAGAGCTTCAGCTTGTCGAGTGCCTCGCGCAGCAGCGGGTAGTCGCTGCCATCGATCGGGTACACACCCGAATAGACCATGGGCTTGGGCTCGGTATAGCCAGGCAAAGCCTCGGTCGCGGGGTTGCGTAGCGACGTAATCGTGTCGCCCACCTTCGACAGGCGCACGTCTTTCACACCGGTAATGACGTAGCCGACCTCGCCGACGCCGAGCCCCTTCGAGGGTGTCGGCTCAGGGCTCGACACGCCAATCTCAAGCACCTCGTGCGCAGCGCGGGTCGACATCATCTGCACGCGCTCGCGCGGCGAAAGCTTGCCGTCGACCATACGGACGTACGTCACAACGCCACGGTAGGAGTCGTAGACCGAGTCAAAGATCATGGCGCGGGCCGGGGCATCCGGATCGCCCTTGGGAGCGGGAATATCACGAACGATCAGATCGAGCAGGCTCTCGACGCCCATGCCCGTCTTGCCGCTGACACGGAGCACGTCTTCGGGCTTGCCACCGATGAGGCCCGCAAGCTCGGCCGCATACTTTTCGGGGTCGGCGGCCGGGAGGTCGATCTTGTTCAACACCGGAATCACGTGGAGGTCGTTCTCGAGCGCGAGGTAGAGGTTCGCAAGCGTCTGCGCTTCGATCCCCTGCGCGGCGTCGACAAGTAGCACGGCGCCCTCGCACGCGGCGAGCGAGCGCGAGACTTCGTAGCTGAAGTCGACGTGACCGGGCGTGTCAATCATGTTGAGCGCGTAGGTCTCTCCCGGGCCACCAGCACCCGTGGCCCACGGCATGCGCACGGCCTGGCTCTTGATGGTGATGCCGCGCTCGCGCTCGATGTCCATGCGGTCGAGGTACTGCGCCCGCATGTCGCGGTCTGCAACAGATCCGGTGACCTGCAACATGCGGTCAGCAAGGGTCGACTTGCCGTGGTCGATGTGAGCGATGATGCAGAAGTTGCGGATGCGAGCGGGGTCCGTGGCGGCGGGCTCGAGCGGCTTCAGGGCACGTGGTGACATATCCAAGTGATTCTATCGGGATGTGGCGCCGACCGCCCCCAGGCCACGCACGGCTCACCACCGCTCGGCCGATTGCGGGCGGCGACGATCGGCAGGTGCATGAGCCCTCCGATGATCGAAAGCACAGCCGAGACCGCAAAGACGAGCCAGAACCCGCCCACGAGGGCCACGAGGCCGGCGCCGATGAGTGGCCCCAGCAGCTGGCCGAGCGCCATCGCAACGTTGACCACCCCGAGGTCTCGGGCGTGGTCGCGCTCATTCGGCAGCAGGTCTGTGGCGAGCGCGAGACCCACCGAGCTGAAGGCCCCGTAGCCGACCCCCAAGAATGCGGCAGCCACCATTGTCAGTTCGAACGTCGGCACCGCGAGAATCAGCGCGGCGGCGAGGCCCTGCAGGATCGCCGCGCCCACCACGATTCCCTTCCGTCGGCCGCTGCGGTCAGAAATTCGACCCGACCAGATCGACGCGCCGACCACAAACACCGTGTACACGAGAATCAACAGCAGCAAGCGGTCTTCGGCCGTGCCCGGGTCTTCATGCAGTCCGTAGAGGATGAAGAAGAGCAGCAGGGCGGTTCCCAGCGCATTGCCGATGTTGACGACGAGGCGGGCTCCAAGCATCCAGGCAAAATTTCGATCGCGAAATGCCGTGAAGCGACGTGCAGGGGCGGATGCCACGGCCTCCCGTTCGCTGGCACTTCCGGCGGGTTCGGCGCTGCGTGCGGGCAGCGGGTCGGGCAGGAGTGCGGTGGCGACCGTGCCGACGACGGCGATGAACCCGGCGAGCACGAGGTACGCGTCGGCAACGCCGAGGCCCAGCAGCACGACGGCGCCGACACCGACGATGATGCCGAGCGCTTGCGAAGAGCTGACGGCGGCGGATGCCGCACCCCGCTGCTCGCGCAATTGATCGGCGATGAGCGCGGTGAACGCCGCGGAAGCCACCGCCACACCGACCGACACTCCGACCCAGGCGAGCGCGACTGCCCACACCGACGTCGCGGACGCGAGCGCCACGAGACACAGCGCCATCAGCCACACCCCGGCGAGCGCCCACGGGCGCCGCCTCCCCCACTTCGATCGCGTTCGGTCCGAAAGGGCACCCGAGACGGGCCCCGCGATGATCGCGACGAGCCCACCGATCGCCATGATCACGCCCGACGAGACCACGCCGCCGATCCAGCCGCTGGCGTCGTCGGGCGTGTTGAGCTGGAGCGGAAGCAACAACTGCACCGGCGTGAGCTGCACCGTCCAGATTGCGAGCCACGCGAGGGTGAAGAGCGTGAACCATCCGCCACCGGCACGCCGGGGCGCCGAGCCCATGTGCGCGCGCTCGTGACTGGGTGGGATGCCGCGACTCAGGGTGCGCACATGAGACCTTTCGAAGCGCCGAGCTGGTGTCGATTCGAGTGCTGCCCCGATCTTGCCGCAAGTCCGGTTCCGCCACGCCGGAGGAAGCGGCATCCATTCGCCCAATTGTGAGAAATCGTTAATCAGGGGGCCCTTGCCAGTGCGCAGAGAGTGCGGGAAGCTCTTGACCAATTAGCTGGTTTTCGCCGCGGCGTATCCCTGTTGCGGCACCCTTCTCAGTGTGGAGCAGACCAATGAACCCTGTGCAGCCCGCATCTTTACCCGCCTCGCAAGCCCGACGCACCGGCGTAAGACCTTTGGCGGCAACCGCCGCCATGGTCACCGCGGTTGCACTGTTTGGACTTGCCCCGATCTCGGCGAACGCCGCCGTGGGCACGACGCCGCGCGTGCTGATCAACGAGGTCTATGGCGGCGGCGGCAATAGCGGCGCCCCAATCAACCGCGACTTTGTCGAGTTGGTGAATGCCACCGACGCCGCCGTCGACCTGAACGGCTGGAGCGTGCAATATTCCTCGGCTACCGGGACGGCCTGGCAGGTAACCCCGCTGAGTGGCACCGTCCCGGCCGGCGCGACCTGGGTCGTCGGGCAGGCGAAGGGTGCCGGCGAACAGCCGGGAATCACCGTGAACAACGAGGGCACGATTCCGATGAGCGGCACCGCGGGCAAGGTCGCCCTGGTGCAGAGCACGACCGCGCTGGGTGGCGCGGCGGGTCTCGACACCCTCCCCGAGGTCATCGACTTCGTGGGCTTCGGCAGCAACGCAAGCGGCTATGCCGGCACCGCCCCGGCTCCGGGCACGACAAATGCCACTTCCGTCTCGCGCAGTGCCGATCATGCGAACACCGCAGACAACGCACACGACTTCACCACTGGCGCCCCGACACCGGTCGCTTGGGCGAGCACGGATCCAGACCCAGATCCAGATCCCGAACCTGAGCCGGTCGCGGCGGTGACGATTGCCGAGGTGCAGGGCACCGGGAACGCATCGCCCCTGGTCGGCAAGACGGTCTCCACGAAGGGCGTCGTCACGGCCGCGTATCCGAATGGCGGCTTTGGCGGCTACTTCATCCAGACCCCGGGCACCGGCGCGATCGACCTCGCCACGCACACCGCATCGGACGGGTTGTTTGTGTACAGCCAGGCAACCGCCGACTCGGTTGCCGTGGGCAGCTACGTGCAGGTGACAGGTGCCGTGTCGGAGTTCAACGGCATGACCCAGATCACGGTTACAAGCGCCGCCGACCTGGTGCTGCTCAGTGACGAGGTGGTCGCTCCAACAGCGGCCGCGCTCGCATGGCCCGGCCAAGACGCGCAGCGCGAAACGCTCGAGGGCATGCTCCTCGCACCGCAGGGTGACTTCACCGTGAGCAACACCTACTCGACGAACCAGTACGGCGAGGTTGGCCTCGCATCGGGCACCACTCCGCTGCGTCAGCCCACCGACGTCGCACGCCCGGGTTCGCCCGAGGCGAGCGCGATCGCAGCCGACAATGCCGCACGCGCCGTCGTACTTGATGACGGAGCCTCGACCAACTTCCTCAGTGGCTCGAACAGCGGCCTGACTCCCCCGTGGGTCTCGCTCACCGCGCCGGTCGTGGTGGGAGCGGCCGTCACCTTCACCGATCCGGTGATCGTCGACTACCGCAACAACACCTGGAAGCTGAACCCGACGTCGACGCTGTCGGCTGCGACCCCCGCAGACAACCCGGCATCGTTCTCGAACCCCCGCACCACCGCCCCCGCGGCGGTCGGCGGAGACCTGTCGATCGCGTCGTTCAACGTGCTGAACTACTTCACCACGCTCGGCGACCAGACGGCATCCTGTGTCCCCTACCGTGACCGTGCCGGCAACGGCGTGACGGTGCGTGAGGGCTGCGCCCAGCGCGGCGCATGGAGCGCCGCAGACCTGCAGCGTCAGCAAGACAAGATCGTCGCGGCGATCAACGCGCTCGATGCAGACGTGGTGGGCCTCATGGAGATCGAAAACTCCGCGGCTCTCGGCGAAACTGCCGACGAGGCGACGGCAACGCTGGTTGGTGCACTCAACTCGGCCGCCGGTACGAAGCGCTGGGCATTCGTGCCCTCGTCGTCAGAGCTGCCGCCTGCCGCCGAGCAAGACGTCATCACGAACGCGATCATCTATCAGGTGGATGCCGCTACCCCCGTTGGCAAGTCGCGTGCCCTCGGCACGCAGAGCGGCGCCGACCAGGCATTTGGCAATGCTCGTGAACCGATCGGACAGGCATTTGCGCCGGCCGGTGGCGGTGCGAACGTGCTCGTCGTGGTCAACCACTTCAAGTCGAAGGGATCGGCGGGCCCGTGGCCCGGCGATGCCGATACCGGCGATGGTCAGGGCTCGTCAAACCAATCACGCATCCTGCAGGCAACCGCAGTGCGCGACTGGGTGGCAGCAATCCAGGGTGACACGCAGTCGGTCGCGCTCGTTGGCGACTTCAACTCGTATGGCATGGAAGACCCGCTCGAAGTGCTCTACAACGCTGGCTACGCCAACGCCGCAGACGCGCTCGGAGTGAAGAGCTCCAGCTACTCGTTCGGCGGACAATCGGGCTCGCTCGACCACGTCTTGCTCAACGAAGCAGCGCTCGACCGGGCAACGGGTGCCGATATCTGGAACATCAACTCGGGTGAGTCCGTGGCGCTGGAATACAGCCGCTACAACGCACACGGCACGCTGTTCTACGCACCGGATGCCTACCGCTCCTCCGACCACGACCCGGTCAAGGTCGGCCTCACCGCCGATGCCGCGCCGGTTTCGCTGACGTTGCTTGGCATCAACGACTTCCACGGCCGTATCGATGGCAACACCGTCTCGGTCGCCGGCACGTTCGAAGAGTTGCGTGCCGCGGCACACGGTCCGGTCTTGGCGCTCGCACAGGGCGACTTGATCGGCGCGTCATTGTTCCCGTCATCGGTAGCAAAGGACAAGCCCACGATCGACGTCTTCAACGCGCTCGGCCTCGATGTTGCCACAGTCGGCAACCACGAGTTTGACCGCGGTTTCGCCGATCTCAAGGATCGGGTGATGAAGGAGGCGAAGTTCCCGTACATCGGAGCGAACGTCTACCTCAAGGGCACCAAGACGCCCGCAATGCAGGAGTACCAGCTCTTCGAGGTCAAGGGCATGACGGTCGCCGTGATTGGTGCGGTGACCGAAGAGACACCGTCGCTGGTGACGCCATCCGGCATCGCCACGCTCGACTTCGGCAACCCTGTCGAGGCGATCAACCGCGTGGCTGACCAGCTCACCGACGGTGACCCCGCCAACGGCGAGGCCGATGTGCTCATCGCGTCGTTCCATGAGGGCGCCGGCGAGGGCGTCCCGGGCGCGACGCTCGAGACCGAGCTGGCCAAGGGCGGTGCGTTCGCCGACATCGTCGAACACACCTCGCCGAAGGTGGCGGCGCTCTTGGGCGGCCACACGCACAAGGCGTATGCGTGGTCGGCACCGGTTGCCGGCACCGAGCGCACTCGCCCCGTGGTGCAGAGCGGCTCCTACGGCAGCGACGTCGGCGAAATTGTGTTGACGATCGATCCCGAGAGCTTCGAGGTCACGGCACACACCGAGCGCAACGTCGCTCGCACGGCGACGCCGAAGAACGAGCTCATCGCGCAGTACCCCCGGGTGTCAGAGGTGAATGACATCGTCGTGGCAGCGCTTGCCGCCGCGGCCGAGGTCGGCAACACCGCTGTCGGCGAAGTGAGCGCAGACATCACCACCGCATTTAGCGGCGGTGCGTTTGTCGATGGCGTGTGGACCGGCGGAGCGCGCGACAACCGCGCGGCCGAGTCGACACTTGGCAACCTCGTCGCAGACGCGCTGCTCGACTCAATGTCGGCCATCCCCAACGGTGCGACCATCGGCGTCACAAACGCCGGCGGCCTCCGCTCCGACCTGTGGAACACGCAGGCAGAGTTCGGCACAACCGCCGTTCCCGGCATGCCCGATGGCACGATCTCGTTCTCACAAGCGAACGCGGTCTTGCCGTTCAACAACACGATGGCGCTCGTCACGCTCACGGGTGCGCAGTTCAAGGCAGTCCTTGAACAGCAGTGGCAGCGACTCGCCGACGGCAGCACGCCGACGCGGGCCTACCTGCAACTCGGGCTCAGCAAGAACGTGACCTACACGTACGACGAGTCACTGCCCCGCGACGAGCGCATCACCTCGGTCACGATCGACGGCGAACCGCTCGATCTGAACGCGAGCTACCGCGTTGGCACCCTGTCGTTCCTCGCAACGGGTGGCGACAACTACCGGGCGTTTACCGAGGGCACCGACTACGTCGACACCGGCCTGCTCGACTACGAGGCCTGGATCGACTACCTCGGTGAGAACTCGCCGGTGGCCCCGTCATACAGCAAGCACGCGGTGTCGGTGACGGGTGCCCCCACGGCAGCCGCCCCCGGTGACGTCGTCACGCTCGAGGTCAGTGGGCTCAACCTCACGAGCCGCGGTGCGCCGGCGAACACCAACCTCGTGGCATCGCTCGGCGACACGGTGCTCGGCTCATTCGCCGTCACCGATGGCGCGGCAACGGTCACCGTCACACTGCCTGCAGACGCGCCCGTTGGCGCGGCACAGCTGGTGTTGTCGGCCGATCCGAGTGGTACCCGCGTGACGGTGCCGCTGACGATCGAAGCTGGTACCGCGGCATCCACCACCACCCTGACGCTCGGACAAACCTCGTTTGTCGCCGGAGCGCCGGGCACCGTCAAGGCAACAGCGACAGTGACTTCGGATGCCGCAGCCAGCGGCACCGTCGAGTTTGTGGTCGATGGCACCGTCGTTGCAACGGCAACCGTAGGCGGCGGTAGCGCAAGCGCGCAGCTGGCGCTACCGGGTTCGCTGACGACGGGCACACACCAGGTGATCGCACGCTACCTCGGCTCCGACACCGTGTCGGCTTCTGAGTCGGCATCGGTTGCGGTCACCGTCAAGGCGGCCACCTCGCGGACCACCCTGTTGCCGGTACTGCCGGTGCAGATCAACGGCCTGCTGCACTCCACGCTGTTCGCCTTTGTCGCGCTCGACAACGGGCAGGCAGCGAAGGGCACGGTCGAGTTCCGTGAAGGCAGCCGCGTCGTCGCGACGGTGCAGGTGCGTGGTGGCGCGGTATCCACCACACTGCCCAAGCTGAGCCGCGGCAGCCACACGTTCACGGCGGTCTTCGTGCCAAGCGACCCGACAACGGTCACCGGCTCGACAAGTTCCCGTGCGAGAGTGCTGGTGCTGTTCTAAGCGCGGGGCGCTGCCCGAACGCGCAGTGTTGCGAGCAGCGCTACGAGCAGTGTGACAAGCAGTGAAGGTCGTGGGATTCGTCTTCGGACGGGTCCCACGACCTTTTGCGATGCGCTCGCTTCAGCGAAGATCGAATCATGACCATCTCTGTGGTGCTCGTGCACGGCATCCGCACCTCGGCGAGCATGTGGCGCGCCCAGGTCGAGCACCTTCGCGAGCGCGGCATCCCGGCCGAAGCCGTTGACCTTCCCGGCCACGGCACGCGGATGAGCGAGACATTCACCCTCGACGGCGCGCTCGACACCATCGATGCCGCCGTGCACCGCGCCGCCGCGCGTGGGCCCGTCGTGCTCGCGTCGCACTCACTGGGTGGGCTGATCTCGATCGCGTACATGGGGCGTGAGACGCCGCCACCGGTCGATGCGTTTGTTGCGGCATCCTGCACAGCGGTGCCTCGCGGGCTCGCCCTCGGCACATATCGCACGCTTGCACGCGGTGTCGATGCCCTTCCCGGCCGAGGCATGTGGTTCAGCGAGCGGCTGCTCGACCGGACGTTGCCGAGCGAGACCCGGGCCGACTTCGGCGCCGGCGGCTACGCCCTCGATATGCAAGACACGGCGCTCGGCACCCTCGCCGAGCTCGACGTTCTCACGTCGCTGCGCCGCATACAGGTGCCGATCTGGTTCGTGAACGGACAATATGACCAGCTCCGCGTGCGAGAGCGCCTGTTCACCCGGGTGGCGCGGCATGCGGAATTGATTGTGGTGCCACAGACCAGCCATCTCGTGACCGCGATGAGGCCGCGCGTGTTCAACGCCGTGCTCGACCTCGCGGTAGCCACGGTCGGGGCCTTGCGCGAGGGTCCCGGCGAGAATGAGTTCGTAGCATGACCCCGCACCTGCTAACATTGACTCTTGGCTTGCGTGTGGGAGATCTCCTTCACGAACTCCCATGCGACTCCCTCTCTCGTTGCATGGATTTCTTCATCCATTTCCTAACGAAAGAACGTTGAAAACGTGGCAAATATCAAGTCGCAGATCAAGCGCATCCGCACCAACGCCAAGGCGACCGCTCGCAACAAGGCCGTCAAGAGCGAAATGCGTTCGGCAGTCCGCGCAACGCGCCTCGCCATCGCAGCTGGTGACAAGGACAAGGCTCAGGCAGCCCTCGTCATCGCGACGAAGAAGCTCGACAAGGCCGCTGGCAAGGGTGTCATCCACATGAACCAGGCAGCCAACAAGAAGTCGGCTATTGCCAAGCAGGTCGCCGCGCTCTAAGCGCCGGTTACACGCTTTCAGGGGTCCGCGATTCGCGGGCCCCTTTTGCGTTGCCACGGTGCCCTTTTGTGCCGCAGGAGGCCACTCATCGCCGACCATTCGTGCGCGCGCCTCAGCGCCGAGCGGATGCCTCCGCCACGCTCATGCCGAAAGGCGCTCGCGTCGCAACCACCGTCACCATACGTTCGAGCGCGAAGACCGGGTCGCGCGAAGCGCCCTTCACCTCGGCGTCTGCGCGGGCGGTCGCCTGAATCGCAAGCCCAAGTTGGGTATCAGACCACCCTGCAACATCGCGCCGTGCGCGGTCGACCTGCCAGTCCTTCATCCCCAGGCGTGCGGCGAGGGCACCGCCCGGCTCACGACTCCCCCACACCCGCGCCATGGTGCGCAGTTTGGATGCCATCGCCGCCACGATCGGCACGGGGTCGGCGCCGGACGCCAGGGCATGGCGAAGCGTGATGAGCGCCTCGCCATATCGGCCGGCGATCGCGGTGTCGGCAACGGCGAACGCCGTCGTCTCGACACGGCCGCCGTAATATCGCTCGACCACGGCTTCGGTGACCTCGCCGGGGACGTCCTTGATGAGCTGTTGGCACGCGGCCGCGAGCTCGGTCAGGTCGTCGGCGAAAGCTTGGACGAGCGCGCGTAGCGCGGCAGGGATGATTCGCTTGCCTGCAGTGCGGAATTCGCCTGCCGCAAAGTCAACACGGTCTGAGTCGCGCTTGATTGCGGCGCAGGGAATCTCGACCCCACCGCCGGTGCCGGCGCGGATCGCGTCGAGCAGCTTCTTGCCACGGACGCTTGACCCGTTGTGCCGGAGCACGACGGTTGCGCCTTCTTGCGGGTGCTCGATATAGCCGAGCGCCTCTTGCAGAAACGCGTCGCTGCACTTCTCGACCCCGGAGACTCGAATCAGGCGGGGTTCACCAAAAAGTGAGGGCGAAGAGACTGCCAACAACGTGCCGGGCGCGTAGTCGTCGGCGCGCAGATCGGTGATCTCGAGTGACGGATCTTCGGCACGCAGGTAATCGCGGAGGCCCGCGATCGCGCGCTCTGCCAGCACCTCTTCGGGGCCCGCAACAAGAACGATCGGTGCGGGTTGCGGCTCACGCCAGTGCAACTGCCGGATGACCGACTTCTGTGCCGCGCGGGCGGGGGTACGTCGTGCGGGGGCGGCCATGACTCAAGAGTACCGGCCGCCACCGACACTCGGTCCTAGTGGCGCGGCTTGCGGGCCGGGCGCTCGTCCTCGTCGAATGAACGACGGTTCGGGGCACCACGGTCCGGGCGAATCTCGATGAGCTTGCCCGAGATTCGCGTGTCTGCCAGCTTGTCGAGCACGTCGCTCGACATGTCTGCCGGAAGCTCGACGAGCGAGAAGTCCGGACGAATCTGGATCACGCCGAAGTCGCCACGGCTGAGGCCACCCTCGTTCGCGAGCGCACCGACGATCTGGCGAGGCTCGACCTTGTGGCGACGGCCCACCGCGAGGCGGTACGTGGTCATGTTGCCACCACCCGAGCGGGGGCGACGCTCGCCGCGATCTGCGCGGTCGCCACGGTCGCGATCGCGGTCGAAGCGGTCGTTGCGGCCACCACCATCGCGGTCGCGGTCACGGTCACGGTCACGGTCGAAGCGTTCCTCGCGCTGCGCGCGGACAGGCTCAGGCTCGAGCAGCAGCGGCGTCTCACCCTGCGAGAGCACAGCGAGCGCGGCGGCAACGTCAACCTCGGGCACATCGTGCTCGCGCACGTAGTGCGCGATGATGTCGCGGTAGACGTCGATGCTCGCAACATCGGCAAGGGTTGCCGAGATCGCATCGTCGAAGCGCGCGAGGCGCGTGACGTTGACCTCGTCGACGTTCGGCAGCTGCATCTGCGTCAACGGCTGGCGCGTCGCCTTCTCGATGCTCTTGAGCAGGTAGCGCTCACGAGGGGTTACGAAGCTAATCGCGCTTCCGCTCCGGCCGGCACGACCGGTGCGACCAATGCGGTGCACGTACGACTCGGTGTCGGTCGGAATATCGAAGTTCACCACGTGGCTGATGCGTTCGACGTCGAGGCCGCGCGCGGCCACGTCGGTCGCAACGAGGATGTCGAGCTTGCCCGACTTGAGCTGATTGACGGTGCGCTCGCGCTGCACCTGCGCCACGTCGCCGTTGATGGCGGCGGCGGAGTAGCCGCGCGCCCGCAGCTTTTCAGCCAGCGTCTCGGTCTCGTTCTTCGTGCGAACGAAGACGATCATGCCTTCGAAGTTTTCGACTTCGAGGATGCGAGTGAGGGCGTCGACCTTCTGCGGGTACGAGACCATCAGATAACGCTGGGTCGTGTTGACCGAGGTCGTCGTCTTGTTCTTGACGATGATCTCTTCGGGGTCGTTCAGGTACTTCGCCGAGATCCGGCGAATCTGCGCGGGCATGGTTGCCGAGAACAGCGCAACCTGCTTGTCATCTGGCGTGTCGGCGAGGATCGTCTCGACGTCTTCAGCGAAGCCCATCTTGAGCATCTCGTCAGCCTCGTCGAGCACGAGGTACTTGAGCTCCGAGAGGTCAAGCGTGCCCTTTTCGAGGTGGTCCATGATGCGGCCGGGGGTACCGACGACAATGTGGACGCCACGGCGGAGCGCCGAAAGCTGCACGCCGTAGCCCTGGCCACCGTAGACAGGAAGCACGTGCACGCCGCGCATGTGTGCCGAGTAGCTCTCGAACGCCTCACATACCTGGAGGGCGAGCTCACGGGTTGGTGCAAGCACGAGGGCCTGCGGGGTTTTCTGGGTTACGTCGAGGCGTGAGAGCACGGGCAGCGCGAACGCAGCCGTCTTTCCGGTGCCAGTCTGGGCCAAGCCCACGACGTCTCGGCCGCGCAACAGCGCGGGAATAGTGGCGGCTTGGATAGCCGAAGGCGTCTCATATCCGACATCGCGAAGGGCCTTGAGCACGGGATCGCTCAAGCCCAGTTCGCTAAACGTAGGGGCGGCAGGTTCGATGGGTGTGTCGACCGGAGCCGGAATTTCTGTGTCAGTCACTATCCAAAGGTAGTCCCTCCGGCCCCCTCCCATGTTCCCCTGGCGTATGCTCACGCCAGATGCGCAGGTCCGCGCCCTCCGGAGAGACCAAAATCAGGCCCGATTCGTCGGTCCGCGCAAGCACCGCACCGCCCTCGGTGAGCGCCGACATAATCTCCGCCCGCGGGTGCCCGAAGGTGTTCTCGGCGCCGACGGTGAAGACCGCGAGCGCCGGATCCAGACGTTCGTACAGCTCGGGCGCTTGGTCGGCGCTGCCGTGGTGAGCGACCTTTACGAGGTCGTACGCGCCCGCGAGCCCGCCCGAGGCGAGCAACGCCCGCTGCGCGCCGGCGCCCAGATCGCCGAGAAAGATCGCACGGAGGGGTGGGGCCTCCAATTCGATGACGATGCTCGCATCGTTGCCCTCGCGATATGCGTGACCCTCGGACCGCGGCCAGAGCACGCGCCAGCGGGCATCGCCGAGCGCGCCCCGCCCGCCCGCAGCCGCCGTGCGAGCCTCGGCGCCCGCTGCCGTGAACCGTTTGATGAGACGACGATCGGATGCCGCTGCCGCCGGCGCATGCAACACCCGGTCGGTCATGCCGAGCGCCGCCTCGGCCCCGCCCACGTGGTCAAGGTCGAAGTGCGTCAGCACCAGCAGATCGATGCGCGAGATCCCAAGGCGCGCGAGACACGCGCGGAGCGGCTCGGGGTCGGGCCCGGTGTCGATGAGCATGATCTGCCCGCCGCCCCTCGCGACGATCGCATCGCCCTGCCCGACGTCGCAAAACGCGATCGCCCAGTCCTGGGGCAGGAGTGCGGGCGCCATCGCCGTGCGGACGAGCGTCGAACCGCCGGCGACGCCGAGCAGCGCGGCGAGCGTCAGCAGCGCAGCCCGGCGCACACGCACCTGCACCCGCCCGGGCTCGCGCGGCCGGTGCAGCAGCCACACGATGGCTCCCCCGGCGGCGGCGAGGGCGAGCGCACCAAACAGCCCCTCCGCCCAGGGCGCACTCGCGAACGGTAATCCGGCGAAGGTTGTCGCCGTCGCCGAGATCCACGTCGCCGCAACCCAGCCCACCCACATGAACGGCATCGCCAACCATGGCACCACCGCGGTGAGGCAGGCAATGAGCCCAACGACCGTCGCCACTGGGGCGGCCGGCGCCGCCAGGAGATTCGCGACGACCCCGTAGACGGGGATTTGCGGTGCGATCAGCACGAGAAGCGGCCCGCACGCGAGCTGTGCCGCGAGCGGCACCGCGAGAGCGAGCGCGAGGCCACGAGGCATCCATCTCGAAAGCGACGTCGCGAGTGGGCGGGCCAGCACGAGAAGCCCCGCGGTTGCCGCTGCGGAGAGCGCGAATCCGAGGGATGCCGCAAGCCACGGGTCGCCCGCCAGGAGGAGGGTCACCGCCAACGACAAGACCCCGATGCCGGGCCCGGTGCGCCCGAGGAGCACGGCGAGCATCGCGATCGTGGCCATCACGGCCGCGCGGATGACGCTCGGTTCGGGCGTTACCAGCACGACGAATGCGGCGAGCGCGGCGACCCCGGTTGCCACCCTGCCCCATCGGGGTGCGCTACACAGCGCCGCGAGGGCAAACGCGATGCCGACGACCAGCGCGCAGTTGGCACCGGAAACCGCGGTGAGGTGACTGAGCGAGCTCGTCTTCATCGCCTGGTCGAGCTCTGTGCTCACCGCGCGGGTGTCACCGACGGCAAGCCCCGGCAGGAGATCGCCGCCCGGTGCTGGCAGCGTTGCCGATCGGTCAACAAATGCCGTGCGGGTATCGGCGGCGATCGCGAGCGGCCAGGGCGGCCCCCGCAGCACTTCCACCCCGCGCGATGCAAACACCAGGAGCACGCTGCGGCGCGGCGGGTCGGTGCGCTTGCTGGTGCCCGATGCCCGGACTGTGCTGCCGAGATCGAGTGTTTCGCCCGCGCGCGTCGTCACGGCGGCGGGATCAACAGTGATCGTGACGGGGACCCGCAATGGGGTGGCGCGTGAGCCGACGTCGATCTGCCATGCGTCAGCATCGAATCGCAGTGCTCCCTGTTTTGTCACCTCCACCTTCGACGTGACCTGCGCCTCGATCGCGACGGCACGGCCGCCCGCGAGCCCGATGGCATCGAGGCCCGTGCGCTCCCCCTGCGCCAACGCGACGTGGGAGGCGGTGACCGCGGCGAGCGCCATGCAGGCGGCTGACAGCGCCAGCGCGGCGCGCCAGCGCCCCCTCCCGCGCCCGCGCCCGCGCCGCACGCTCAACCACAGGACCAGCCCCGTTGCGCACCAGAGCCCGATCGCCACACCCAGCGCGGCGACGGGGACGCTGATCGAGAGAAACGCGGAAGCCCATGACACCACGGCGAACGGCACGAGCCGGAGGTCGCGCCTCATACGAACACCAGCGCACGGAAGCTCTCAAGGGTCTTCTCACCAATGCCGGGCACGGCAAGCAGGTCTTCGATGCTGGTGAACCTGCCGTTGGTCTCGCGCCACGCGACAATGCGCTGTGCCATTGCCGGGCCAATGCGCGGAAGGGCGTCAAGCTCTGCGGCGCTCGCCGTGTTGAGGTTGATCCGCCCGTCGGCGCCCACTGCACCGGGCGCGGTCGCTCCCCCTCCGCCACCCACCCCCGCCCCACCAACCGCCGAGCCACCGGCTCGTGCCGCCTGCGCTTCCTCCGCGGTCGGGAGATACAGCTGTTCACCGTCGCTGAGCGGTCGCGCGAGGTTGACCGCGGAGGGTTCGGCGTCATCACGAAACCCGCCCCCAGCCGCGACGGCGTCAACCACCCGGGCACCCTCACCGAGGCGATAGAGGCCCGGCGCCTGGATCGCACCAAACACGTGCACGTAGACCTCGCCCCGCGTGATGATCGCATCGGCATCACCGTCAGATTCCGTGCCTCGATCAGACGCTTTGCCGTCGACGACGGACTCGACAGTCTCGCGGCTCTCGCCGAGCGGAACCACCTCGCTCGGTGCCCCAAGCCCGCGAAACAGCGCGATCGCAACGGTCGCAGCAAGCGCCAACAGCACCACGACGATCACGGCGCCCACCCCGAGACGCACGCGTGGAGATGCCTCCGCCCCCGGTTCTGTGTCACGCACCATTCCTGCACGTTAGGGCGCGGCATCCACCCCACGGCGCCAGCCGACGTGCACCAACGCAGAACGCCCGCACCCTCGCCCCTGGGGACGACGAGTGCGGGCGTTCGAAACGCGGTGCGGGTGGGCTGAGCGGCTGACCTGCGTGACTGAGCAACTGAGCGGCCGAGCGACTGCGCGACTGCCCGCTGCGCCCTAGTTGTACTGCCCAGCCAGGTTAGTTAACCGTGTGATCGGTGTTTTGCCTCCGATGGCGGTGTGGGGTCTGTGGTGATTGTATTCGTGGAGCCAGGCGGGGAGGGCTGCTCGGCGGGCTGATTCGCTGTTGTAGTGGCGGGAGAATGCCCACCCCTCGGCGAGCGTGCGGTGGAAGCGTTCGATCTTTCCGTTGGTTTGCGGCCGATAGGGGCGAGTCTTCTTTGCTGTGATGTGGAGCTCGTTGCAGGCGTCTCGCCAGGCGTGAGATTTGTAGGCGGAACCGTTGTCAGAGAGCACTCGCTCGACGTGCACGCCCCGTGCGTTGAA
>JAKOTS010000118.1 GCA_029777095.1 Actinomycetes bacterium | reverse complement strand
CTTCGCCGCAGACGCCGGCGCGACCGTCGTCTGGGCGGGCACGCCGGACGGAGTATCCGCGCGAGTCACCGTGAGCGCGGTGTGGCATCCGCCGTTGGTCGCGATGCTGGTCCCCGCTGGGGTGCGACTGGAGTCGACGGCGACGAGCCGCACCGTGCTGGAGTAGGGCGGCGGGCGCGGCCCTCGTTTCGGCAGCCCGGGTGCCGGGCCTCGGGCCATACCTCCGCCCCGGCCGCCGCCGCCGCCGCGGCCAAACGACACTAACTCGGGAGATTTGGTTGTGGTGGCCGGTGGAGCCCCGGTTTTCCGGGGGTGTTGTGGCGGTGCCCGCCGTTTTTCCTGAGTTAGTGCACGCGTGGGGTCGGTTGGGTGAGGTTGGGTGGCGAAGCCCGACTGGCCGGTGTCCGTTGTCGGCGCGCCGACGCCCTGGCGCGCCCCGGCCGGCCGCCGCCGCGGCCGGCGACACTAACTCAGGAGATTTGGTTGCGGTGGCTGGCGGAGCCCCGGGTTTCCGGGGGAGATGCAGGCGCGCCCACCGTTTTTCCTGAGTTAGTGCACGGTGCGCGGTGCACGGTGCGCGGTGCGCGGTGCGCGGCGACCGGCGCCGCCGGCGCGCCGCCGCCCCGGCCTACAGCGCCGGCGCCACCCAGCGCGCGTTTTCGTGGCGCAGCGGGTGCACCGCCACAATCACGGCGGGGTCGGCGCAGGGGAGCGGGCCGAAGATCCTGATCGACGTCCCGTCGTGTTCGAGACGGATGCCGCTGGTCTCCAGCGCCTCCATGTCAATGTCGATCAGCAGGAGCGTGATGTTGAGGTCTTGGTAGTGGGCATCGAGCACATCTTGCACGCCGGCGGCGGTGGTGGCTCGGATGAAATCGCCCGGCTCATATGGATGGCCCCGGGTTGCGGCTTCGTAGCTGCCGAAACCGATGCTCTGTTCCCAATCGTCTTCGAGGGCGATGTGAAATGCGCGAGACATGACGAACCTCCTTGCTCTGATCGACGCGTTGTCGAGGGCGACCCGTCGGCTACCGCGCCGGGCGTTCGGCGAGTGTCAGCAGCAGGTGTGCCGACGTGATCGCTTCGACCGAGTGCGGCACCTTCGCATCGATGTGGATGACGGCCCCCTCGGGCATGTCGACGCGCTCGTCGCCAATCTGTATTGCGGCGTGACCGCTCAGCACCTGCACGATGATCGGGGCCACCGCGGTGTGCTCCTTCATGACCGTGCCCGCGTCGAACGCGAGGCGAATCAGCGTGACCCCGGCGCCCTTGAACACACGGCGCGTGCGAAATGTGCCGGGCTCAATCTCGAGCTCACCGACGAGCGAGTCCGAATCGGTGGCGACAAGAGTGAAAGTGCCATCGGTCATATCGTTCTCCATCTGTTCTGCGCTAAACGCGGCTGCGAGTTCGGCGCAACACTGGTCTGTCCAGCGCAACACCGAGCGAGCTCAGATTAAACGTAACACTTTCCGTTTTATTCGAATAGCATGATGGCATGCTCCCTGACATTCAAAACCGCGAAGATATTTCACGGTTGGTCGGCACTTTCTATGCGCGGGCATTCGAAGATCCGATCATTGGATACATCTTCACCGACGTCGCCCGCATCGACCTCGACGAGCACTTGCCGGTGTTCACCGATTTCTGGGAGACCGTCCTCTTTCGCGCCGGCACATACAAACGCAACGCGCTGCAGGTGCACTTCGCCCTGAACGCCAAGGTGCCGCTGGAGGCCGAGATGTTTGACCGCTGGCTGGGCATCTGGACCAGCAACGTCGACGACCACTTCTCCGGCGAGGTCGCCGACCGCGCAAAACTCCAGGCGACGCGCATTGCTGGATCAATGCATCGCCGCGTGCGAGGTCGCTCCGGCAGTGAATTCGAGACGATCGGGCGCCGCGAGGCGCTCGTAGAAAGCGGAATGCCCACCGCAAGCGAAGCGCCCCGGCCATGAACGCACACGGTGACGAGCGCTTTCATGCGGCGCTGGCATCGCCCACTCGCCGCGCCGTGCTCGCCGTCGTTGCCGCCGCCGAAGCCGGCGATCCCGTCGACGCACGCACCATCGCCGACCGCCTCGAACTGCACGTGACGACCGTGCGGTTTCACCTCGATCAGCTCGAAGCCGTGCAACTGGTCACGCGCGTGCCCTCGACCGTGCACGGTCGCGGCAGGCCACGCGTGCGCTACGTCGCGAGTCGCACACGGAGCGCGATCGGCGACGACTCGAGAAGACGAGCGGATGCCGCGGCCCACCGTGACCGCGATCACAATCAAGGCCCGTGCCCGGAACACAATCAAGGCCCGAGCCCGGAACGCGGTGGACACCCGGGATGGGACGGGGGCCCGGCTCATCCCCGACGCCCGGCCCAAGACCGAGATCTCGCTGACGACCGACACCCCGAGCACAGCGACCCCGGCGCCGAGCGCGCCCAGAACCAGCTCATCAATGTGCTCGCCGCCGCGCTTGCCGAACTCGCGGAGCGCGACGGCAACGATGGCAGTGCGGCCGCGCTCGAAGCGGGTCGCGCATGGGGGCGGTCAGTCGGAGGCGGCACGATTCCTGAGGGCGAACGTCCGGCCGCGCTGGTGCGAGGCCTCGAAGACCTCGGGTTCGCACCCGAGCGGCGGGGGAGCAATGTGCTGCTGCACGCGTGTCCGTTTCGCGGCGCGGCGCGGCAGCATCCGCAGATCGTCTGCGCGGCGCACCTCGGCATGATCCGCGAGCTGATGCATGACGACGAGAACGCGGTCGAATTGCTCCCGATGGTCGAACCCGAGCTGTGCGTCGTGGCGCTGTCGGCGCGCGGCACGATGGCGGAGGTGCGCGGATGAGTGACGAGATCGAACGGGAGACCGGCGGCGACGCCGCGTGCTGGCTCGATCGGGTGTGCACCGAGTGCGGCGCGTTTGTTGAAGGTGAACCCGGGCCCGAAGGCCTGGTCTGCTGGCGCTGCGGGCGCCTGCAATCACCCGAAGACTAGGGCCCGCGCTCCGAACGCGGGCCCCGCGCGCCCTACTTGTGGGGCATGTACTTCGGCAGCCAGCGCGCGAACATGACGGCTCCGACGAGTCCGACCACGCCGACGAGACCGCTGGCCCACGTAATCGACGCGACGCCGATGATGCCCGCGACCGCGAGCGGGGTGACCGCGCCGCCCGCATCGGTCAGTGTTCGCCATGCGCCGAGGAAGGGGGCAGGGTCGTGTTGCGGCGCGAGGTCGGCGCCGAGTGTCAACAGGATGCCGCTCGAGAGGCCGTTGCCGAGCGCCAAGAATGCCGACAGCGCGATAAACCAGATGACGGGGCCCGTGAATTCTTGGGTGAATGCCAGCACGATGAACCCGAGGCCCATCGCGATCATCGAGGGCAGCACCGCCCAGATGCGGCCGAAACGGTCCATGATCTGGCCGCTGGCGTAGAACAGCGCAAAGTCGATCGCACCCGAGATTCCGACGATGAGCGCGATGTGCTCGGCGTCGAGGCCGATCGCGAGGCCCCACAGTGGCAGCATCGCCGTGCGCGCGGCACGCACCGAGCTCAGGGTCGCGGCCGCGACACCGACACGGCTGAGCACGCGCCGGTTCGCCCACATCGTGGCAAACACGCCCTGCCGCTCGAACGTCGGGATCGAGCCCGTCGACACCTCGCCGGTGTCTTCAAGCATCAGGTCTTCGGCCTCGAGTTCGAACTCAGTGGGGGTCGTGGCATCCATCGCCCGTCGTGCAGCGGATGCCTCAGCCTGCAGCTGCTCCTCAGGGTCAGGCCCGAAGAACACGAGGGCGACACACGCGAGCAGACACCCGCCGAAGAACCACATCACGATCTGCTCATTGCCAGTGGCAAGGAGGATCGCTGCGGCGACGAACGGGCCAACGAACATTCCGAGGCGCCACGAACCACCGAGCAGCGCGAGCGCGCGGGCGCGGAACGCAAGCGGTACGCGGGTCGTCATGAACGAGTGGCGGGCCAGCCCGAATGCCGAGGCGCAGAAGCCAATGATGAACACCGAGGCCATCAGCATGCCGACCGATGTTGCGAAGACCATCGCCACAACACCGAGAATTCCGGCGAGCCCGGCGAATGTCATTGTGAGACGCTCGCCGATGCGGGCGACGGCCCAACCTGCGGGCACGTTACCGAACAACTGGCCGACGACGAGGGCCGCGGCAACGAGCGCGGCCACGGCGAGATCGGCGCCGAGGCGGGCAGCGATGACCGGGAAGAGCGGGATCACGGCTCCCTCACCCAGGGTGAAGAGCACGGTCGGCCCGTAGATCATCGGGGCGAAACGCATCAAAATATTGCCCGAAGAATCTGCTGTCATTGCATCCACGATAGTCTGGGCGGGCCATGCTCGATTTCGATATTTCATCGCAGATTTCCGCACTCCGCTCCACCTTCAGCGATATTCGCGAGGTGGTCGGGGTTGATCGCCTACGGGCCGAGATCGCCGAACTGAGCGAACAAGCCGGTGCCCCCGACTTGTGGGACGACCCAGACGCGGCGCAAAAAGTGACCAGCGCGCTCAGCCATCGCCAGAGCGAGCTTGCCCGTATCGAGAGCATCAAGAATCGCCTCGACGACCTCGAAGTGCTCGTCGACCTCGCGAACGAAGCGGGCGACGAAGACGCCGCACACGAGGCTCGCGACGAGTTGGCTGCGATCACCAAGGTCCTCGGCGCGCTCGAAGTGCAGACTCTCCTCAACGGCGAATACGACGACCGTCCGGCCGTTGTGACTATTCGCGCGGGTGCCGGTGGGGTCGACGCGGCAGACTTCGCCGAGATGCTCCTGCGCATGTACCTGCGCTGGGCCGAGCAACACAAGTACTCAGCGAAGGTGCTCGACACCTCGTACGCCGAAGAGGCCGGCATCAAGTCGGCCACGTTCGAGATCGATGCGCCATACGCGTTTGGCACCCTCTCGGTCGAAGCCGGCACCCACCGGCTCGTCCGCATGAGCCCCTTCAACTCGGCGGGCAAGCGCCAGACCAGCTTCGCGGCAGTCGAGGTCATTCCGCTCATGGAAGCGACCGACGTCGTCGAGATTCCCGACACCGATATTCGCGTCGACGTCTATCGTTCCTCGGGCCCCGGCGGGCAGTCGGTCAACACCACCGACTCGGCCGTGCGCATCACCCACCTTCCGACCGGCACGGTCGTGTCAATGCAGAACGAGAAGTCGCAGATCCAAAACCGTGCGGCCGCAATGCGCGTGTTGCAGTCGCGGCTGCTCATCCTCCAGCGCGAGCAGGAGGCCGCCGTCAAGAAAGACCTCGCCGGCGTGATTACCGCCAGCTGGGGCGACCAGATGCGCAGCTACGTGCTCGCGCCCTACCAAATGGTCAAAGATCTCCGCACCGACTACGAGGTCAACAACCCGTCGGCCGTGTTCGACGGCGACCTCGACGGCTTCATCTCGGCCGGTATTCGCTGGCGCAAGCGTCCGCTCGACGACTAATTGCGGGGCGGATGCCGGGGCCCCGGCATCCCGGTTGCGACCAGGCATTGCGAGTGTCGCTTTCGTGACTCACCGAGTCGTTCGACGGCCCTGCGCGTCTTGCAACTTAGGCTCATTGAGCCATGATTCGCTTTGAAAACGTCACCAAGCAGTATCGCGGCACGCCTCGACCTGCGCTCGATAACGTCGACTTCGAGGTGGTGCGCGGCGAGTTCGTGTTCCTCGTCGGCGCTTCGGGCTCGGGCAAGTCGTCGTGCCTGCGCCTGATGCTGAAAGAAGACACCCCCACCGAGGGCAACGTGCTCGTGCTCGGGCGCAATCTGCGCTCGCTCTCAAACCGCAAGGTGCCCTATTTTCGCCGGCACATCGGCACGGTGTTTCAAGACTTTCGCCTGTTGCCGTCGAAGGATGTGTTCGCCAACGTCGCGTTCACGCTGCAGGTAATCGGCGCTTCGCGTGGCTTCGTGCATCAGGCGGTGCCCGAGGCGCTGCGGCTTGTCGGCCTCGAGGGCAAAGAAAAGCGCCTGCCACACGAACTTTCGGGTGGCGAACAGCAGCGCGTGGCGATCGCCCGCGCGATCGTCAACCGGCCCGAGGTGTTGCTCGCCGATGAGCCCACCGGAAACCTCGACCCGGCCACGTCTGTCGGCATCATGCAGTTGCTCGCGCGGATCAACGCCAGCGGGACCACCGTGGTCATGGCCACGCACGAGGCCGGTTTTGTCGATCAGATGCAGCGCCGCGTGATCGAACTGCGCGGCGGCAAGATTACGCGCGACGAGATGCATGGCGGCTACGGCGACACGTCTGGACTGCCGAGCCTTGCCCCGATGGCCCAGCAGGGCGTCGCATCGATGGCCGCGTTGACCGCGGCGATCGAACTGCGCGACTCATTGCCGACGTCGGTGGCGACGCCCGCGCCCGAAACCGATGCGCGCGCCGTGGTTGTGTCAGTCGTGGCACCGGTGGCACCGGTGGCGCCCGCGGTTGCCGCTGAGTTGGCGGCTGTTGTTGCTCCGGTTGTGCCTGACGCGCCGGGCCAGCCTGTCGCGCCGGGCCAGCCCGCCCAGCCGGTTCAGCCGACCGCGCCGCAACCGCCCGTCATTCCTGCGGCCCCGGCTCCCGTGCCGCCGCCCGTCGAACCCGATCCTCCGCAGTTCGCGACCGGCGGCATCCCGCTGATCGATCTTGCCGAGGTCAACGTCGCCGAGCTCGGGCTTGCCGACCGGCTCGGCCTCGGTGACGATACCGATGACGATCAAGAAGTGGGGCCCACCTCATGAGGATCGGCCTGATTCTTTCTGAAGTCGCGACCGGACTGCGCCGCAACGCGTCGATGGTTGTGTCTGTCGTGCTCGTCACGTTCGTCTCGCTCACCTTTGTCGGCGCCGCGATGCTCATGCAGATGCAGATCGGCACGATGAAAGATTTCTGGGTCGACCGCGCTCAGGTCGCGATCTACCTCTGCACCGACCTGGAGCGTGACGATACGCCGACCTGTGTTGACGGTGTCGCGACGCAGGAGCAGATCGACAGCATCCGTGCCGAGCTCGAAAGCGACACGCTGCAACCGCTCATCGCGTCGGTGCGCTTCGAAACGCGTGA
Organism: Actinomycetes bacterium; assembly: GCA_029777095.1. Taxonomy (GTDB): domain Bacteria; phylum Actinomycetota; class Actinomycetes; order Actinomycetales; family Microbacteriaceae; genus Microbacterium. Next base: position 2,075 of record JAKOTS010000118.1, on the reverse strand, counting down.
CGAGGCGTACAAGAACACGATCGAACTGCTCGGGCCGAACTATGTCGACGTGATCACCCCAGAGAGCCTCAACGAGACCTTCTGGATCAACCTCGTCGACCAGTCGCAGTCGGAGGTGCTGTCTGAGGCCTTCACCGGCACGCCCGGTGTTTCGGAGGTGAAGGACCAACTCCAGTACCTCGACCCGTTGTTCTCAGCGCTGACGGTGGCGACATATATCGCTGTCGGTATTGCCGGACTGATGCTCGTCGCGGCGGTGTTGCTGATCGCGACGACCATTCGACTTTCGGCATATGCGCGCAGGCGTGAGCTGGGCATCATGCGTCTGGTGGGGGCATCCAATCGCTTTATTCAGACGCCATTCGTGCTTGAGGGCGTGATCGCCGCGCTCATCGGCTCGGCACTCGCCAGCGGCGCCATGGTCGCGATCGTGCACTTTGGGATCAACGAATACCTGTCGAACCGCATCGCGTTCGTGACGACCTGGGTGGGCATGGACCAACTCTGGGTCGTGATCCCCGTCATGGTCGTGATCGGCGTGGCCCTCGCGGCGCTGTCGGCAAGTTTTGCGATTCGGCGCTGGTTGCGCGCGTAACGCCCGGGCGTTGCTATGCTGGTGGGCTGTCTGGCTGATCGAGCTGGGCGAGTGGATGCCGCGACCCTGGCATCCCCAATCTTGATTGAGGAGTGAACATGGCCAAGGAAAGCGGCGAAAAGGTGATCGCCACCAATCGTCGCGCTCGCCATGATTACCTGATCGAGAAAACATACGAAGCTGGCATTGTGCTCACGGGCACCGAGGTGAAGTCGCTGCGCATTGGGCGCGTGAACCTCACCGACGGCTACGCGTTCATCGAGGGTGGCGAAGTGTGGCTCGATGCGGTGCAGATTCCGCAGTACTCCCACGGCAACTGGACGAACCACCCGCCGCGGCGCAAGCGCAAGCTGCTGCTGCATAAGGCCGAGATCGTCAAGATCAGCCACGCGGTCTCTGCCGGTGGCTACACGCTCGTGCCGCTCAAGCTGTACTTTCTCGATGGCTATGCCAAGGTCGAGATCGCGGTCGCGAAGGGCAAGCGCGAGTTCGACAAGCGCCAGACGCTTCGCGAGCGTCAAGACAAGCGCGATGCCGAGCGCGCGATGCGCACGCGCAACAGAATGAACGAGTAGCAACCTCCTCCGCGCGCGGGGTGGCCAGGTCGGGTGCCCTACGGGTAGCGCTTGGGTGACTGCCAGGGCGATATTGCCGCCGAAGCCGGCGCAGGGCGGCTTGCCGTTCATACGCTGGAGCGACGGTGCACCGACGTCTCGCGGTCACCGAATCAGCGCTCTTGCGATCGGATTGGTGGTTCTTTCATGCACTACAGCAGCGGAAACTACGAGGCGTTTGCACGCCCACGCAAGCCCCACGGCGTTGACGATAAGTCCGCCTGGCTTGTCGGTGCTGGGCTCGGCAACCTGGCCGCCGCGATCTTCATGATCCGCGATGGCCAGATGAAGGGTGAAAAGATAACGATCCTCGAAGAGCTCAGCCTCCCCGGTGGGGCTCTCGATGGCATCAAGTACCCCGAGAAGGGCTTCGTGATTCGTGGTGGCCGCGAGCTCGAAGACCACATGGAATGCCTCTGGGACCTGCTGCGCTCTGTGCCCTCGCTCGAGGTCGACGGCAGCATGCTCGATGAGTTCTACTGGCTCAACAAAGATGACCCCAACTCGTCGAAGCGCCGCGTCACCGAGAAGCAGGGCCTCGACGCCGGCACCAATTTTAAGTTTGGCCTGAGCGTAGCGGCGCAGAAAGAGGTCGTAAAGATCTTCCTCGCCACCCGCGCCGAGATGGAAGACAAGCGGATCAACGAGGTCTTCAGCAAGGAGTTCCTCGACTCGAACTTCTGGCTCTACTGGCGCACAATGTTCGCCTTCGAAGAGTGGCACTCCGCCCTTGAGATGAAGCTGTACCTGCACCGGTTCGTGCACCAGCTCGGCGGGTTCCCCGACATGTCGGCGCTCAAGTTCACCAAGTACAACCAGTACGAGTCGTTCGTGTTGCCCATGTACACCTGGCTGCTCGAGCACGG
>JAKOTS010000110.1 GCA_029777095.1 Actinomycetes bacterium | reverse complement strand
CCAACTCGCGGCCCATAAATGCGACGGCGCCGAGGCACACCTTCGTGTGCGAGTTGATGACCATGTCGCCGGGTTGCTTGCCGGGGATGCGCACGACAAGGTGCTCCGGGTCGACGCCGAAGATGGCGCAGATGTCCGGGATGGCGCGCGCAAGGGCCTCCTGCGCGGGGTCGTCGATCTTGGCGACCCACTTGTCGCGGGCGGCGGAAGTAGTCGCGTTGTGGGCCGTCACGGTGTTTGCGGCGGCGGCGTGTCTCTTGCTCGGCATGCTCAGATTGTAGCGCTTGCCAAGATAGCGCGCCAGCGGGCTCGGCCGTCTAGTGGCACAGGAAGGCCCGCCGCCACGCCTCGGCGCATGCGGCCGATAGGCGCGGGCAGTCCTCGACGGCGAGGCCCGCATCGTCCAGCGCGGTCGCGGCGGCATCGCTGGCCTGTACAGCGATGAACGTGTCGGACGGCGCTTTGAGGATGCCGGCGACCTGCCGCATGGTGGTGACCCCGGCGGCGCGGCACGACTCGATGCACGCGGCGGCCTGCGTGTCGGTCACGCCATCGTCCATCTGCGCCGAGGGTTGCGCGGCGAGCGACGCGATGATGTTGGCGAGCGTGGCCTCGTGCCCGGTCTTGGCACTCATGCTGCGGCGCTCCTTGCGATGTCGGCGGCGGCCTCGCGGCTGCGCAGGTTGAGGTCACACTCGGCGGCCATGTCCAAAAGGACAGCCTCGGGCAGGTGGGCGGGGCGGTAGAACACGAGGCCTCGGAGCACGGCAATGCCGCCCGAGAACCACAAGGTGTCAAGTCCGTTGGGCGGAAGAGCAGCGGCGGCGTCAAGCCACTCGCCGAGGCGCTCACGCATCTCACGTTCGCGCTGGAGTTGGGAGTCTCTTTTGCTTGGCATGGGCGACAGACTACCGCGTCGCCGTAGTTTGTCAAGCTGGCGCGGCAATGGCACTCACAGGCGCGACAGCCACGAGTCAGAGCGCGGGTCGTGGATGTCGCCGCCCGCCGTCTCGCGCACGCCCATCAACACCTGCGCGCAGGAGATGAGCCAGTCGGCGCGGTCGCGCTTCTCGGCGGCCCGTCCGCCCCCGCTGCCCTCGCGCTCCGGCTCGAAGTTGACGAGCTGAGCGACCAACGTGGACCATCCCTGTGCGCCGCC
>JAKOTS010000105.1 GCA_029777095.1 Actinomycetes bacterium | reverse complement strand
AGCGGCAGCATTTCACACGAGCGGCGGATGCCTCGAAACGCGCGATCCTCAAGCTTCGCCCGCAACTGTTCGGCCAGCCCGCCGTTGCCGCGCCGCAGCACATCGAAAGCCGCGATCGCGAGGAGCGCGTTGGCGATGTCGGGCGGGAGGCCGACTCGGCGCAGCAGCTCGGGAATGAAGACGGCAAAGATGCCGGCGAGGACGGCACCGCTGAACAGGCTTGCTCCACAGAGCACCGCCGTGGCGAGGTGCACCATCGAGGTCAGGGGCGTGAAGATCTGGGTGGTGAGGAGCCCGTACAACCCGGCGAGGAGCCCGCCGGCGAGGCCGGCGACGACCGCGCCGATCGCGACGGCGCTGGCTTTTGCATTGCCGACCTTAACGCCGAGGGCGGCCGCGGCGCGTTCGCTGCCTTTCAGCGCCGGCCAGGCCAGGCCGTGCGCGGTGCGACTCAGGGCACCGAGGCCGAGCTGCACCACGAGCAGCACGACCCAGCAGAGCACGAAGAAGCCGCGCGGGTCGTCGAACGGCGGTTCTGGATACACGGCGGTGCCCGTGCCGACGCCGGGAAAGCTTCCCTGCCGCAGCACCAGGTCGAGGGCGGCGGCGAAGCCGAGCGTGACGACGGCGAACTCGATGCCGCGAATCCGCACGGTCGCGACGCCGATCACCACACCCATCACCCCCGCGACGAGGCCGCCGACGAGCACGAACAACAAGAAAGGGAGGTACGGCCAAGTGAGCGCCATCCATGAGACAACCCATCCACCGATCGCGGCGAACGACATCTGGCAGAGAGTAACGAGACCGGTCTGGTTCGTGACGAGCCCGACGCTGCGTGCGATCAGCGCGCTGATGGCGACGGTCGAAAGGAGGAACACCCAATAGACGGGGAGGGTCATGCCGAGCACGACCAGCACCACGATGAAGGCGGCGAAGACGAGCCGCTTCGCACTAACGCGCGTCATCCCACACCTTTCGACGGCGCATCCAGATCAATGCGATGGCGATGAGGAGGAACGGGAGCGCACCGCGGTAGTTTGCGAGGCCGTCGATGCGGGCGGCGGCCCCCTCGATCGCGCCGATGGCGAGGCCACCGCCAGCCGCAACCCAGATGTTGGAGAAGCCGCCGAGGAGCGCCGCGGCGAGCGCCGGGATAACGAGAAACGACATCGACTCGAAGGTTTGGTTGCGGGCGGGGGCGACGAGCAGCAGGGCGAGCGTCGAGATCATGCCCGTGCCCGCCCAGGCCCCGATGCTGAGTGCGCGCGAGTTGACGCGTAGCAACTGCACCGTCATCGGCCGCTCAGACAGTGCCTGGAGGCGGATGCCGATATGGGTGTGCCGCATGATGAGCGAGACCCCGGCGGCGATGCCGATCGCAAGCGCCAGTGCAACGACCGTGGTCAGCGAGACCCGCACACCGGCGATCGTGAAGACCTCCTCGGGCAGGAGGCTGGGCATGACGCGGGGCGTGTCGCCGAACAGGCGGAACCCGGCCGTCAGCAACACGATGAGAAAGACGACCGACACGACGGCGCGCTCGGTGGTGGTCGGCGTCGCGAACCAGCGCGCAAGCACCCAGCCGACGAGGCCCGCGATCAGGCCGGAGGCGAGCAGCCCCGCCAGCGCGGCAAGCGCCAGGGGCACCTGCGCGCCGGCGAGGGTGTAACAGAGGTAGGCGCCGAAGGCACCCAGCGCCGCCTGGCCGAAGTTCACGACCCCGACCAGGCGATAGAGCACGACCACGCACACGGCGAGAATCGCATATGCGGTTCCCGACGCGAGGCCGGCGACTACCCCGTCAAGCACAGCTACACGCGGTCGGGAGCGGTGGGCTGGCCACCGGCATCCGTCATGGAACGATCACCCAATCGCCAACCGTCTCCCAGCCGTTCGCGGTTGCCTGCACCATGCGGCTCGCACGGTTGGGGTTGTGTGAGGTGGCGTCACCGAAGGTGAAGGGCATGCCGATCAGGGGGTTTTCGATCTCGTCGAGGTCACGGAACGCGGCGAGGACCGACTCGTTCGTGATCTCGCCGTCGATGCTGCGCAGTACGTCGACGAGGATTTCAGCGCTGACGTAGCCGCCGATCGAGAGCGAGGTGCGCGGCACGTTCGCTGCGGTGAGGGCCTCGCGCCAACCGTCGAGCGCGGGGTCGTCGCTCATGAAGGGCAGGAACTCGGAGTTGGCGTACATGCCGAGCGTGCCCTGCGCCTTGAGCGCGTCGTAGGCGGTCTCGCTGTAGGCCGAGGTGAGGGTGAGCCAGTCTGCCGAGTCGAGCACTCCCTGCAGCTTCGCCGTGTTCATGAACGCGACGGCGGCGGGCTCGTTGGCGTTGAAGACGACGGCGTCGCAGCCGGCATCGCGCACGGCGAGGATCGCGGGGGTCGGGTCATCGCCGAGGGCGACGGAGGTGTCGACGTGCGGTGCCTTGCTGCCCGTCTCGTCCTCCCAGCGCTTGATGACCTCAAGGTAGGGGTCGGTGAGACCGGCCGAGTTGAGGATGACGGGGCAGACCTTGTCGTGGCCAAGCGTCTCGGATGCGAAGTAGAGCAGGCTGGCGTATCCGGGAACCGTGCCGTTGTTCACGGGCGCGATGTTCTTGGCGGTGAAGCAGGCGGGCTCGACGCCGATGCCCGCGATCGAGACGATGTCGCTCTTCTCGTAGAAGGCCGCGTTGGCGCTGCACTCGACGAGGCTGGCGGCACCCACCATGGCGACGACCTTGTCTTCTTGCACGAGGCGGCGAGCGGCCTGGGCCGCCTGCGCGGGGTCGGCGCCGTCGTCGACCGAGACGAGCTTGATCTGGCGGCCGTTGATGCCACCCTCGGCGTTGACGCGGTCGAAGACCGCCTGCGCCGCACCGGGTACCTCGGGGAACGGCGCGGGGCCCGTGATCGAGCTCACCGAACCGACCATGATCGGCCCGACTTTGCCGTTGCCGTCGCCGTCGCTAGCGCCAGAGCCAGAGCCATCTGCCGCGCAGCCTGCGAGCACGACACCGGCGACGATGGCGAGAGAGAGAGCGACTGTGCTCCGTTTGAACTTCGAATTCATGCTGTTTCGTTCTCCTGCGTTGATCGTTCTTGAGGTTCTTGGCGTTCTTGAAGTTCTTGGCGTTTCTTTGGCCAGGTGGGCACCTGCACCCGCGGCAAAATCACATTCCACACGCGCGTCTTGAGCGCACCGCGGATCACCCCGGTTCCGTACGACGCGTCGTCGAGCGCACGCAGCGCGAGGCTTTGCACCGGGCCGAGGCGGGTTGGGCGGATGAGGTGGTCGCGCACCGGCTCCCACGCCATCGCGGCGGCGACACCGCGCGCCAGGCGTGACTTGGGGGTTGCGAGCAGCACGCCGAGTCCGACCGGCCACCAGTCGCGACGCAGCAGATGCCCCACCCAGAACGCATCGGTCCACAACGACAGGGCGGTCTGCTCGACGGCGACGGACACGGATGCCTCGGCCCCAAGCATCCGTCGCACGCGAAGAAATTCGTACCCGGCGATCGCGGCCGCGATCCACGGCTTGCGGAAGCTCAGCGACACCAGCACGCCAATGCCCGAGAGCGAGGGGCGGGCGGGAATGAGGCGGCGCGGATGCCGGCGCTCAAGCTCGGAGGCCGAGCCGCCGTACATCACCCGGCGTGCGGCAAAATCGCGCAGCGAGGTGCGCACCTCGTGGTGGTTGACGACGTCGGGGGCGTAGCGAACCGTCCAGCCCGCTTCGTCCATGCGCCACACGAGATCGACGTCTTCGCCGACGCGCAGGCCCGGTTCAAAGGGCGGGTCGGATGTCGCAGCCCGCCGCATAATCACCGACGCCGTGGGCAGCCAGCCGACCGAAACGCCGTAGACGACGCGGCTTGGCACCGCGCCCATGTCGAGCTCGGAGCGGGTCTCTTCATAGAGTTCGACCGCCGAGGTGCCGCGCACATCTGCGAGCACGCGCGGTGCGACCGCCGCGGTGAGCGGGTCGTCGAGCAGTGGGCGAAGGCGCGAGATCCAGTCGACGGATGCCACGACATCAGCATCGACGAACGCTACGAATGGTGCCGAGCTGGCGTTGAACCCGTCGGTGCGGGCTTCGCCCGGGCCGCCGTTCTTGGGGCGGACGATGAGGCGCGCGCCGTGCGCGGCAGCCGCCTTCGCGATGCGGGCCGCGTCTGCCGCCGGCGAGGCATCGTCGACGACGACGACCGGCAACCCCTCGGCGGCGAGCGCGGCGAGGCACCGCTCGAGCGAGGCGGCGTGGCGATACACGGGGATCACGACGTCGACGTCGTCTACCGGCCCGCGGGAGATCGGGAGCGGGTCGGCGATACCGCGGTCGAGCAGGTAGATCGCGGCATCAACCTCGGTCTTGCCGCGCGCCTTGAGGCCGGTGCGGCCGGCGACGAACAGCTTCTGCGCGAACGGGCGGATGCGTCGCGGAAGAGTAGTCACTGACCAGGGCGATCCGCCCATCGTGATCTTGCCGTCGCGGAAGGCGACCCCGGTCGTCCACGCAAGCGGCATGTCTTTGATGAACGCGGTGCCGCGCTCGTCGGCCGACGGCGGCGCCGGGAGTGCGGGGGGTGCGCTGGCGGTTGCCTTGGCCGTTGCGGCTTTGGCGTTGGCGGCTTTGGCGTTCACGCGCTGAGTCCAAGGTTTTTCGTCCACGGCGATGCCATGTTGTGTTCCTTTCAACCCGGGAGAGCGCGCACGAATCGTGCCGCGGCGCACGCGTCGCCAGATCGGCAATCACGTCTGGATTGATACTAACGGCACTGAGTGCCAATGAACGAAATGTGGTGCGCAATGGTTGCAGCGGGGTCCGTCAATCCCCCTCTTCCGCACCTGAGCTCAGGGGTGTCAGTCGAGCTTTTCGACGATGAGGATCACGTTGGTCTTGCGTTCCACGACGGCGAAGTCCGATGTATAGGTGAAGTCAATCGTGTCGCCGGCGGTAGCGGTGATGTAGTTCGTCGACGAGTAGGAGCCGCCTTGGATCATCGTGCGCAGGGTGAGTACCAGCGCGACGTTCACGTCAAACATCGGTCGTTGCACCACGGACGCCGCGATCTGGTTGCCGTTATGCCGCAACGCGTAGGCGGCAGCCGCGTCGCGGCTGACCGAGATGGTTGCCGCGTCTGCGGCAACAGGTGCGGCAACGTACACGATCCGATAGGTGCCAGCCTCGGGCAGAAGGATGTGCCCGTTTGCGAGGAGCGCGGCTGGTTGTACGCTCGATTTTTCGTCCGTGAAGTCGACGCGGTTGAGGCCCTGCAGAAAAGTCGGTTGCCCAGTGAGCACTGTGTAGCGTGAGGATGCATTGGCGCCGGCTGGACCGGATGCCCCAGCCGGGCCTGGGTCGCCTGTTGGCCCCTGCGCTCCCGCTGGGCCTGGGGCTCCAGGCGCACCTTGCGGCCCCTGTGTCCCTGCCGGTCCCGTTGCTCCTGCGGATCCGGGAAGCCCATTCGCCCCGGCATCGCCCTTCGCGCCTTGCGGTCCGGTGAGCCCGGTTGTGCCGGGGCTGCCAGCGGGGCCAGTGGCCCCAGGGGAACCGAAGCGCCCATCGGCCCCGTCGGTGCCGTCACGACCCTTCGCCCCGTCTTTCCCGTTGTCACCGCGTGGGCCGGTCGCGCCGTGCTCGCCATCTCGTCCGGGCGTGGCCGAAGCATTCTGGGCGTTGGCATCGGTTATCGCGGAGGCTACGATCGCACCCCCGACACCACCACCAAGGCCGAGGACAAGAGCGAGTGTGAGAACTCCGGTCGTGGACAGCGCAGCAGCTTTAGGCATCAGTAGTTCTCCGGGTGAAAGGTCTATGGCATCGTCTGTGCTCGCACGCAGCGAGGCCGAGGCGATTCCAATGTACTGAGAACCTCGACACCTCCTCCCGGAGATGACATTCCACTCTCCTGCGAGGCACCCGCACCCACGACACCGCATCGCATCGCATCGCATCGCATCGCATCGCATCGCATCGCATCGCAGCGCAGGCCCATTGTCGTGCCTTCCAGTACGGCGTCGCTCGTTGCGCCGAATGTGCGGGGCCGAATGTCATCCTCGAAACGGCGGGGGCGCTGCGCCCTAGTGTGGACGCACACGACGAAAGCGAGCGGGCAATGAAGGCTGCACGGTTCTACGGCAAGGAAGACATTCGGATCGAAGAGATTGCCGAGCCCGAGCTGCGGGCCGGCACCGTCAAGATCGCCCCGGCATTCAATGGGATCTGCGGCAGCGACCTGCACCTCTTTCACAACGGGCCGATGGGCCTCCCGACCGCCGACACCCCGCACCCGCTTTCGGGCGAGACCCTGCCCGTGGTGCTCGGCCACGAGTTCTCAGGCGTTGTCGAGGCGATCGGTGAGGGCGTCGAAGGGCTGGCGGTCGGCGATTCGGTCGTCGTTGAGCCGCTCATGGTCGACGGCACCTGCCCCGCCTGCAAGGCCGGCAAATACAACCTCTGCGAGCAAATGGGATTCATCGGCATCTCGGGAGGTGGCGGTGGCCTCAGCGAGCACATCGTCGTCGAGCAGCGGTGGGTGCACCCCGTCGGCGACCTTCCGCTCGACCAGGCCGCACTGATCGAACCCCTCGCCGTAGCACTGCACGCCGTCGAGCATGCCCGCGCGGGCGCCGGGCAGGTCGCCGTGGTTGGCGGCGCTGGCCCCATCGGGCTGCTCGTCGCGGCCGTGCTCAAGGCCAAGGGCGTGAAGACAATCGTCAGCGAGGTGTCGAGCGCCCGCCGCGAGAAGGCCGCATCGTCGGGCGTCGCGGATGTCGTGGTTGATCCTTCGGTCGAAGATTTGTCGGCCGTGGTCGCCGCACACACCGACGGGGCCGGCGCAGACCTTGCGTTCGATGCCGCCGGCGTTGCCGCGGTCGTGCACCAGCTCCTCAAGGCGCTGGGCGCGGGCGGGCGGCTTGAGATCGTCGCGATCCACACGAAGCCCGTCGAGCTCAACGTCACCGGCGAGCTCATCATGGGCGACCACGAGATCGGCGGCTCGATCGGCTACGCGAACAACCACCCCGCGGCGATCGAGCTCGCGCGCAGCGGCAAGGTCAACCTCGCCCCGTTCATCACCTCGAAGATCCTGGTCGATGACATCGTCGAACAGGGCTACCAGCGTCTCATCACCAACAAAGACAACGAAGTGAAGATCCTGGTGTCGATGCGCTGAGCGCCGGCTGATGAGCAGCCCGGCTCATTGAAAGCCCAGCTCATTGAAAGTCGCGCGAGCGGTGCGTCACCCCCACCCGGAGGTCTTCGAACCGGTCGGCCAAGATGTTCGTGACGCCCTCGACCGAGCGCTCAAGCATCCCCCGCACGATGAGCGCGGGGGCGTTGCGCGCGACCCGGCGGTAGTGGTTCCAGACCCCGACCGAGCAGATCACGTTGACGAGCCCGTGTTCGTCTTCGAGGTTGAGAAACGTCACACCAGATGCCGTTGACGGCCGTTGCCGGTGCGTCACAAGCCCCGCCACCTCAACGCGCCGCCCCGTTTCGTGCTGGCGGAGCGCGTCTGAGGGCAGCACGCCTCGTGCGTGCAACGCCGCGCGGTAGTGGGTCATCGGATGATCGGTGGTCGAGATGCCGGTCGCCCACAGATCGGCGGCAAGGATCTCGTAGTTCGTCGGGTCGGTGAACAGCGGTGGCTGCACCGAGACCATCGAGTCGGGAAGAAACTCGATGCGGTCTTCTGCCGCCGAGCCCGCGAGCCAGATGCCCTCGCGGCGGCTCACCCCGAGGCTCTCGAAGGCCCCCGCCGTGGCGAGCGCTTCTAACTGGACGGCGCCCACCCCGGTGCGCCGCGCCAGGTCGCGAAGGTCGGCATAATGGCCACCCCGCTCGCGCTCGGCCACGATCTTCTCGGCCACCCGCACCCCGATGCCCTTGACCCCGGCAAGGCCGAGCCGCACGGCGAAGGCGCCGTCGCGGCGGTGGGCGGCGGTGTCGTCGGGCGTGCGGATGTTGAACTCACCGACCGGTGCCTGCAGGCGGTGGGCACAGGCATCCATGCCCGTGATCTTTGCCGCCGCCGTGAACGACGGGCCACCGTGCCGCGCCGCCTCTGCGGTCGCCGGCTCGGGCACGGTCAGCGCCTCCATGCCCGCGTGCACCCCCGACGCGTGCAGGTCGGGGCGCAGCACCCGCACCCCGTGCCGCCTCGCATCGGCGGTGAGCGATGCCGGCGAGTAGAACCCCATCGGCTGCGCCCGCAGGAGCCCGGCAAGAAAGATGCCCGGGTAGTGCAGCTTGATCCACGAGGAGGCGTAGACCAGCAGCGCGAACGAGAGCGAGTGCGATTCGGCGAACCCGAAGTTGGCGAACGCCTGAATCTTCTCGTAGATCGCATCGGCCTCGGCCCCGACCAGGCCGTTCGAGGCCATGCCCGCATAGAGCTTCTCGCGCAGCGACTCGATGCGCTCGACCCCGCGCTT
>JAKOTS010000100.1 GCA_029777095.1 Actinomycetes bacterium | reverse complement strand
GCGTGCCTTGGAACTCGTCGCTGGCGATCGTGTCGCACAGGTCTGGCGTCGGCTCATTGTCGCTCGGCGCCTGCATGTCGAGGTATCCGCGGAGGACACCGGCGACCGCGCGGGCCTGCTCGATGGTGAAGATGGGGATGGAGTAGATGGGGGTGGGCATGGTGGCGCGCCCTAAGCCCCGGCCCGTGAGGGTGCGGGGCGAAAGGCGCATTGGCGGTCACAAGCGGGTCTTGAGTTCCTCGATCACGTCTCCGCCCATGGCCTCGATGCCGTCGCGCACGTTGGCCGGCGAAGCCATGACCGATGCGATGCACCCGATCGCGTACTCGGCCTCGCGGCGCTGGAGTTCAATCGCGCCGTGCTTGTGGTCCGGGTGGTAGAACACCTCCGGTTTGAGGCCGTCCTTTTTGAGGTGACCGAGAACGCCCGCCTTGACCGCGGCGCGGAGTTCAGACCGGACCTGTGCAGGCACCCGTCCACGAATGACACGGGTCGCGCCGACGAGGATGTTCTGGACGTTCGGTCCGTGTTGGTTGGTGTATCGCGTGGCAAACATAAACAGGACTCTATACGCACTCGCAGGCCGAATTACAGAAGGTGCTCGAAGCGAACAACTACCCGCCGACCGCCGCGAAGGCGATTGCCAAGGCGCAGTACACGGGTTTACCGTCCACCCCCCAACGCGCGTTGCCCCAAATGCGGGTCTTGATCGTGCCGTCGCACGAACCGTCATCGAGGTAATGCAGCGGGCAGGTCGCGCCTTCGTGATTGGAGCCGGTCCAGTCGTTGCCGGCTGAGTCGATCTCCGGCTTGAGCTCGCACTGGTCGCAGACCCGCGGCCCGCGGCCGTCGCCCGGCCCGCGCTCGACGCGGACGAGCACGGTGGCCCAGTGCGGTACATCGGCGAAGTCCTCGCCGCGCAGGTGCTTGGCGAGCTCGACATCGTCGATACGCACGCCCCACGCCTTGAGCACGTAGAAGGTGGTACGATCAGGATAGAGCGCGCCGAGTGGCGGGTTCTGGAACACGCGGACCTCGAGCCACCCGTCCGGGCAGAGCTGCGAGACGGCGGGGAGGGTCGCGGGGCAGGGAAGGTTGTGCCAGGTCATCGCCATCGTCTCGCCGGGATCGAGTTCCTCGCCACGGTCGCGGTGGTAAGCGACGGTGACGCCCGCTGCCTTGCGGTCGAAACTGTGCGCTTGACCCTCCGCGGGCGCGAGATTGCCAGTGGTCTGGCCGTTGACAGTGGATGCGATGATGCTGCGGGTCGACATGGGAAGGACTCTACATGCACTCCCGCTGCCTGTCAAGCTACAATCGCAAAATAGTTACTGACGGTCGCCGATGCCACCCGGAGCCGCCGGGGCCCACGTTCTGCCACCGCCGCGCGGACCGTCGCCGCGCCCGCCCCTGCCGCCGCGCTCCGGGTCGATCGCCCGGAGCGGCTCAGATTTGCGCGGGCGGAACCGGCCGATGTGCGTCTCCCAGCGGAACGGGTACATGAGTTCTGCCGTCCCGGTTCGACTCTGCAGCACCCGCACCCACTGCGTGCGCTGGAAAGACGCGCCGCCCTTCTCACCGCACACCGCGATCACGGTATCCGGGATGTGCATCCACCCTTGCGACCCCGCGAAGATGTCGGCAGCGAGCGACGGACCTGGGCCGCTCATGAACGTGTCGAGGTCGATCTCTTTGACGGCGGCCTTGGTCGTGTCGCTGGTCGCCAGAACGATGGCGCCGAGGCCGTTGTGCGTGAGACACAACTTGTTCTTGATGGCGTTGAGAAACGCATCGAGCTCCTTCTTCGACCCATCCCCGCCGATGAAGCGTTGCCCCGGGTCGATGGCGATAATGGGCGTGATCTCGTCTTCGTTCACGCCGAGGAGTTGCGCGAGTTCTGTGCGGCGGAGTGCGACTGCATCGGCAAGATGCGAGATGAGGTTGACGCCGCTGGCGTGATCGACGTAGTTGCGGCCGGTGCCGGTCGGCGCAGGGAACTCGGACAACGCGAGTTCCTTGTTCAAGTGCTTGATGACGAAGCCGACCGGGTCCTTCTCGTTGCTGCGGTAGTGCTTGACGATGGCGCGCGCGTGCTTGACGATGACATCGGGTGTGCACTGGCTTTCGTTCGCCATGTGCATGATGCCTGCCGACTCCTCGGCGGCAGTGGCCATGGTGATGGCTGACATGTCAAACCCGAACTGGCGAGACAGCATGCGCAACTTGACCTCGCCCGGCTTCGGCATCTCCGTAACCCACACCGTCATCACGATGGGGCACTTCTCGTAACCGGGGATGCCAAGGATGCGGGCGGCGGCATCGAGCGCGAGACCTTCCAGTCCTTGGCCGAGGAAGTACGTCTTGCCAATCTTGGCACCGGCGCCTCCAATGACCTTGAAGTCACCGGGGAGGAGGCCACCAACGGCGCTGGCGAACCACCTGCCGTAACCGTGGCCGACTGGCGCAGCGTTGTACTCCGGTGCGGGGTCCTCGGCGGCGACTTTCCAGAAGTCGAAGAACGGATAGAGCGAGTCGATGCGGAGCGGGATGCGCTCCATGTCCTTGTCCATCGCATCGTCTGGGTATGCCTCGGCGCTTGACGGCAAGATGCGCCGGAGGAACACTTGCCGACGCAGCGCTGCAAGGGCGTCCTCATCACCTGCGCTCGGCATCACAACGGGCGCGTAGTTGTACGCAGGCAGCGCGGCCAATGAAGGAGCGGGCGATGCCTCGGTGGCGATGCCTTGCTCGGCGGCCGTAGTGGCCTGCGCAAGCGGCCGCGTCGGCGGGGTGTAGTCCGCGACCCCGCCCGCGCCGGCCATGTCCTCGGCGCCCGCGTTGCCCTCCTCGCGTCGGTCGCACGTCTTCCACACGGAGCGGGCCACCGTCCGGGCCTTCGCGGCAGACCAGCGCCGAGGGTTCACGTCCCGCACGCTGATCCACGTGGCCACGACCTCGGCGGCGAACTCGGCGTCGCGGGGTCCGCGGGTCAACGCGGCGTGCCACCGTGCGGCCTCCTCCTTGGCCCGTGGTCCGTTCCAATCCTGCCCCGCGCCCCATTCGCCGAGAAGGTTCAGCGCGGCCCGTACGGCGTCATCCGGAAGGCCCACAGGGCGGGCGAGCATGCCGACGATGGCCTGCGCCCCGGCGTTGCGCTCACCTTCCCCGGCGTCAACGGCGAGGATGTACGCGACGCGGCCGGGCGCGCCGTCCTCTGCACCGGTGGGCGCATCGTCCCATGGCTGCGGGGTGGCGTTCGGGTCGCGTCGCTTGCTGCGGGCGGGCGGCGTGCCGCCGCGACACAGCGCCGAGGGGGCAGGCCGGGGCGCCTCGACGCTCATCCACTGACGGTTCGGGGACGATGAGCCGGACGGCACCACGGCGTAACCGGACGTGCGGACCTCGACGCCTGGCGCGAGGGCATGCTTGCCGGTGCTCGGCTTGACCCCGGCACCGATGGTGAACACGTGGACACCGCCGCCGGGGGTCGACACGCGCGGGCCTGGGATGGACGCCCACTCGCCGGTGATGTCGCCGCCGTGCCGCGGGTCCACGTCAACCTGCGCAAGGTCGCCGAGGATGATGCACACGCCTCGATGTGCGCCGCGCTGCTTGTCGCCCCAGATGCGTGAGAGTTCGGCATCGGACAGTGTGGCGGCGGTCTTGCCAGCGAGCGACTTGGCGAAGCGCGGGATGGGCGCCTTGCGCGCGTCGGCGGCGAGGTCCGCGGCATCCAACTTCAGGAGCCGATCGACCTCGGGGGATGGCTCTGCGTTGGCGTTCGCTTGCCGGTGGTCGCGGACAAACTCCCGGTGCAGGTGCGCGGCGTAGTCCCGCGTGTCCTCGGCGGACGGCGTGGGCAGGACCATCGCGTGCATGCGGTCGCGCCAGAAACGGGCCACGTCCAACGGATGCGCGTCGGCGGCGGGCCACTCACTCGGCGCGGGCCATGCGGCGGATGCAGGCGACGACTCACCCGTGACGGCCTCGTGGGCCGCTGTGTCGGTAGAGGCTTGCATGTACGGCTAGACCTTCGGGCCGTACACGGTCCACTCAAACCCGGACTGCGTGGCATCGCCGGGGGCGAGGATTTGAAAGATGATGGTGGGCCGCAGTGTCTCGGCGTCGACCTGTGTCATCTCGATGTGGACCGCTAATCGCTCGCCGATCTGCAGCGTGCCAAGGAGCGTCTCTGTGCATTCGTCGATGCCTTTTTTGACGGCCTCGACTGCTCTTGTTGCACGCTCCCACAACGCCATCATCGACAGGTCTGCATCCATGCTGCCGATTCTACCACGGCTGAGCCCGCTCGCCAGATGCTCGAAAAGGAACCGCCCGGACACCTGCGGAATGCAGGGCCGGGCGTGGATGCGACGCGACGAGTACGAGACCCGCGTTCAGGTGAAGAGTAGCACGAGACCTCGACGGATCCAGGCCGACCCGGCGGCGCAACCTGTACGCCGTGGGTTGATGTCTTCTTCG
>JAKOTS010000099.1 GCA_029777095.1 Actinomycetes bacterium | reverse complement strand
CGCACTTACCTTTTGCCAACCTTTGATCTGCTTAGCTTCATGCAGCGGCGGGTAGCTGCGATGACTTGAGGGGGCGACGCGCGTGAGAGTACTCATCGTGGAAGACGAGGAGTTTCTCGCGGAGGCGATTCGTGCCCGTTTAGAAATGGATGCGATTGCCGCCGACGTCGTGGCAGACGGCGACGCCGCGCTCGCCGCGGTTGAGATCAACGACTACGACGTGGTGCTGCTTGACCGCGACATCCCCGGCGTGCACGGCGACGAGGTGTGCCGCCGGCTGGCGGAGAATCCCGAAAGCCCCGCGGTGCTCATGCTCACGGCCGCCGGCCACCTCGACGACCGGGTGCGCGGGCTGGAGCTTGGCGCCGACGACTACCTGGCGAAGCCGTTCGAGTTCGCTGAACTCATCGCCCGCCTGCGCGCGTTGAACCGGCGCCAGTTCACGGCGCATCCACCGATTTTGGCTGCTGGCAATGTGCGCCTCGATCCGTTTCGCCGCGAGGTGACACGAGACGGGCGTGTTGTGCAGCTCACGCGCAAGGAGTTTTCGGTGCTTGAGCTGCTGATGCAGGCGGGCGGCGGTGTCGTGAGCGCCGAGACGATTCTCGAGAAGGCGTGGGACGAGAACGCGAACCCGTTCACGCAGTCAGTCAAGGTCACGATCAGCACGCTGCGGCGCAAGCTGGGCGAGCCCGCGGTGATCGTCACGGTGCCGGGGGTGGGGTATGGCGTCGTCGAGTAGTGGTGGGGCGGCGGGCGTTGGGGCTGGCCCTTCGCGTCGCTACCGGGCGACCCTGCGCACCCGCCTCGCGCTGACGTACTCGGCGCTGCTGACCGGCGCGGGCGTGGTGATGCTTGCGATCGTCTACGTGTTCATGCGCTTCGTGCCGACATACGAGTTCGCGGGCGTTCCCGCGCTTCCCTCCGTTCCGGCGCCGCCGGAGTTGCCGCCGATTTCGCTCCCGCCGGGCAGCGAACTGGGTGAGCCCGCGATCGTGAGCACCCCCGCATCCGAGATCTTGATCACCTCGAGCGAGCAGCTGCTGAACCTCCTGCTGGTCACGTCGGCGGTTGTGCTTTTGGCGCTCGCGATCGTTGGCATCGCGGTCGGTTGGGCAGTGGCGGGCAGGATGCTCCGCCCCCTCCAATTCATCAACACGGCCGTGCACCAAGCGGCGCAGGGCGACTTGGGGCACCGCATCGGCCTCGTTGGCCCGCGCGACGAGCTCTCAGAACTGGCCGAGAATTTCGACAATATGCTCGCGCAGTTGGAGCAGGCATTCGCTGCCTCGCGCCGGTTCGCATCGAACGCCTCGCACGAACTGCTGACCCCACTCGCGACCAGCCGGGCGATGCTCGACCTCGCAATCGAGCAGCGCGCTCGCGGGGTCGAGCAGAGTCCCGAGGCTGAGCTCGCCCTGTTCGAGCGGCTGCGCACCATGAACGAGCGCAGCATCGAAACGGCGGGCGCGCTGCTGCAGCTTGCGCAGATCGACGCGACGGCGCGGCATCCCGAACGCGTCGATCTCGCGCGGCTTGCGAGCGACGCCGCCGACAGTCTTGCCGAAGAGGCCGCCGCGCGCGGGGTGCGGGTGACGGTCGATGTTGCGCCCGCGTTCGCCGACGTCGAACCGGTGCTCGCGCGCCAGCTCGTGACTAACCTCGTGCAGAACGCGATCCGGCACAATGTTTCGGCCGGGTTTGTCACGATCACCACGCGGGCCGGCGCCGGCAACGCGGGTGCCGTGAACGGTGACGACGGCGCGGTCTTGACCGTGGAGAACAGCGGTGAGCTCGTGGATGCCGCAACCCTCGAATCGCTCACCGAACCGTTCGTGCGGGCCGGGGGCCGCGCCGCGGCGTCATCCGCCAGCGGTCACGGCCTCGGGCTGTCGATCGTCTCGGCGATCGCGGAGCGTTTCCGCGCGCGGCTACATCTCGCCGCGCGCCCCGAAGGAGGCCTGCTCGTGCGGGTCACCTTCCCCGTGTGCGAGCCTTGAGCCATGGACCTCGAGGTGACGCCGACGCTGCGAATCCCCGCAGCGGAGCTCGAATGGCGTTTCTCCCGTTCTTCGGGCCCGGGCGGGCAGCACGTGAACACGTCTGACAGCCGGGTCGCACTCACCTGGCGGCCCGAGAGCTCGGCGGCGCTCACCGACGCGCAGCGTGAGCGGGTGCGTGCGCGGCTGGGGTCTCGGCTGGTTGCCGGGGCGATCACCGTGACGGCATCGGAGGAGCGTTCGCAGCTGCGCAACCGGCAGATCGCGTGCGACAAGCTCGCGGCGCTGATCGCTGCGGCCCTGGCCCCGAATGGCCCGCGCCGCCGGGCGACGAAGCCGACCCGCGGCTCGAACCGGCGGCGCCTGGTCGCAAAGAGTCAGCGCTCAGAAACGAAGCAGGGCAGGCGGCGGCCGCCGGTCGATTAAGCGGGTCAGGCGCGCCCGCCGGTCGATGAGCTGGCTGCGGGCGCACCCAGGAGATGCTCGGCGGGCGCCGCGCGCACGGTCTCGAAGTCGCGCAACGACTGCGCGGCGTAGGCAAACGACCAGTCGATGATTGCGTCGATTCCGATGTTGCTGGTGCCGAGGTATCCGAGAATCTGCCCCGCCGTTGGGCTCTGCGCGTGCGAGCGAGCGAGCATGCCGCCGCACGCGCGCACATAGTCGAGGTAAGGACGATACCCGAGGCCCTCGAGCTCGACCGAGCCCTTCATATCGTGAAACTGACGCACGTAGAAGTCGCGATCGCCGCGTTGCAGATGCCCGAGGAAGGGGTCTGAGACCGCCTGCGAGATGCGCTGGAGGTTGACGACCCGGAAGCCCTCGCCGTGGAGGGCAATTCCCTGATCGAGGCGGTCCCTCGGGACCATCCCGCCGTAGCGCGCGAGCACCGATTCGCCAGCCTCCTTGACCTGCAGGAGCAGCGCCGCGCCGTCGGCGCCCTGCAACAGCTGCAGAAAACACTGGGTGCCGACGCTGCCCACGCCCACCACGCGGCGTGCCAGATCGGTGGGCTTGTACTGGGCGAGCACCGTGTCGATGTCGAGCGGGACCGTCTCGCGATACTGCGCAAACAGCTCTGCCCGCGACGCGCCCGGTCCGAACGAGCCTGGCTCTACGTGGGTCATTGTCGGCGGCTGCTCAACGAAGCGAAGCACACCGTCGTCGCCGAGCTCGGTGGTGCGCTTGATTGCGCGCTTTGCGGTGCGTTTGGTCGCGTGCTTCAGCGTGTCTTGCAGCACCGCCTGGGCTTCGGCGCTGAGCGATTTGCGCGCGAACTCGACGTTGCCGTGCATGTAATAGCGCTCGAGCGGCGTGCGCTCAAGCATGGTGCTGAGCCCGCTCCGGTAGGCCCGCAGGGTGTGGCGGGCCGCGCGCCGAATCTCGCGTTCGCTGTATTCGGCTTGGATGCCGCCCACCACGATGCTCGCCACGAGGCGTTTCACATCCCAGTCCCACGGGGCGATCGCGGCCTCGTCGAAGTCGTTGAGATCGAAGACGACCTTGCGCTCGGGCGACGCAAAGAACCCGAAATTGCTGATGTGGGCGTCGCCGCAGGCCGCAACCAGGATGCCTGAGTGCGGCGCTCTCCCCAGATCAAGGGCCATGAGCCCGGCGGTGCCGCGATAGAACGCGAACGGGTTCGCGAGCATCCGCTCCATGCGCAGCGGCACGAGGTCTGGCTCGCGGGTCGCATTTTGTTCGGCGAGGTGGGCCACCACGTCGCGTGGCTCGCCGCCTGTTTGTGGCGGCGCAAAATGCCCGAGCGCACTGCGCGGAGTGTCGGCGCGCTTGCTCCGCCCGAGCGCGGTGGCGTCGGTGCGGCTGAGCGATGCATCGTTGCGGAGGGCGTCATCCGGAGATTGCATGGGCATGCGCCAAGTGTGCACTATCTGGGCTCCGGCGGTGTGCGTTTTTCGTGCTCGCGCCGCCGCGCCAGCGCTCGTAGGCTTGTGCCATGGCTCACTCCCCGGCAGCTTCGCAGTTTCCCGAACAATACGCGCACGGGCACCACCCGAGCGTGCTCGCATCGCACGAGTGGCGCACCGCCGAGAACTCCGCAGCCTATCTCCTGCCGCGTCTGCAGCCGGGCACGCGAGTGCTCGACGTGGGGAGCGGGCCGGGCACCATCACCGTCGATTTCGCGGGCATCGTTGCTCCGGGTCAGGTGGTGGGGGTGGATGCCTCTGCCGACATCGTGGCGCAGGCCCGGGCGCTCGGCGCCGAGGTTGGGGCATCCAATCTCGACTTTCAGGTCGGCGATGCCTATGTGCTCGACGCGGCCGACGGCAGTTTCGATGTGGTGCACGCGAGCCAGGTGCTCCATCACCTTGCCCGGCCGGCCGACGCGCTGCGCGAGTTCGGGCGGGTCGCCGGGCCTGAGGGCATCGTTGCGGCCCGCGAGGTCGACTACGAGGGCGTGATTTGGTATCCCGAGGTGCCAGCGCTGCGCACCTGGATGGACGTCTACCTGCAGGTGCACCGCAGCCACGGGGGCGAGCCGTCAGCGGGCCGGAGGCTCAAGGCGTGGGCCCGCGAGGCCGGGTTCACCAGGGTGCAGGCCACCGGCTCGGTCTGGGTCTTTGCGAGCGATGAAGAACGCGAGTGGTGGGGCGGATCATGGGCCGAGCGTGCCGTCGCCTCGAAGTTCGCGACCGATGCGATCGAGCGGGGTTTTGCCGACCGAGCCACGCTCGAGCGCATCGCCGACGGCTGGCGCGAGTGGGCGACGGCCGAAGACGGCTGGCTCCTCATGCCGCACGGCGAGCTCATCGCCCGGCGCTGAGCGTCCTTCATTCAGGCTGAGCCATTACTCCTTCAGAGCGCTCGGATCCCTGCCCGCGAGAATGCTCGCGCACGTAATCGCGGCAGCCGCAGACCACGCCTGCGGTCGACACGCTGCCGGGTACGGCACGGGCGTGCCGGTCACGCGTGCCGGGTCGCCCGAATGCAGCTCCGGCACGCGGTAGCCGAAGCCCTCGGCGGCCGCGAGCAGCTCATCGACCACGTACCGCGCCTCGGCGTGCCGGCCCGCGAGCGCCATGCCGCGCGCGACGATGGCCGTGTCATGCATCCACACACTGCCCCCGTGATAGCTCAGGGGCCAAAACCCGCCCGCGCCACTCGACATCGTGCGAACCCCGAACCCCGAGCTCATCGAATCGCCCACGAGGAGCCCGGCGATGTGCGCCTCTTCTTCAGGTGAGAGGATGCCGGTGCCCAGCAGGTGCCCAATATTGCTCGTGAGCGTGTCGACCGGGCGCTTGTGCGCGTCGAGCGCGATGCCGGGATATCGGCCCTCGGGTGTCTCGACCCAGTACGCCTCGGCGAAGCGGGCCTTGAGCCGGGCCGCCCAGTCGCGGAGCTCCTCGCCGCCTGGTTCGCCGAACGCCGTCAGCACATCTGCCCCGCCGAGCGCCGCCTCGTATGCATAGCCCTGCACCTCGCACAGCGCGATCGGCCCCTCGGCCAGGGTGCCATCGCGCCACTGAATTGAGTCGCCCGAATCCTTCCACCCCTGGTTCGCGAGTCCGTGTCCGGTCGTGTCGATGTAGTCGATAAAGCCGTCGCCGTCACCATCGCCGTCGTGCAGCAACCAGTCGAGCGCTCGCCGCAACGCCGGCAAGAGCGCGCGGACCTCGGCCTCCGGCATCCCCGCACGCCACGCATCGGCGAGCAGACACACAAACAGGGGTGTCGCGTCGACCGTGCCGTAATAGATGGGCGGCAGCAGCACGCCCTCTCCGGGGAGCTCGAGCGGGGCGCTGCGCAACTCGTGCAGAATCTTGCCGGGTTGCTGCGCCGTCGCGGGGTCGGTCACCGTGCCCTGCAGGCGCGCAAGCACGCGGAGCGTGGAAGCGGCGACCGAGTGATCAAAGGGGAGTGACAGGCGTGCCGCCCAGATCGAATCGCGACCGAACAGGGTGAAGAACCAGGGCGTGCCCGCGGCATAGAACGCGTCTTGCGGATGCCCCGGCAACTCCAATCGCAGGGCCTCCAGGTCGTCGAGCGCCGTGTCGAGCCAGCGGCCGAGCCGCGGGTCGTGCTCGGTTTCGTGGTGCGCGCCCCGGCGCGGCCACGCGGCATCGGCCACGACACCGCGGACCACGAGGCTTGGGTCGTCCATGGCGATCGACCATCCGACGCTCGCCGAGCCGCGCGGCGGCACCTCGAGGTGCCAGGTGGCGTGCATCGCGGTGTCATCCGCGGCTGCACCGGTATCGACCTGCGCGTTCGGGGCGTCGAGTGTGAACGATGCTGTGCCGAAGCGCGCGGTGGGGGTCGTGGCATCCGCTCGCCGCTCGTATGTCCACGGCCGCGCCTTGGTGATGCCGGCCTTGACGTCTTGGAGGGGTGCGAAGTCGGGTTCGATGCGCAGGCGCAACACGATGCGAAAGGCGGTGTCGAGGTGCGAACGCACGGTGAGCGACTCGACGACGGTACCGTCGGTGACCTGCCGCTCGCGCAACAGGCGAACCTTGGGGTCTGCCGAGGAGTCATCGGCGCGGCGCAAGAGGCTGCCAAATGTGACCCGCGAAGCGCCGTGTGCCGACACCGAAATGGGCTCGGGTGCGTGGCCGTCGTAGGTCAGCGTGACCGCCCGAACATGGCGCACATCGCCGTGATAAATGCCGTGAATCGATGCCTCGCCAAGGTCGCCGTCGCGCCCCGACCAGACCTGGGTGGGTGCGCGGAGCACGATCACGGCATCGTTGAGGAAAGGCTGGAGCGGCGTGAGCGCGGCTGTGTTGTTTGCTGGTGCGGCTGTGCTGTCTGTCGTCGCGGTGGATGCGGGCGTGGCGGGCATTATTCCTTCACGGCTCCTTCGCTGGTGTTCATGATGCGTCGCTGGAAGATGAAGAACATCACGGCGACGGGAATCGTCATGATGAGGGCCGCGGCGAGCTTGAGCGGGTACTGATTGCCCGAACCGAGCGATCCCGATGCGAGCGATGCGACGCCCTTGGTGAGCGTGGTGAGTGCGGGGTCGGATGCCGAAACGATGAAGTGTGCCAGCTCGTTCCACGAGCCCTGAAACGACAGGATGATGATCGTGATCAGGGCCGGCCGAGCCATCGGCAAGACCACCGACCAGAAGATCCGGAACGTGCTCGCGCCGTCGATGCGGGCCTGTTCTTCGACCGACACGGGGATCGATTCGAAGAAGTTTTTCATGATGAACACGCCCGCGGCATCCACCAGCAGCGGCAGGATCATGCCGACGTAAGAGTTGTACATGTTGAGTTGGTTCAGCACGAGGAACTTTGGGATCAGCAAGACCACACCCGGCACGGCCATGACCCCGACCACCAGCGCGAAGATCGTTGCGCGGCCGCGAAAGTGCAGGCGGGCAAGGGCGTAGCCGGCGAGTGACACGAAGAAGACGCGGCCGAGGGTGACGCAGATCGTGATGATGGCCGAGTTCATGAACCAGAGCGGAAAGTCGCTGTTGGCGAAGAGCTTGTCGTAGGCGGCGAGCGACCACTGCGACGGGATGAGCGACACGGGGTTGGCAGTTGCCTCGGCGTCGGTCTTGAACGATGTCGCCACCTGCACCAAGAAGGGGTAGATATAGACAATCGCGATCGCGATGAGTGCCGCATACAGGCCGGTCTTCGCGGCGACCGAGCGCAACGTCTTCGGGTGCCGGCGGGGCCCAGCGCGAGGCGCCGGTGCGGGTGCGGATTCGCCGGGGTCGGATGCCGGGGGGATGGGCGGCACGATCGGGACGCCTGCCGCAAGAATCTGCTCGCTCATGTGCGTGTGCCCTTCGGTGCATAGGCGCGAACGCGGCGCCGCGAAACCGCCTTGTCGCGCAAGACCCAGCGCTGCAGCACGGTGAAGGCGATGATGATCAGGAAGAGGATGAACGCGATCGCGGCGCCATTGCCCCACTTCTGATCCTGGAATCCGGCCTGATACGAGAGATACGCGGGCGTGAGTGTGGTGTTGCCAGGCGCGCCCTGTGTGCCCGTGTAAATCTGGTCGAAAACCTGCCAGCATCCAATCAAACCGAGCGTGAGCACGGTGAACAGTGCGGGGCGCAGTTGGGGGAGGGTGACGCGCCAGAACCGCTGCCAGCCGTTTGCACCGTCCATCATCGCGGCCTCGGCGAGTGAGGGATCGATGTTCTGGATCGACGCCATGAACAGCAGCATGAATGTGCCGCTGGTCGTGAAGATCGCCATCAGGATCAGCGCGAACATGGCGATGGATGGCCCCGAGAGCCATTCCCACCACGTCACGCCGAGAAAACTGCCGTCGTTCAGCGCGGCCGGTGGGGTCGTGATTCCGACACCTGCGAGGCCGAGCGTCACGAGTCCGCGCGGGTCGTTGAACCAGTTCGGGCCGTTCACGCCAAACCAACCGATGATGGCGTTGATCACGCCGTTGGTCGAGAACAGGAACAACCACAACACCGTGATTGCGACCGAGCTCGTGACCGACGGAAAGTAGAAGGCCGTGCGGAAGAACCCGCGGCCGCGCAGGATTCGGCGGCTCACCAGTACGGCGAGCAGGAGCGAGAGTGCGGTCTGCAGCGGCACGACCAGCACGACGTACCAGGCGTTGTTGCGCAGCGAGATCCCAAAATTGCGTTCGGCGAGGCCGCCGCCGGTGCTGATATCGGCGTAGTTGTCGAGCCCGACGAAGTTCACGCCGGAGGAGAGCGGGCTCCCTCGGCCCGACCAGTCGGAGAAACTCACCCACAGCGCCATGAGCACAGGGATGAGCAGAAAGACCCCGAGCACGAGGATGACCGGGAGAGTGAAGAGCCAGCCCGCGAACCCCTCACCCTTCCGGATCCCAGAGGGGTGGGACCCGGAAGCGTGAGGTGCCGTTGCCGGCTTGGCCGTGGTGCTCATGGTCTTACTTGACCAACGCCTCGAGGTTCTTCTGGACCGAATCGAGGATGGTCTGCGGGTCAGTCGTCTTCAGCGTCTCGAGTTGCGAGTTGAAGGCGGTGATGACGTCAGCAGAACCGGCCAGCGTGGGCACGCCCTGCGCGTAGTCAGATCCGTCGAGGAACGGAACCAGGTCGGCGTTCTCCGACTTCCACTGCCCGGCAGCGGACTGCACGGACGGCATCGGGCCGAAGGCCTTCGAGAACGCCAACTGCTGTTCGGCGCTTGTCAGGTACTCGACCAGATCGAGTGATGCCTTCTGGTTCGGGCTGTCGGTGGCCATACCCCAGCAGTTGGTGAACTGCAGGGTGCCAGCACCGGCCGGGCCCTTGGGGAGTGCGATGACCTTGTACTTGATATCGGGGTAGTCGGCCGACATGCCGCCGGTGATCCAGTTGCCCTCAATCGTCATGGCGCCGAGCGACTTGCCGAGCGCCTCACCGCCCCAACCCGCACCGACATCCTTCGCGTAGGCGAATGAGCCGTCGTTCAGGTGCTTCTGCACATACGTCAGTGCCTCGACGTTGGCGTCGCTGTTGGCCTCGGCCTTCTTCCCGTCTGCCGAGAGCAGGTCGCCGCCTGCTTGCGCCATGAAGACGCCGATGCGCGCGTACTCGCCGTTGAAGACGAGTCCCTTGGTGCTGCCAGATGTGAGCTTCGTGGCATCTGCCGCAAGCTGATCCCAGCTCGTCGGGTAGTCGGCCTCCGTCAGGCCGGCCTTGGTCCAAAGGTCGGTGTTGATGATGAGCTGGAGGGTCGAGAAGTCTTTCGGGGCACAGTAGAACGTGTCGTTGTAGGTGAAGTTCTTCACGAGCGAGGGGTAGAAATCGCCCTTGTTGCCGAGCAAGTCGCCGTAGGCCTTGAGCGAGCCATTGCTCGCATAGCCGGCAAGTTGGTCGCTGCCGAGATAGAACAGGTCGGGCGGCGATCCGGCGGCGAAGCCCTGCGAGAGCTGCTGCTGCAAGTTGGTCGCGGCCACGACAGACGCGCTCACGCCCGACTTCTTTGACCATGCGGCGACGGCGTCCTTCACCGCGGTGGTCTCGGCGTCGCCGCTCGAGCCGATCATGATGGTGAGCGGGTCGCTCGATGAGGTGAGCGCTCCCGCGGAGGGGCTTGCGGATGCGCCGCCGCCGCCATAACCCGAACCGCAACCGGTGAGCACGAGCCCCGCCGTTGCGATCACTGCCCCCGTACCCAGAAGGGTGCGGCCGATGTGTTGCTTCATGGTGTCTCTCCTTGGTGTCCGTTCATTCCAGACGTGCTTCACCTACGCAGCAATTGCGCCTTTGAACGATCAAATTAGATCGTTCAAATCGCTGTGGCACACGCTAGATTGGGCCTGAGCGGGTGTC
>JAKOTS010000095.1 GCA_029777095.1 Actinomycetes bacterium | reverse complement strand
GTGAATGTGTAATCGGTCGTCGAGGCGGCGATCACAACGGCCTGGCTTCGTGTGCTCGCGGGGATGTTGTTGATCGTGCTCTTGATGGCGCCGCCCTGCATGACGTACAGGGTGTACTTCGACACCGCGTCGCCGTTGTTCGCGGGCTCACCCCAGCTGACCTGGAGCTGCGCCTGCGGCCCGACCGGGTCAAGCCGCGCGGTCGTCGGCGCGCCGGGCGCTTCGGGCGGTGCAGCCGGGATCATCGTGCTCGAGTAGCCGCTCCAGCTTGAAGGCTCCGGAGCGCGGTTGTGCGCCCGCACGCGCACCTGGTAGGCGGTGCCGTTCTCGAGCCCCTCCCAGCGCAGCGTGTTGCCGGTGACGCCGGTCTTCTGAATTGAGCCACTCGGCGGTGCCGGCGATATCTCGAGCGTGAACGACTCGACGGGCGAACCCGGGGTCGGCGGCGTGATCCAACGCACATCGATCGCGCGGTCACCGAACGCAAGCGTCGGCGGCTGCGGCGTGTCGGGGCGCGCATCGGGACGAGCCACGGCCGAAGGCAGCGACGGGTCAGACGAACCGACGCGGTTCACGGCGATGACCTGGAAGGTGTATTCGACGTTGTTCGTCAGGCCATTGAGCGTGCAGGTGGTTGACGCGCAGGTCTTCTTGTAGCCCGCGGGCGTCAGCGAAGTCACCTCGTAGTGCGTGATTTCGGCACCGTTGTTCGACGGGGGCGTCCACGACATGACGACGAGGCGGTCCTGCACACTGGTGACGGTCGGCACGCCGGGGGTATCGGGGCGGCCCTGCACGGTGAGGCGAATGCGGCCATCCACCTCGCGGGTGTTGTCGCTTGTCGCGTCGCTCACGCGGTAGCGCACAATCATCGTGCCGAAGTAGTCGGCCGCCGGGGTTACAACCACGGTCTCGCCGACGACCTTCGCTGTGCCTTCGCCCGCTTCAACCTCCGCGAGCAGCACCTTCAACGGCGTTTCGGGGAAGGGGTTGTAGTCGTTCGCGAGCACCTTGACCGTGGCATCCTTGCCCTGGTGCGCTTCGAGAATCACGTCATCGTTCGCCGCAGCGAGGGGCCGGATCGAGGCCGTCACCCTGACATCCACCGTGCCGCGGACCGGCTCAGATTCGCCATCGCTGACTTCGATCGTGACGCTTCCGACGGTGCCCTTCGGCGTCTTTGCGTCGGCCGACGCCTTGAGCGTCGAGCCGTCGACCGAGACGCTGAAGCCGCTCGGTGCTCCGCCAATCATGCGGAACGTGAGCTTTTTCAGGTCGCCCTCGTCGGGGTCCGTGGCCGATGCCCGAAGGTCGAGGTCGGTTGCGCTTTCGCCCGGCGCGACGTCAAGCGTGCTGTCGGCGAAGGTCGGGGATTGATTCTTCGGGGGCAGCACGGTCACCGGAATCGTGAGGACGGCCTTGCGCCCTTCGGGAGCATCGGGCCCCGTGCCGTCGGTCACTTCGAACGTGATGGCGTCCTTGCCGAAGTACCGATCCGCCGAAGTGTAGACAAGCGTCGACTGGTCTTTTACGAGCGAGGCACCGTTCGAGTGGTTCGCCGTCGCCTTCGCGGCCTCGGTAATCACGGCCTTGCCGCCACCCGCCACGGTCACGTAATCGGCGAGGCGCAGCTCGATCGTCTCACCACTTTGCACCACGACCTCGTCGGTCGAGCGGAGCACCGGTCGCAGATCTTTCGAACCGGGCACGAGCACGAACGCGCTCGCGGTGAGGCCGTCGACGTCTGTGACCGTGTAAGTGATGATTTGGGATGCCTCGGCCACCGTGACTCGCACGATCCCACCGGGGAGCACCTTCGCGGTGGTGGTGCCGACAAGCGCCACCTTGAGCTCGGCAGCGACCCCATCGGGGTCAACGTCGTTGTCGAGCACGATGACGTCGACGGTTGCTTCTTCGCCGACCTGCTCGGCGGTGACCCGGTCATCGCGAGCGAGCGGCGGTTGCAACGGCACATCGTTCTGCACGAGCACCAGCAACGCGCCGATCGCACTGGCGCCACGCGCGTCGGTAATCCGATAGGGAATCGTGTACTCGCCGGGTTCGTCCGGCGTCTGCACGATGATCTGGTTCGACTTGACCTCGGCGGTGAGCCCTTCAGGTACCTCGAGCCCCTTCGGGTCGAGGTCGATGCGGTCGCCGTCAGGGTCGGAATCGTTCGCGAGCACCGCGACTGCGGCCGATCGGGACGGACGCAGAATCACGCTGTCGTTGACGGCATACGGGCGCTGGTTGTCGACCTCGGGTGGCGCGATGCCGACGCGCACGGGGGCGACACCCTCCTTGCCGAGTCGGTCGCGAACGAGGTAGGTGAACGAGTCGACGCCCGTTGAGTTTTCGTAGGCTTCGTAAACGAGCCAGCTCTGGCCGACCTCGATGATGCGCCCCTTGGCGGGGGCGGAGGCGGCGCCGATGAGCTCGACGGAGTCGCCGTCGGTATCGATCCCGTCGAGCGGGATCGGGATGCGCACGATCGACCCACTGAGCACGCGAGCGGTGAGGTCGCGCGGGCGCGGGGCCGCGTTCGTTTCTTCGTCAACGCCAAGGATCTGGATCGTGACGTAGCCGGCATCCTTCTGCCCTGCACTGTCGACGACTTCGTACGTTGCGTACACGGTCTTCGCCGTCTCGCCGGCACGGAAACGCAGGGTGTTCTCGGAGACGAACACGTCGCCGTCGGCCGGGTCGATGATCGGATCGATCAGGGTCGGCGACACCTTGATGAGGTCACCGTTTGGGTGATAGTCGTTGGCGAGCACCGGAATCGTCACGATGTCACCGGCGCGCACGACCACTGAATCGTCGGTGGCTACCGGGGGCTTGAGCTTGTTGGGAGCGGGCACCGGAATGACGATGACCTCACCGTCGGCGGTCTTGGTGCCGTTCGAGACGCGATAGCCGATCGTCACGGGCTCGACCAGACCGCCCTGATCGGCGATGCGGAGCACTTCGTGGTTGAGCACGGCCACTGAAACACCCGCGCCCTGTGGAACCGTCACGGACTGCACGACGAGAATCCCGCCGCCCGGGTCGGAGTCGTTCGCGAGCACGTCGACGAGCACCTCGCTCCCGCCGGGGAGCATGGCGACATCGCGCACCGCGATGGGCGGCAGATCTTCTGCGAGCGCTTCTTCAACATCGATACGAACGATGCCAACGACCGTGTTCGGGCCATCGGTGACGAGGTACTGCGCGTAGTAGGTGCCCCGCGCTTCGGCCTGGAACGAGAACGTCCCGGTCGTGTAGTCGGGAACAATCTTGGCGCCCGCGACCTCATCGAGGCGGGCCAGACGCAACGGCACGCCACTGGGGCTCACGTCGTTAACGAGCGGCGAGACCGTGACGGTTTGGCCGACACGCGTCTGCACGTGGTCTGCGTTGGTGACGGGCTTTGTCGAACCGATGGGGCGCACGTCGACACGCAGCACTCCCTCGGTGTCGCCGGTGCCGTCAGACACGACGATCGCGATCTCTTTGCGGCCCTGCACCTGGCTCGTCGCGCGGAATGTGATTTGGCCGTCGGCCGTGAACTCGACCTCGTCGCCATCCGGCACGGAGGCGGCCTTCAAGAAGAGGTCATCGCCGTCGGGGTCAAGCCAGTCGGGCAACACGTTGTATGAGACCGAACCGCTCTGCTCGACGGTGACCGCCGCGGCGCGCTTTTGCACCGGCGACTGGTTCGTGCCCGCTTCGCTGACAGAGATACGGACGGTCGCTTCGTCCCAGCCGCCACGGCCGTCATCGACGCGGTAGATGAATGCGTCACGGCCGGTGGCGTCGTCGGGAACCGAGATCTGCAGCGCGGTGCCGCCGTAGATGGGCTCGACCGTGCCAATCCCTGGGCTCCCAGACGGAAGCGTGGCGGTGAGCACGTCGCCGTCGGGGTCAGAGTCGTTGTCGATCACCGAAATGATCGTGGTGCGGCCCGCGCGCACACCGAAATCGTCGTCGGCCGCGACCGGCGTCGTGTTGATGTCGGTTCGCTCGGGCAGGGTGGTCTCGGTGAACTCCTCGGCGGTGTTCTCCTCGTCCTCCTCATCGCCCTCCGGCGGCGTGATGTCGTTCCAGTTGTCGACGCGCTGCATGTTTTCGCTGGCCATCCACGCGGTGCCGCCGAACGTGTCGTTCAGCACGACAATCTTGCGGTTGACCCGGAACATGAACTCGGCGTTCTCATCCGCACGATCGATGTCGGTTGCGGCATCCTGCGCATCGAGAAGGCAGTCGCGCACGAAACGGTTCGAGCCAGACCATGCCGCATACGTGCAACCGGTCAGCTGGACGGGCTGCGCGGGGACGCCCACCGCGCCGCCAGACGGAGTACTGATGGGGTCTCCCCCGCCGACCGGAATCTGCACGAGGGCGTCGGCGGTCGCGATCGCAACGTTGGCCGCGGAGTCGGAGGGCTGTTGCAGGCGCGCGCCCGCGGCATCCTCAAGCTGTGTTGTTCCGCCGCCGCGAACGATCACACGCTGGGTGTCGTGATCGAGCACGATGGCGCGATCGCCGATCGCGCTGATCGCGAGCGCCGCGCCCTCTGCGATGTCGAGGCCGGAGCGGGTGGGGTCTAGTGGTTCGCGCTGCGGGCTCATCGCGACTTCGACCAGCTCGCGCTGCTCGGGAGACGCGGCGTAGACGGTGCCGTCGGTGCCGACTGTGGCCACGGCGCCCTTGCCCAGCGTCGTGATCGGGTCGATCGCCGCGGCGTTGAAGCTTTCGATCGAGTCGACGTCAGTGACCCAGAGCGCGCCATCTTTTGGCTCAAGAATCGCGACCGTGTCGGCGCCGAGCGAAACAGACGCACCGCCCGGGATGTTTGCTGAGCCCAGCAGCTTTACCTGGGCAGGGTCGACCGCGGTGACGGTGGCGTTGCTGCCATCGACAACAAGTACCGTGCGGCCCGCCTGGGCGATGTCGTAATCGTCGCCCTTGGTGCGGAGGCCGCCGTCAAGCACTGCCGACTGGTGGTTGAAGTGACCGACGAGGAGGCTCGACGTCTTGGTGAGCCACACGCCGCCGTCGTTGAGGTCAGCCTCGACTGTGGGGTACCCGTCGTAGGCGAGTGCCATCGTCGTGATTGCGACCGCAGAGACGGTCAAAATGGACGCGCCGACGAGCGCACTGCGCTTTCGGCGCACTTGAGCGAATACGCCCATAGGCTCCGAACACCCCCCGCGATACTACAAAACGTCAGCTTCGAGGCTAGCAGGGTGAATCGGCCGTTCCGACCGCGAGTCGGTGTCGGCTCAGTGAACGAAGACCTTCAGCAGCACGACGAGCACACCGAACGCTGCCGTAATCAGCGCACTCCCGGCGCGCAGCCACGGGCTTTTGCTCCACCTGGCCACACCGAGAAAGCCAAGCACGCCAAGAATGAGGGTGTCGACGCCGAGCGCCATCCACATTGCGGTGTCGTCTTCGAGTATGCGCAGGCCGCCGAGCAGGAGAATCACGAGCGGGAGCACCGCGGCGACCAGCATGCCGCTCGAGTGACGGATCGCGCTCGAGAACGCGAACGGCAAGTTGCCGCCGCCCTCTTCGTGACCGAATCTGGCAAGCGTTCCGGCATACACGTGGGCCGCCCAGAACACCACCACGGTGCCGAACACCGTCAGGAACGCGCGCAACGAATCAAGTGTCACCGATTCGCTCACGACGATCATTCCCGAAACCAGGATGACTCCGTAGATCGCTTCTTCGGTCATCAGCGTGTGCGCAAGCTGCTTGTGCAGCGGCCGAGCGGGCGACGCATCGGCTGAGGGTTCCATAGCCATAAGCGTAGAGGTCGAGGTGTGCGCCGCGTGTGCGTGGGCGCAGATCAATTCGGGGCGGATTGCAGCGGCGGGGTCTTGCGACGTGGGTTTACGGCAGGGTTTGCGGTGGGGCTGAGCGGCGCGGATTTTCAGTGCGGCCTAGCGGAGCACCTCAACGAGCGCGATCCAGGCGAACAGCAGGCCGGCCGCAATAGCGATGAGACAGGCCGCGGCGAGCACCCCGTACCCCGCGTCGAGGCTGACGATCAGCAGCACCCCACTCACCGTGAACAGCGCGGGTGCGACGGCCGGCACGCCATAGCGAGTCGCCGCAGGCCGGTTTGGTTGCGGATCGGCGCGCACCTCTGCCGGCACCGCCCGCCAGATCAGCCAGAGCACCGCCGCGATCGCAAGCACCTCAATACCAAATGCCCACCGGGGTTGTGCAGGAACCAGCATGAGGCACGAGGCAACCAGCGCCCCTGCCACCGCGCTGATGGCCGCGCCCGCTCGCGCCGGAAGCGATGGGGATGCGAGGAGTTGGCGGATATTGACCGACATCGCGACGATCAGCAGGCCGCTGAGTGCCGCCGTGGCCCCGGCCATCGCGACAAAGAAGTTGGTCCAGGCGTCGGCCACGGTATCCATGTGTGCACGCTACCGCGCACGCCCGCGGTTCAACAGCCCGGGCTGCGGGGCCGTTCGGCGCATGTCTTGTCGACGAGCGCGGTGGCCACGGCGACCACCCGCACATCGACTGCCTGTGCCGGCCCGCGCACGATGCCCGCCACGTCTCGGCGGTAGCTCCCGTCGAACAGCACCGATGCTCGGTAGTTCACCCACACCGTGACGCGCTTTGCACCGCGCTCACGAAACACGTGGCTCGTGTGCGTCGGGGTGTACTCGGGCTGTGCCAGCGCCGCCCACGTTGCCCCGCCCGTGTCGACCGTTCGGGTGTCGCCATCTCCGTAGTCAAACGTGTAACTCTCGGGCACAAATTGCACCGACACTGGGAAGCCCAGCAAGTCCCCCTGCAGCTCATGAGTGGATGCCGCCGCCACCACGTTGCTCGGCATCCCCACGATCGCCACGCCAGCCGGTTCGTTATGCGCGGTCGCTGCCTGCGGTCGGAACGATGCCAGATCGGCGACGGACACCTTGGGATACACGTCGCTCGCCTTTGCCACCACATAACTGTCGCGACACAGCGGAGTGGTGCAGGGGTTTGCCTTGAGCGTCGGCTTCGGAGCCGGGCGGGCCGAGTTCGGGCGGACACCGGTGCCGTGGCCCGAGCCTGAACCTGTACCCGGGGTGACGGTGCTGGCGCCGAGGTCAACTTGGCCGCCCGAGTTCGAGATGGTGCAGTTGCCTACCCACACCTGGCCGCTACAACCGACTGCACTCGATATGGCCGGGCCCGTGCCAATCGTGCCGCTCAGTAGAACGATGAGCGACAACGCCCTCAGCCGCATTCTTGCGTTCCTTGACTCGGTTCTAGCAGGCTCGCGACCAGTTGAGTCGGGTCAATCGAACTCGGCACGAAGGACACTGTTAATGCTTGCTGAGGCCGTCGCGACGGATCCACCGCTGATTCTCCGTTGACGTCAAGCAAACGCAGTTCGCTGACATCCAGGCAGACTTCGAGACGGACGTTGTCGCGCGCACCAGAAATTGCGCCGGCATGAACGCTCCTGATGCGCGTTTCGCCAGTAAGTTCGAAGCCCCGCGCGTGCATCGCCGACAGTGTCTTTCGATCTGCGGCGTTGAGCGCACCGTTCGTCAGCGCAAACACCGCCTCGAACGATTCAGAGTCAGCAAGATTGACCTCGTTCGACGCATCCACGTACGCCCGATACGTTGCCTCCGCCGCCGCAAACGCTTCTTCGTCGCTCGCGAACACCGGCAGTGCTTCGGGTTCAAAGGGCGCGGCCGGGGCGGAGCATCCGCTCATCATCAACGCGGCGAGCGCCAGCCCCATCATCGCGATTTTCTGTCTTGTTGCACGCATCCGGATACCGTAGGTGTGATGCGTTTGCCGCCCCGAAAGTTATCCACAGCCGCGTCGGCACACGGTATTCTCGGCGCACGAGGAGGTGCCTACCGTGGCCACAAAACAACCCGCAATGTCGCCGTCAGACCTGCCGGTCGAAGACGTGCTCGACCGCGCGACAGGACCGCGCCGCGCGGAGGCCGATGAGCTCCTCGCGTTGCTCGGCGAGATCACCGGCGAAACGCCCGTCGTGTGGGCGGGCCGGATCATCGGGTTCGGCGAGTACGAATATCGCTACGACAGCGGGCACAGCGGGCGGGCGCCGTTGCTCGCCTTCGCTCCGGGCGCGACGAAACACACGCTCTACCTGGTCCCGGCGTTCGCGGAACGCTGGCCCGAGTTGCTTGCGCAGCTCGGCCCGCATCGCGCGAGCAAGAGATGCCTCTACCTCACGCGCCTCACCGGTATCGATCGCGCGGTGCTTCGAACGCTGCTCGAGCGCTCACTCGACGCGACGTAGCGCCGCACCGCACCGCACCGATTAGTCCCAGTCGAGATAGTCCTCGATCGCGAACGATGTCGCGCCGATGTGCGTTGCCGGGAACATATGCGTGCCGCCCTCGATCGCAACAACGCTCACCCGGTCGGGTGCCGAGGCCTTGAGCGCGTCGCCATTTGCCACGGGGGTCACAGTGTCGTCGGTTCCCTGCAGCACCAGCACCGGCACGCCGGGCGCCAGGGGTGCGAGCGGGGTCGCTGTGCGAGCGGCGATTTGCATCGGCTCGACCTCGGCATCACGAAAACGCTCCGGGATGCCGCTGAAATCTGCTGGCCCGGCGGGCTCGGCGCCCTCGACCGCGAGCAGGAGCACACCATTGACCCGGTCGCCGTGTTCGAGCGACACCGTGCGCGCGACCGTGCCGCCAAATGCGTGGCCGCCGACCCAGGCGGTGGCAACGCCTGCGTGATCCATGACATCGACCACGTCTTGGGCAAGATCGCTCATTGACACTGCGGTGCCGGCCGGGGCAGCGGCATCCGCAAGCCCTGCTGGCCTGCGCGAACCGATGCGCACGACGCGAAAGTCTTCGCCCGCCATCCAGTGCGCGACCGAACCGAGGTAGTCAACACCGAGCCCTTGTCCGGCGATGAGTACGAGCCCGGGCCCGTCGCCTTCGACGGCGTAGGGAATGGCACGGCCTTCGGGTTCGAAGATCTGAATGTCGGTCATTGTGTGTCCTCTCGGCGACGCTCCGCCAATTTTAGACGCTGATGATGTGCGGCAAATTCGGGATGCCGCGACACCCGTCGTCCAGACCCCTCGCGTGCGCCGCATCCGCGCCGTAACGTATTCCTTGCGCGGCATGAGACGGCCCGCAGAATCAGACGAAGGAGCACGACATGGCTGACACAAGCGCCGGACTGTCGAAAGAAGAGCGCAACGCGGTCAAGCAGCGTGCCGCCGAGCTTCGCGCCGAGGCGAAAGCGGGCAAGACACGCGCCGCGGGAGAAGCGGCGGTGCGCGATGCCATCGCCGAAATGCCCGACGACGACCGGGCGCTCGCCGAGGGCATCGATCGCATCGTGACCGCCGTCGCCCCGCACCTCGTTCCGAAAACCTGGTACGGATTCCCCGCATACACCAACGCCGATGGCAAGGTCGTGGTGTTCTTCAAGGCCGCCGCGAAGTTCACCAGCCGCTATGCGACCCTCGGATTCGAGGAGGCGGCCCAGCTCGACGATGGCGACGCGTGGGTCACCTCGCTCGCCCTGCTCGCGCTCACCCCGAAGACCGAGAAGCTGATTACCGACCTGATTCGCAAGGCCGCGGGAGCAGCGTAGCCCGCGCGGCCCCTCCTCGATCAGGCTCGGTTAGCGTTGAACCATGGCTGACATCGAAGGACTCGACACACTCCTCGCCGCTCTGAACGCAGGCGAGACGATCCCTGGCGGATCACCGTTGCACGCCGCAATGCACGCCGCGAGCCAGGAATCGTTGCGCATCACCGCCGAGCTCAACGGCCGCTACAACTCGCCCGAACAGGTGCGAGCCCTGATGAGCGAGCTCACGGGGCGCGAAGTACCCGAGTCTTTCCAGCTCTTTCCGCCATTCAGCGCCGACTTCGGCAAGAACATCCAGTTTGGCGAGGATGTGTTTGTGAACAGTGGATGCCGCTTTCAAGACCAGGGCGGCATCGAAATCGGCGCCGGCTCACTCATCGGCCACAATGCAGTGATCACAACGCTGAACCACGACATGGTGCCGAGCCGGCGCGCCGACATGCAGCCAGCACGAGTGGTCATCGGCAAGGGCGTCTGGTTTGGCGCCAACGTGACGGTGCTCCCGGGCGTCACGATCGGCGATGGCGCCGTCGTGGGTGCGGGCGCGGTCGTCACCAAAGACGTCCCTGCCGACGCGGTGGTTGTCGGCGTGCCGGCGAAGCAGATCGCGACCGCGCCGCAGGGCTAACCTTCCTCGACGGCGCCGGGCCAACTTCCCTCGACTGCGATGACGACATAGTCGCGCTCGATGTCGGCAGTTGCCAGCCCCCATTCGCTCGCCCGCACGCGCGCCTGGTGGGCATCGAACGTGACCCGGTTCGTGAAGAGCTCCGAAACGCTCCAGACGAGCGGATCTGCGGTGCCGCGCACATCGAACGACACGCAACCTGGCTCTGCACGCGACAACTCGATGTGCCGCGGCAGGTGCCGCGCAACCGTCGCCGCCTGTTCCGCGTTCGCGCACACGAGACGTCCGTTCAGTGCAATGCGAGTCATGCGTCCTCCTGATCGATTCCAACGCGCGCGGTCGTCTCGAGATGGGCCCGAATATCGGCCACCGTCTCGGCAACACTCAGGCCGGAGGTATCCAGCCAATAACCAAGCCGGAGTGTCGCCGAACGCAGATACTCGTCGAGCACCTCGATGCCCTCATCACCTGGCTTGTACGCAACCTTGCCGCGGAGCTGCTGCCGCTCTGCATCGCGCGCGGCGACGACCGCGGGCGCCGGCACCAACACCACAACCGACAACGGCCGCGTCGTGATGTGGTCAACGACATCGCGAAGCGCGCGGCCCAAGATCACGTCTTGCAGCACCACGGTGAAGCCGGCCTGCGCGTAGCGGTCGGCCACCTCGGCAGCCATCTCGTAGCGCAGCCGGAGCTGCTCAAGCGCCCGTGGCTCGGGGACCGCGGCGCCCATATCGGCGCGCCCGTTCACGATCATCCGGCGGAACAGGTCGCCCCGCACGTGCACACTGTTCGGAATCGTCTCGGCCAGCGCATGGGCAACCGTCGATTTTCCGGCAGCCTGGATGCCGGTGATCAGGATGATGGACATGACAGCCATTTTGCTGGATCGGCCGTCCAAGCGCCCGCAATTGGCGCGTTCGCAGCGTCCGCGTCGCGGCGCCGCGGCTGGCACACGAGCTCCCCAGCACATTCTGAACACGCAACCCAGGTTGACAGGCCCGGATTTAGCAACGTAGGTTGACGGTATGGATACTTCGCAGATCGCAGCGATAGCAACCAACACGAGCGATCCGCGAGCTGGATTGCGAGCAGTGACGTCATTGCGCGTGCTCGCCGACACGCTAGAACTTCGGCAGGTCGAGGCTGCACTTCGTGCAGGCATGAATTGGCAGGACATCGCCGACGCGCTCGGGGTAACCCGCCAGGCAGCCCATAAGAAGCATTCCAAACGAGTTGACCCCACGATCCCGACACCTCGGAGGCACGCATGAACAAGCTTGTTCGAGCCGCGCAAACCAGTCAATCGCTCTCCCTGGCGGCAATGGAGGAGGCGTCCCGATTCGGGCTTCGCGAAGCAGACATCGAGCACTTGCTCCTCGCCCTGGTGATCAGCGATCAATCGGCTGGCAACGCACTGCGCAGCTTGGGTCTCGACCTCGAGCGCGCCCGTCGCGCTGTCGAGGAACAGCATGACGCACAGCTGGCCACGCTTGGCATCGACGTGTCGCTTCCCGAAGCCGGGCGCATCGTGTTCCACGAGACGGATGGATATACGTGGACTCCTCGCGCCCTGGACCTCATCGCGAAGTCTGGCGGCAAAGGCAAGGGGGGCGACGCTGCCGCAGTCCTCCGGGAACTCATCGCAGAACCCAGCGGTCTGATCACAGACCTCCTCCGCCGCCTCGACACCACACCCGACGTGCTCATCGAACGTCTCGATCAGTACGACTCGCCCACCGAAATGACTACGCCTGCCGCGGCAAAGGTGAAGGGGCGGATCGCGGGATCGACGGAGACGTTCGTTTCCGCACCACTGGACGCGGTCTCGGCATTCCTCGCAGATCCCATGCGCATCCCCGAGTGGGAGCCCAGCATCGGCGCCATCGAACGCGCCGCCCAAAACGCGGCACTCGGCACAGCTTGGGAAGGCACACCGCCCACTCGCTACCCAAACGGGAAGCCTGTGAAGATAAAGCCCCAGTTTCGCCGACGCAGCATTGAACGCATCGCAGCGGGACACCGCGACGAGATTGCGTGGAGCTTCGGGTACCCCGACGTCACGCGAGGCAGCTCGGTGCTCACTGAGTTCACGCTTATCGAGACAATCGGTGGCACCCAAGTCCGGCTAAGTCGATCATGGTCACGACGCCAGGGGTGGCGGGGACTCCTTGCCTGGCCACTCCGCCCGATCCAAAACTTCGTCGTATGGATCACCCTGTTCCAGACCGGCAGCGCGATCAGCCGGAAGTTCCGGTAGCCCCGACCGCTCCACCGCCGGCCAGCGAGGGCACGCAGAAGCGCGCTCCGATTCTTCGCTGGCGTCGCACCATGCCCACAGACCTGGAGGCCTGCCTCATGACGACAGCGACCACGCCCGGCCGCGACCGATACCGGCCGCAGCCATCGGTGCTCACTGCGTTGAAGAGCCCCCGCATCCTTACCCGCGAAGTCCTTGCCGGCCTCGTCGTGGCGCTCGCGCTCATCCCAGAAGCAATCTCGTTCTCGATCATTGCCGGCGTCGACCCAAAGGTCGGACTGTTCTCCTCGTTCATCATGGCGGTGACGATCGCCTTCGTTGGCGGCCGCCCCGCAATGATCACCGCAGCAACAGGTGCGATCGCGCTCGTCATCGCGCCCGTGGCCCGCGAGTATGGCATGGACTACTTCATCGCCACAGTCCTGTTGGCCGGCGTCCTGCAAATCACGCTCGCGGCACTCGGGGTGGCGAAGCTCATGCGGTTCATCCCCCGCAGTGTCATGGTCGGCTTCGTGAACGCGCTGGCGATCCTCATCTTTATGACCCAGATGCCGGAGCTCATAGGCGTGCCGTGGATGGTGTACCCGCTCCTCGCGGTCGGGCTGGCGATCTTAATCATCATGCCGAGAGTCACCAAAGTGATCCCGGCCCCGCTCGTCTCGATCGTGGTCGTGACCGCCGCGGTCGTCATCCTCGCGATCAACGTCCCCACCGTCGGAGACAAGGGCGAGCTTCCGCGCAGCCTGCCCGAGCTCTTCATCCCCAACGTGCCGCTCACCTGGGAGACCCTGACGATCATCGGCCCCTTCGCGCTGGCGATGGCGCTGGTCGGCCTCATGGAATCGCTGCTGACGGCCAAGCTGATCGATGACGTCACCGACACCCACTCGAACAAGACCCGAGAAAGCTGGGGCCAGGGCGTGGCCAACCTCGTCTCAGGGTTCTTCGGCGGCATGGGCGGCTGCGCGATGATCGGGCAGAGCATGATCAACGTGAAGGTGTCGGGCGCGCGCACCCGCATCTCGACGTTCCTCGCTGGCGTGTTCTTGCTGATTCTCATCGTCGTACTCGGTGACATCGTGGCCATCATTCCGATGGCGGCCCTCGTCGCGGTGATGGTCATGGTCTCGGTCGGCACGTTCGACTGGCACTCCATCAAACCGTCAACGCTTCGGCGCATTCCGAAGAGCGAGACAGCAGTCATGGTCATCACCGTCGCCGTTGTCGTTGCAACCCAGAACCTCGCGATCGGCGTCGTGGTGGGCGTCTTCGTCG
This sequence comes from Actinomycetes bacterium, assembly GCA_029777095.1. Classification (GTDB taxonomy): domain Bacteria; phylum Actinomycetota; class Actinomycetes; order Actinomycetales; family Microbacteriaceae; genus Microbacterium. Next base: position 85,948 of record JAKOTS010000095.1, on the reverse strand, counting down.
CGTCGGTGATGTTCGTCCGCCGCGTGGCTCACCTGATCGATGTACAGCGCGAACTCCGCGAACAAGACGGCGTTCCCCTCGCGCATTACACGATCGAAGGGCAGCTCCTGTTTGCGTCAAGCAACGACTTGACCACGATGTTCGAGTACACCGCCGATCCCGCCCACGTGGTGGTCGATCTCACGAAGTCGCATATCTGGGATGCCTCGACCGTCGCCGCGCTCGACGCGATCGAGACCAAGTACGAGAAGCTTGGAAAGCGCGTTGAGTTCGTCGGGATGAACGAGTACACGACCGCGTTCCACTCGCGCCTCACGCGGGAGCTGGGGAACGGTGACTGACGCCAAGCGCTGCGACTGGGATCATCACCGAGCACACGCAGCGCTCCTCGATTCAGTCGCTCGCAAGCGCCCGCGCCTGCCAACGGCCAGCGCGGCGCTCGATCTCGATCGGATGGTCGAAGCACTCGCTGACCAGTTCAGTCGTCAAGACCGCCTGGGCCGGGCCAGCTGCATGGACCTGCCCGTCCTTGACCAACATCGCATGGGTCGTCGTCGTGGGCAGTTCCTCCAGGTGGTGCGTCACCAGAATGGTGGCAAGGTCAGGGCGGGACCGATGGAGCTGGTCCACGGTGCTCAGGAACTGCTCGCGCGCCGCAACATCAAGACCCGTGGAGGGCTCATCCAGGAGCAGGAGCGGAGGGTCTGGCAAGAGAGCGCGTGCGATCAGCGTGCGTCCTCGCTCGCCCTGCGACATCGTCGGCCACGTCGCTTGCTCGAGCCCGGCAAGACCCAGCATCTCGACCAGCTCGTCGACGCGGGTGTGGGCCGCAGCGTCAGGCACCCACCGCGGCATGAGTTCAGTCGTGCCCGTTGCGCCAGTGAGGATGACCTGACGGACGGTGAGCGGCGAGCCGAGCGGGTGCCGCGGATTGACGTGCCCGATCGATTCGCGAAGTTCCCGAATATCGACGCGTCCGAGCTTGCCGCCAAGGACGTGCACGCTGCCACGGGTGGGGTGTTGGACTGCGCCGCACATGCTCAAGATGGTGCTCTTGCCTGCTCCGTTCGGGCCGATGAGCGCCCAACGCTCACCCGCAAGAACAGTCAGGTTGATGGCGGTGAGAATCTGACGGGATTCCCGCACGAAGTCGACGCCGTCAAGGCGAAGGATTTCTCGGTCAGTCATTGGCACTCTCCAATTTGCTTGCGCAGGTTCACCGGTCGGATCAGTTCCTAGCGCGGCGGCGAAGGAGAAGTAGTTGAGGCATGGGCTAAACTCTACACAACTTCTCAGACAAGTAGCGAAGTGGAGACGCATGGCACAGGTGACGCGCACCCCGCTCGCGGAGCAAGCAGCAGACCTGCTCCTCGAGCGCATCCGCGCTGGGGAGTGGACGCTTGGATCGAAACTCCCCGGGGAGAACACGCTCGGCCCCCAGCTCGGCGTCGGTAGATCGACCGTGCGCGAAGCGATTCGTCGCCTTGCCGGCCAGGGCGTGCTGGCAACTCGACAGGGAGCCGGCGTCTTCGTCACCGCGCTCGACATCGTCGAGGACTGGAGTGCCTCACTACAAAAGGCGGACATCAACTCGGTGATTGAAGCCCGCATCGCGGTCGAAGTCGAAGCAGCCGCTCTCGCAGCTGAGCGACGCTCCCCCGCTGAGCTACGTGCGATCAGAAAAGCCGCGAATTGGCGTGATTCGCAGCGAACGGACATTGAGGCGCACGTCGACGCAGACCTCGCGTTTCATCGATCGGTCGTGGTGGCGTCACACAATCCGATCATCATCGACCTGTTTGACAGCTTCACTCCGCGCAGCCGCAAAGCGATGATCGAGCTCCTACGCATCAACGGAGAATTCGGAAGCGATGCTGACCAGAATGCGCACACGAGCATTCTCGACGCGATCGCCGACGGCGACGGGCAGACAGCATCAGCACTGGCCCGAGACCACCTGCTCACGCTGAAGATGAAGTGACCGCACCGAGAGGACCGTCGGCGGTTAACATCGTTCAATGAGCAAGAACGCGATCATCTTCCACGGCACGGGCGGCAGCCCAGACGCGGTCTGGTATCCGTGGCTGGAACGACAGCTGACCGCACGCGGCTATCGGGTGGAACGTCCACACTACCCGGGCATGAACGTCGAGCCGATCGCCACGTTCCTGCCGAAGGTGCTCGACGGACACGTGTTTGACGCAGACACCGTGCTGGTGGGCCACTCCGGCGGCGCAGCACTTCTCCTCGCGGTGCTGGCGCACCTGCGGGCTCCCGTCGCCCAGACGATCCTGGTCGCCGGCTACGCGACCAGGCCCAACGACTCCGAGGAGCCAGTCCTGCAGGAGGCCTATGACTGGGATCGGATCCGCGCAAACGGCGGCGACATGTACTTCATCAACTCAATCACCGACCCGTACGGCTGCGATGCCACCCAAGGCCGACTGATGTTCGAGAACCTCGGAGGCACCCAGATCGTGCGCGACGAGGGTCACTTCGGCGACTACAACCAGCCGTACGACACCTTCGAACTCCTCGATCGGCTGATCGTGGCGATCCAGCCGGACCACAACATTGAGCCGCATATCCCTGCGGCCGGTGAGGCGAGCGTTCCCAAAATCGAAGTCGACGAGAACGTCGCGCCGCGACCCGAAGAAGAGATCGCCGACGTCGCCCGCGCGCAGCCTGACACGACCGACCACGGTCACCCGCGTCACCTGGAGCAGACGCAGTATCGCAACCCAACAGGGTCTGATGCACGTTTAGGTGACATTCAACATGGCTAGTCTCTGCTGGCCTGGAAGGATGCACCTATGCCCCCTCGTTACCCCAGAGAGTTCCGCGACGACGTCGTAAAGATCGCGTTGGATCGCGGCCCGGAGGTCACACTCGCGCAGATCGCGAAGGACTTCGGAATCCACGTCGGCACCCTCGATAAATGGCTGCGAGAGGAACGCGTTGAACAGGGCCAAAAACCCGGTGTCACCCGGTCCGAGAACGCTGAACTCCGTGAACTTCGCAAACGCAACAAGCTCCTCGAGCAAGAAGTGGAAGTGCTTCGTCGTGCGGCCGCGTATCTCTCACAGGCACACCTGCCGGGAAAAGGCTCTACCCGCTCGTAACAGAGCTCACCAGTGACGGGATCCCCGTCGTGGTGTCGTGCCGGGTATTGAAGCTTTCACGACAGCCCTACTATCGGTGGCTGCGTAGTCCAGTCACCGGGCGAGAACTCACGCAGGCGTATCGCGCGAACGCGCTCCACGACGCCCACCTTGAAGACCCCGAATTCGGGTACCGATTCCTCGCCGACGAAGCGAAGAGCCTCGGGGAACCGATGTGTGACCGGACTGCGTGGCGGCTCTGCCGCGATGAGGGCTGGTGGTCAGCGTTTGGGAAGAAGAAAGCCCGCGGGAAAGGCAGAAAGCCCGGCCCGCCCGTGCATGACGACCTCGTGCAGCGCGAGTTCATGGCCGCTGCCCCGAACGAGTAAGGCTTTCGGACATCACCGAGCATTGGACGAGTGAAGGCAAGCTCTACCTCTGCGCGGTGAAGGACGTGTGGTCGAACCGGATCGTTGGCTACTCCATCGACTCGCAGATGACGTCCGCGCTTGCAGTGACGGCATTAAACAACGCCGTGCTTCGCCGCGGTAACGTGCGTGGGTGTGTGCTGCATACGGATCGTGGATCGCAGTTTCGAAGCCGGAAACTGCAGCGTGCGCTCACCGGTCATGGCGTGGCCGGTTCGATGGGTCGCGTGGGTGCTGCGGGCGATAACGCGGCGATGGAGTCGTTCTTCAGCCTGTTGCAGAAGAACGTCCTGAATCGCAAGGCCTGGGCCGCGCGTGACGAGCTCCGGTCAGCAATCGTGACGTGGATCGAGCGCACCTACCACCGACGCCGCAGACAATCCCGGTTGGGGCGATTGACGCCGATCGAATACGAGACCATCATGAACGAACAGGTCGCACTCGCTGCCTGACCAAACTGTCACCTAAACGTGCATCAGACCCACATGACCAGGCGGCCTCGCCGTCAGCTATGGCGAGGCCGGGGGCCTTCTAGACGTTAAACCTAAACTCAACCGGGATACGTCCGCGTCAGTGGTGCGCGTTCTAGTCCCGTCTGCTCACTCCCACGATAGCAACTGACAAACTAGATTCCATGGAACAGTCCGTAGAGCGGTGGGAAGTGTCCGTAGAAGAGCTCTGGGAGAAATTCGATTCCCTCAACCGTGACGAAGGCATCGCGGCCATGCGAGATTTGGCTGACGCGTGCCCAGCTGGCGACGGCCGCGCTGCGTTCGAGCTCGCAGGCATGTACGACTCGATGGGCTTCGAATCCGAAGCAGGCACAGAATATGAGCAGGCGCTGAAACTCGGCCTCGACAAGGCTCGGCACGCTCAACTCGCGGTGCAGTACGGATCGACCCTGCGCAATCTCGGGCGACTCGACGAAGCCATCGCCGTCCTGAGCGCCGCCCCGACTCATGAATCGACGGGCTCCGCACCTCGTGTCGTATTGGCTCTGGCGCTTCACAGCGCGGGCCGCAAGGACGAGGCGCTACGGGTGGCCATCGAGGCGCAGATCGAGACATTGCCCAGGTATCAGCGTTCAATGCGCAACTACGCCGCCGCGCTCACCGCGCCAGCCCCTTCAGCCGACTCGACTACACGTTGAAATGGAACTCGACTACACGTTGAAGTGGAACTCCACCACATCGCCGCAGGCAACAACCTTTCAGGGTCGCTCACCAAGCACGGCCGCGCAGGTCAACCGTGCCCGTCGACCAAGCGGCAATCTCGTCCTCGACGGGCAAGACCAGCAAAGGCTGCCCGGGTGGGTCGTCGCCCGGTTGACCTAGCCGATCCAGCGATCTGGACCTCATCGTCGCCGACGCTGACCGTCCGCCTTGCCCAGCCCCGACACGACCGAATACTTCACCGTTGCTCCGAGCGACGACATGAACAGCGTGCGGCGCATACCCGTAGGGCATATCGGGGTCCCACTCGCCGAAGTCGCTCAGGTACTCGGCGTCGAAGAGCCGGCGCAACCCCTCCAGGTCGCTGGACGCCAGGTCCGCGTGCGCAACGACCTTGATCGCAATCTCTGTCACGCGTTACGCAGCCTGCAACGGGGTGATCGCTGCGATCTGCTCGGCTACACGATCCTCGGCCAGGTCCAATTCGTAGCGCGTCTGCAAGTTGAGCCAGAACTGCGCCGAGACGCCGAAGTACCGCTCGAGACGAAGTGCCGTATCGGCCGTGATCCCGCGCTTGCCGTGCACGATCTCATTGATCCGTCGCGGCGGCACACCGATGGCCACAGCGAGCTTGTTCTGCGTAATCTCGAAACCCTTGATGAAGTCCTCCATAAGGACCTCACCCGGATGAATCGGGGGAATCTTGTCAGTGATAGTCAACGATCTCCACCTCCTCTGGCCCAGCATCCGTCCACACGAAGCAGATCCGCCACTGGTCGTTGATTCTGATGCTGTGTTGCCCGGCGCGATCGCCCTTGAGAGCTTCCAGCCGGTTTCCCGGTGGGAGACGAAGATCGTCGAGCTATTCCGCAGACCCCACCTGGCGCAGTTTCCGCAACGCCGTCGAATAGATCCGAGGATCGATCGACGGCACACGCTCACGACGCCACAGCCGCTCGGTCGCCTTGTCGCCGAACGATCTGATCACAGGACCAGTATATAACGGAGTCCGTCATTAACGCTAGACGTTAAACCGGAACTCCACCGAGTTTCGTCACTTAGAACATATTTGAGCCACGAACACCGGCCACGCGGAGCTTCTCCGATCAGATCGCCACCATCACTTGGGCCACCCTGCCGGAGACACGCCCTAGTCGCCCGCCATAGCCCGAAGCGCCGCGAGGTGCCCATCGAAGGCGCGGCGGCCCTGCGCGGTGAGCTTGACTGTGGTCGTCTGGCGCGCGTCCGTTCGCTGGGGTGATGCCTGCTTGCTCGTGACGAGATAGCCAATCTCGACGAGGTTCTTCACGGTCTTTGACAGGTTTGCCTCACTGAGCTCGAGCGTCGCGGCAATCGCTGCGAAATCCGCATTGGCGAGCGGGCGCAGCATTGCACACAGACGCAGCCGGGTTGGCGCATGGATCGCCTCGTTAAAGCGGGGTTCAGCTCGCATGACGCACCTCTGCAGCATACGCGCGGTCATAGAGTACGACGATGAGCGCGGTGGCGACGCCCGCGGCCACCGCGGCGGCAACCACCCATCCGGTCAGACCGAAAAGCGCGAATCCCAGGCTGAGCACAAACGAGAAGAAGAGGATCAAGAAGAGCGCAGCCAGCAACCACCACCCGCGAGGACCAGCCGGTCGGGTAATGCCGAAGCCACTGCGCTTACGGAAGAGCACCTCAACGCCGACGAACACCCCCACGCTGAGCACAAACGGTAGCCACGCCCATGCAAGTCCAGCCGCGGGGGCCACGACGATGAGCGCCGCACCCAAGCCCTGCGCAGGTGCAGCCCACCAGGTTTCGGCCGTGATCCGCTCGCCGATTCGGCCACGGTCAGTGCTGAGCGTCTCGAGGATGTTTGCCGAGTCACGCTGATCCTCGAAGTTACTTTCCATGCGGTTGAGTCAATCACTTGATCAACGGTTAAGCAACTTCGCGCTCACGTCACTGACCGAGCGGATGACCACGCCGCTCCTCATTCGACGGCAACAACGGGGCGTTCACTGCCCATTGCGCATCGCTCAGACGACGAAAATGAGAACAGCGTGTGCTGGATGTCGGCGCTACGAGCGCTCGCACAGAGCGTCCCCGCGAATAAACCACCGATGACCCGACAGCCTGAACCGCTCGCCGGCCTTGCGTCCGCGTTTTGAGACAGACCGAGCAATGGTTCATTGCCTTTCAGCGCGGCAAGACACCATGCGCGGCCAATGGCGCTGTCCCAGAACGGTTCAGGTGTGGCGGTGCGCGCGGACCACGGAGGTCCTTCGCTCGCTCCGCTCGATTGAGCTCAACCCTCGTGAATGATCCGTCACGAGCCAAGGAAATCCGCGTTAGTTGAGCTTCTCGAACGCTTTGAGAGGTTAGACCGGAACTCGAAGGCTGATTTTCGGTAAGAGCTGAAGGCCGGAGAACTGCGGGATTACGGGGTTATTACACGTTGAACCTAAATTCCACGACGTCGCCATCCTGCATGACGTAGTCCTTGCCCTCTAGGCGCGCCTTGCCCTTTGCACGCGCTTCGAGTACCGAGCCGGTCTCCATCAGGTCGGCGAACGAGATGACCTCGGCCTTGATGAAGCCCTTTTCGAAGTCGGTGTGGATGACGCCGGCGGCGGCGGGAGCCTTCCAGCCCTTACCGATCGTCCACGCGCGTGCTTCCTTCGGGCCAGCCGTGAGGTACGTCTGGAGGCCCAGCGTGTCGAAGCCGATGCGTGCGAGCTGGTCGATACCCGACTCGTCCTGGCCAGTCGATGCGAGCAGCTCTGCCGCGTCTTCGGGGTCGAGGCCGATCAGCTCTGACTCGATCTTTGCGTCGAGGAAGATTGCCTGTGCGGGTGCCACTAGGGCTGCGAGTTCGGCCTTGCGGGCGGGGTCAGTCAAGATCGACTCGTCGACGTTGAAGACGTAGATGTAGGGCTTCGCGGTCATGAGGCCCAGTTCACGGATGGGCTCGAGGTCGATGCCAGCGTTCGCGACGAGAATGCCCCGTTCGAGCGCGTCCTTCGCGGCCACCGCAGATTCGAGCACAGCCGGGTCGATGCGCTTGCCCTTGACGTCTTTCTCGTACCGCGGAATCGCCTTCTCGAGCGTCTGCAGGTCAGCGAGCATGAGCTCTGCGTTGATCGTTTCGAGGTCACTCTTCGGGTTGACGTCACCGTCAACGTGCACGACGTCGTCATCAGTGAAGGCGCGCACCACCTGCGCGATGGCGTCTGCCTCGCGAATGTTCGCGAGGAACTGATTGCCGAGGCCCTCGCCCTCGCTCGCGCCGCGCACAATGCCGGCGATGTCAACGAACGAGACCGTTGCGGGCAGGATGCGCTCACTGCCGAACACACCAGCAAGCTGCGCGAGCCGCGGGTCGGGAAGACTCACCACGCCGACGTTCGGCTCGATCGTTGCGAACGGATAGTTCGCCGCGAGCACGTCATTCTTGGTGAGTGCGTTGAAAAGGGTGGACTTGCCGACGTTGGGCAGGCCGACGATGCCAATAGTTAGAGCCACGGTCAGCCAGTCTACGTGGGCCCCACCGCGCTTACACGTTCGTCGCGCCGAGCACGCTCACGGGCGCACCGCCCGAAACGCCCGAGTCACATAGGGCAGATCGATCGCGCCGCCATCTTGCAGCTCGGGAAGCGTCGCGAAGAGCTCGGAGAGCTCCCCTTCGATGCGAGCGCGATCGGCGTCTGCCGCGGTGATCAAAAAGCTCCGCGAGCGCGCCATTTCGAGAAGCGCGGCGGCAGTCATCGATCGAGACCATGTGAACGTCTGCGTTTCAACCTTGCCGAACGGCGCGAGCACGTCAGGACCGCCTTCGGCCATCATCTCTTCGGCGTTGCTTCGGTGCATGATCTCGGTCATGCGCGCCACCCACGGCGTCTTGCCGTCACGAATGTTCCACACCAACCCGAGCACTCCCCCGGCGCTCAGCACGCGGCCCGCCTCACGCGATCCCAATTCTGGGTCGACCCAGTGCCAGGCCTGCCCAAGCACAACCGCGTCGACGCTCGCGTCGGGCAGCGGCAACTGCTCCGCGCTCCCGACCAGCGTCGGCACGCCCGGCACTGCCTCGGCGAGCGCGGCAAGCATCAGCGGATCAGGATCGACCGCCACCACCTCTGCGCCTGCGTCGACCAGTACGCGCGTGAGCTTGCCGGTGCCCGAGCCGACATCGGCGACGCGCACCCGGGCAGCAGATGCGGCGACGGGCTGCAGCATCCATTCGACAGCCGCTGCCGGATACCCCGGCCGCCCCGCCTCATAACTCGCGGCCGCACGACCGAACGATGTCGACATTTCGCGTCGATTCACTGGCTCCATGCCCTCACCATAGGCCGAGCCGTAGACATGCACCATGGTCGCGGAACCCCGATTTCGGGGCACCCCGGCGCGCCTGCACCGGGCCGCCCCGCACCGGGGTGAGGGTTGACGGGTGCCAGTGGACTTCACCGCGATCGACTTCGAAACGGCGAACTCTTCAGCCGCCTCAGCCTGCAGCGTCGGCCTCGTCCGCGTGCGAGACGGCAAGGTCGTGGAACGCGCGGGGTGGCTCATTCAGCCGCCACCCGGGCACGACGAGTTTCTCGAGTGGAACACCCGCATTCATGGGCTCACCGCCCGAGACGTCGCGGATGCACCCACCTGGAGCGGACAGATGGCCGCCCTCACGGCCTTCATCGGCGACGACGTCCTGGTCGCGCACAACGCCGGCTTCGACACCAGCGTGCTGCGGCGTGCGTGCGAGGCGACCGGCGACGAGTGCCCGCCCTACGCCTACCTCTGCACCCTGCAGATTGCACGCAAGACTTACGAGCTCGATTCCTATCGCCTGCCCAAAGCCGCCGCAGCCGCAGGGTTTGAGGAGTTTGCACACCACGACGCGCTCGCCGACGCCGAGGCGTGCGCGCAGATCATGATCGACTCTGCCCGGCGCCACGGGGCGGGCGATCTCGATGCCCTCGCCGACACGCTTTCGCTACGCATCGGCCGCATCGCCGTCACCGAACGGACGAATGTCTGAGGCTCATGTGAGCATGGGCGCATGGATGTCGCAGCCACCGTTGTCGTAGCACTCATCACCCTCGTCACGGGCTTTCTCACGGGCTGGCTCCTGCGCGGGCGCGCGGAGAAAAACACTGCGCAGATCGATCACAGCGCCGTGCAGCAAGAGCTCGAGCTCACGCGTGCGCTCGCGGCGCGCGACGCCGAGCACGCGGCCGTGCTGGTCGGTGAGGCCGCGCAAAGATCGGCCCTGCAGGCCGATCTCGCCGGGCTCTACTCGACCGTCGACGAACTGCGCGCGCAACTCGAAGAAGCGGGTGCGCAACGCCATGAGCTTGTGTCGCAGCAGCGCGCCGACCAGACCGAGCGGGTCGAGCGCGAGCGGCGCGAGCAGGCGGTATTGCAGGCGCTCAGCCCGGTTCGCGAAACGCTGACGGCGATGCAGCAGAAGGTCGCCGACCTCGAGCGAGAGCGCACGCTGCAATACGGTTCGCTGTCAGAACAGCTGAAGCAGGCCCAGCAGGCTGACGAGCTCCTGCGCACCACAACGGAGTCGCTGGCGAGCGCATTGCGCTCGAACAGCACCAGGGGCGTGTGGGGCGAGACCCAGCTTCGACGAGTCGTCGAGGCGGCAGGCCTGACCCGCTACGTCGACTTCGACACCCAGACCTCGATCACAACCGAGGCGGGTGCGGGGCGCCCCGACATGGTGATCAACCTGCCCGGCGGCAAGACGATTACCGTCGACGCAAAGGTGCCGCTCGAGCACTACATCGAGGCGAGCCAGATTGCCCTGACCGCCAACGGCGAAGAGGGCGCCCGCCGCAAAGACCTGCTTGGCAAACATGTGAAGGCCGTGCGCGGGCACATCGATGCCCTGGCAAAGAAGCAGTACTGGGAGGGCTTCGCCGCGAGCCCCGAGTTTGTGATCTGCTTTATCCCGAGCGAGTCGCTGCTGTCTGCCGCGCTCGAAGAAGATCCCTCGCTGCTTGACTATGCCTTCGGCAAGCGCGTGGCTCTCGCTTCGCCGGTCAACCTGTGGGCCGTGCTCAAGACGGTTGCCTACACCTGGACCCAACAAGACGTCTCGGCCGAGGCGAAGAAGCTCTACGAGCTCGGCAATACGCTCTACCAGCGGCTCGGCACAATGGCCGGGCATGCCGAAGGCCTCCGCCGGGCGATCGAACGCACGGTCGCCAGCTACAACAGCTTCGCCAACTCACTCGAGTCGCGCGTGTTGGTCACTGCGCGCCAATTTCCCGGCATCGACGAGACGAAGCTCAACCTCCTCACCGAGCCCGCACCAATCCACGAAGCGCCACGGCGCCTTGCTGCTGGAGAGTTCGAACCAACGATGACCGAAGAAGACCGAAGCTTGGCCGCCGATGTCGGCGAGCTCCGCGAGCGTATGGGCTAGTGCCCGCCGGGCACCAGGCTCATCAGCGCGACGATGCTGCCCGAGACGAGCACGAACGCGCCGATGCTCCACCAGGCACTCCGCATCTGCCCCGCATCGCGGCGCACCCGAAAGAGCACGTCAGGGCGTCGCGCCGGGTCCATCGCGTTTTCTACGACGGCTTGCGCACCCGTAGACGGTGCTGCGTTCGACGTGAGAGCGCTCATTTGGCTCGCCTCCCGAGGCTGTGTTGAGTGGAGTACCGGTCACCGTCGACGATGACAGGCATCCCCATTGTCTCAAACCAGGCGCGCCGGAGCCAACCCACCCCAAGAATCGGGCGGGTGTGCTCTCAGCGCGTTAGTTCCACTTCGAAAGCAGGTGCTCCGAGCTGACGCGACGCAGCGTGCCGGACGCACCACGGAGCACGACACTCTCGGTGTAGACCCAGTTGCCTTCGCGACGAACGCCCGAAACGAGCTGCCCGTCGGTGACGCCGGTCGCAACGAAAATCGTGTTGTTGCCGCGCACCAGTTCGTCGGCCTCGTAGACGTAGTCCATCTTCAGGCCCGCATCAATGCCGCGCTGGCGCTCTGCATCGTCGCCCGGTGCCATGCGGCCCTGAATGTGCCCACCCAACGCCTTGATTGCGCACGCGGTGACGATGCCCTCGGGGCTACCGCCGATGCCGATGCACATGTCGGTGGGCGCATTGTGCCGCGCCGCGTTGATTCCGCCCGCGACGTCGCCGTCGCTCATCAGGCGCGTGCCGGCACCCGCCTCGCGAATGTCGGCGATCAACTGAAGGTGGCGCGGGCGGTTGAGCACTGAGACGACAATCTGGTCAACGGGCTTGCCGAGCGACTTCGCGAGTGCGCGGATGTTCTCGCCAACGGGCTTGCGAATGTCGACGACCCCGACGCCTGCGGGGCCGGTCACGATCTTGTCCATGTAGAACACGCTCGATGCGTCGAGCATGGTCCCACGGTCACTCACCGCGATCACCGAGAGCGCGTTCTGGCGTCCCTCGGCAGTGAGCGACGTGCCATCGATCGGGTCGACCGCAATGTCGCACTCGGGGCCGCGGCCATTGCCCACGGCCTCGCCGTTGAACAGCATCGGCGCTTCGTCTTTCTCGCCCTCGCCGATCACGATGCGGCCATCAATGCCAACGGAGTGCAAGAACGCACGCATCGCATCGACTGCGGCACCGTCGGCCGCGAGCTTGTCGCCCCGGCCGATATAAGGCACCGCGCGAATCGCTGCCGCTTCGGTTGCCCGCACCAACTCCAACGCGATATTGCGGTCGGGGTGCAGGGGGTTCATGTCTCCGGTCAAGCTCACCATTGTTCAATCGTATCCACGCTGCGCAAGGAACCCGTGCTCTGCACGCCCCCAAGCGACGAAAAAACTGAAGTTCTTATGACATTGCTAAGGCAGATGGGCTCAGACGCGACCCAAAACCCGCGCTCGCGGCATCCGCCCTCGATAGAATGGAGCCACGTCGTCCTGGCGCAAGGCACCGTGCGCCACCCAAGACCAAGGAGCGCAGATGCCCATCGCCACGCCAGAACAGTACGCCGAGATGCTCGACCGGGCGAAGAACGGCGGATTCGCCTACCCGGCCATCAACGTGTCGAGCTCGCAGACCATCAACGCGGTCTTGCAGGGCCTCACCGAAGCCGGCTCCGACGGCATCATCCAGGTGACCACCGGCGGCGCCGACTATTTCGCCGGCCACTCGGTGAAGAACCGCGCCTCGGGTGCCCTCGCCTTCGCCGCATTCGTGCACGAGGCCGCGAAGAACTACCCGATCACGGTCGCCCTGCACACTGACCACTGCCCGAAGGACGCCCTCGCGGGCTTCGTGCTCCCCCTCATCGAGGCATCCGAAGAGCGCGTTCGCGCCGGTGGCAACCCGATCTTCCAGTCGCACATGTGGGACGGCTCGGCCGTGCCGCTCGGTGAGAACCTCGAGATCGCACGCGAGCTCCTCCCCCGCATGAAGGCAATCAACTCGATCCTCGAGGTCGAGATTGGCGTTGTCGGCGGCGAAGAAGACGGCGTCGCACACGAGATCAACGAGCACCTTTATACGACCCTCGAAGACGCCATCGCGATGGTCGACGCGCTCGGCCTCGGCGAGCAGGGCCGCTATATGGCCGCGCTCACGTTCGGCAACGTGCACGGCGTCTACAAGCCCGGCAACGTGAAGCTGCGCCCCGAACTGCTCGGCGAGATCCAGGCCGGCATCCAAGCAAAGTACGGCACCGGCGCGAAGCCGCTCGACCTCGTCTTCCACGGTGGCAGCGGCTCGAGCGACGAAGAGATCGCAACCGCGGTCGCCAACGGCGCCATCAAGATGAACGTCGACACCGACACGCAGTACGCATTCAGCCGCAGCGTCGCAGACAGCGTGCTGCGCGACTACGACGGCTTCCTCAAGGTTGACGGCGAAGTCGGCAACAAGAAGGTCTACGACCCCCGCGCATGGGGCAAGAAGGCCGAGAACGCAATGGCCGCCCGCGTCGCCGAATCAGCCCGCCAGCTCGGCTCGGCAGGCAAGTCGCAGTCGTAAGCAGACAGAAAAAAGTGCGGGGCCGGGATGCTGCATCCCGGCCCCGCACTTTTCTCGCTGTGTCGCTACGAGCCGACCAGCGTCGCGTAGTCGAGCATCGCCGGGTCGTTCATCAGCGCGACCATGAGGCAGATCATGACCGGAATGTTGGTGACGAGTGCGCCGACGACGGGCACCCACCACGCCCGCTGGCCGCGGCGCCAACGGCGGATCGTCAGCCAGGCCGTCACGCCGAAGCCCACCGCGAGGATGAACGCCGCGGCGTTGCCCATGCTGGCGCCCTGCGCGAAGTTGCTGAACTCGCCGGGGATCCCTGAAATGCGGAACGCCTCGTTGGCGAGCGCCGTGAAATCGAGATACCGCGGGATGGTGCTCAGCACCGAAATCAGGCCGTAGCCGAGCAGGATGGCCGTGATGACCCGGTCGACGCGCACCCGCCGGTCAGGTGCCACCGCGGGCGGGGGCAGGATGACCGACTCCATTGACGCGAGCTGCGCCAGCGGCGCGTTGGGGTCATTCGCGGCCCGAGGGTCGAGCGGCATCTGCATCGCCCGCTGCTCTTCGGGTGTCGCGTACTCGCCGTAATCGGGGCGTTGCCGGTCGTCGCTCACGAGGTGAGCCGCCCACCGAGTGCACGCGCATCGGTCTGTCCGTTGGCATCTTTCCGCAGCTCTTTCGGCAGCGAAAACTGCAGGTCTTCTTCAGCCGTCTTGACCTGCTCGACGTCGCCGAAGCCGGCTCCGGCGAGGTCTTCGAGCAGCTCCTGCACGAGCACCTCGGGCACCGAGGCGCCGCTGGTGACTCCGACGGTGCGCACACCGTCGAGCCATTCCTGCTTCACCTCGTGCGCGTAGTCGACGCGGTAGGCCGCGCGTGCACCGTATTCGAGGGCGACCTCCACGAGCCGCACACTGTTCGAGCTGTTCGCTGAGCCCACGACGATCACGAGGTCGGCGTCGGGCGCGATCTTCTTGATCGCAACCTGGCGGTTCTGCGTCGCATAGCAAATGTCGTCTGACGGCGGATCTTGCAGCAGCGGGAAGCGCTCGCGAAGGCGGCGCACCGTTTCCATCGTCTCGTCAACAGAGAGCGTGGTCTGGGAGAGCCAGACGACCTTGGTCGGGTCTTTTACGACGACCGTGTCTGCCTCGTCCGGGTTGTTCACGATCGTGACGTGATCGGGGGCCTCGCCGGCGGTGCCTTCGACCTCTTCGTGGCCTTCGTGGCCGATCAACAGAATTTCGAAGTCGTCGCGCGCAAACCGCACGGCCTCGCGGTGCACCTTCGTCACGAGCGGGCAGGTCGCGTCGATGGCCTGCAAGCCACGGTCGGCCGCTTCGGCAACGACGGCGGGCGACACCCCGTGCGCGCTGAAGACCACGTGGGCGCCCTGCGGCACCTCGTCGACCTCTTCGACGAAAATGGCGCCGGCCGCTTCAAGCTCGGTGACGACGTGGATGTTGTGCACGATCTGCTTTCGCACGTACACGGGTGCGCCGTAGCGCTCAAGCGCCTTCTCCACGGCGATGACGGCACGGTCGACCCCGGCGCAGTAGCCGCGGGGCGCCGCCAACAACACCTTCCGGTGTCCGTCGACCTGGTTATCCTTGAGAAGCCCACGACGCCCGGGAATCCGGGGCACGGGAAGACTGACAACGGTGGATTGGCTCACCCTGCGAGTCTAGCCGCGCCCGCCTGGGCTGTCCCCGAAAGGATTGTGTGATGACGTTCTCGCCGACTACGGCCGCGACCACTGCCCCCACCGAGCGTGTCTCGCCCCGCGACTCAACCCCCGAGACGCCCTGCCGTATCGACACGCTTGGTGGCGCGATGCGCGATTGGATCGCCAAGCTCGGCACCGCATGGGTCGAGGGCGAGATCACCGAGTGGAACGTCCGTAACGTCGGCACCTACGCCAAACTTCGCGACATCGACGGCGACGCGACCATCAGCATCCGAGTCTGGTCGAGCGTCCGGGGCCGGATCCCCGCCGACCTCAAACGGGGCGACCGCGTGATCGCGTGCGTCAAGCCCGAATATTGGGTGAAGGGCGGCGACCTCAGCTTTGTGGTCTCGAGCATGCGCCACGTCGGTCTCGGCGACCTGCTCGAGAAGCTCGAGCGTCTCCGCGCCCAGCTGCGGGGCGAGGGGCTCTTCGACGATTCGCGCAAGCAGCGGCTCCCCTTCCTCCCCCAGCGCATCGGCCTCATCACCGGCAAGAACAGCGACGCAGAGAAAGACGTGTTGCGCAACGCCCAGCTGCGCTGGCCAAGCGTCGAGTTCGAGGTGCGGCACACTGCGGTGCAGGGCGATCGCCTCGTCCCCGAGGTGCTTGCGGCACTTGCCGAATTGGATGCCGACCCCCACGTCGACGTAATCGTCATCGCGCGCGGGGGCGGTGACTTCCAACACCTGCTCGGGTTCAGCGACGAACGGCTGCTGCGGGCGGTGGCGGCGGCATCCACCCCAATCGTCAGTGCGATCGGCCATGAGAACGACCGCCCTTTGCTCGACGAGGTCGCAGACCTCCGGGCATCGACGCCCACCGACGCCGCGAAGCGCGTCGTGCCCGACGTTGCCGAGCAGCTCGCGCTGGTGCGCGAATCGCGGGCACGCCTGACCGCCCGGTTGTCGCAGCGGCTCGCGCACGACCAGGCCAACCTCGAGCAGCTGCGATCGCGGCCCGTGCTGCGCGAGCCGGAGCGGATGCTGCGCGAGCGCGACGCAGAGCTCGAGTACGCACTTTCGCGCGGCCGCGGCAGGCTCGAACAGCGGCTCGAAACCGCGCACACCGAGGTGCACGCGCTCCGCGGTTCGCTTCGCGCCCTCTCACCCCGCCACACGCTTGAGCGCGGCTACGCGATCGTGCACCTGGCCGACGGCGCGGGCGATGCGATCGTTCGCGATGCGGATGCCGCGCCCGCGGGCACCGAGCTCATGATCACCCTCGCCCGGGGCACCGTTGCCGCCCAGTCTGCAGGCGAACGCCAGGAGTAGTCGGTGGGCGAAGATATGATGGAGACCATGGCCGCTGACCCTAATGTTGCCGAGCTCTCTTACGAGCAGGCACGCGATGAATTGATGCGAGTGGTGGCAGAGCTCGAACAGGGCGCCCCCACCCTCGAACATTCCCTTGCACTTTGGGAGCGCGGCGAACTGCTGGCTGCCCGCTGTGAAGAGTGGCTGATTGGCGCCAAGCAGCGCCTCGAAGCCGCCCGGCAGAACGACCTGAACACCGGGGCGGTGCAAAGCTGATGGCCGCTCGCACACCCCGCGTGGTCGCCGAGCTCGGCCGCCCAGAAACGTCGCAAGAGACCGCCGACCGCAAGGCAGAATCGTCGCGCCTCTACCGCGTTCGCAAGACCCCATCGAACCTCGTCTGGGCACTGCTCGTCTCGCTCGGCGTCGTCCTTGTCATGGTCATGATCACGCCACGCGGTGATGGCGCGCCGCGCGAAGACATCAACATCGCCGCCGCCGCGGCCGAGGTCGCAAGCAGCTACGACGTCACGCCGATCGTGCCGAGCATTCCGGTCGACTGGGGTGTCAACCAGGCGGCGCTGACGTCGAGCAGTGACGGCATCGCAAGCTGGAACGTCTCGCTCGTCCCCGCCGAGGGCTTCATCCGGCTCTCGCAGGGCTTCGACGCCGACACCGCATGGACGGCCCGCACGCTCGACGGCTCGCCGCCGCGCGACACCGTCACCATCGAGGGCGTCGAGTGGACGGTCTACATCAACCAAGATCCCGCGGCGTTCGGCAACGTCGCCTACGCGCTGAGCACCACCGCGGGCAATGACCAGATCGTTGTCTATGGCTCATCCGGCGTCAGCCTGATCGAGCTCGTCGCTTCATCAATCGCGCCGCAGGTGCGCGAGATTCGGGATGCCGCATGACCCAACCGACCACCCCTCAGCCCGACGAGATCGACGAAATCGACGACCATCCGACCCCGGCGAAGGTCTGGGATGAGATGCGGCGCGGCAATGCGCGCTTCATCAACGGCGTGCCGCGGCATCCCCGCCAAGACGTCGAGCACCGTCACCAGCTTGCGAAATCGCAGCGCCCCCGCGCCGCGCTCTTCGGGTGTTCAGACTCGCGACTCGCGGCCGAGATCATCTTCGACAAGGGCCTCGGCGACCTGTTCGTCGTGCGCAATGCTGGCCAGGTCATCTCTGAATCAGCACTCGGCAGCCTCGAATACGCGGTCGCCGTGCTCGACGTCTCGGTCGTCGTCGTGCTTGCCCACGATGAGTGCGGCGCCGTGCGCGCCGCGATCGACAGCGTCGGCCCGCACGCAAAGCCGCTCCCCGTGCACATCCAGGGCCTGATCGACGTGATCATCCCCTCGGTACGCCGTGTCGCAGCCGTGGCTGCCGCGCGCAGCGGCTCGATTCCCACCGTCAGCGAGATTGACGGCGAAGCGGTCGGACAAGAGCACCTGCGCGACACTGTGACCGCGCTGCTGCTGCAGTCCGAAATCATCTCCGACGCCGTTGCCGCCGGCACCCTCGCGATCGTCGGCGCCAACTACCGCCTCGCCGATGGCCTGGCACAGGCCGACATCGTGATCGGCAACGTCACACTTCCCGCCCCTGACCAGCCGCTGCAACTCGCAGAGCACAGCGCATTCGAGACGAAGGACACTCCGTGAGCGACATCGATTACCGCATTGAGCACGACACCATGGGCGAGGTGCGGGTGCCCGCGTCCGCCCTCTACGGCGCCCAGACACAGCGCGCCGTCGAGAACTTCCCCATCTCCGGCAGCGGCCTCGAATCGACGCAGATCGCAGCGCTGGCCCGGGTCAAGAAGGCTGCGGCCCTCGCCAACGCCGAGCTCGGCGTGCTCGACCGCAACATCGCTGATGCGATCGTCGCGGCCGCCGAAGAGGTCGTCAGCGGTATTC
Source organism: Actinomycetes bacterium (assembly GCA_029777095.1). Lineage (GTDB taxonomy): Bacteria > Actinomycetota > Actinomycetes > Actinomycetales > Microbacteriaceae > Microbacterium. Next base: position 67,354 of record JAKOTS010000095.1, on the reverse strand, counting down.
ACGACGCGCAGTTCCCCGTCGACACGTACCAGACCGGTAGCGGCACGTCGTCGAACATGAACATGAACGAGGTCCTCGCGGCCCTCGCCACGAAGCACCTCGGTGCCCCCGTGCACCCCAACGACCACGTCAATGCATCGCAGTCCTCAAACGATGTCTTCCCCACCTCGGTGCACATTGCGGTGACCCAGGCGCTTATCGACGACCTGATCCCCGCCCTCGACCACCTCGCCGTCGCGCTCGAAGCGAAGGCCGTGCTGTGGAAGACCGCTGTCAAGTCGGGCCGCACGCACCTGATGGATGCAACGCCCGTGACTCTGGGGCAGGAGTTCGGCGGCTACGCCCGCCAGATCCGCCTCGGCATCGAGCGCGTGCAGTCGGCGCTCCCCCGCGTCGCAGAGGTGCCCCTCGGAGGCACTGCGGTTGGTACGGGCATCAACACGCCCCTCGGCTTCCCCCAGAAGGTCATCGCCCTGCTGGCCGCCGACACCGAGCTGCCGATCGTCGAGGCGAAAGACCACTTCGAGGCGCAGGCCAACCGCGATGGACTGGTCGAGGCATCCGGCGCACTGCGCACGATTGCCGTGTCGCTGACCAAGATCAACAACGATCTCCGCTGGATGGGCTCTGGCCCGAACACCGGCCTTGGCGAGCTGCACATTCCCGACCTGCAACCTGGTTCGTCAATCATGCCCGGCAAGGTCAACCCCGTGGTTCCCGAGGCCGTGCTGATGGTCTGCGCGCGCGTGATCGGCAACGACGCGACCGTGGCATGGGCCGGTGCAACCGGTTCGTTCGAGCTCAACGTCGCGATCCCCGTGATGGGCACCGCGCTGCTCGAGTCGATTCGCCTGCTCAGCAACAGCGTGCGCGTACTCGCCGACAAGACCATCGACGGTCTTGAGGCAAACCTCGAGCGTGCGGCCGCGTTTGCCGGCATGTCGCCCTCGATCGTTACCCCGCTGAACAAGCTGATCGGTTACGAAGCCGCCGCGAAGATCGCCAAGCACGCCGTCGCCAAGGGCATCACCGTGCGCGAGGCCGTCCTCGATCTCGGATTCGTCGAGCGCGGCGAGCTCACGATCGAGCAACTTGACGAGAAGCTCGATCTTCTCTCGATGACTCACCCCGGCTAAGCGCCAAGACGAGGTACTCCCCTCCGGGTGGGAATTCAGCCGGAGGGGAGATAATCGACTCATGTCACGTCAGTCGCGCTCGCTGTCGGCCCGCGCCCGCATTCTTGGCGCGATGCTGCTCGTAGCGACCCTGGGACTGGTCGTGGTGGGCAGCGTCACGTTCCTTGTTCAGCGCGACCGTGTGCTCGCCGCGATCGACGCCCGGCTCGACGCGCAGGTGCAGGCGTTGGAGGACGTTGCCTCCCGTGGCGCTTCGGATGCCCCGAATACTTCACTGCTGCCGAAGCCCGAAGACTCAGCTTCATCGGTCGTTGAGAGCATCCATGCGAATGACTTCGCCGATGTCGTGACCTACCTGAGGGTGGTCGTGCAGCGCCTCGTTCCGGGGCCGAACGAATCGTCGATGGCGATCATCGATGGCGAACCCCGCTGGGTTCCCGGCACGATGGTCGGGTTCCAGGTCGCCGAAAACACCGAGTTCATCGACCGGGTGGTGGCCGAGACGACCGCCGCGGGTGGTGCCGTGCGTGGGACCGCCGCGACCGAACAGGGCACGTTGCGCTATATCGCTGTGCCCGTTGTTGTTCCCGGCGACGCGCGAGAAGGCCTCTACGTACGAGCCGTCAACCTCGACCACGAGCTTGCGCCCGTGGTGACGTCGATGCTCACGTTCTCGATCGCCGCGCTCGCGACGCTCGTCGCCGTGGGCATCGTGGGTTGGTTCGTGGCAGGGCGCTTGCTCTCGCCGATTCGTCAACTGCGCGAGACTGCCGAGTCGATCAACCTCACCGACCTCAGTGCCCGCATCCCGGTGGCCGGCAACGACGATGTCTCAGACCTCGCCCGAACGGTCAACTCGATGCTTGCGCGACTCGAACTGTCGGTCGACGAACAGCGCCACTTGCTTGACGACGTGCGCCACGAGCTCAAGACTCCCATCACGATCGTGCGTGGCCACCTCGAGGTCATGGACACCAACGACGCAGACGACGTCGAGGCGACGAAAGAGATTGGCATCACCGAACTCGATCGGATGAGCCGGCTCGTCGACGACATCGACCTGCTCGCGGCGGTCGAGGGCGACCAGTACGCGATCGGCGTGGTCGACGTCGACGAACTCACCGCCCGAGTGGGTGAGCTCGTCATGGTCATCCCGAGCCACGAGTGGAGCGTCACAGGCTCCGGGGTCGGCGTGGTCGAAGCCGACGCCGACCGGCTCGTGCAGGCATGGCTCCAGCTTGCCGACAACGCGAGCAAGTACACTCCCCCCGGCAGCGCCATCGAGATCGGGAGCGCGGTCGATGCGCGCGGTGCCGCCCGGCTCTGGGTGCAAGACCACGGCCCCGGCATCGCGCCGGCGCAGCGCGAAAACATCTTCCGCCGCTTCGACCGAGCGGGCGCGCGTCGCACCGTCGGGGGCAGCGGACTTGGCCTCGCGATCGTCGACGCGATCGCCCGCGCGCACGACGGCACCTGCCGTGTCACCGACACCCCCGGCGGCGGCGCAACGTTCACAATCCATCTGCCACCTCCCAGCGTGCTCATGCGCCCGCAGAGCGCCGTCGCCACAGCTGCCGACGCGCCTCCGGCATCCAAAATGCAAAAGCGTGAAACCGATGCCACAGCAGAGCCCCGGACCCGAGCCGAAATGAAGGTGCGTTCATGACCCACATCTTGATCGCCGAAGACGAGCCGCGAATCTCGGCCTTCGTCAGCCGCGGGCTCAAGGCCGCGGGCTACGAAACGACGGTCGTCGAAGACGGCGCTGTGGCGCTCGACATCGCGCTCAGCGGCATGGTCGATCTGCTCCTGCTCGACGTCGGGCTCCCCACGCTCGATGGCTTCGAGGTGCTCCGCCGGCTGCATGGCCAAGGTTCGACGCTTCCCGTGATCATGCTCACGGCCCGAAGCGCCACACGCGACATGGTGTCTGGGCTCGACGCAGGCGCCAGCGACTATGTCGCCAAGCCGTTCAAATTTGACGAGCTTCTCGCGCGCGTGCGCTCACGCCTGCGCACGAGCAGTACCCCAACCGAGAGCGTGCCGATCCTGCTCTCGGTGGGCGATGTGGCGCTCGACATGTTGAGCCGTAAAGCGACAGTGATGGGCCGCGAGATTGAGCTCTCGGCGCGCGAGTTTGCCCTCGCCGAACAGTTTCTCCGGCACCCGGGCCAGGTGATGAGCCGTGAACAGCTCCTCAGCCGCGTGTGGGGCCTTGATTTTGACCCAGGTTCGAACGTTGTCGATGTATACGTTCGCTATTTGCGGGCGAAGTTTGGTGCGGGGCGCATTTCGACGGTGCGGGGCGCCGGCTACCGCTGGGACTGACCGAAAACAAAGAGGGCCCCCGGCGCGGGGGGACGCCGGGGGCCAGTGGTCGGGAGCGGGGGGCTCACCGACCGTCGATCAAGCCTCCAGAGGGGGCGATCATTCTTCTTTTTGCGGCCGTTTCACGAACCTGGGGGTTCAGAAACAGCGCTGCGGTCCGCGGGGGAACGGACGTTGTGTCGACCAGCACAGGGCGGGCCGAAATCGGGGTGGCAGACAGCGCGGGCATCAGCGCTTCCACTCATAGTTCGGGGCGTACTCACGCATCGCGCCACGGAGACTCTCTTCGGTCCACCCGTGGGCCTTCGCCCACGCCAGGGCCTCGTCGATTGCCCCGGTCTCGAGCCAACGCTTCACATCACTTGCCGAGGGCCGCTGCGGTTGCGCGGGGCGCTCGGGCGGCGGCGCCTGGACCACAGGGGGCGCAACGGGTTGCGCGGGCGGCGGGGCGACGACGGGCGGCGCACGTCGGGGCTCGGGAGCTGTGACGACCTCGACCGCGGGCGGTGCCACGACCTCGGTGACGGGAGCCGCCGCGTGCTCATCACGGGTGTCTTTTGCGAGCGCAACCAGGGGCGGGTGATCGGGCGAGGTGCCGACCACGAGCGGCGACACATCGATCGCACTGCCAGCCTCGTCGTCGATTGCGAGCGCCTGCGTCACGGCGAATGTGCCTCCGAGCGCGACGGCGAGAGCGACGGCGATGCCTCCGCCGATCATTCCCGCTTTGCGTGCTCGCACTGCGTTCATCCCCCTCAGTAAATGCTTGTTCTACTTTGACGTAGTTGAGTGAGAAAGCGCTGTTTTGCGGATGAGAGTCCTCTCATCCAAAGCGACTCGTCGCTACCCCGAGATGGCGCCGGTCACGGCGGCCGCGATGCCCCCGCGCGCAAGGCCGAGCGCAGCGCCTGCGCCGAGCAAAAGCCAGGGCCCGAATGGGATGCTCCGCCCCCGCCGCGCGCCCTTCGGGCTCGCCACCATCACCCCGACTGCCACGGCCGCGCCACACGCAAACGCGACTGGCAATGCAAGCACCGCGGCGGGGGCGCTCACCAGCCCGAGCGTGAGGCCGAGGACTGTGCCGAGCTTGAGGTCGCCGCCGCCCATTCCGCCCCACCAGGCAAGCGCCCCGAGAACGAGCGCAAACGCGCCGCCGGCAATGAGCGAGGTTGCGAGCGCACCCCATGCCGCGGGCGAGGTGAGCAACACTCCCCCCGCGCCAAGGGCCCATGCCGCAAAAGCCGGGAGCACGAGACGGTTGGGCAGGCGGTGCTCGCGCACGTCGATCCAGACCAGCCACGGGGTAACGGCGGCGAGGCACCACCATGGCATCAGCGCGGGGGTGGGGCCAAGCATCCATGACACACACGCCACGAGTGCGAGTGCGACGACCGCGCAGCCCACGTGGGGCAGCGCGGCGCGCACGGAGGGTATGAAGGTGGGGCGAGGCATCGGGCAAGACTAGGCGGCCGGATGCCCCGCCCCACCGTTATCCACAGCCCGGGCGGGCGGCACGCCTACGAGAGTTCGCCGGCTTCGAGGAGCTCGGTGACAAGCGCGGCGATTGCGGAGCGCTCTGAGCGCATGAGGGTGACGTGCCCAAACAGCGCGTGCCCCTTCAGCGTCTCGATGACCGAGGCGATCCCATCGTGCCGGCCGACCCGAAGATTGTCGCGTTGGCCAACGTCGTGGGTCAAGATCACTCTCGAATTTTCACCGATCCGGCTCAGCACGGTCAGCAGCACGTTGCGCTCGAGCGATTGTGCCTCGTCGACGATGACAAACGAGTCGTGTAGGGAGCGGCCCCGGATGTGCGTGAGCGGAAGGATCTCGAGGAGTCCTTGCGCCATGACCTCCTCGAGCACGTTGCCCGAGACCACCGAGCTCAACGTGTCAAACACTGCCTGGCCCCACGGCCCCATCTTTTCGTTCTGGTCGCCGGGCAGATAGCCGAGCTCCTGCCCTCCAACGGCGAACAGCGGTCGAAAAACGACAATCTTGCGTTGCTCCCGCCGCTCGAGCACGGCCTCCAACCCCGCGCAGAGGGCGAGCGCCGACTTGCCCGTGCCTGCGCGCCCGCCAAGCGACACGATGCCCACCTGCGGGTCGAGCAGCATGTCGATCGCGATGCGCTGTTCGGCAGAGCGACCGTGCAGCCCAAACACGTCGCGGTCGCCGCGCACGAGCCGAAACTCCGATCCGCCCGTCACTCGCCCCAGGGCCGAGCCACGCTCAGAATGCACGATCAGGCCCGTGTTGATCGGCAGGCCTGCAACGTTCGGGCTCGTGCCGATCTCGGTCTCGTAGAGGTCGCTGATCTCGTCGCCGGTCAGCTCGAGCGGCGCGATGCCGGTCCAGCCAGAATCGACGGCTTGCTCGGCGCGATACTCTTCGGCCGCGATGCCGAGCGCCGCCGCCTTCACCCGCATGGGCACGTCCTTAGAGACGACCGTGACGTGCGGTGAATCTTCGGCGAGCCGGAGCGCCACGGCCAGGATGCGGCCGTCGTTGTCGTCTGCACGCATGCCCCCGGGCAAGCGCACGCTTTCATGTGCGCCGAGCTCCACACGAAGCGTGCCACCCGCACCGACGGGGACCGCGATGTCGAGTCGGCCATGCGTGATGCGCAATTGGTCGAGGTGGCGGAGCGCCTGCCGCGCGAAATAGCCAATCTCTGGATCGTGTCGCTTGGCCTCAAGTTCGTTGATCACGACGAGCGGCACGATCACGGTGTGCTCGGCGAAGCGAACGAGCGCGCTCGGGTCTGCGAGCAGCACTGAGGTGTCGAGCACATACGTGCGCACAGGCGTTTCGACCCGGGTGCTGGCGGGCGGATGCCCGGGCCCGTGCTGGCTCGTCGCGCCGATGGTCTCGTGAATTTCGTGTGCAGTCACAACCACTCCCGACCCCCGGGCGTGACCCCGGAAGCTCACGTGCCAACCAGCGGCGGCGAAGTCGCGCTTGCGGTTGACTCGGTCGGACACCTTGCCCGATGCCCCGAAACTAACTCTCGAAGACGACCGATGCCTGCACGACACGCGACGAGGGAGCGACGCGTTGATGAACGCGACGCGGCGGTGCCAGAGGTCTTAGAGGCGCGTGCCCACGAAGGCACCAAATGCCTCGTCGAGCATCTGCATCGACGCGGCAGTCGTGCCCGCATGCGGAGAGATGCGAATGTTGCCGTCTCGCGTTGTGACGGTCACACCCACATTCGCGAGTGCTGCGGCGAGCGCGCCGACTTCTGCGGGCTCCGGCGCGAGTGCCACGATGCCAGCGCGCTGCCCGGGCTGTCGCGGTGACCGAACGGGGAGCCCGTGTCGGTCGGCGAGCGCGAGCACCTCGTCAACGCGGATCGCGACCTCTTGCTCGATCGCGGCGACGCCGACGTCGATCGCCTCCTGGGCGCCGGCGGCGAGGCGCGCGGCGCTGGCAGGATCTGGGCGCGCAACCGTGAAGGCGTTGGCCGCGCGGGAAGGCTGGGGAACCCCGTCGATCGGGAGGAGCATGTCGGTACCGGTAATGCCGGAGAAGACCGGGGTGAGCCGGTCGAGGGCCCGCTCGCTGAACCAGGCAAACCCGGTGCCGCGCCCGGCGCGAAGCCACTTGTAGCCATTGCCTGCAACCACGTCTGCGGCGGCGTAATCGGCATCCACAATGCCAAAGCCTTGGATCGCGTCAACGATCAACAACCGGTCACCGATTACCTCGCGAAGCGCGCTGAGGTCGGCGCGGTAACCGGTGCGAAAGTCGACGAGGCTCACCACGAGCGCGGTCGTGTCGTCGGTCAATGCATTTCGCACGGCCTTGGGCGTCACGCGCCCGTCGGGGGTGTCGAGCCACTGCGGGGTGAGCACGCCGAGCGCATCGGCGGCCCGCTGCGTCGCCACCGGCATCGTGGCAAATTCGCCGGGCGAGACGAGCGCCGCGCCGCGCAGACCGAAGAGCGCATGCATGATGCCCTCGGTAGTCGAAGGCTGAAGTGTGACCTGTTCGGCCTTGCTGCCGAGCAACTGGGCAAGCGCTGCCTGCGCGTTGCCAACATGCTGACCGACGTGCTCGAGCCCACTCGGTCGACCCGTGGCCAGCGCCTCGAGGTCGGCGTGCGCTTCTTCGCGCACCGTCGGACTCAGCGGGCCGAAGGCAGCAAAGTCTAGGTATCCCGGTTCTTCTTCGAAGGATTCCCGGTACGCCTCAATCGTGTTCACCGGCCTATTGTCGCAGATGCGGGGCCCCGCGCCCCAGCCCGGTGCCCGCGGTGCCACGTGGCTGACGCGCGGTTAGCTTCCGAAGCGGCGGTTCCTCGACGCGTAATCACGAATCGCACGCAGGAAGTCGACCTCGCGCAGGTCCGGTCCGAGCGCCTCCACAAAGTAGAACTCGCTGTGCGCGCTCTGCCAAAGGAGGAAGTCGCTGAGGCGCTGCTCCCCCGACGTGCGAATCACGAGATCGGGGTCGGGTTGCCCACCCGTGTAGAGATGTTCGCCAATGGTCTCTGGCGTCAGGCTGGCCGCGAGCTCTTCGAGCGAGCCACCCTCCTGGTCGTAGGCGACGATAATGCTTCGCACGGCGTCGACGATCTCGCGGCGTCCCCCATAGCCGACAGCAAGATTGACGTGCATGCCTGGGTTGTGCTTGGTGCGCTCCTGCGCGGCGTCCAGCACCGCCACCAGTCCGTCAGGCAGGCCAGCCGTCGAACCGACGTGCTGCACCTTCCAGTCGCGATACCGCGAGAGCTCGTCGGCGAGTTCTGCAATGATCTCGATCAGATCGGCGATCTCGCGCGAATCGCGCTTTGTCACGTTGTCGTTTGACAGCAGGTACAGCGAGACAACCTGCACCCCAACCTCGTCGCACCACTCAAGAAACTCACGCATCTTGGCCGCACCGGCACGGTGACCATCCGCCGGGCTGTCAAAGCCCAGCTGGCGCGCCCAGCGGCGATTGCCGTCGATCATCATCGCGACGTGCTTGGGCACAGAATCCGGGTCGAGCGAACGTCGAAGCCGGTTGATGTAGACCCGGTAGAGCGGGCCACGCCCCTCATTGGATCGGCTCATCATCACAGTCCCACGCTAGTGCCTCGCCGGCAAGAAACCTGCGAGCTCACCCGGCATGTGGGCACGAGTACGCTTGAACTATGAGCGCACCCGAGTTGCCGCAGCTCCCCCTCATCGAGGCTGCAGAGGCAGACGCGAACATCGAGATAAAGCCCACCTGGCGCGGCTGGATCCACGCCGGCGTGACGCCGATCGCGCTCGCCGCCGGTATCGTGCTGATCGTGCTGGCGCAGGGCGCCCCGGCAAAATGGGCCGCCGCGGTGTTCACATTGACGTCGCTCTTGCTCTTTGGGATGTCTGCGGTCTATCACCGCTTCAACTGGAGCCCGAAAACCAAGCTCACTCTGAAGCGCATCGACCACGCGAATATCTTCCTGCTCATCGCCGGCACGTACACGCCACTCGCGGTGCTGGCGCTCCCTCCCGCGCAGGGCACGCTGTTGCTCGCGCTCGTGTGGGGCGGCACGGTCATCGGCATCCTGTTCCGTGTTTTCTGGACCGGCGCGCCACGCTGGCTCTACGTGGCGCTCTATCTTTTGCTCGGCTGGGCGGCGGTCATGTACATGCCCGCGCTTTTCGCCGCCAACCCCACGATGATGCTGCTGGTGATCGCGGGCGGCCTCTTCTACACGGGTGGCGCGATCATCTACGCGCTCAAGAAGCCCAATCCGTGGCCCGGAAAATTCGGATTCCACGAAATCTTCCACGTCTGCACGGTCATCGCGTTCCTGTGCCACTGGACGGCGTGCCTGCTCATTTCGCTGCACCCCGCCTACAACCTGGGCTAAGGCCCGCCCGAACTACTTTCGGTCGTCGTCCGCCGGGTCGATGTCTTGGTCGTCGACGGCGGATGCCTCGGCCGCGGCGTCGCCCTGCGCTGCGGCTTCAGCGGCCGCCTGCTCGGCGTCGAGCGTTGCGTTCGCCTCGTCGCGGTAGCGGGCCCGGCGCACACGGCGCAGCATGTCTGCGGCGAGGAACACGAGCGCGACGGCGAGGAGCGCGATCACAATGAAGCCGGCGGGCCCGGGAGTCACCAGTTCGGGCGGCGGCGCGGTCCATGACGGGCTCGGCATGGGGTCGGGAGTCGTGACGGCCGCCCAAATGAGGGCAGAAGCGGCGTGCATTGGTGGGTGTCCTCGAATCCGCGCAAAAGCGCATAGCCTTGAACTAAGACTAACCGGCCACGAAAGACATGTGATGACCACGACCGCAGACCTCGACGACCGTTACGGGCGCACCCGCAGCCCCGGCAAGGTGCGAGCGTGGTGGATCACGGTGGCCATCGTGTCGGTGAGCGCCATCGTGTGGTTCGCCTGGGGCATCTTCGCCGATGCGAACAACTCTGTGCGCGCCGACGACACGGCGTTCACCATCTCTGACGAACACTCCGTGACGGTCTCATTCCAGGTCACGGCACCGGTTGGCGCTTCGATCACCTGCGCCATCAAGGCCCTCGATGAAGACTTCGGGATCGTGGGATGGCGCGTGGTGGTGTATCCCCCGTTCACCAGTCATGCCCAGGCTTACACCGAGACAATTCCCACGGTGGGCGAGGCGACCACCGGTTTGGTGAACTCGTGCTGGGTCACATAAACTAGCGGGTCAACCCGAATTTTCAAGGAGCGATCTGTGTCTAACAGCCCCGAGACCTTCCTTACGCAGGACGCCTTCGATCGGCTCAATGCTGAGCTCGAGCACCTCTCTGGCCGCGGTCGCGAAGACATCGCGAAGCGCATTGAGTCTGCACGCGAAGAAGGCGACCTTAAGGAAAACGGCGGATACCACGCCGCGAAAGACGAGCAGGGCAAGCAGGAGGCGCGCATTCGCACCCTCCAGTACCTGCTGAAGAATGCCACGGTGAGCGAGGCACCGCAGAGCCGGGGCATCGTCGAATCGGGCACCGTCATCACCGCAAACGTTGCCGGTGGCGAAGAGGTCTTCCTCCTCGGGAACCGCGAGATCGCAGTCGACTCCGACATCGATGTGTACAGCGAGGCGAGCCCGCTCGGCGCAGCAATTCTGGGGCTCACCGAGGGTGCGGCCACCAGCTATGTTGCCCCCAACGGTCGCGAAATCCCCGTTGAGATCATCAAGGTCGAAACCTACACGGGCCAATAGCCCGCGCCGCCCGCCTGCTCGGGCAAGTTACTCCGGCACGACCACCGGTGCGTAGCCCGCTGCTTCGAGCGTGGCGAGCACCTGTGCGCGGTGTTCTTCGCCGCGCGTCTCGACGCTCACCTGCAGGATCACTTCGCTGATGAGCAACCCCTGGCCGTGGCGGGTATGCATAACCTCGATGACGTTCGCGTGCGCCTCCGCGATGAGCTCCGACACCCGCGCCAACTGACCGGGGCGATCTGGCAGCGGGATGCGGACCGTGAAGTAACGGCCCGAGGCCGACAGCCCCTGTGAGATCACACGCTGCATGAGCAGCGGGTCGATGTTGCCGCCAGAGAGCACGACAACTGTCGGCCCTGTGGGGGCAACCTTGCCCGCCAGAATTGCGGCGACGCCAACGGCACCCGCGGGCTCGACCACGAGCTTCGCGCGCTCGAGCAGCAACAGCAGTGCGCGGGCGATGTCGTCTTCGCTGACCGTGACGACCTCGTCAACCAGGTCACGGATCATCGCGAAGGGCACGTCACCCGGCCGTGCCACCGCGATGCCATCGGCAATCGTGGGGCGCGTCGCAACCGTGCTCGGATGCCCTGCGGCCAACGATTCCGGGTAGGCGGCCGAGTTGGCTGCCTGCACACCGATGACCCGCACAGTGCGGCCGGCCTGGGCGGCTTTCGCCTTGATCGCACCGGCTACGCCAGCGATCAGGCCTCCCCCACCGATCGGCACGAGCACGGTGTCGACGTCGGGGCGCTCTTCGAAAAGTTCAAGCCCGAGGGTGCCCTGGCCAGTAATCACGTCGATGTGGTCGAACGGGTGCACAAGCACCGCGCCCGTTTCTTTCGCGAACTCGGCCGCGAGCTGGAGCGGCAACTCAACTGTCGGGCCCTGAAGGATGACCTCGGCCCCGTACCCGCGTGTGGCGAGCAGTTTCGGCACCGGCACGCCGAGCGGCATGAAGATTGTCGCGTGGATGCCGAGTTCGCGCGCCGCAAGGGCAACGCCCTGCGCATGGTTGCCTGCGGAGGCTGCGACGACGCCGCGCGCCCGCTCCTCGGCGGTCAACCGCGACATCAGGTACGACGAGCCGCGAATCTTGAACGACCCCGTGCGCTGGAGGTTCTCAAGCTTCAAGAACACGGGAGCGCCAAGCACATCGCTCAGCGCCTGGGTTTCAACCAGCGGGGTGGTCGAGAGCACGCCGGTGAGCACCTCCGCCGCGTGCTCATAGTCGCCAAGGGTGGGGCGAGCATCCGTCACAGTGGAGTCCTCTCAGAGATTGCTGTTGCCTCGTTCGCGGCGGGCTCGGGTGCCCGGTGCAAACGTTGGCGTTCGCCTGGCACCGTGCGCCAGATGAGGTCGACGCTGTCAGGTGGCGCGCCCTCGCGCCAACCCCCAGAGCTCACAAAGAGCCACGCGACGTTGACGAAGGCGGCCAGCGGCACCGCAAAGAGCGCGCCCGGGATGCCAGCGATCATCGCGCCACCGGCCACAACGAGCACAACCGCGAGGGGGTGCACCTTGACGGCCGAACCCATCAACAAGGGCTGCAACACGTGCCCCTCGATCTGCTGGACGCCGAGCACGACGATCAGCATCCACAGGGCGATGAGCGGCCCGTTGTAGACGAGGGCGAGGAACACCGCGAGCGCGCCCGTGACAACCGCACCGACGATCGGCACGAACGCGCCGAGGAAGACGAGCACCGCGACGGGAAGCGCGAGCGGCACGCCAAGCAGGAAGGCTCCGAGGCCGATGCCGATCGCATCGATCGTCGCAACGAGCAGCTGGGTGCGGGCGTAGTTGACGACCGTGGCCCACCCCGCTCGCCCGGCACCATCGACCGCGGTGCGTGCGGTGCGTGGGAACAAGCGCACGGTCCAGCGCCAAATCCCGGCGCCGTCGGCCAGGATGCACAGCAGGATGAAGAAGGCGAGCAGGCCACCGGTAAAAACATGACCGAGGGTCGAGCCCACTGCGAGGGCACCCGAGAGCAGCAGGTCGGTTTGCTCTTGGATGAGCGAGACGGCCATGCTCAACCACGAGTCGATCTGCTCGGCAGTGACCTGGAACGGGCCGTTCATGAGCGATTCGCGCAGTCGGTCCATCGATTCGAGCGTGCGCTTCTGTACGGATTCCCACTCGTTTGAGACCTGGAACACCACGAGCCACAGCAGGCCACCCACGATCGCGATGGTGCCGACAAGTGAGACGACGATCGCGAGCCAGCGGGGAGCATTGCGGCGAAGCATCCACGAGAAAACAGGAAAAAGTAGCGCCGAAATCAGGATGCCCACGAGGAGTGGGATCACGAGGAACTTGAGCTGGATGACGAGCCAGATCGCGACGCCGATGGCCGCAGCGACGATGAGCATTCGCCACGAATATGCGGCCGCGGTGCGGAGGGCACGAGGCACCTCCGGGGCTTGCGGGGTGCCAGGCTTGCGCACCTCGGATGCCACAGGCTTGCGGCGGCGACGACCGAAGCGGCCGGATCGCGTGGGCTCGAGCTCGGGGTCCATTCGCCCAGTCTAAACGTCGAGCGCCAAACCACATCCCGGCCGCGCGGGCGGCACGGCTAGGCTGGCGCCGATGAAGTCCTCGCTCAGCGGGCAAGAAGCCCGCCGCATTGCCCTGGCCGCGCAGGGCTTTGCCCGCCCACGCCCCGGCACACCCACCAGCCGGCACCTGCACGACACGATCGGGCGCATGGGCGTCACCCAAATCGACTCGGTCAACGTGTTCGCGCGCAGCCACTACATGCCGTTCTTCTCGCGGCTCGGCCCCTACGACATCGGCGCGCTCGACACCCTCTTCTTCGAGCCCGACGGTCCGTACGTCGAGTACTGGGCACACATGGCGACATTCATTCCGACGGCCGACTGGGCGCTCTTTCGATTCAGAATGGACGACAACCGCGCCAAATACGGGAGCAACCCCGAGGGCTGGTTTCTTCAAAACGCGGCCACGGTTGACTGGGTACGAGCAGAGCTCGCGGCCCGCGGACCCCTCCGCCCGGCAGAGATCGAACACGACGCCACCTCGGGGCCGCGAGGTCCCTGGTGGGACTGGAACGTCGTCAAGAAATCACTCGAGTACCTCTGGCTCTTCGGCGAGGTTGCCGTCATCGAACGGCGCGGATTCGAGCGCCGCTACGCGCTTGCCGAACAGGTCATTCCCGCCGATGTCTTGGCACGCCCAGTCTCGCGCGACGACGCGATCCGCGAGCTGATCCGGCGCGCCGCCACGGCCTACGGCGTGGGCACGGCGGCCGACTTCGCCGACTACTACCGCCTGCGAGACCGGCCCGGCGTCGCCGCCGCGATCGGCGAACTCGTCGACGCGGGCGAGCTCCTGCCGGTGTTCGTCGACGGGTGGGAGAAAAACGGCCGCGCGCTGCCCGCTTGGCTACACCGCGACGCTGTGCTCCCCCGCGCCGTGCGCGCATCCACAATCTTGACGCCGTTCGATCCGGTGGTGTGGTTTCGCGAACGCGCCGAGCGCCTCTTCGACTTTCACTACCGAATCGAGATCTACACCCCCGAGCACAAGCGCCAGTTCGGCTACTACTCGCTGCCGGTCTTGCAGGATGATCGTCTCGTGGGCCGGGTCGATCTCAAGGCCGACCGGCAGCGTTCGACGCTGCTCGTGCAGTCGGCGTGGTGGGAGGAGCCGGATGCCCCCGCCGGCGCCGCGACTCGTCTCGGCGCCGTGCTCGACGAGGCCGCCACGTGGCGCGGGCTCGAGCACGTGTCGATCGGCTCGCGCGGCAGCGCCGTCGACGACCTCGCTCGCGAAATGCAGCGCGCCACCCGCCACGACGGACGCGCCTGATGACGCGCAAGCCGCAGCGCCGGACCTCCGCCATCGTCGCCGCGGCCGTTGTCGCGATCGTCGCCATCGTCGGCGGGTTCGTCGCCTGGTCGTTCATCTCGCGGCCGAGCGGTGCGGCCGAGACGGCGGGCGCGTACCTGGCGGCGCTCGAGCGGGGCGATGGGGTCGCGGCATCCGCTCTCAGCGCGCCGCAGGCTGCGGGTGAGACCGCTGTCGAGTTCGGCGCCCTCGACGACGCGACCGAGTGGATCTCTGCGGCACGCGTAGAAACGATCACCGAAGCGGGCACGGATGCCACGGCCACCGCCACATTCACCCTCGCCGCCACGCAACACAGCGTCACCATGACGCTCTCGAATCGCTCGGGCGCGTGGCTCGTCACCGACGCGCCTGCCACCACGCTCCGCGCGACGAGCACGATGGGTGCGGGCATCGAGATTGGTGACGTTGCGGTGCCGTTCGACGACGCTGCTGCTGCTGGCGCCGACGCCGCCACCGCTGCCGGGACCGGGACCGAGACCGAAACCAAAGCCGCCACCCACGCGGCGACCGTGGCGCTCCTCCCCGGCGTCTATGAGGTCACGGCCGCCCCTGCGGGGCTGCTCGAAGGCGCCCAGGAGGTTGTTGCGACGGGGGCGGAATCGCTGAATGTCGCGCTGCAGCCGACCCTTGGCGCCGCCGCGCTGACAGCCGCCGATGCACAGCTCGCCACGTACCTCGCCGCGTGCACCGCGCCGGCGACGGCGGTGCCCCTGGACTGCGGCATCCGCGTGCCGTGGGCGGCCGATCTCGCATCGCTCACGCGGCTGACGTTCCGGATCGACAAGGCCCCCACGCTCGCACTCGCGCCGGATGGCAGCGGATTCGCGGCGACGGGCGGCACGCTGGTTGCCACGGCTGTGGGCGTGGACGATGGCGGGGGCGCGGCATCCTTCACCTATCGCGACAGCGAATGGGCCCTGCGCGGCAGCGTGGGCTTCACGATCGACGCGCTCACGCTCGAAGTGTGGTGACCGCTGCCGCGTCCACCCCGTCAATTGCCGACGGCGACGATGGTGCTCGCTTGCTTGCTTGCTCGCTAGAACTGCACCCGCGGCGGTTCGGCGATTGCGGCGCCGCCAACGACCTCGAAGAACTCGCGCTCGTTGAAGCCGAGGCCGCGGGCGAAGAGGTTGTTCGGGAAGCTCTTGATCTTGGTGTTCAGCTCGCGCACGCCACCGTTATAGAAGCGTCGCGATGCCTGCACTTTGTCTTCGGTGTCGACGAGCTGCTGCTGCAGGTGGAGGTAATTCTGGCTTGCGAGCAGCTGCGGGTAGCCCTCCGAGACCGCAAACAGGCTCTTCAAGGCCTGCTGCATGTGGCCCTCAGCGACACCGGAATCGACCGGGCCTTGCGCCGCGAGCGTCTCGGCGCGTGCCCGAGTCACGTTCTCGAAGACCGTCTTTTCGTGGGCAGCGTAGCCCTTGACGGTGTCGACGAGGTTTGGAATGAGGTCGGCGCGGCGCTTCAGCTGCACCGTGATGTCGCTCCACGCCTCTTCGACGCGCACGTTCAACTGCACAAGCGAGTTGTACGTCGCCCAGAGGTAGATGCCAAAGATCACGACAAGCGCGACCACGATCACAGCGGGGACGATCCACTCCCAGGGCATACGGCTCTCCTGCCAACACTCAAACGACGGTCTTTTCATTGTAGCCGCGCGCCCCGGGGCGACCCTGGACGCCCTGCCGACTCACAGCGACCGCGCGGGGGTTCTCGGGGCCCGGCTGCGGGCGCGAGGGGGCTTCGCGCGACGCCTTCGCGGCGTCTTCACAGAGGCCTCGCGACGTCTTCACGGCGGCCTCGTTACGGCCCGAGCACCCGGTCGAGATACGTGTTGGTGAATCGGCGATGCGGGTCGAGGCGATCTCGCAGCGCGACAAACTCAGCGAAGCGTGGATACAGCTCGGCGAGCTGCGAGGCATCCAACGTATGCATCTTGCCCCAGTGCGGACGCCCGCCGTGCGCCAACATGATGCGCTCGACGGCGTGAAAATACTCGGTCGGATTCTCGCGGTGATAACGGTGCACGGCGATATAGGCCGACTCGCGTCCGTGCGCGGTTGAGAGCCAAAGATCATCGGATGCCGCGAACCGCACCTCGACCGGAAACGAGATGCGCCAGCCGCGCTCGGCGATGAGCGCGCGAAGTTCATTGAACGCTGGCACCACGTTTTCGACCGGGAGCGCGTACTCCATCTCGCGAAAGCGCACCGTGCGGCGCTGGGTGAGCACGCGATGCGAAACATCGGTGTATTCACGATTGCCGGTGGCCCGGGTGGCCAAGCGTGCGAACGACGGGATGAGCGCGGGGATCACGGCACCGACCGCGCACACCACGCGGTACGCGCCGTTGGCAAGCAGTGTTTCGTCGACCCACTTGCCGAGCCGCGAGAGGGGCACGCGCGGGGCGTCAGCGGGAAGCCTCGTGTCGGTTTTTGTGAGCGCGACGTCGGTGTGCGGAAACCAGTAGAACTCGAAGTGATCGGCGGCCGCGGCGCGCGCGGGAAGCTCTGCCAGCAGGGCGTCGAGCGGTTCGGGGCACTCGAGCGCGTGCAAGATGAAGGCGGGCACGCACTGGATCGTGATGTCGACGATGATGCCGAGCGCGCCGAGCCCGAGGGCGAGTGCGGGCAAGAGGTCGGGGTTCTCCACGTGGCCGGCGGCGCCGGGGCCGCCGGTATCGCCACCAGCGAGCGTGTCGCCGACGCTGTGCAACTCGCCCTCGGCATCGACGAACGTCGCGCCGACGATCTGCGTCGAGATGCCGCCGAACGTTGCGCCCGTGCCGTGCGTGCCGGTGGAGGTCGCGCCGGTAATTGACTGGCGATCGATGTCACCGAGGTTTTGCATGGCCAGGCCGTAGGGCCGCAGGAGCCCCGGGATCTGGTGCAGCCGGGTGCCGGCAAACAGCCGCACCCGCATGCGCTCACGGTCAACGTCGAGCACACCGTGGAGGTCGCTCAGGTCGAGCAGCACGTCGGGTGCGACGGCGATGCCGGTGAAACTGTGGCCGGCGCCCACGGCCTTCACGCGCAGGTTGCTCCGCGCCGCCGACACGACGGCGCGCTGGACCGCCTCGACACTGCTCGGCCGCTCGATACGCACCGGCCGAACGCGCACCGAGCGCCCCCAGTTTTCCCACTTACCGCCGATCCTGGTCACAGGAACGCCTTTCCTTCGCCGCGATAGGTCGGCAGGGTCGCCACCACACGATCGCCGTCAACCACCTGAAACTCGTTGACCCGCTCGGAGAGCTCGCCGCTCTTCGAATGCCGCAGCCACACGCGATCGCCCACGCGGAGCGCTCGCGCCGCGTCGCCTTCCAGCGGTGTCTGCACCTCGCCGGCGCCCTCCCGGCCAAGGGTGTGCAGGCCGGCCGGCCATACGGGCAGCGGCTGACGTGACGCCGCCGGCGGGCCGGAGGCGATCCATCCCCCACCCAGAATTGTCGCGATGCCGTCGGTGGGCTTTCGCACCACCTGCATCGAAAATGCTGCCGCGGGTGCGAGGTCGAACGCCTCGTAACTGTCGAAGAGGTGGCCCGCCAGGATGCCGCTGCCCGCCGTCACCTCGGTCACCGCCGCGTCGGCCGCCGACGATTCGATCGAGCCGGTACCACCCGCGTTCACAAACTCGAGCGGTGCGACCTCGCGCACCCCCGCAACGATCGCGCCACGGCGATCAGCAAGCTCTGCGATCGAACGGCGCTTCATCCAGCGCATCAGCGCGTTTTCGGCCGCGGCGCCGCGCACGTTATCGGTCTGGCCAGCGATCTGTGCCTCGTACATCATGAGCCCGACGAGCGTGAAGCCCGGTCGGGCGGCAATCTTCTGTGCCAGCGCCACCACTTCGCTCGGGGTGTGCACGGGTGAGCGACGCACACCCACGTTCCCGAGACCAGGGGCGCGCCAGGAGGCGTCGGCATCGATTGCGACCCGGATGCGCGGCCGCGCGCTGGGCGCAACAACGGCGTCGACCGCGTCGAGCTGCGCCGTGTCATCGACCATCAATGTGATGCGCGCCGCTGCCTCGGGATCGGCCGCGAGGGCGGCCAGGGCCTGTGAGTCGACGCTCGGATAGCCGAGCACGATGTCGCCGCGACCGTGGCTCGCCAGCCACAGCGCCTCGGGCAGGGTGAAGGCAAGAATCCCGGCAAATCCGGGCAACGCGAGCACGGCATCAGCAACCGCGCGGATGCGGATCGACTTGCTCGCAACACGAATTGGCGTGCCCGCGGCGCGCACGACGAGGTCGTGCGCGTTGTAGCGGAGCGCCGCAAGGTTGATCGCGGCGACCGCGCCGTCGTGCCCATCGATCGCGCGGGTCATCCCGCCCCAGTACGACGCGGGGTCGCGCCAGGGCATGGAGACAGACGATGACGCGACGGGGGCGTTCAGGTCGAGAAAGGAAGCGTCGGTGCTCACGCGGCAAGCCTACGACGTTCTTCGACAGCGGCGCCTGTACTCACCGCAAACTCCTCGGTACCCAGATGTACCCCCGGTGGGACTCGAACCCACACTGGAGCGATTTTAAGTCGCCTGCCTCTGCCATTGGGCTACGGGGGCGTTGGCCCCCTACGCCTTCGTCGGTGCCTTCACCGCGGGAGCCTTCTTAGCTGCCGGCGTCTTGGCTGCCGCCGCCTTTGCAGCGGCAGCCTTCGCGGGCTCAATCGCCGCAATCGTGCCGGTTGCGTTCGTCGGGCGCGGACGTGCCGCGAACTCTTCGAACACGTACCGCGGGTGCTGCACCGCGGTGAGCGTGACGATGTCGCGGTCGAGCCAAAGGTTGTTCCACCAGCCCCAGATGACGCGCCACTTGCGCTCCCACGACGGCATTGCCAGGCCGTGGTAGCCGCGGTGCGCAACCCAGGCGAGGAAGCCCTTGATCGCCAGGTTGCCCGACTGGAACACGCCGACGCCAAGACCGAGGCCAGCGACGGCACCGATGTTCTTGTGGAAGTAGTCGCGGGGCGTCTCGCCGCGCAGGACGGCGACGAGGTTTGACGCGAGCAGCTTGGCCTGGCGCACCGCGTGCTGGGCGTTGGGGACGCAATAGCCACCCACGCCGCCGCCGGATGCGTCGGGCACGGCCGAAATGTCGCCGGCGGCCCATGCACCCTCGACGATCTCGTCGTCGCTCCCGACACGCAGGTCGGTGCGGGTGCGGATGCGGCCACGCTCATCGACGGGCAGGTCACCGCCGCGCACGACGGTCGGGTTTGCCATGACGCCCGCCGTCCAGATGATGAGGTCGCTGGCGAAGCTCTCGCCGGTCGAAAGCTCGACCACGCCGTCTACGGCCGAGGTGAGCTGCGTGTCGAGGTGCACGAAGGCGCCCCGCTTGGCGAGGTTCTTCAGCACCCACTCGCTGGTCTTGAGCGAAACCTCGGGCATGATGCGGCCCGTCGCCTCGACGAGCGCGAACCGGGTGTCTTCGAATGAGATGTTCGGGTAGCTCTTCAGCAGCGCGGAGGCGAACGAGCGCAGCTCGGCGAAGATCTCGATACCGGCGAAGCCGCCACCGATGACCGTGACCGACAGCAGGCGATCCCGCTCGGGGCCCGGAGGTAGGAGCGAGGCCTGGTCGAAGTTGGTGATGAGGCGGTCACGAATCGCGACTGCCTCCTCGATGGTCTTCAAACCGATCGCGTTGTCGGCGACGCCCTTGATCGGGAACGTGCGCGACACTGCGCCGGCCGTGACGACGATGTGGTCGTACTCGAGCTCCCACGAGTCGCCCGACAGCGGTGTGACCGTTGCGGTCTTCTTCGCGTGGTTGAAGCCCGTGATCTTCGCCGTGATGACGTTGGTGTGGTGCAGGTGGCGACGGTGTGCGACCACCGCGTGACGCGCCTCGATCGAGCCCGCAGCGACCTCGGGGAGGAACGGCTGGTAGGTCATGTACGAGAGCGGGTCAACAATCGTGACCTCGGCTTCGTCGCGACGGAGGAGCTTCTCAAGCTTCCACGCGGTATAAAAACCCGCGTACCCTCCACCGACGATCAGAATGCGGGGCACGCTGGCAGTAGACACGACGTGTGGTCTCCTCGGGTTCAATGGCTCGACGCGCGCGTGGTGCGCTCGCGCCTGATACGTCGAACGGTTGCGTTGACGCCGAGCACTATAAGGATAGCAGGGAGAGTGAGGGCGATGAGCGGAAGTGTGCCGTATCTCAGTGTCTCCCACGTCGGAAAGAGCGGGGAAACGGCCTCGCGGGGCGGCTCGGCGGCCGGGAGCGGCGGCAGTTCGATGGGTGCGACCGAAGGCTCGGGTATCGGGTCTGCCGATGCCCGGCGGTAGAGCGTGATCCACTCACCAAGGCTGCCCATGGGGTTTTGGTCGACGACCGGCACCACCGCGTTGACGGCGGCTGCGGCATCCACAAGCCCGTAGCCATACAACGGATCGGGAACCGATGTTGCCCCCGCCGCGGGCGTCGCCGTGCGAATCAGGCGATTGATCACGTTGGCCGCGTTGAGATCGGGATGCGCCGACCGCACGAGCGCCGCAACGCCGGCGACGATCGGCGCGGCGCCGCTTGTGCCCTTCCACGTCACCAGGCGACCGTCGGGAGAAACTCCGAGGAGGTCTTCGCTCGGTGCCGACACCCCCATCACGATGCCCTGCGTCGATGCCTCAACACTCGCCTTGCCCGACGGATCGACGCCCGCCACGGTGAGCACACCCGGAATCGTTGCGGGGGCGCCCACACGCGTCGTGCCACTGCCACGGTTGCCGGCGGCGACGATCACCACGACGTCGTGTTCGAACGCGTACATGAACGCGTCGTCCCAGCTTTCGTCCCAGTCGAGCGTGTTTGTGGTGAACGACATGTTGATGATGTCGGCGCCATTATCAACGGCCCAGCGGATGCCGGTGGCAACCTGTTCCGAAAACGGCACCTTTGAGGTGCTCGCGGTGAAGCCGACCGAGATCGACAGCAGTTTTGCCTGGGGCGCGACGCCGATCATCCCGGTGCCATCGCCCGTCCCGCGCGATGCCGCGAGAGACGCGACCCAGCTGCCGTGCGCACCGTCGACCGCGCCGACTGGCGTGCGACCATCAGGTGACCCGACGCCCGAAACATCGATGCCGCCAACGACGGCGTCTTCAAACTCGACCGGGCCCTTCGCGATGCCCGTATCGATGACCGCGATGGTCACGCCCTTGCCGCGCGTCGTCTTCCACGCTTCACGGATTCCGTTGCCGTCGAGCCAGTATTCGGCCGCCCTGATCGGGTCGATCGGCGCGGCTGACGCTGCGGGGGCCGCGGGGCTTCCGGGGGCGACGTCGGGTTTCGGCGGCCCCGCACTCGTCGTCGCCGCCACGACGGGCGCCGCTGTGGGCACCGCAAGAGCCGGCGCGGCGGCGGTGAACGCGCCGCTCGCACCGACCACGAGCACAAGCGCGCCCGCGGCGAACGCACGACGAGCTCGACTCGCGATGTTCCGGCGCGGGGCGCGGTCCGGCTGCTCGGTCATCGGCTCGTGAGGTCTGCACCAGGGTCGGCGCAGCGGCACACATCGGCCGACCATCGGGGTCGCGCAAGCTCAAGCGCGCGGTCGCCGATCGGGTTGACCCCGGGGCCGGCGGCGAGCGCGTGGCCGGCAAGCGCGTGGAGGCACTTCACCCGGGTGGGCATGCCACCGGCAGAAATTCCTTCGATCTCGGCAACCTCACCGAACCCGTTGCGATCGGCGAGAAACGCCTCGTGCGCCGCGAGGTAGTCGTCGCGCAGCTGTGGGTCGTTTGCGAGGTCTTCACTGAACTGCACCATGACCTGCGTCGCCTCAAGCTCCGACATCGCCGCCGTCGCGCCTGGGTGCGTGAGGTAATAGAAAGTGGGGAACGGCGTGCCATCGCTGAGGCGTGGCAGCGTCGAGACGACGAGCGGATTGCCGCAGACGCAGCGCGCCGCGACGCCAACAACATCACGCATCGGGCGCCCGAGCTGTGCCGCCATGACCTCAAAATCACGGGCGGATACCGGGGCAAAGGGAGGCGTGGTCATCGCTCCAGGGTAGTGGGCAAAGCCAGGGAAGACCCTGAAACCGCACCGGCCGGCGTCACTCTGCGGGCGTTGTGTCTGGTTCGACCTGGTCGGGCACGCCGATCGTGATCGGTTTGACGACCTCGGCCACGCCGGAGGAAGTCACCGAACGCAGGAGCTGCGACATCCAATCGGCACGCGTCGTCGTGACCTTCTCGCTGACGGGCGCGCGCTCTACCGGCTGGAGCGCCGCGTCGAGGTCGTTGTCGACGAGGTAGACGACCTCGCCCGGTTGCACGTAATAGAGCCGCTCGCGCGCCTGTGTGGTGATGTACGCCGGATCAGACCAGCGCTCGCGCTCGGCAATCAGCCCGTCGATCGTGTCTTGGTCGGTCGCGATCGCATGCTCGAGCGCAGTGATCCGTTGGCGCTGATCGAGGTAGGTACCGAGCGTCGGCATCAGCACCAGCGCGGCGAGCACGACGAGGCCCATCATGATGAGCATGAACCCCGAGAGGCGGATGCCGCCGAGCCAGCCACGCACGTCGACGCGGCGGGGGGTCGATGTTCTTGCCACGACTCCCCCTCCGTCGTCGATGTGCTGCTGATGCGTGTGTGTTGCGGGTGGTGTCTGGCGGTGCTGCCGGGCAGTTTTGCCGGGCAGCGCCGCCGAGGATCCTACGCCTTGAAGCGGGGGAACGCCGAGCGACCGGCGAACACCGCGGCCTCACCGAGTTCTTCTTCGATGCGCAGCAACTGGTTGTACTTTGCGACGCGCTCGCTGCGAGCGGGGGCACCGGTCTTGATCTGACCCGCATTGGTGGCGACCGCAAGATCGGCGATCGTGGTGTCTTCGGTCTCGCCCGAACGGTGCGAGAGCATCGCAGTGTAGCCGGAGCGCTGCGCGAGCGAGACGGCGTCGAACGTCTCGGTGAGCGTGCCGATCTGGTTGACCTTCACAAGCAGCGAGTTCGCGACGCCAAGGTCGATGCCCTTGCGCAGGCGCTCGGGGTTGGTGACGAACAGGTCGTCGCCAACCAGCTGCACGCGCGAGCCGAGCGCGTCGGTCAGCGCCTTCCAGTTGTCCCAGTCGTCCTCGTCGAGGGCGTCTTCGATCGTGACGATCGGGAAGTCGTTGACGAGGCCGACGTAGTACTCGATCAGCTCGGGGCCGCTCCAGTTCTTGCCATCGAGGCGGTAGACGCCGTCGTTGTAGAACTCGGTGGCTGCGACATCCAAACCAAGCGCGATATCGACACCAGGCCGGAAGCCCGCCTTCTCGATCGCCTTGATCAAGAACTCGAGACCCTCACGGTTGCTCGGCAGGTCGGGGGCGAAGCCACCCTCGTCGCCGAGGCCCGTGGCGTAGCCCGCTGCCTTCAGCTCGCTGCGCAGCACGTGGTAGGTCTCGACGCCCCAACGGAGCGACTCGGAGTAGGTCTCGGCGCCGATGGGCGCGAGGAAGAATTCCTGCATGTCGATGCCGTTGTCGGCGTGCTCGCCGCCGTTGATCACGTTGAACAGCGGCACCGGCAGCACGTGCGCGTTGGGGCCGCCGAGGTAGCGGAACAGCGGCAGGTCTGCCGAGTCGGCGGCGGCCTTGGCGACGGCGAGGCTCACGCCCAGGATCGCGTTCGCGCCGGTGCGTGACTTGTTCTCGGTGCCGTCGGCCTCGATTAGCGCGAGGTCGATGATGCGCTGCTCGCTTGCTTCGAGGTCTTCGATTGCGGGGCCGAGCTCGTTGATCACGGCGTCGACGGCCTTGAGCACGCCCTTGCCGCCGTAACGGTTCTTGTCACCGTCGCGAAGCTCATAGGCCTCAAACGCACCGGTGGATGCCCCCGAAGGCACAGCGGCGCGCTGCACGATTCCGTCATCGAGGAGCACCTCCACTTCGACCGTGGGGTTCCCGCGTGAATCCAGAATTTCGCGGGCGTTGACTGCTTCGATGAGTGCCACGGAGGTTACTCCTTGCTCAGGGGTTGCGGGGGCGTGGAGCGGCGTCGGTCCGAGGTCAGTCTAGCGGGGGATGCTCACCGCACTATGGCGACTGCGATGCCGTCCCATCCCTTCATCCCGACGGTCTGCAGCGCGGTCGCCTCGAAACGCGGATCGGTGCCGAGCATTTCGAGCGCGGCGCGCGTGCCGATGACCATTGGATCGGTGCTGTCGGGGTCGTTCACGTCACCGTTTCGACCGATATTGTCGAGCACGATCAATGTGCCCGGACGGCCCAACCTCGCGGCCCAATCGAGGTAGATCGTGTTCGACTGCTTGTCGGCATCGATGAACACGAAGTCAAACGGTTCTTGGCCCATCAGTGTCGGGAGCGTCTCGGCGGCATTCCCGATCTTGATCTCGACCTTTTCGCTCACACCCGCACGCTCGAGATTTGCGCGCGCCACGGCGGCGTGCGCCGCTTCGGCTTCGAGGGTGACCACACGACCGTGACTCGGGATGCCGCGGGCCAGCCAAATGGTCGAGTAGCCGCCGAGCGTACCAATCTCGAGAACGCGCCGCGCGCCCGAGACTTGGGCAAGCAACGTGAGGAGTTTGCCAGCGAGGGGCGCGACCTCGATTGCCGGAAGGCCCGCGGCGCGCTGCCGTTCGATCACCTCATCCAGCGCGGGATCCTGCCGCACCAGGACGCCGGCAATGTAGTCATCGACGAGGCGCCAGTTCTCGGGTGTCGATGTAACCATGCGCCCAGCCTGCTCCTCACGCATGCGGGGCACAAGGGGCGCGAGCGCGCGTTCGTCGCTCGCCTGCGCGCCCGTTGCCCGCCTGCGCGTTCGTTGCCCGCCTGCGTCAGTTGGCGTTCTGCGCGGCACGGGCGGCTAGCGCCGCGAGAAGGGATGCCCCGGTTTCGGCGTCATCGACCGTGACGACGAACTGCTTGCCAGAGTGGCGCGTCACCTCGATCGCTGGGCCGGTACGCAACACGACACCAAAGCGACCCGGAGCCCAGCGCATGCCCCAACCCCCGAACATGCCCATCGGACTCACAAAGATCTCTTCGGCCGAGGCAATGTCGGCAAGCGGCACGTTGAACTTGGGCAGCCCAAACTCCGAACGCACGGTGAGGCCTTCCTCGTCAATGCGCACGTGAAATGCCGTCGACGTCACGGACGCAGTGGCCACCACAACGAAGACAACGGCCACAACCAAGCCCGCAGTCGCATCGCCGGTGAACCAGACGAGCACCGCCGCCCCGAGGGTCAAGAGCATGGCCAGGCCGATCACAGCCATCGCAACCTTCGACATCACGGCTGACCCTGTCCACACAGCACGCTCGCCCGGCGCAAGCATCATTGGCACACCCGCCGGCGTGGTGGCGCGGCGGGTCTCTTCCTTCGGCTGCACCAGCCATCCGACGACTCCCGCAACAATGCCAACCACAAACGCGACAAGCATGGGCGCGAGCACCGATGGTGCGTCATGCGCGTCCGCGATGCCGCGTTGTGCGCCAACCGACCACGTCATCAGCACAGCGCCAAACACCGAAAGCCAGAGCGCCATCGCGCCCATGAAACGGTATGTGAAGCCGCGGTCACCGCGGCGGAGTCCAGCGAGGCAGAGCAGGCCGATCGCGATGGGGAGCACACCGCTCAGTACGAGCGTGATCACCGGGAAGGTCCACGCCGGGCCATACCCGTCCGGCCCACCGGATAGACCCCAGTGCACGGCAGCCGGATCTGGCAACGTGGGCAACCACACCAGTTGCAGCACGACCGCGACCATCGTGAGCACCAGCGGAACGACGATCGCGACGAGCGAGAAGCTCCGGATCGCGCGCCGGTCAGGATGTGAGGGCGTAGCGGGTGACGCGGTCATTGCGAGTTCTCCTTGATAAGTGCAACCAAAAGTTCGGGTGAAATCCCCAGCGCACGCGAACGTGTGACGAGATTTCGGATGTCGTCGCTGAGTGCGGAGAGGGATGCCGCGAGCTCCGTCACGACCGCGCCTTTTCCTCGGCGCAGGTCGATGAGCCCTTCGTCGCGCAGCTCTTGGTACGCGCGCAGCACGGTGTGCACGTTGATGCCGAGTGATTCAGCCACCACACGAGCGGCCGGAAGGCGATCACCTGCGTGCACACGTCCGGCTGCGGCATCCGCTCGCACCGAAGTGGCCACCTGCACAAACAGGGGCACATCGCTTGCGGGATCGACGCGGATCAGCATGTGCTAACTCTATAACAACTAGAACAACTTCACGGACGCGGAACGAGCGTGCCGCGCGCGCATATGTCGAAACAGCACAAGCAATGCGGTCGTTCGTGCGCGCATGCAACACGCTTGCGACATGCGCATCACACCCCGACGTCTCGCCATCGGCATGAGCCTGTGGATCCCGAACTTCTTCAACGGCATCCGCGTCAAGCGCTTCTCCGCTGATTGGACGCACGCGACCGTCGAAATGCACGTAAATGTCTTCACGCGAAACTCCGTAAAGACCGGGTTCGGTGGCTCAATGTCAGCAATGACCGACCCGTATTTCTTCATGCTCCTGATGCACCAGCTCGGCCGCGACTACGTGGTGTGGGACACCCGCGGCGAGATCGAGTTCGTCAAGCCCGGCCGCGGGGTGCTCACGGCCGAGTTCACGGTGCCGCGTGCCAAGGCCGAAGAAATTCGCGAGCGCGCTCACGGCGGGGCAAAGGTGCTCGAGTGGTTTGACTGCGTGATCACCGACCGCGAGGGCGACGTCGTTGCACGCGTGCGGCGTGAGGTCTACGTGCGCGAAAAACGGCGGGTCACCAATGCTCGCGACGACGACAGTGCGACCGGCGACACCAAGCGTTTACCGAACGGCCCTAGCCTGGGCGCATGACCTCGCCCCCAACGCTCGCGCGAAGCCTTGGCCTCGCGGATGCCGCTTTCATCGGCCTTGGCTCGATGATCGGCGCGGGCGTGTTCGCGGTCTGGGCGCCGGCAGCGCAGGCCGCCGGTGCGGGCCTCCTCATCGGCCTCGGCATCGCGGCATTCATCGCATATTGCAACGCGACGGCATCGGCCCAGCTCGCAGCAGTGCATCCCACATCGGGCGGGACCTACTCGTACGGACGCGCGGAACTCGGCCAGTGGTGGGGCTTCATCGCCGGGTGGTGTTTTGTGATCGGCAAGCTCGCGAGCTGTGCCGCGATGGCCCTCGTCTTTGCCGCATACGCCGCGCCGCCCGGGTGGGAACGGCCCATCGCCGTCGCCGCCGTTGCCGCGCTCGCGATCGTCAACCTTTTCGGGGTGACCCGCACCGCACAACTGATCCGGGTGATCGTCGTGATGGTGCTCCTCGGCCTTGCCGTCGTCGTGGCGGCTGGCGTGAGCGTGCCCTCGCAGCCGATCGCCGCGAGCACGCTGTTCGAGGGCGGCGCGTTCGGCATCTTGCAGGCCGCGGGTCTGCTGTTCTTTGCCTTCGCGGGCTACGCGCGCATCGCCACGATGGGCGAGGAAGTGCGCGATCCCTCCCGCACGATCCCCCGCGCCATCGTCATCGCGTTGGCTACGACGATCGTGATCTACGCCGTCGTGGCGGTGATCGCGATCACGACCCTGGGCCCGGCACTCGCGACCTCGGCCGCGCCGCTCGCCGATGTGGTCGCGGCCGCGGGGTGGTCGTGGGCGCAGCCCGTGGTGCGGGTCGCCGCCGCCGCCGCGTCTCTGGGCGCGCTCCTCGCCCTCATCGCAGGCATCGGCCGCACCGGGCTGGCAATGGCACGCGAGGGCGATATGCCCCGCTACTTCGCGGCCGTACACCCGCGCTGGCGGGTGCCGTACCGCGCCGAGATCGCCATCGCGGTGATCGTCATTGCCACGGTGTGCCTCGCGGATGTGCGCGGCGCGATCGGGTTCTCATCGTTCGGCGTGTTGCTCTACTACCTGATCGCGAACCTCGCGGCGTATCGCCAGCACGGCACCGCACGTCGGTACCCGCGCGCACTGCAGGTCATCGGGGCGATCGGATGCCTCGTACTCGCGTTCGCCCTGCCGTGGCAGTCGGTCGTCGCGGGCGCGGCACTGGTCGTGCTCGGCATCGCCGTGCGCGCACTCCGACTGCGGCGGCAGCGGGCTCACTGAACGGAGCGGTCCATCCCCCTCTTCGATCCCCCGTCGCGTTTTGTCGCTAAAACGCCCCGCACGCGGCGATTCGCGACGGGGGAACGAAGGGCGGGGCACCCGGGCCCCGCTCCGCAGTCGCGTTTTGTCGCGACACGCCGCGGGAGTCGACAAAACGCGACGGGGGAACGATTGGTGGAAAGCGCACGCGCACGGCGCGACGGGGGAACGATTGGTGGAAAGCGCACGGGCGAGGCACACGCGACGGGGGAAGCGGACGGGCAAGGCACGCGCGACCGGAGGGCGGAGCGCTCGGCATCGGCGTCCACGCGCGAGCGGAGCGGGCTAACTGAGCGGACGGACCTCGAGGGTCGCGGCGGTCGTGCCGCTCGACACCGACGCGAAGCCGGTGAATCCATCAACGAGCGCGCGTTCGAGCAGAGCCTTGATGTTCTTCGTACGACGCTCGAGCCGCACCCGCGTGCCGTCGGCGACCAGCGCGGCCTTGAGCGCGAGCAGTTCACCAAGTGCCACGTCTGCGTCGTGGAGAAGTACGACGGATGCCGCGGCATCCCCCGCCGAATCTTCAAGCAGATCAACCAGGCGCTCGAAGCCGATCGAGAACCCGACCGCCGGTACTTCCTGGCCCAAGAAACGCCCGATCATGCCGTCATAGCGCCCGCCGCCGCCAAGGGAGTACGCGACACTCGGGTGTGCCAGCTCATAGATCGAGCCGGTGTAGTAGCCCATGCCGCGCACCAGGAACGGGTCGAACACCAGTGGCGGGCCGTCGGTGGCGCCCGGCCGCACGGCCGCGACCGCCTCGCCGATGGCCACCAGGTCGGCGACAATTTCGTCACTGATGCCCTCGGGCAGCGCCTTGCGGATCTGGCGCTCACCGTACGGGTTGAACTCGAGCGTCATCGGCCGGTGCATGAACTCCTCGACGGCGTCGACTGCGGCCGAGTTCGAGCTGCGTTCGCGAAGCTCGGCGACGACGCCCTGCGGCCCGATCTTGTCGAGCTTGTCGAGGGTGATGAGCACGCTCGGGCGCTCCTCCTCGGCGAATCCGAAGACGTCGAGCATTGAGTCGAGCGCACGGCGATCATTAATGCGCACGGTGGCGCCCTCGAGCCCGAGCGCGCCGACAGCGTCGAGCGTCGCGATGATCAGCTCGGCCTCAGCGCGCGTTGTCGGATCGCCGATGATGTCAATGTCGCACTGCACGAACTGGCGGTAGCGACCCTTCTGCGGGCGCTCGGCGCGCCACACGGGCGCGACCTGGATGGCCCGGAAGACCCCGGGGAGCTCGCCGCGGTGGCTCGCATAAAAGCGCGCGAGCGGCACCGTGAGGTCGTACCGCAGTCCGAGGTCGGCGAGCGCGGCAGGATCGTCGGCCGCGGCGCGCACACCATCGGCGTCGAGGCCACGGCGCAGGATGTTGAAGGCGAGCTTCTCGTTGTCGCCACCGATCCCGGCGTGGAGGCGCGCATAGTCCTCGACGACGGGGGTCTCGATCTCGTCAAAACCGTGCGTGCGATAGCGCTCACGGATGACGGACAGCACGCGCTCACGGCGCGCCTTCTCAGCGGGGAGGAAATCGCGCATGCCGCGCGGCGGGTTCACGGTTGCCACCGAGCTATTCTGCCAGGTCGGCCGCCGTTGCACTTCCCGAAGCTTGCTCGACCCCTTGCTCGACCCCGCGCTCGCCCCTATGCTCGGCCGCCCGAATGTCGTTCTCCAGGCCGCGAAGCCGGGCCCGCAGGAGGCCCTCGGCGTCGAGACCGGCCGCGCGGGCTTCGATCACGAGCCCCAGGAGCCGGTCGCCGATCGATGCTTCGGCCGCGGCATCCGGCACACCTGCTTCACGATCTGGCGCGGGCAGCGCGGGCTGCACGGGCTGCGCGGGCTGCGCGGGCAGCACCGGCACCGCCACCGCCACCGGCACCGAGACCCGGGCAGCTTTGCCGAGCAGCTTGTCGGCGAGCGCGAGCGCGGGCATCCCCATCGAGACGCCGTCGAGCACGCTCGTGCGTGTGCGTTTCTCGGCCGCTTTTGCCGCGTTCCAGTGCACGAGCACCTCGGCTGGCGTCGTGGCGATTTCGCCCGCGAAAACGTGCGGATGCCGCCGCACCATCTTGTCGGCAAGATCGCCGGCCACGTCGTCAATGTCGAAGGGCGCCGCGGCATCACGTGACGCGATCTCGGCGTGAAAGAGCACCTGCCAGAGCACGTCGCCGAGCTCTTCGCGAAGGTCGGCGCGCGAGCCCGACTCGATCGCGTCGATGAGCTCGTGGCTCTCTTCGATCAGGTACGGGATGAGCGCCTCGTGCGTGATCTCTTGCGTCCACACGCACTTCTCGCGAACGTCGTGCATCACATCGGCCGCGCGGCTCAGCTGCGCGTGAGGCAAGTGAGACGCGTGCGGCGCCTGAGGCGCACGCGTCGCACCGCCCCCGCGCTCGCCCGCGGCACCAGTCTCGGTATTCGCGGTCATCGGGCCTCCGTTGCGGGTGAGCGCCGGGTGCGTGCGGTGCGCTGTAACCAGCCTATGCGCAGCACCCGACAGTCACGCGAAGGTGTGTCTTAGAGGGGCGCCTAGTCCCCCGCGAGTCCGCCCAGCAGGTGCCCGAACGAGCCGCCCGCACCGAGGTAAGACTCGGGATCGAACGCGTCGAGCACCGGCCCTGTCGCCTCGCGTGCCAACACTGCCGTGGCGAGCTCGCGCGCGGCGCGATCGATCCGCGCCGACAGGGGCGAGGCATCCACGCCCTCATCACCCGAGTGGCCCCAGTCGCCCGACGCCGCAAACACACCGGTCGAAACAGGCGCCGCGTGCAGGTACGTAAACAGCGGGCGAATCGCGTAGTCGATCGCGAGCGAGTGCCGCGACGTGCCGGCATTCGCGCCGATGAGCACGGGCACGCCGGTGAGCGCGTCGGGGTCGATCACGTCGAGGAACGACTTGAACAACCCGCTGTAGCTGGTCGCAAAAATCGGCGTGACGGCGATCAGCGCGTCGGCCGAGACCACCGTGTTGATCGCGGTTTCGAGCGCGGGCGACGGAAACCCCATGAGGAGGTTGTTGACCACGTCGTGCGCGTGATCGCGAAGTTCGATCACGTCGACGGTCACGCTGACTCCGGATGCCGCAAGCTCGCGTGTGACGGCGGTTGAAAGTCGGTCGGCCAGAAGCCGGGTTGACGAGGGGTTACTGAGGCCGGCGGCGATCACGGCGATGCGACGTTCGCTCATCGTGCACCTCCCGCAAGGCCGAAGGCTGCGCCCGGCAGGGGCTTCGCCGCCTCAGCGGCGGCCGCCGCCGCGGCCTCGCGGGCCACGGTGCCACCGGGCGTTGGCAGCTTGCCCTCGCGGGCAAGGGCAACGCGCGATGCGAAGGTCGGGGCATCCGGAACCGAAGCGGGGCGCCCCACGGCGAGCTCGCGACGCAGCACGGGCACGACCTCTTCGCCGAGAATGTCGAGCTGCTTGAGCACGGTCTTCAGTGGGAGACCCGCGTGGTCCATGAGGAAAAGCTGGCGCTGGTAATCGCCGTACGTGTCGCGCATCGAGGCGTAGCGGTCGATGACCTGCTGCGGGCTACCGACGGTGAGCGGCGTCATTTCGGTGAAGTCTTCGAGGCTCGGGCCGTGACCATAGACCGGTGCGCTGTTGAAGTAGGGCCGGAACTCGCGCACCGCGTCTTGCGACTTCTCGGCCATGAAGACCTGACCACCGAGGCCAACGATCGCCTGCTCGGCCGTGCCGTGGCCGTAGTGCTCGAACCGCTGGCGGTAGAGCCCGATGAGGCGCTGGTAGTGCTCCTGCGGCCAGAAGATGTTGTTCGCGAAAAAGCCATCGCCATAGTAGGCGGCCTGCTCGGCGATCTCGGGGCTGCGGATCGAGCCGTGCCAGACGAACGGGGCGACGCCCTCGAGGGGCGCCGGAGTTGCGGTGAAGCCCTGCAACGGGGTGCGGAACTTGCCCGACCAGTCGACGACCTCTTCGCGCCAGAGACGGTAAAGCAGCTCGTAGTTCTCGATCGCGAGGGGCAGTCCCTGGCGGATGTCTTTTCCGAACCACGGATACACCGGTCCGGTGTTGCCGCGACCCATGACGAGGTCGACGCGGCCATCGGCAATGTGCTGCAGTGTGGCGTAGTCCTCGGCGATGCGGACTGGGTCGGTGGTGGTGATCAGCGTCGTGGTGGTCGACAGGATGATCCGCTCGGTCTTTGCCGCGATGTAAGCGAGGAGCGTCGTCGGTGCGCTGGGCACGAACGGCGGGTTGTGGTGCTGGCCGATGGCGAAGACATCCATCCCGACTTCTTCGACCTTTTGGGCGATCGTCAGGATGTCTTTGATGCGCTCGTGCTCGCTCGGCGTCTTGCCCGTTGTCGGGTCCTGCGTGACATCGCCGACACTGAAGATGCCGAACTGCATGCCGGGCCAGTTGTTCTCGCTCACCGTCTTGCCTCCTTGAATACATTTGTATGCACTTGAATACATTCAGTGTAACGACGTGTATCTGAGAATATTCCGACGAAACGCAGATCGGAACACGAGGCGATAGCATGGCCCGCGAAACCCCCGAGGAGCCGAGCCATTTCGCACGCCACTACTTTGCCAGCCGCAGACACCCTGACGCCGCCACCCGCTGCCGCAGCGACACCACGCCCACGCGTGCCGTTCTGGGACAACGCGCGGTTCGCGTGCATTGTGCTCGTGGTCGTCGGGCACGCCGTGCAGCGACTGGCACAGGACTCCGACGCCGCGATGACGCTGTACTTGCTGATCTATGCGTTCCACATGCCGGCATTCGCGATCATCAGCGGCTATTTCTCGAAGGGCGGCGCCCCGAACGGGCGCCAGATGACCCGCGTGCTCACCGACATCGTGCTGCCGTACATCATCTTTGAAGCGCTCTGGACGCTCACGAAGTTCCTCGTCGATGGCAACACCGTCGTCAACTTCACGAAACCCTCGTGGACCCTCTGGTTCTTGCTGGCCCTCGCGATTTTCCGGCTGATCCTGCCCTACCTTGCGCTCCTGCGCTGGCCCCTCATGTGGTCCATCGTGATCTCAGTGACGGCCGGCTACCTGCCAAACCTCGACAGCACGTTCGCGCTCAACCGTACGCTCGCGCTGCTCCCCTTCTTTGTGTTCGGATGGTGGCTCAACGAGCACGACATCATCGCGCGCCTGCGCCTTCTTGGCCGCAGGCCATGGTGGGTGCCGGTCGTTGCCGCGGCGGTGCTCGTGGCCGCCGCCTGCGTGCTGTGGTTTGGGCTCGATGGCTGGCATGAAATGGGCCTTCGCCGCTGGTTCTTCTACGACAGCTCGTACGCCAGCATGGGCAACCCCGAGTGGTGGGCGGGCGGGGTGCGCATCGTGCTCATGGTGCTCGCCGTCGTGCTCACCTGCGCGTTTGTCGCGCTCGTGCCCCAGCGCCACACGTGGTGGTCACACCTCGGGCAGTACACGATGTACGTCTATCTCCTGCACACGTTTGTGCTCTACCCGTTCCGCGAATCGGGCGTGCTCAGGGGCCTCGAACCGGTGTGGTTCTGGCTCCCGCTTGTGGTCGTTCTCGCGGTCGGACTCAGCATCGCGCTGGCGAGCAAGCCCGTGCGCATCGTCTTTCACGGGCTCATCGAGCCGCGCGCCGCATGGTTGTTCGCGAAGGGTGCGCCAGCACCGGTGTCGGCACCACCAGCACCGCCAGCACCGCCAGCGACCACTCCGGCACCGCGCGGCTAACCGGGCTGCGGCGCGAACCGCAGGCGACGGCCCACACGCACGATCCACACGAGCAACAGGACGATCAGCACACCCTCGGCGGCGATGTACGCATAGTGCAAGATCGACTCGCCCGGGTCACCGCCGGCCACCACCATGTCGCTGCGCGCGTTCAGGAACGGCCGGATCACAAGGGTTTCGAGCACCAGCATGAGGGCCATCCCGCCCAGCAGCACCCATCCGACGCGGTCAAGGCGCGGGCGAGCGAGGGATGCGAGCACCATGACCGCGAGCAGGATCCAGCCCGCGATCCCCAGCGCCGTGAACATGATCCGGCCAATGCCGAGGCCAAGCTCTGTCGTGATCCCGGGCGCCGAGAACTTCAACGGCGCTTCGAGCAGCGACAGGCCGATGATCAGCCCGAGCCAGACCGAGGGGACGATGACGCGAAGCGCAGGAACGAGACGGTTCATGCCCTCACGCTACCCGGCTTGCTGCAGCGCGCGGTCATGGCGTCGGTTCGCAGCGCACCGCCTGCGTGACCCGAATCGCAACGCTGCGACATGCTTCGACACACGACTGCGCGCTCGGTGGGAGCAGACGTATCTTCGCTTCATGGCCGATTTCAACCTCCCCGTACTCAACCTCGCCGAGCTCGACCGTGGCCCCGAAGCCGCCGCGCAGTTTCGCGAGTCGCTCCGCGCCGCGACCCACGATGTCGGGTTCTTCTACCTGACCGGGCACGGCGTGCCGGCCGACCTCGAGGGCAGGCTGCTCGCGGCCGCACGTGCGTTCTTCGCGCTGCCCGAGGCATCCAAACTGGCGATTGAAAACACGAAGAGCCCACAGTTTCGCGGGTACACGCGGGTGGGCGGCGAGCGCACGCAGGGCGAGATCGACTGGCGTGAACAGATCGACGTCGGCCCCGAGCGCCCCGTGATCACCGACCCCGCGGCCGCCGATTTCTGGCGCCTCGAGGGCCCGAACCTGTGGCCCGAAGACCTGCCTGAGCTGCAGAGCGTGCTCGCCGAGTGGCATGAGCTGCTCAGCGGCATCGCGCTGCGACTCCTCGGCGCGTGGGCCGAGTCGCTGGGCGCGCCAGCCGACGCGTTTGCCCCGGCGTTCGCGCCCGACCCGTCGACCCTCATCAAGGTCGTGCGCTACCCCGGCAAAGACGAACCGACCCCGCAGCAGGGTGTCGGGGCGCACAAGGATGCTGGCGTCTTGACGCTGCTCTGGGTCGAGCCCGGCAAGGGTGGCCTGCAAGTGGAGAAAGACGGCGAGTGGATCGACGCACCGCCGATCCCGGGCGCCTTTGTCGTCAACATCGGCGAGCTGCTCGAGTACGCGAGCGACGGATACCTCAAAGCCACCGTGCACCGCGTCGTGTCGCCGCGGGCGGGCGATGACCGCGTCTCGATCCCGTTCTTCTACAACACCGCGCTCGACAAGACGATCCCGCTGCTCGATCTGCCGCCGGCGCTCAAGGCCGAGGCGCGCGGGGTCACCCGCGACCCGAACAACCCGATCTCGGGCGTGCTCGGCGAGAACGCGCTGAAGTCGCGCCTGCGCGCGCACCCCGACGTGGCCGCGATTCACCACGCCGACCTGATCGAGAAGTACGCGGCGGGTGCGAGCGCGTAGCCGACGGCAGAGCGGTCGACTGCACAGCCGCCAACACCACAGCAGCTGACCACCACAGCCGCCAACACCACGGATGCCGGTGCGAACTCCCGCACCGGCATCCGCTTGTCTGCCCCGAACTATCCGACCGCGGCGCGCAGGTCCTTTCGGAGGATCTTGCCGGCGCTCGACTTCGGAATCATGTCGATGAACTCGACGACGCGCACCTTCTTATAGGGCGCAACGTGCTCGGCGACGAACTCCATCACATCCAGCTCGCTGAGCTCGGCGTTCGCCTGCTTGACGATGAATGCCTTGGGCACCTCTTCGCCGTCGGCGTCGTGCACGCCCAGCACTGCGGCGTCCGCAATCAACGGATTGGTGAGCAGGAGCGCCTCCAGCTCGGCGGGCGCGACCTGATAGCCCTTGTACTTAATGAGCTCCTTCAACCGGTCGACCACTCGCACGTAGCCCTCGGCCGTGACCGTCGCGATGTCTCCCGTGCGCAGCCAACCCTCGGCATCCAGCACCTCGGCGGTCGCCGCGTCATTGTGCAGGTAGCCGACCATGATGTTCGGGCCCTTGCACCACAGCTCGCCCGGGGCGCTCACGCCCTCGCTCGGAACTTCGATTTCGGCGCCGGTCTCGGGGTCGACGATTTTGCACTCCATGTTCGGCAGCGTGAGCCCCACGGTGTCGAGCGGAATATCGTCGCGCTCGACCGGAATCGCGTGCGAAACCGGGCTCATCTCGCTCATCCCATAGCCCTGACGCACCACGCAGTGCAGCCGCGATGCAACAGCCTTCGCGAGGTCGCCATCGAGCGGCGCCGCCCCCGAGAAGACAACCTTGATGCTCGAGAGGTCATAGTTATCGACGATCGGATGCTTCGCCAATGCCACCGCGATCGGGGGCGCGATGAACACCCAGCTGATCTTGTGATCCTGGATGATCCGCAAGAATTCGGGCAGATCGAAGCGCGGCATCGTGACCAACGCGGCGCGGACCCGCAGAGCGAGGTTCAGCAGCACGGTCATGCCGTAGATGTGGAAGAACGGGAGCACCGCCATCACGCGGTCCTCGTCGTTGAGGGTGATCTGCGCAAGCGACTGCGCGACGTTTGCCACCAGGTTTCGGTGCGTGAGCACGACGCCCTTCGGGAGGCCCGTGGTCCCCGACGAGTAGGGCAGCACCGCGATGTGGGTCGCCGGGTCGAACGACACGTCTGGCGCTGGCGCATCCTCCATGATGAGGTCACGAAGCGATTCGTGCCCCTCCGCGCCGTCCATCACGATGACCCGCTCGATGCCCGCTGCCTTTGCCGCGGCGGCGGCCTGCGGCAGCAGCGGCGACACGGTGATCAGCATGATGGCGGCCGAGTCGCGCAGCTGCTTCTCGATTTCTTCGGCCGTGTAGAGCGCGTTGACGGTCGTCGCGGTAGCGCCCGCCCGCAGAATTCCGTGAAAGGCTGTCGCGAACGCCGGGACGTTTGGTGAGTGCAGCGCGACGACGTCACCGGTGCGGATGCCGCGAGCTGCGAGCGCCCCCGCCACGCGCTGAATCTGCACGACGAGCGCGCCGTAGCTCGTCGCTTCGCCCGACGTGCCATCAACGAGCGCGGTCTTCGTTGCGGCCTCGGGTTCGAGGTCTGCAAAAAGGTAGTCGAACACGCTGAGGTTCGGGATTTCGACGTCTTCGAATGGACTGCGAAATGGCATTGGATGCTCCTTTGCATCGCACCCTCGGGTCAAGGGTGCTTTGCCCTCGACCCTAGACCGCGGTATCCCACACCGAAAGGGGCAAAAACGAGGCCATCGCGGGCACGCAAAAGGACCGCCCCACACCGTGGGACGGTCCTTCAGAAGTGCGATATTACGCTGGGCGTGATGTTCTTCTTAAAGAAGTGAGCTCAGCAACTACGTCGTATTAGCGACGCAGGCCCAGGCGCTCGATCAGCGTGCGGTAACGCGCGATGTCGGTGTCCTGGAGGTAGCCAAGCAGACGGCGGCGCTGACCGACCATCAGGAACAAGCCACGACGCGAGTGGTGGTCGTGCTTGTGGCCCTTCAGGTGCTCAGTGAGGTCTTTGATGCGTTGCGTCAGCATCGCGACCTGCACCTCGGGGGATCCGGTGTCACCGGGGTGCGTCGCGTACTCTTCGATGATCGCCTTCTTGGCGTCAAATTCAAGTGCCATATATGGGATCCCCTTCCTGCTTATTGCGCGGCGCCCGTCGCCTGATGCGTGGGCTCTCTTTATCCGCGGCCGATCAAACGGCAACCTGAAGAGTCTACCAGGGTTCTTCACCCGATAGTCGCGGCCAACAAGCATCCATCGCGCTAGCCTCGAAAGATGCATGACAGAGCGATGCCCACAGCGTGAGTGGCAACAGGCACCGAAGCCATTTCATTGACCTCACGCCATTTCGCGAGAGCCCAGCATTTGCTCGAATGTGGATCGGCGGCGCGATCACCGGGCTCGGTGGTCAACTGACGATCGTCGCCGTGATGCTGCACGTGTTTGCCCTGACCGAGTCAACACTGGCGGTCTCGATGGTCGCGGTGTTTGGGCTCGTACCGATGATTCTCGCGGGGCTCTATGGCGGCATGCTCGCCGACGCCGTCGACCGCCGCGTTGTGGCATTGGTCGCCGCGTGCATCACCTGGGGATCGACGATCGCATTGGCGACAATCGCCTGGATCGGCATCGAGACGGTATGGCCACTGTATCTTTTGACAACCATCAACGCCGCCGCGAACACGGTCGTCGGCACCGCGCGCCAGGCGATCGTGCCGAGACTGCTCCCCCGCGAGCTCCTCCCCGCTGCGGCCGCGCTCGGCGGGATCAGCGTCGGGCTCATGGTCACGGTCGGGCCCGCGCTCGCCGGTGTCTTGGTCGCGACCACCGGGTTCCAATGGACCTACACAATCGACTCGGTGCTGCACGTCGCCGCGTTCCTCGGCCTGTGGACCCTTCCCGCGATCCTGCCCGAAGGCAAGCGACACCGACCGGGGCTCCGCTCGCTCGCCGACGGCTGGAAGTTCTTGCGCGTCGCCCCGAACATCCGCATACAGTTCATCCTCGACATCGTCGCGATGACGTTCGGGCAGCCGATTGCGCTGTTCCCTGCGATCGGGATGCTTGTGCTCGGCGGAGGCCCCATCACCGTCGGTGCACTCACCGCGTCAATTGCCATCGGGGCGCTCGCCTCGAGCGTGTTCTCGGGCCGGGTCGGTGCCGCACGAAAACACGGCCTGGGCATCGAACGCGCGATCAAGGCCTACGGGTTGTGCATCGCGCTCTTCGGCGCAGTCTTGCTGCTTGCCAGCTTCGGCTGGGGTGCACCCGGCGATGTCACCGAGGCGCGACCCAACATTCCTCTCATCGCGCTCGCATGCCTCACGCTCGCCGCCGCGGGCGCCGCCGACAACATCAGCGCAATCTTCCGCAGCACCATGGTGCAGGCGGCTGTGCCCGACGAAATGCGCGGGCGACTGCAAGGAATCTTCACGATCGTGGTCGCCGGCGGTCCGCGACTCGGCGCGCTCTATGCCGGCGCACTCTCGACCGTTGCCGCGCTCTGGTTTCCGCCGCTGCTTGGCGGGCTCGCGATCATCGGACTCTGCGCCGTGCTGGTGCGCTTGAACCCGCAGTTTCGCGAATATGACGCGCTGCACCCGACACCCTGAGCTGGGTCACGAACGAGAAAGTGGGGGCGGATGCCGCAGCATCCGCCCCCACTTTGTTCACGCGTGCGCCCAGCGCACGGTTGCAACTCGCGCTACTTAGCCCTGCTGCAACGCGCCCTGCAGGTCGAGCGTGATGGTGACGTCCTTACCGACGAGCACCCCGCCAGCCTCAAGCGCGGTGTTCCAGGTGAGGCCGAATTCTTCGCGGTTGATCACGGTCTTTGCCGAGGCGCCAGCCTTGTAGTTGCCCCACGGGTCAACGCCGAAGCCGTTGAAGTCGAGGTCGAACGTGACGGGCTTGGTGATGCCACGGATCGTGAGGTCGCCGTCGACGAGGAAGTCGCCGCCTTCGATGCGCACGCCGGTCGACACGAAGTCGAGGGTCGGGTGGTTCTCGACGTCGAAGAAGTCAGCCGAGCGCAGGTGCGTGTCGCGGCCCTCGTCCTTGGTGTCGAGCGAGGTTGCGTCGACGCTTGCCTCGATGGTGACCTCGAGGGGGTTCTCGGGGGCGACGAGCGTGGCGCTCTTGACGCCGAACGCGCCGCGGACCTTCGAGATCATCATGTGGCGAACGCTGAACGTGACCTCGCTGTGCGAGGGGTCAAGCACCCAGGTGCCAGCTTTGTAACCGGGGATGTCAATCGTGTTCGAGGTCATGCGTGTGTGCTCCTTGAAAAGTGAAATGGACGAAAGCGATGGGCACATCTCTTTCGATACAGGCTGAAACGCCGTGTATCCAGTATCTATTCCAATGCATGCAAATTCGTTGTGAGATTCGTGTGGGAGTTTGCGGCGGGGTGTGGTGGGGGCCTTCGCACAGTGGGTGAAACCCGCCACTCAGCGGGTGAAACGGGAACGTCCCGCACCCCTTGCGCGGGGTGCGGGACGTTCCGTGCGGCGTGAAACGCCGGCGTTTCACGGGTGTTAGCCGACGCCGTAGAGGTCGATGATGAAGACGAGGGTCTGGCCAGCGAGGAAGTGCCCACTGCCGGCAGCACCGTACGCGAGCTCCGGCGGAATCGTGAGCTTGCGGCGGCCGCCAACCTTCATGCCGGGGATGCCGTCTTGCCATCCCTGGATCAGGCCACGCAACGGAAAGCTGATGGTTTCGCCGCGAGCCCACGAAGAGTCGAACTCTTCGCCCGAGTCGTAGCCGACGCCGAGGTAGTGGACGGTGACGTTGGCACCGGGCGTTGCCTCAGCGCCGTCGCCAACGATGAGGTCTTCGATAACGAGGGAATCGGGGGCCGGACCCTCGGGGGCATCGACCTCGGGCTTTGTGCGTGAATCAGTCATAGGTCTATCCAAGCTGAGTGCGGCCCCACAGGTCAACGCGACGCGTGCGCCCGCGGCGAACAGCGGGCTGCGGCATCCGAGAATTTGTCATGTTCGCGGCGTCCACGTGGGGCTTGCTTCCGCTCCCCCGGCGCACCCCTTGACACCCCCGCGCGGCGGGTGCACCCTTGTCTCAGATCAGCTCAACGCTCGGACGTCACGCAGGCATCGCCGCGGCACCGGGCGTTGAGTCTTGTTTTGGGGCGTTTGGTGAGGACGCTTCGGCGGCGAGTTCTGCTCGAACATTTCTTCTAAAGAAGTTATTCACAGATGCATTTTTTTGCGTCTGAATGTCCGAGGCTAATGCCACAATTGAGACATGCGCAGCCCACGAGATGGCGACTTCTCCCCAGCAGAACTGGCAAAGCTCGACGCCCTCGTGTCGGCGGCCTCGGCATTGCGAATGAAGATGCGCGCGCTGCAGGCGCGCGAAGCGCAGCTGATTCATGAGGCCGCACGGCTTGCGGGCGATGCGCACGCGCGTACTTCCCCTTCACGATTCGACGCCGAGATGCCCTACCGCACGGTCGCCGCCGAGTTCGGCGCCGCGTTTCGCATCAGCGACCGCTCCGTACAACGAATGATGAGCGAGGCCGACATCCTCATCACGATGTTCCCGGCAACGTTCGCTTCGCTGGCGGCTGATCATATCGACCGCGCACACGCACGCGTACTGACTGAGGCCGGCGCCCACATCGACGACCCCTCGGCCCGCGCCGATTTCGAAACAACGGCGCTCGTGGTTGCAGAGCGCGAATCTGCATCGCGCCTGCGACCATTCGCAAAGCTGCTGGCCGAGCGCCTCCACCCGCGCTCACTCACCGAGCGCCATGAGGCAGCAGCCACCGAGCGCGCAGTGCGCGTTATCGACCTCCCCGACGGCATGGCCGAGCTCGTCGCAACCTTGCCGTCGACGATGGCACACGCCGTCTTTGACCGGTTGAGCGCGATGGCCCGGTCAGTCCTCCGCGCCGCCGCGGCCGAGGCCCGCGAGAACCAGGATCGTGAGAACCGGGCCCGCGAAGACCAGGCCGACGATGCCCCGCCACGGACGACCGACCAGCTTCGCGCCGACATCCTCACGGATCTTCTTCTGGCTGGCATTCCCGAGGCACATGGTCCGGCGGGGCTGGGCGCCATTCGCGCGACCGTCCAGGTCGTCGTGCCGGTGCTATCGCTGCTCGGCGCAACTCAAGAGCCAGCAACGCTCGCAGGGGTCGGCCCGATCGATGCCGAAACGGCTCGGCGGCTCGCGGGCGGCGCCAAAGGATGGGACCGAGTACTCACGCACCCAATTACCGGGCATGTGGTCGCAGCCGACCGTTATCGCCCGGGCAAACAGCTCAAACGAATCCTCCGGGCGCGAGATCAGCACTGCAGGTTTCCCGGCTGCAGGCTCCCAGTTCGAAACTCCGATCTCGATCACACCGTCGATTTCGCGCTCGGCGGGCCCACCACCTATGGCAATCTCGCGCATCTCTGCAGGCGACATCATTCCCTGAAACATGAGTCCGCGTGGGCGGCGAAACAGCGGCAGGGCGGGGTCCTCGAGTGGACGAGCCCGACAGGGCGCATGTACCCAGATGTTCCGACCAGCAGGGTGATGTTCAGGCCCGGCGGCGGCCCGGGCACGGGCACGGGCGTGCTCGGTGGGTTCGATTCAGCGCCGTTCTAGGTGGCGACACGAGGGTACGATCCGGCACTGGCAGGCTGAGGTCCACGCGTGCACGCCGAGGTCGGGGGCGCGCGCCGAGGTCAGCGTAGGCAGGCCAAGGCCAACGCGTTTCGACCACCGGCTATCTATTGACTTTCGATAGGTCATCTATCGATAATCGATGCATGATCCCCGACTCTCCGCGCCCTCGTTTCGCCCTCATCGTGATCACGCAGGCACTGTTGGGCATGCTGATTCTGCTTGGTTTGGGCACGATCGCACTCTTGCCGAGCGTTGCGGCGAGCGCCGCGGTCAGCCTTCCGGAGTACGCGGACCTGCGCGCACCGCTCCTCGCGATGTGCATCGCGGTCGTAAGTCTCGCGCTGCTCGTCCTGGCCGTCGCATCACTCCTCGTTCACCGCATCCGTAGCGGCACGATCCTGCTGCACTCGTCGACGCGCTGGGTTGACGCGATCGTCGCGGCAGTCGCGTGCGCGATCGTGCTCGTTATCGCCACATTCGTGATCATCAGCAACGGCCAAGCCGGGAGCCCATTTCTCGCGCTGACCTTCACCGCGGGATGCCTCACCCTTCTTGTACTGGCCTGCATCACCCTGGTGCTTCGGTCACTCCTTCGCCATGCGATCCTGCTGCGCATCGAACTCGACGAGGTCGTCTGATGGCGATTCGAATCTCGATCGATCGAATGCTCACCGAACGCGGCATGAGCGTCGGCGAATTTGCCGAGGCGATCGGCATCACCCCAGCCAATGTCGCCGTGCTCAAGAACGGGCGAGCGAAGGCCGTGCGGTTGTCCACGCTCGACGCGATCTGCCGAGTCCTCGAATGCCAGCCCGGCGACCTGCTGCACTATGACGAATAGGTGCCTGACGAATAAGCGCCTGAAGAATGAGCATCTGGGGAGTTAGTACCCGCAATGTTGCTCACAATGAACCGTTCAAGCGTGTCGGCAATCGACTTCAGTCTGACACCCTCCACCCGACGCTGCCCGAAGAGTGATCCGAACAGGATCCCCGTCAGGAAGTCCACGAGATCCAGCGAAGCCCGCTCGGCATCGCGAGCGCCGAGCGCCCCGAGCAGATCCGTCGCCATCTCTCGGGAGAAGAGGCAACCGGCGAGTCGCGCGCGCGACTCGGCATGCTCCTCGACCTCCGGCACGAGCGCGAACACGGCGAGGGCATCACTCCGACGCGCGCTCGCGAGCAGCTGAAGCTGGTCGGCCATCAGGTTCGCGGCCGCCCGCGCCGTGATCGGCCCCGGCCTCGGCACATGAGCGCCATCGAACGCCGCACGTGAGCGACTCTTGATCCGCCCAATCGCCGCGTCCACGAGATCGCGTCGGGTGCGGAAGTAATACGAGGTGGACCCCACCGCGAGGCCGGC
Organism: Actinomycetes bacterium; assembly: GCA_029777095.1. Taxonomy (GTDB): domain Bacteria; phylum Actinomycetota; class Actinomycetes; order Actinomycetales; family Microbacteriaceae; genus Microbacterium. The sequence continues at coordinate 23,351 of JAKOTS010000095.1, read as the reverse complement.
CGCTCGGTCAACGGCGTGGTGCGAAAGGGCACGCGCACCGCCGTCGGCAAGCACCTCGATCGCGTGATCGGCAATAACTGGTCGACGATCCCCCGGCCTGGCCATGCGGCTGTCCCTTCGTTGTGCACCATGTACTTTGTTCCTCTACAGACGTAGAGTAACGGGAAATGAGACCGAGTACGCATCGCCACACTGACCCCGCCGCCACGCACCCCATCGCGCACGCCACCCGCAGCCGCTTTCGTGCGGCCATCCACTCGTCGGGAATGCTCTTTGACGATGCGCAAATCACGGCGATCGACACCCTCGGTCATGTCCAATGCCGCGGCGCCTACGTCTGGGGCGATGTGGGCCGGGGCAAGACTTTGATCGTCGACACATACTTTGCCGCGATTCCAACGCACCGCAAGCGCCGGTTCCACTTCCACGAATTCTTCCGCGAGCTACAGTCCCAGATCATCCGTGAGCGCGAGTCACTCGACCGGTCATTGCGTCGCCTCATCGGCGGAGCACGCGCCGTGTGCTTCGACGAGTTTCACGTCCACGATGTCGCTGACGGCGTCTATCTGGCAGCCACCCTCGAGCACCTGCTCTCATCCAACATCTTCACCCTCGCGACGTCGAACTACGCGCCCGAAGGACTCATGCCGAACCCGATCCACCACGAACGCTTTCTCCCCGCGATCGACCTGCTGCGTCGCGAGCTCGCCGTCGTGCCCATCGGGGTCGGCCGCGACTATCGCACGCAGCTCCGCGCGACGCAGGGATTCGGCGCCGGCAGTTGGAGGATCACAGCGGCCGTCGCGGCAGAGCCCGGCGCAGGCACCGCAGTGCCCGGCACCGGCACCGCCACCACCACCACCTGCGTCAGGCTCAACGCCGCCGGCCACATTCTGACCGCGCTGAGCGTCGACGAACACACGGCAACGCTGAGTTTCGACGAGCTCTGCGAGCGGCCGCGGGGCGCCGCGCAGTACCTCTGGCTCGCTGAACACTTTCGCATGATCGTGCTGACGGGCGTACCGGACCTCGCGATCACCGACCGCGACCCGCTCGCTCGCTTCTCAAACCTGATTGACGTGCTTTACGACAGGGATGTCGCGCTGCACGTGTCGGCTCGCAGCACACCCGCGGGCCTTCTTGAAGCCGCGGCACCGCCGAAGGACGTGAAACGAATGGTGAGCCGGCTCGCGACCCTCGCCCGCGGGTAGCTACTGCGCCGCTCGCAACATGGAGAATCGAGCCCTACGGCGCAGAATCGAACCCTACGGCGCAAACAGTGCAGCGCGCGCCTGCGCCGTGCGCATCAGGAGCTCACGTTCGGCAACGAACGCTTCGGAGTCACGGCCGGTGATGGCCCGCTGGCGGGCGGCGGCGAGGCTCGTGGCATCCCGAATAAATGTCTTCATAACCGGGGCGCGATTGCCACGAAGCGTTCGAGCCCACGCCAGGCCAGCTCGCCGTCCGGGCGGGGTCGCCAACATCTCGACCTCTTGCGGCGTGAACCAACCCGCGACGGCATAATCACCGAGTCGGGCCCGCGTGATGCGAGCCTCTTCGCGGCGCAGCGCGAGCACCCCAAAGATGAAGCCAAGGAACAGCGGCACCTGCACTGAGACGTAGAGCGCAAAGAAATCGCCAAACATGGCAGAACCGTTCCAGAGGGCATGGAGCGCGACCGCCCCGGCAAACCCGATGAGCCCGGGGCCGAGGGCCGCCGATGCGCTGTAGCCACGGCGTGCCGCCACGCCGAACGCGTAGCCGGTCACGCTCGTGAACATCACGTGCGCAAATGGCGAGAGGATGCCGCGGACGAAGAACGTCGCGCCGGCATATTCGGCACCGCCCTCAATGAGGCTCACCGCGAAGTACTGGATGTTCTCGGTGAAGGCGAAGCCTGCACCGATCAGCGCGCCGTATACGACACCGTCGATCGGCCCGTCAAAGAAGCGGCGTGCGAACACGAAGATCAAGAACACCCCGAGGCCTTTGAAGAACTCCTCGACGAGCGGCGCCTGCACGACGCTCGTGAAACTCTCGGATCGCAACGGAGAATACGGGTCGATCGCGAGCGAGAGCAGGAGGTCTGCCAGCAGGGTCAGCCCCACCGCACCGACGGCACCGCCCGCGAAGGCAAGCGCCACCAGCCCGCGCGGTTCGGGCTCCCAGCGGTCGATGAGTCGCACCGCGAGCAACACCCCGGCGAGGGGCAGCAACGCCAAGATCATTCCGATGATCGACGCGCTGGGTCCGAGAAACTGCAGGAAGTACGCGATCAGAGCCACCAGCAGCAGGCCGAGGATGCTCATGACCCACACGACGAGCGCGCCTGAACGGTGCGTTGGCGCCATGGGCATCGCCTGCTGCGGAATCGTCGGCTGCGGGATCACCCCGGGCGACGCGTGCACGCCCTGCGAAAAGTGTGAAGAGAAACCGGTTTGCGAATACGCCGGCGTCGGCTGAGTGGGCTGTGGCTGAAACATTCCGTCGCCGGGGTGCGCCGGTTGTCGGGCCGGCTGCGGGGGAACTCCGTAAGACATGATCATCAGCCTATGACAGCGCTCATCCTTCAAGACATGTGGCGTCGCTCGATGAGCGCGGTCGACTAGCGTTGCAATATGCGCTTTGCCCACCTTTTCGCCGACGAAAACCCCTCCCCTCGACTCGCGGTCATCGAGGCCGTTGGAGCCGAGGTATCCGAATGGCATGCGCTGTTTCTTGACGAGTTGATGGATGCCCCACCCGCCGATTCGCAGGCACTGATCGAGCGCGGCCAGGCCGGCCTCGACGAGGTGCGCGCAGCGGTTGCACAGATCGCGGCAGACGACCCGCGCCGCCACCCGGTGGACGGATACCACTTCGCATCGGCGTCATTGCGCCCACCACTCATCTTGGCGATCGGCCTCAACTACGCGGCACACTCGAGCGAGCTCGGGCTGCAGACCGACAGCACGCCGACCGTGTTTTCACTCTGGCCAAACTCACTCGCAGGTCACGAGGGCACCACTGTGTGGCCCCGCACGATCAGCGAGACCGTCGACTACGAGGCAGAGCTCGGGGTCATCATCGGCACGCCAGCTCGCAACGTGGCGACCGAAGACGCGCTCGATCACGTCTGGGGTTACACCGTCGTCAACGACATCACCGCGCGAGACATCCAGTTCTCTGAGGCACAGTGGTCGCGGTGCAAGTCGTTCGATGGCTTCACGCCCACCGGCCCTCTGCTGGTCACGGCCGACGAGATTCCCGACCCGCAGGCACTGCACATCGGCACCGTCATCGATGGACACACGGTGCAGGATGCCTCGACCGGCCAGATGGTCCGCAGCGTCGCGACGCTGATCGCACATCTCTCGCAGTCGACCACGCTGTTGCCGGGCACGCTGATCTCGACCGGCAGCCCCGGCGGCGCCGGCTATTCGCGCGAGCCGCAGATCTTCTTGCGCGACCGCTCGACCGTCACCGTCTCGGTTGAGGGCGTCGGTAGCCTGACGACACACTGCCGCATCGTCGAGTAATTCCGGGCGCGCGCAGTGTCGTCGGGGAGAGCCGCGCGGCCGCGCCGCTAGATATCTGTAGGAACCGCTCAGAGATGTCCATGCCGCCTGCGGCGGGAAGCGGTACCTGGCTACAAAATGTCCGTCGACTCGACTGGGCAGTACTGACAGAAATGTCCACGGGAGCCTGGGCGCGCAGCCCATGGTGATGCGGGCAATGTGCACTCGCTACGCCGACGCGGCGTCTTTGCCCCCGTCGTGCTCCCGGTCGAGGTAGCCCAGCGGGCACGATAGTCGTCAAGACTAATAATGCCCACAGGCGTCGGTGGCGGCCGCAGACGCATCGGCGGCGCCAACCGGTAAGGCAAATTCCTCGTTCGTGCTCGGCACGGGGCCGTCTTGCCCGCCGGCTGGCCTCCCATCGGCCGAACCGCTGCGCTTCCTCCGTGCCACGCGCATCCCAGTGCGTCGATGGCGACCGCGGTCGTCGCGTTCAAGCAAGGAGGGAATGTGCTGTCTACCGCGAGCAGCGCGCTGATGGGGTGCCGCTCGGTGTATCTCACAGACACGTCAGCCAGTGACTGTGCGTGCGTCAGCCCTGCGGCGCGGCGTTCACCCTCGAGATGGCGCTGGCGTCTAGAATCGTGATCAACGGTCGGGCGAGGACGTCGCGGAGGCCGACGGGGAGCCTGGGGGGAAAGTTGGCGAAGTCTGACTTCATCGATCTGACGAGCAAGGCGCGGCAACTGACCGTCGTGACTCGGTTGCACGCCAGCGACGGAAGTGGAAAGGCCGCGCCCGTCGTGATCGAGCTGGATATGACGTCGTTCTGCGACTTCGGGTGTCCGGAGTGCATCAGCGCGGACGTGCTCGGTGTCGCGCGACTGTCCCGAGGTCGGCTGCTCGACCTGGCGCGTGAGATGGCTGAGGCCGGTGTTCGCGCGGTCATCCTCACCGGTGGCGGCGAGCCGCTGCGCCACCACGCTGCCCGCGAGGTCATTGCGCGCCTTCAGGAGGTCGGGATCGCGGTCGGAATGATTACGAACGGGTACCTTCTCGCGAACGTGCCCGTTGACGTGATCGCGGAGATGGCCTGGATCAGAGTCTCACTCGACGCCGCGACCGCCGGGACCTTCGCGCTGATGCGCCCGCATCCGGATGGGCCGCGTGCGTTCGAACGGGTGCTGGCGGGCATCGCGCACGCCGTCGACGCAGGCGGACGCGTGGGGGCGTCGTTCGTCTCGATCGTTCGAACGACCGGCGATGAGCGCGTCACGAACATTGGCGAGATCGCCGAAGCCGCTGCGCTGGCGAAGCACCTCGGGTGCGCGTACTTCAACGTGAAGGCGATGCAGAACGACGATCACTCGCTCTTCTTCTACGAGGAGCGCGACCGGGAGGAGCTCGCGCGACAGGTGAACCTCGCGCTAGCACTCGCCGGCGACGGGTTCGAGGTCGCCCGCTCGGGCAACATCGACGCCGTGCTGCGCGGAGATACGGCACAGGAGAAGTCTTACTCGCGCTGCGCATCGGCCGGGCTTCGGGCGTTGATCACGCCGGAGGGGATGTACCCGTGTGCGTATCACCGGGGCAACGCGAACCTGCGCGTCCCGGTCGCGCCGAGCACCACACCCTTCGCGCAACTGTGGCAGGAGTATCGGCCCGATCATGTCGACCCCCGTCGCGACTGTCGCTTCCATTGCGCCCGCCATGAGGCCAATCTGGAACTCGAAGTCGTGCTGGCGGCGCCCGAGATCGGCGCCCTGCACGCAACACCCGACACCGATCTCTTTATCTAGGAGTGAAACGCCTGTGACTACACCTGGCGCGAACGTCTCAATCGAGGTTACGGGCGGCACCCTTCGCGGAGGTGAGGTGCTCGTGCAGGGTTCGAAGAACGCCGCACAGAAGGTGCTGCCTCTGACCGCCCTTGTGCCCGCCGAGTACGAGATCGCGCGGGTACCCGACATCGCCGACACCCACGCCATCATCGACGTGTTACGACACCTGGGCGCGCTCGTAACGTATAGCGACGGCACGTGCCTGATCGATACACGCGACCTTGCCAATCAGCCCGTACCGCGGGCACTGACACAGCCCGCGACCGGGACGTTCCTCTTCGCCGGGGTGCTGCTCGCCCGATTCGGCTCGTCCGAGGTGGGTCTGCCCGGCGGAGACGAGATCGGCGCGCGACCGGTCGGACTTCACCTCGATCTGCTGCGGGCCGTTGGAACCTTCGCGGACGAGTTGGAGGACTCGGTCACCCTCCGATCACCGTCGCTTGTCGGGGCGCCAGTGAAGATGCCGATTCCAAGCACCGGCGCGCTCATGTCAATCGTTGCCGCGGCATGCCTCGCGGACGGCGAAACGGTCGTCGAACGCGCCCCGTGGGACACCGACATCGAGGCAGCATTCGTGTTCCTGCGCATGCTGGGTGTGGGGATCGCCTGCACCGCGCACGCCGACGATCGGTACGTCGATGTCACGATCACCCCTCGCGATCGTGGAGCCACGGCTGGACGCATCCACTTCGAACTGCCCGCGGATCGGAACGACGCGGCGACGTGGGTCATAGCCGGGGCGCTCGCGCGCGAGCCGGTTGCCATCGTCGGTGCACCGCTGAGCGACCTGGAGCCGCTGATAGCCGTGCTGGAGAGTGCCGGTTGCACCATCGCGATAGAGGGGTCGAACGCAACCGTAACTCGCCCGCGCGAGCTCTTGTCTCCGGTCGAGACGGTCACCGTCGGCGCCTCTCCGCTGCTCCACAGTGATTGGGCGCAGGTGCTCTCCGTTGCGCTGTCTCAATGCCGGGGCACATCGCGGATTGTCGACACCATGTACGACGCGCGCACGTCTCATCTCGAACCGCTCGCGCGAATGGGGATGACTGTGCGGCGAGGCGAGGTCACCGTGCCACGCGGAACACTGATGTTCGACCCCGGCGGGGAACGTGCGGCATCGATCGAAATCGACGGCCCCACCGCGTTGCGGTCGACACGGGCCGCCACACAAGATGTTCGCGGATCGATGGCGCTGTTGCTCGCCGGGTCGATCGCGGCCGGTCACACACGGATCGATAGTCTCGATCAGCTGCGGCGCGGATACGAGCATCTCGAAGCGCGACTGGGACGACTTGGGGTGGAGTGCCGTGTTCTTTGAAGTGCCCGTGCAGGAGACGGCCGTTGCCGTGAGCCCCGATGTGTGGAACATGGTGACGGCCATTGCCACCGGCATCCAAGCCATCGTGGTCATCATCGCCGCAGTCTTCGCCTTCTACCAGGTGCGCGAGGCGAACCGCGCCCGGCGCGACGCGGTGGCGCTGGCACTGATCGAGCGACTGAACGACGTTGAAGCCGCCCAGCGGCGCCGGCGGGTGTACTCGCTTAAGCCGAAGCAGTTGCTGCGCCCGAGCGAGCAGCAACTGAGTGACATGGGTCAGGTGGCCAATGAGTTCCACGCGCTCGGATTCCTGCTGAAACAGGGCGTCGTTGATGAGCGGACCGTTCTCGGCCTCTACTACGGCGCCGCCACGCGGGGGTGGACAGTGTTGAGCCCGTGGATCATGCAGCAGCGCGCGAAGCGGGGCACGCTCTACGCCGAATACTTCGAGTACCTCAAGGACCGCGCGGCGATCTACCTCAAGGAAGACCGCCCAGGAGAATCGCCGCAGGTGTGGCGGAAGCGGTGAGTAGCACCGGCCTCGCAGAGTTGCGGTGCTGGGCGCGGGGGCGGCTTGGTGGACGCTGCTCGGAGCGGGTCATCGAGGGCACCGCCAGCGACCGGCGTTACGTGCGCTTCTGCGGGACCGAAGGCTCGCTCGTCGGCTACGTCGTGTTGGGTGGCGGTGCAGGCGGAGTAATCGCCGATCACGTGCGAGTGACCCAAGCGTTCCGCGCGGGCGGGGTGAGGACGCCTCGTATTCTCGAGTCTTCATGCCAGGCGCTGCTCATGGAGGACGCCGGCGAGTCCACGCTGGCGACGCGGTATCGGGGCGGTGTCCCTGAAGCTCAGCTTCAGAGAGTGCTCGAGATGAGGGGCCAGCTGGCCCAGGTCGACCTGCCGCCGAGTGGGTACGATCGGCACCCGTCGCGCGTGTGGCGTGAGGCTACGGCCGCCGGGATCGATCCGGCGTGGCGGTCCGCGATGCTCGCGATCGAGAGACTCGTTGATGCGATGCCGACGACGGTTCAGCACGGCGATCTGCACGCGCGAAACGTCGTGGTGTCTGAAGGCGACCAGCTCAGCCTGGTGGACGTGCAGGACGCGGGGCTCGGACCCTACGCGTTGGACGTCGCCCTTCTCGCAGTGGACCCAAACTACGACGAGGTCGTGATGTCAGCGGACACCGCGGCCCGCGAGCTGGCGCGATACCCGGTCACCGCGGGACGCGATGTGCGACGGGACGCCGTCGCGGCGATGGCGTTTCAGTGCTTCTGGCTCGTCGGTGTTTGCCACCGGCTCTTCGAGGCGGGGCGCGGGGAGCAGTTCCGCAACGAGTCGCGAGCGGCGATCGGGAAGCTGGAGCGGATTCTGCCGCTGTTCGAAACGAGATAGCGCCACTCCCCTTTGACCTAGCGAGCATTGCGCTTTCTCGCGACGCCGCGAGAACCTCTCGATCCCCTCCCCGACAACACGATCCCATCGCGGCGCCGGGCCCGGTTAGCCGAGAGCCGTGGCAGTCGTCTGGGTTGCGAGAAGCACGACCAGCGATCCGAGGCAGATGCAGAAGCTGATAAGCGCGATCTTGAAGTAGCGGAACTTCGTCACCGCGACTCGCGCGAGCGATGCTGCCTGCTCCCAGGCTTCACGACGGATTTGGTCGTCTGTCGATATAGCCGGCGGAAGACCGCCGGCTGATGCCTGCGCCAGGCTAGGCCAAGCGAACCTGTTGGGCGAGGTCGGATCCGATGACATCCGCGGAATGAGTGCTCGAACGATGCTAAACCCCGTGATTGACGCGGTGAGCAGGAAGACGACGGCGAACACCGCCCAGACCCCGAACGCGAAGGGAACTGCCATCACATCCGGTAGCGACTCCAGCAGACGGGGTACTGCGAAGGTCAGACTGAGGCCAAAGGATCCTGCAAGGATCGTCGCCTTCGCGTCCGCGGTCTTGATCCAACCGCCGGTCTCCTGAATCGCGAGCTTGCTCTGCTCCCAGTCAGGCGGTGATGCAGTCATCTGACCGCTCTTACGCCGCATGTGCCTGGACTCCATCGATCGGCCAGCGGCGGCTCATGCGCCATTCGGTGTAAGCGGCCAGCCAATGGGCGCCCCATGCGACGGCGATCGCGGCGTCGTGCACGACCGGGTCCCACTCGCTGCGGTCGGCCACGCAAAGGTTGCCGCTGAGGTAGAGGTGCGGGGATGGCACCCAGCGCCCCGACGAGAACGCGCCGAGCTTCGGCCCGATCACCCGAAGTGCCGGGAGTCCCTGATCCGCACGGAGTTCTACCTGGAGCGTGAATCGTCCGCGGCCGGTGTCGATCTTCCCGGCCCAGCGAGGCCCGTGGGTCGCATCCCCCGCACTGTACTCGAACCCGGGAAACGAGCGATGCATGGAGTCGCGATGACGCTTGACCTGTGCGCTGTCGTTCCACCAGGCGTTCGGTGCGTCGATCTGGCCAGCGTCCACACCACCGTGGAAAGTGTGTGTCTGCACCGGGGTGACGGGGCCGAGACGGTCATGCACGGCGACGCCAGCATCGGAGATGTGAACGCCGTCGAAGACGATCCGCCCATCGACGGTGACGTACCGCGGAGTTTGAATTCCGTGGTGGCTGAGAAGGGATGCGATTGACATGTTGGCCTCCTCAGCCGACGGTCACGGACGAGACGGAGTTGCCAGCGAGCTCGTGGATTAGCGACTCCGAGTGCGCCAGGGTTCCCGTCCACCGGTAGTCGTAGAAGTGGTAGGTCTTCGTGACGTGATCTCGTGTGTAGGTCTTCGGCGGGTCGAGCTTCGTGAACTGCGTCGCGTCGGGAAACAGACCGGCCAAGTTCTCCCCGGTCACGATTTCCCACGACAGCGCCTTCTTCTCACACTTTGAAGCAAAGTTCGCCGCGAAACCCACCGGGTTGATCTCGCTGTGTCCGACTGACCCCGTACGCACGAATGTGATCTGCCCGAAGTCCAGGCCGGCGCGCGCCTGAACGCGCGCCACGCCCATCTGCTCGAGGCGGGGGTTCAGGTTCTCCTTCACCGCGTTGAGTGCGAAGGCGCTGGCCGCCAGCGCGCATGATGCGCCGACCTGCGGATCACCCGGTCCGAAGCCTGCGAAAAGGCCGTCTCCTCGCAGCCCGAGCGGGTATCCCCCGTGACGAAGGACGGTCTCGACGAAGCCGGCAAGCACTGCATCTGCGAGATCAGCCATCTCGTCCTGCGGGTCCCAGAACGTGCGTCCAGTGAAGTCGCGGAGGTCGATGAACATCGCAGTCATGGAGGTCGCACGCTTCTGGCCAATCGCTAGATCTTCGAAGTCGGGGTGCCCCAGTGCGGTGCCGCTTCGCGTCTCCATCGCTTCGTGGGCGAAGACCTGCCCCTTCGAGAGGCGCCGCCGTTCCCCGAAGTGCTCCAGGACCGTGTCTCCGAAAGACCGTGACGTGTACTGCATGTGAACCTCAGTGCTCTCACCCGCGTGTCGGTCACGCCGGTTTCATCAGTATACATCCAGACTTCACCCCAAGGGTGAATGTATGATTGCAACCGAGGATGTGGCTACGATGAAGACACACAACAGGCCGGGAACGAGTTGCGCATCGAGTTCACTGACGATCTGGTGCGCGCGTTCTGCGAGCGGCGCACAGATCACGCGTATCCATGGGACGTTGGCGTGCGCCGAGTGCTGATGATGCGCCTCCAGGGCCTAGCAGCCGCGGTGTCGGCTGATGACGTCTTGGCGCTAGCGTCGATGGGCTTCGTGCCGAGCAGTGAGAGTGGTGGAACCGTGCGGGTGACCGGAGGGTACCGGCTTCAGATCGAGTTCTCGCATCATCCCCCGCAGACAGTGTTCATCCGTGGATTAGCGCCCGCGACGCCGACAGGAGATCGGAATGCATGAGTTTCGCGTTGAGGATATTGCTCACGCTGGCGAGCACCTTCTCGACGAGCTGAACAGTCGCGGTTGGAGCCAGGCGGAGTTCGCCGGCATCCTCGGGCGCCCCGTCCAGTTCGTGTCGGAGATCATCAACGGCAAGAAGGAAATCACGAGGGAATCGGCAGCGCAGATCGGTGCCGCGCTTGGAACATCGCCCGAATACTGGTTGCAGCTGCAGGACGGCTATTACCTAGCACAGCAACGCTCGGACTCTGAGTCGGCTGCGCGTCTAGAGTCTGTGCGCAGGAGGGCCGGCCTTCGAGCAAACTTCCCGATCTCACTGCTCGCGCAGCGCGGCCTGGTGCACCCGACCGATCCCCAGCGCCAGGAACAAGACATCCTGCGGTTGTACAAGATCTCATCCCTCGACGAGCGCCCAGGGTTCGCGCTTGCCGCTCGAAGGTCAAACGCGACTGAGCCCATGACTCAGTTGCAGGAGGCCTGGTTTGTCAGTGTTCGCGATAAGGCGGAGAGGAAGTCCGCTGGCGTCTACGATGAGACCTCGTTTCGCGAACTGGCATCCACCCTGCCACAGCGAATCAAGTCCCCGCGGGACTTCGAGAGTCTGCCGGCCCAGTTCGCCGACGTAGGAGTGAAGCTCGTTCATATCGACACGTTCCCGACGAGCAAGTTGGACGGATGCGCGTTTGTCGTAGACGAAACCCCTGTCATCGGACTCACCGGGCGCGGCAAACGGCTCGACAAGGTCTTCTTCACGCTTCTGCACGAGGCGGCGCACGTCCTGCTCGGGCACGTTGGATCGACGCCAATTGTTGATGAGACGGACGCCGACAGCGGGCCCGAAACCAACGTGGAGGAGGCAGCCAACTCGCTTGCAGCCCACTGGTCGTTCGGAGACGGTCTTCCCGTTGCGCCAGCGCGGATTGGTGAAGCCTGGGTTGAGGCTGTCGCGGACAGCGTTGGCGTTCATCCGTTGATGGTCGTCGGCCACCTGCAACACGAGGGAGTGCTCAACTGGCGCACGTCGCTGGTTCGCGGCGCCCCGACCGTAACGGACGCTCTGCAAGCTTGGAACTAACTGCACCAGCGCTGACCTTGCTGGCATCGCTGGATCACTTCGCCACACCGATTAGGCCATACCGACATACGTTCACAGGAACGCTGGATCGGTGGCGAAGCGCACCGGACCCGAGGACACGGCTTGGAGCGATTATGCCGGCCAGCTGGCCGCCAACCTCCGCCGGCTGCGCGCTGAGGCTGGGCTCAGCCAGGAGGATGTCGCCTACCGTTCGGGGCTGACGCGATACACGTACCAGAAGTACGAGAAGGGCGAGTCGAAGCCGGGGACGCCGGCGAACCCGACGATTCGCACGCTGCTGGCGATGTCGCAGACGCTCGGCGTCGAACTCACTGAGATCCTGCCGTCGGACGTGCCGGACCTTCGGCTTCGCTGACCGCGAAGACTCGATTGAGCTCACGATGGACCTCGACGCCGAGGTCGGTGAGAGTGAGCGGCTGGCCTCGAACTGCCCGCGTGACGAGTGGGCCGCCAGCATCCGCACCGATGCGCTTCATTTGGCTCGCGAGGATGCTGAGGGTCACACCGAGTTCGGCTGCGGCAGCCGTCATGGTGTCGTGGCCGGCGACGATGAGGAACCGTTCGGCGCGCTGGGCGGCATCCTGACCGACGAGGATCCGGCGCAGCAAGAAAGAGTCGCCCGCGCGGGGGTCGACGCGGATCGCCGTCGAGCGGCTCGCGCTGCCGCGAGGTCTGCGCGGGATCCCTGCCGCCTCGAGGTGGCGGTTGATCGTGGTCATCGTCACGCCGACCTCGGCGGCGATCTCCGGGATGGTGTGCCGCTGGACCGTGTAGCGCTGTCGCAGCCAGTCGACGTCGATCACCGCGCGTCGCCGACCGCGGCGAGTCTCGACGCCGGCATCATCGAGCACACGGCTCACGGTCTGTCTCGCAACCCCATGATCGAGTGCGATCTCTGCAACCGAACGACCAGACGAGTAGGCAGCGACCGCGCGAGACGGCTTCACCGCGGCGCGCGCGGGCCGAGCCGGCGGCCACTCGTGATCTCCCCGAACGGTGACATCGCCATGGATGCCAGCGACGCTGAGTTCGGGCATCCATGACACGGGCTCGTCGATTCTCCGTGCGCTCAGGAACCCAGACGCCGAGCTCTGGAGCGCCTGCGCCACAGCTCCAGGCAGTCCGGCGCGGAACTGCTGGAGCTCAACGAACGACGGGAAGCTCGCAGCTGAGGCGAACGGCGCCCTGGCGAGCCGGTTGCCGCTGAGCAGAGTATAGAGATGCGCGCGTGCGATCTGCCATCGCCGATCCCTGCCCGGCAGCACGTTCGCCGTCCGGCAGACCTCGTGCCACTCGTCGCAGGGCAGGATGTCGGAGTAGTCGATCGCTCGGCGACGCGCGTAGTCGATGGGCGTCGAGTTCTCGTCGAGGAACTCTGCAAGGCGTGCGAGCGCTCGGACGGTGTCCGCCTCGGGAGCGTTGCGGCCGAGTGAGCGCATGACGTGGCTGACCTGGCGCCCTCTCGTGTCGGGGTCGAGAAGCTTGATCGCGGACCCGTGCGTGAGGCGCGTTCCGGCGAAGACGATTGCTGCGGACAGTGCTCCGCCGGCGATCTCGGCGTCGAGTCGTCGTGGCGCGAGATGAGCCGTCCACTCGGGCCAGAGCACAGCCGGGATCTTGGCGGCACGGCCGGCTGGGTCGGTGCTCGACGCCTTCATCGCTTGGAGAGTGGCCGTGGGCCGTCGCGTGCGCCCGAGCGCGTGGCTCACGTGGTCCCGGAGCGGTGGGGAGTGGTGATCGAGCGCGGTGTGGACGCTGACGCGCCCGCGAAGGAGGTCGGTGATGCGTTCACCCGACTTCAGCGCCTCGAACGCGATCGTGTTTCCGAGCGCGACCTCGCGCGCGGTGTTCGGCCGCAGGCCGACCTTCCCTGTGCTCGCGTGTGACGTGATCGCGCTGACGTCCATCGCTTCGACCGGCACCCAGTCGAATCGATCTCCGTCGACGAGCGCCTGTCGCCCTGCGCGCGACAGAAGGAGCATGTCGGAGAAGACTTGGATCGTGCTGGGCCGAGATTCTGAGTAGATGCCGAACTCGCTCGATCCGGCCGCAACCACGCGGAGCATCATCCGCTGCGCCTCGCGCGTCACATCGCCTGCGGCAACGAACTCCTCGCTCGCCGTCAGATCGGCACCGCAGCGTTCACGTATGGACGGGGATCCGACCGACGGCCTGTTGTGGCAGTGCCCGGGGTTCGGCACGAGGGTGATCGGGTGGCCGATGAGGCGCGGCGGCTGTCGGCATCCTGGGCACAGATCGACGAGGAGTCGCTTGTGGCGCAGACAGGCGAAACCGAAGGGGAACTGCCACGACAGCCGCCACCGGCCGCCCGAATCGGCGAGGCAGTCGGGACAGTACCGCGCGGCGACTCCGGTGCTCGGACACGAAGCGCTGATCCTCCCCTGCGGTGTGGCGCGGATGGCGTTCGCGGCGAAGGTTGTCCGAGTCATCGCCAGGTACTCGTCGGCGGGCCGACCGGTCGTCAGCTCGAGGTTGGCGAGCTGCTGCGGTTGGAGCGAGGTGGACCAGGCTCGCGCGGACTGCGGGGTTGCCTTCGGGACACCGTCGGCGTCTATGAGGCCAAGCGCCCGCGCCATCTCTCCGACGGTCGCCCCATAGTCATGCGCCATGAACTCAACCCATGAGTCGAGCGGCTCGTCGGGAAGCGGCATCGCGACGTGCAGCAGGCGACGTAGCGTCACGCTCCAACCTCGTTGCCGCGGATGCCGATCGTCCGGGTCATGCCGCAGCTCGCGGCTTCTTCCGCTTCGCAGAGGCGTTCTTCTTCTCCTCGAGCTCCTTCGCGACGACCTCGCGAGCCTCTTCGGCTGCGACGTCGATGTCGATCTCGTCGAGCACTTCCCGGGTAAGTTCTTCGGTTCCGTCGCGCATCGCGTGCACCGCTCCGAGAGTGATCAGCTTGAAGAGCGAGCCGATCATGCCGGTGGAGCGTTCGTAGAGATAGTCCGCCTCCTCGCGCAACATCCGCGGTCGAGCATTGGCGAGCACAAGATGGGTTTCGATCGTGCCGAGTAGCGAGAGCCACGTCTTACGGTGCTCGCCGACGGGGTGTTCGAACGGCGGCAGAGTGAGCCTGGTCCATCGCCGAGCGATCTGCGACATCGCGAGGTTCTTGCTCGTCTTGCTTTCGCTGAGAAGCCCGGTCGCGGTCATGTTGACACCGGTGAACAGGAAGGTGGCGGGGTACTCGTTGGCGAGCCACTTCAGCTCGTTGGCCACCGCCTCCCCCTCATCGGTGTGGATCTTCAGGAAGTGCACGTCGTCGACGATGATCAGCCGCGTGCCGTGGCGGCGCACTGACTCCGCCGCGAGAGCGGCCAGGTTGCGGTTCCGCAGATGGCGAGTCTCCGCCGCTTCAGCGGACGGGTGATTGTAGAAGTTCAGGATGGCTTCGTTCAGGGCACGCGTGTTCGTGTTTCCTTTGAAGGCGACGTGACACACCGGGATGTGCAGGGTCTGCCCGTCGTCGAAGTCCTTCCCGTGACGCAGGATCTGACGGCGGTGAAACGCTCTGCCGAACGCGTCGACAGCGGTGGTCTTCCCCAGTCCGGGCGGCGAGTCGACAATCGCCGCACCCTTCACCCGCGAAGGACCTTGCTGGTTGGCGTCGAGAAGGTCCCACAAGCGCACGTTGAGCCGCTTGACCTGCGGAGTCGTCACCAGGAAGTTCGCGTGGTACCGCTCGCGGTAGTAGTCGTAGGCGACGCGATCGTCCTCACCGAGCTTGTCGATCTGCTTGGCGGACAGGCTCTGCGGCTTCTCCAGTGCGGGGTCCTCGGCGAAGTGCCGCCAGCCCTCCCATCGAGAGAGAAGCTCGTCGCGTTCCAGGGGCAGAATCACAGGTCCTCCAAGAGGTCGAAGTCGTCGAGATCGTCGTCGACGAGCGGGTCTGCGCTGAGCGCGAGCCGGTCTTGGTCGTCGCTGACCAGCGGTGGCGTTACAGAGACCAGCCCGAGCTCGTCGCTCAGGTCAGGTCCACCGACCTGCTGCGCGATCTGCTTGGCGATGTGCGGGAAGAACGGGCTGTCGGGCCCCTCGGAGGTCTCCGCGAGTTGAGCGGCGAGCCGGGCGCTGATGCGCTTCTCAGCCGGAGTGCTCGCCCGACCGGCGCCCCAGCGTTCCAGCAGCTGGCCGAGCGCTTCAGACACATCCACGCCGTTGCGACGGTCGAGAGCGATGCCCTTGGCGTACTCGAGAGCGTCGAAGCTGAACGGCACGGGGACCTTCGGCGCATGCTCCCAGCGCAGGACGTGCCAGGAGTTGTCGTCGGGGTCGTTGAAGTAGATCTGTGAGAAGTCGTCGGGATTGACCGAGAACTGCCACTTCCGCTTGTCTTTGGCCATCGCGCGCGACCGGTCGTAGTACTTCCCGACGATGTCGCCGTTGTAGCGGAGCGTGCCGACCTCGACGCCGTAGTGGTTGAACTTGCGCTTGACGACCGGGAGCATCTCGAGCAGCAGGTTCGGGTTCGCCGGCACGCGGATGCGTCCGGCCACCGCCACGCCCTGTTCGAACTTCTGCGCCGGGCTCATCTTCGCCGCGGGTAGCTGCGAGTCGACCAGTCCACCGTGGGGGCGCAGGTGGTAGACGGTCGCGATCCACTCGCGGATGATCTGCTCGAGCTGCGGGATCGTGTAGACCGCCTCGCTCTCCGGGGCCTCGCCGCGGGAGGCGATGTCCTTGCCCTTGTAGCCGGGGAGTTCCTGCAGCATCTCGTCGATCGTTCGGAACCATCTCTCGACCCATGCCTTGTCGGTGCCGGTGTAGACGTGCGCGGGCTGAATAGAGATCCCGAGCCTCTGGCACACGCTCGCGACGTGAATCGACATGAACGGCTTGCCGTGGTCGATGATGATCGTCTCTGGGAGGATGCCGGGGCGACGGAATCGCAGCGCTTTGAGGTTCTCGACGTCGATGACGATGTTCTCCGGCACCCCGTGGAACGGCCAGGATGCTCGGTCGCCCCACTCGGTGGGCAACTCGCGAGGCGAAAGCGCCTCCATGAGAACTCCGGCAACATCCACTGCCTTGGTCGAGACAGGGGCGAGGCGCAGCCCGAGGATGGATCTGTCGTAGAGGTCGAGCGCAACGGTCAGCTCCGCGCGCATCCATTTGCCGGTGATCGGCGCGACGCCGAAGACGTTGAGCGGTGTCGTGTCGAGGACCACGTACTCACCCGGTCGCGTGGCGACCAAGCGTCCGTATGGCACGGGAGGGCGCGTCTCGATGGATCGTTGCGCGCGCATGCTGGCGCCGAACGTGCCCTTCCCGCGGGTGAGTTCGGCGACGGCGTCACGCGCGGTGGACTCGGACGGTATCCGCACCTCGGCGTCCGGATACTCGCGCTTGACCCTCGCCAACACGATCGCGAGCGTGGTCGTGACAGTGCGTCGGGCCCCGCGCACGTTCTCCTCAACGACGCGTCGGCACATGTCGACCCAGCGCGGATCGAGGCCGGAGAGCGCCGGCGTCCAGAAGGTCTTCCGGAAGTCCAGCAGAGCGAGTTCCTCGCCCTCATCGAAGCGGTTCTCCCAGCGTTTGAGGGTCTTCGGATTGAGGCCAAGCTCAGCGGCCTTGGCGCGGCGACGTTCGTGGATAGTGGTCAGCTTCGGGTCGTACTCCGGTCGGGGCTCGTGCGGCAGAGCGAGTGTCGGCAGCCCCGACACGAATCCGGTGCGCATCTCGCGAATGTGTCCCGCCTTCCTGCGCGCCTCATCCCGCTGCGCCTCCGTCGCGTCCGCCCAGATGAGTGCCAGCGGTGTGAGCACGGCTTCTTCAGCGGGCAATCCGAACGCGTTGACTGCGTCGCGGAGGAGCTCGACAAGTCGCACGCGCCGGGTCTTCTTCGAGCCGTCGACCAGCACGACGGCGTCACCGGCGATCTCGATGACGGTGCACAAGCAGCCGTCGTACGAGACGCTGCTGCCGACGCGGATGTCGAAGGTGTTGCTCACGGAGTCTCCAGGGCGGTGTCGTTGGCGAGGATGGATGTCAGGTCGCAGTGGATCGAGTGACACCAGAGCAGGTGGAGCACAATGGCTCGCCCGGACGGCAGATCGTCGAGCGCGGCCCCAGCCGTTCGGAATGCCTCGCCGAGCGTGCGCGCCCCGGCAGCCGACGCCGCCACGGCATCGACTACACCGGGCGGGAACGGCCACACGCGTCGGTAGCCGGCGAGGAAGCGGACGTTCGAGAGGAGCGCCGCGTCGGGCTCGGTGACGATCCGATACGCCCAACCGCGCGACCGGATGACCTCGCCGGCCCACTCGAGTGCACCCCCGATCTCAGGGTCCTCAAGCCGGCGTCTGGGTTTGACCTCGATGACCGTGAAGCGCTGGTCGCGGTGCTCGATCATGTAGTCCGGGACGTAGCTTCGCTGCACACCGTCACGATCGGCGATCAGCTCGAACGGCTGCGACGCGATCCGGACAACGCGCTGGTCGAAGTCCTCGAGCAGCAGCGCAGCGAGCTCCAACCGGCTCTCGTAGCCGACAAAGCTCCCGGTCGTCGCCGACCAGTACCGACCGGGATAGTGGCGCTGGCCGCGGTGCCAGCGGAACGTTCGTCGCGGCTCGGCCGCGAAGACATCACGGGCGTCGAGGGCGTGCAGGAGTCCGCCCTCGAGTTGGTCGCCCTCGCCCCTCAGCGTGTAGCGCGGACGGGTCGGTTCCATCGTGTCCTCAAAATTCGTGACTACGGAGTCTTGTTTCTTGATTCATAAATGTAGGCACAATTGGTCCGGTCCGGCTCGCGACACGCGGGCTTCCCGACATCGGTCGGGCGGGTATCCCACGGCTCACGTGCGAGTAGTGAATGTGACGTTTACTGTGTACGTCAGATAGATAACAAGCTGTTGCTCCCACCGGAGGTCTGGTCTCCCGCTTCGCAGGAAGACACGTATTCCGCTCCGACCTGGGCGCACACCACGTGAGAAAATGGGGCCGTGTCGACCGTGACGAACGAGCAGAGCGAGGAGATGTCGAAGCTGGCCTTCGGCAGCAACCACATGCTCGCGGTCATGGCCGAGATCGCCAGGTCCTCCGACGGACGGTTTTCCACGCCGTCGATTTCCTCCGCGACGGGGCTACCTGCAAGTACGATTCACGCGCTCTTCAAGCGGCTGAAGCAGCTGGGGCTCGTTCGCCGCACAGACGAAGTCACGGCGGATCGGATCAGGATCTACCAGCGCGCGGTGCACCCGACATGGGAATACGCGTTGCGGCTCGAAGCCGAAGCCGACGCGCGTGCAGCTGGAACCTTCACGATCGAGTGGGAACCCGCAACTGCCACGCGGTAGACGACGCCGTCACCAACCTTGCGGCGCCCGCCTAATCGGTATGGCATCCTTCCTCTATGAGCGTCGGTGAGGATCACTACGAGTCATTCGCGACCGCGGTCGAGGATCCCTACTTCGGTGCGCTCCTCGGAACGATCGACGAGCCGGGAGGTACCGCGACGGCGAACCAAGCCGGCTTCCTGACTCGCGCGTGGTGGGACTCGTACGGTACCGGGCCAACGTGTGCAGAACTGATCGGCGCGGTCTTCGAGGTCGACGACTGGGATGACGCGATCGAGGATCCCAATCGGACTCTGCTCCAGCGCCACGAGCAGCTCGACCTCCTTCACCGCTGGCTCATCAGCTATTGGAGCCGCCTCGGCACGATCTCGTTCATCCCGGGGCACGACGACATCGTGAGGCCCGGGCGCATCGATCCAGCGGCGCTCCGCAGCACCGCTGGATCCGAGTAGAGTGGCCGGTTCTGTTCAAGGAGGGGACATGCACGAGGTGTTTGTCGGCGGACGTTCCGTCGCCGTGACCTACATCAAGACTGAGCCGACCGAGTACGGCGACATCCAGCGATACCGCGTGGATGTCTCGGGATTCGACGCGCCCACCCGGATCGCGATTCTGCGCACAAACAGCACCGTCGACGCTGGCGTCCTGGCGATAGTGGTCGATTCAGAACTCCTTCTCGGCTACGAAGGCAGTGAGGAGTCGGGCCTCCTCCGCGATCCCGCGCTGCGCGCATGGCGCGACGAGCACCGCGATGAGATTGAGGGACTGCTCGAGCAGCTTCACCGTGAGGCGGCCGCTCTCCCGCCCGAGCCCATGACTGAGGGGGAACGCATACTGCTGCGCGCCTTCGACATGGACGGCGATGTGGACGATGCCTGACTACCCCGCGTTCGACTTCGATCAGGTCGACTTCATCACCTCGGACACGCACTTCAGCCATGCGCGCATCATCGAACTCGCCGGCCGTCCATTCACCAGCGTGGAGGAGATGGATGACGAGCTGATTCGCCGCTGGAACGAGACCGTTGCGCCCGACGACATCGTGCTGCACCTTGGTGATCTCGCGCTCGGTCCGATCGCCGAATCACTCCCACTGACGGCGCAGCTGCATGGACACCGCTTCCTCGTTCCCGGCAACCACGACCGAGTCTCGCCCGCGACGCAATCCAAGCGTGCCATCGAGAGGTTCACGCCACTGTATGAAGACGCGGGCTGGACAATGCTCCCCGAAGTCGTGTCCGGCACGCGCGCGGGAAGCAGACTGCTCGCTTCGCACTACCCCTACTCCGGAGACACCCAGGGACAGGATCGCCACCCCATACATCGACCCGTCGACGAAGGGCTCCCGCTACTTCATGGGCACACCCATGACCGCGAGAACGGTCCTGTCGAGCACCAGTTCCATATCGGCGTTGACGCCTTCGGGTTCGCGCCAATCCCCATGACCCTCGTCAACGCATGGCTCGAAGATCTCCGCCGCGAGGAAGAGGAGATCGCGGCCATCGTTCGCGAACGGACGGCGGCGGGGCCGAGTACGCCGCTCTCTGAAGTCGCGGAGCGACTCGGCATCGTCCTGGACGAGGAATAGCACGCGAACCCTTGGGCGCAGTGTGAATAGTCACACTGGCTAGTAGCCATGTGAATCTGATTCACTTGCGAATACACATGATCTGCCCTACAGTGAGTCCAGCCCCGAGCAGAGAGTGGGGATCCGATTCACAAGTAGAATGGCTGATAGCATGTACACATTCACGAAGGCGCGCAACCGTCGCCTCGTCCTCGGAGACATCGAGAACATCGTGGGAGGTGGAATCTCAATGGCAACCCAAGTTCGCGCGGCCCAGTCCGCGATCGAGGCGGTCGTCAGCCCTCGCGTCGACGACCAGCTTGTGCTGGCGTGTGGGCGCTTCAGTGTCGGCATCGTCGGCTTCGAGTGGGCGGGCCCTCACCGCCTCAAGTTCCGAAGCGGAGTCGACGGCGCCGATCTGGAACTCCTCGATGTCCTCGAGAGCGAATGCGTCGGGGAGAGGTTTGCTGAGCTTGTTCTCGTGTCCGGCGATGGGATCTTCACCGACGCCATCTCGCGATTGGCCATGACGAGTGGCATCGACGTCACGGTGGCGTCGCGACCGGATGCCTGTTCGCGCCGCCTTCGAATGGCAGCCAAGAGCGTTCTTCACATCGACTTCGACCCGAGTGCATTCATGGAGGCAGCATGAGCATGCCGGCGCATGAAGGGCTTCTCGCCCCCAGCGACATCGCCGACCTTGCCGGCGTCTCGCGCGCCGCTGTCAGCAACTGGCGCAAGCGAATGAGCGACTTTCCGGAGCCTACGGAGGGCACTGCTAGCAAGCCGCTCTTCGCCGCGAAGGATATTGAGGCCTGGCTCACGGCTCATCCTGAGAAGCGAAAGCCGGGTAATTCCGCGGACTCGAGCACGAGGGCATGGGAGGCACGCCTCTGGGGAGTCGCGAACCTCTTCCGGGGGCATGTCGACGTGCATGACTTCGGCGAACTCTTCCTCCGTACCGCGGGCGAGTTCGTCGACGGACGACCCTCGCTCGCGTCACGCAACGTCAGTCAACGATCACTGGACGAGCTGCGCGATGCGCTCGAGACTATCCCGCGAGCGGATCTTCCCGCGGCGATCGACGGACTCCTCGAACGCACGTCCCGCGCTCTCGGCAAGGCGGGTGGCGAGACCGGATTCGTGGGATCACGCACCAGCACTTTGCTCGCATCCCTGGCGGCTGATGTCGATGGTGGAACCTTGTATGACCCCGCGTGCGGCATCGGCGTCGCGCTGTTGCAAGCCCTCGACATGGGGGCAACGCCAGATCGCCTCGTCGGTAACGAGATCAACGCCACCGCCGCGGAGATCGCCCTCGGCCGCGCAGCGTTGCGTGGCGTAGACCTCGAGCTGCGAATCACCGATGTGCTCCGGAACGACCCTGATCCCGACCTGCGCGCGGACGTGATCATCGCCGAGCCTCCGTATGGGCTGCGTGTGGACCCCGAGACCACCCTGCTCGACCCGCGCCTGCGATTCGGGATCCCGCCGCGCTCCAGTGGCGACTCGTACTGGCTGCAGCATGTGGTGGCGCACCTCGCGCCGGGCGGTGTCGGCTACGTCCTCACGTCGCCCGGAACACTCTTCCGCGGCGGCGCAGAGGCGAAGATCCGGAGAAACCTTCTGCTCGGCGGATGGGTACGAGCTGTCGTGGCCCTCACCGGCAAGATGCTGCCGCAGACGTCTATCGCACCGGTGCTGTGGGTTCTTGGCGAGTCGGAGCCATCTGCTCGCGGGACCGTGCTCCTCGTCGATGCGTCGAAGGTCGAAGCGCCTGAGGCAGACGTC
Organism: Actinomycetes bacterium; assembly: GCA_029777095.1. Taxonomy (GTDB): domain Bacteria; phylum Actinomycetota; class Actinomycetes; order Actinomycetales; family Microbacteriaceae; genus Microbacterium. The sequence continues at coordinate 1,021 of JAKOTS010000095.1, read as the reverse complement.
GCCGAGTGGCTCACAGACGAATCTTCGCTCGTTGGCGTGCCTCACGCGCGCGTGCCCATTGACGAACTGGCAGCCGGAAACGCCGATCTCAGTCCCGCGCGATGGATGCTGGCAGAAGAGGTCGACAGCGCGCGACTGGTCGAGGACTTCGATCGGGCGTCCACCCTGCTACTCCAGGCGTCCACCGATCTGCCCGCCACAGTGCGGTACTTGGAACCGCCGCACATCCCCGGCGAGCCTCCGGTGCTGACTGTCGCGGCGCTCGTCGAAGCGGGCGCAATCGAAGTGGCCCCTGCGCGACCGCCGAGACAGGGTGACCCCGAGCTCGAGGATCGGCGAGTCGACGCCACCGCGGTCCGGACCCGCCAGTTGGCACCAGTCACCTCCACCGCGCCCGACGAACAGGGCGCACTCACACAGCCCGGGGATGTGCTGCTGACAACCGTGGACAAGGTCCGAGCGATCGTCGATGACGAAGGCGGCCACCTTCCTGTCGGGAGCATCTCCCGCATTCGGATCGTCGATCACACGAAGCTGGATCCCAACTATCTTGCCGACGTTCTCGCTGGCGAGTGGAACTCGCGCTTCGCCGCAGGCACCGCCGTCCAGCGCATCCCAGTGCGAGAGATCGAGATTCCCATTCCGCCACTGGCGGAGCAGCGAGCCATTCACGCCACCATCGAGAAAGCACGCGAAGCGAAGCGACTCGCGAAGCAAGCCGCCGAGGCCGCCGATAGCCTGACGACAGCAATCCTCAATGCTGTCCGTCATGGTGCTTCCCTGACCAGCAACACCACCGAAGGAACCACCCGATGACGGAGCGGCTCACGCTGACCGAGCTGGAGCAGTACCTCGCGCGCGCCGCCGACCTTCTCCGCGGCAGCATCGACCAGGCTGACTTCAAGGCCTACATCTTCCCGTTGATGTTCTTCAAGCGGATCAGCGACGTCTACCTCGAAGAGTTCGAGCGGGCGCTCGAGGAGTCGGGCGGCGACCACGAGTTCGCCGCTTTCGCCGAGAA
>JAKOTS010000081.1 GCA_029777095.1 Actinomycetes bacterium | reverse complement strand
GCCCGGGTAGTGCAGCTTGATCCACGAGGAGGCGTAGACCAGCAGCGCGAACGAGAGCGAGTGCGATTCGGCGAACCCGAAGTTGGCGAACGCCTGAATCTTCTCGTAGATCGCATCGGCCTCGGCCCCGACCAGGCCGTTCGAGGCCATGCCCGCATAGAGCTTCTCGCGCAGCGACTCGATGCGCTCGACCCCGCGCTTTGAGCCCATGGCTCGGCGCAGCAGGTCGGCGTCTTCTCCCGTGCAGTTGCCGACGGCCATCGCCATCTGCATGAGCTGCTCTTGAAACACGGGGATCCCGAGGGTGCGCTCCAGCACCGGTTTGAGCTTTGGATGCGCGTACGTCACCCGCTCTTGCCCGAGCTTGCGGCGCACGAACGGGTGCACGGCACCACCCTGGATCGGCCCCGGCCGGATCAGGGCGATCTGAATCACGAGGTCGTAGAACCGCCGCGGCTGCAGGCGCGGCAACAACCCCATCTGCGCGCGCGATTCGACCTGAAACACCCCGATCGAATCGGCCCGACACAGCATGTCGTAGACCCCCTTTTCTTCCTTGGGGATCGTCGAGAGCTCCCATACCTCCCCCGTGGTGTCACGAATGAGATCGAAGCAGTGCTGCAGGGCAGACAGCATCCCGAGCCCTAAAAGATCAAACTTGACGAGGCCCATCCACGCGGCATCGTCTTTGTCCCACTGGATCACCGTGCGGTTCTCCATGCGGGCGTGTTCGATTGGTACGACCTCGCCCACGGGGCGGTCGGTGAGCACCATGCCGCCTGAGTGGATGCCGAGGTGCCGCGGCGCTTTGAGCAGCTCGCTCGCGAACTCGATCACCTGCTCGGGGATGTCGTGCTCGGGCGATGAGGTCAGCGCCGCACCCCAGCCCTCGACCTGTTTCGACCACGCGTCTTGTTGCCCGGGCGAGTGGCCGAGCGCCTTCGCCATGTCGCGAATCGCGTTCTTCGGCCGGTACTGGATGACGTTCGCGACCTGCGCGGCCCGCTCACGCCCGTACTGGGCGTAGACCCACTGGATGATCTCTTCGCGGCGGTCGGAGTCGAAATCGACGTCGATGTCGGGTTCTTCATCGCGCAGCGACGACAAGAACCGCTCGAACGGCAGGTCGTAGGCGATCGAATCGACCGCAGTGATGTCGAGCAGAAAGCACACGGCACTGTTCGCGGCAGAGCCACGCCCCTGACACAGGATGCCTCGGCGCCGAGCCTCCTGCACGATCGAGTGCACGATCAAGAAGTAGCCAGAAAAGTCTTTCATCTCGATGACGGCGAGCTCTTTTTCGATGCGCGCCCGGTTGTCGGCCGTGAGGTCGGGGTACTTGCGAGGCACCGCCGCCCACACCAGGTGCCGGAGCCACGACATCGGCGTGTGCCCCTCGGGAATCTTCTGTTTGGGCAGCGCGGGTTTTGCCTGCCGGAGCGGAAACGCGAACTCGTCGGCGAGCGTGACCGTGCGCGCGACCGCCCCCGGGTACCGCGCAAACCGGGCCTGCATCTCGGCCCCCGACCGCAGGTGCGCCCCGGCGGTCGCGGGCAGCCAACCGTCGAGCTCGTCGAGGCTGCGGTTGGCCCGCACCGCCGCGATTGCGGCCGCGAGCAGTTGCTTCTGGGGCGCCGCATAGTGCACGTTGTTGCTGGCGATCAGCGGCAGGCGCCGCTCGGCGGCGAGCCGGGCGAGCGCGTCGTTGAGGTGCGAGTCGAGCGGGTTGCCGTGATCGATGAGTTCGACGTGCACCGCATCCCGACCAAACAGCGCGGTCAGCTGATCGAGCTCGCGCGCGGCCGCTTCGACACCGGATGCCCCGCCCCGGCCGAGCGCCCGGCGCACGGCGCCCTTTCGGCACCCCGTCAACACCGCCCATTCGCCGCCCGCCGCCGCGGCGAGCGCTTCGAGTTCGTAGACCGGGCGCCCCTTCTCGGCTCCCTGAAGTTGGGCGTGCGTGATGGCGCCGGCGAGGCGGTGATAGCCCTCCTCACCGCGGCTCAGCACGAGCAGGTGGGTGCCCACCGGATCGGCTTCGCCCTTCTGCGGCTCGGGGAGTTCAAGCGAGAGCTCGGCCCCGAATACGGTCTTCAGCTGCAGCGTTTCGGCTGCCTCGGCAAACCGGACGATGCCGTAGAAGCCGTCGTGATCGGTGATTGCGAGCGCGTGTAGCCCGAGCCGCTCGGCCTCCTCGGCGAGCGCTTCGGGTGAGGAGGCGCCATCAAGAAACGAGTAGGAGGAGTGGGCGTGCAGCTCGGCGTAGGGCACCGCGCCCTCGGGTCGCTCGATCGACGGCGGCACATACGGCCCGCGCTTTCGCGACAGTCCGGAGCTGTCGCCGCCATCGGCCCCCGCCGGGCGCGTTGCGCCACTGCCGGTGCCGGTGCCAGCGCCAGCGCCAGTGCCGCTGAGCAGCCGCTCCATCTCGGCCCACGACATCGACGGGTTATGAAACCCCATGCGCCACCTCCTGACACAGAGCACGCCGAGTCACAGCGCGCCGAGTCATAGCGCGCCAAGCCCTACCCCGCTCAGTCATAGCGCGCCTCTGCCCGCCACTCGTCGGCCTCCCAGATGAACAGCCAGGCGACCTGCTCGGCGTCGACAAACTGAAACCTCTGCGCATGACGGCTGCGCAGGGCGTCCCACCCCCGCTCGATCACCGGCCACGGCCCAGCCCACGCTTCGATCGCGAGCCGGCGCCCGCCCTCGATCAGCGTCATCGGCACGGCGGTGAGCCCGCCCCGCTCATCGACGGCGACCGGGCCACCGCTGCCCGAGTGCACCTCCACCTCGTATGGCTCGGGAAACACCGTCGTCGGCAAGGGGTCTGGCAGCATGCCCGGCCACGGCCGGCCCCGCTCTTTTGCCAGCACTGCTCGGTCGCCCCACGGCACGAGCACCTGCCGCTCGGCAAGCCACCGGCCGCCCCCGATCGCCGGGGTCAGCACCCCGCGATGCCCCAGCATCGCCTGCACGCGCGAGAGTGCGTGGTGCACCTTCTCTTCGGGCCCGCCGCCAAAAATTGCGGGGCGCTGCGTGGATGCCTCTGCCACCGCCGCGGGCTCAATCCGCACGTGCGCGATCCCACTGCGCAGCACCCCCTGCCCCTGTGCCTCGCTCAGTTGCCAGCGCACCCGGTCGACCACGGCCCCCGCGTCGAACGATGCGGGGTGCAGCCACACCCGCTCCGAGCGTTCGCCGCGCTCGGCCGTGAGCTCGACCCGCAGCTCGGTGCACACGAGCTGTTCGACACCGAGCCGCGTGATGAACGCTTCGGCGGCGATGCGCATGCCGAAGGCCACCTGCTCGGCGATCTCGAGCGGTGGCTCGAACGCGACCTCACGCTGCAACTCGGGTGGGGGCGTGCGTGGATCGATCGCTCGCGAGTCGTGCCCGGCGGCGAGATCGTGCAGGCGGATGCCGCGATCACCAAACCGCTCGTGCACTCGCTCGGCGTCCAGGCGCGCAAAATCGCCGAGGCTGTGCACGCCGAGCCGCGTGAGCAGCTCGATCAGCTCGGGTGCGGCAGAGAACCCGGCGTCGGCGAGCACCGCGACCGGCAACGGCGCAAGAAACGCTGGAGCCTCCCCCGCGGGCACGACCGCGACCTGGGCGTGGAGCTGGCCGAGCACTCCCCTGCGTGCAGCCTGCTCGGCGGTGAAGGGGCCATCGGCAATGCCCGCGCGCACGCCCTCGATGCCGTGCGCGGCGAGCACCTGGATGAGCTCGATCGCCGCCTCCGTTTCTCCCCCGTAGTAGCGGGCGACCCCCCGGGCCCGGAGCGCGCAGACCCCCGGCCTAATGATCTGCACCCCCGGGGCGCGCTCTTCGACCACCGAGACTGCGGGGGCAAACACGCGGTGATCGCGCGCCGGATCGGCGGCGACGATGCGCAACTGCGGGCATCGCGCCTGCGCGTCTCGTCGCCGCTGCCCGCGCCGCACCCCCTCGGCACGCGCCGCGGGCGAGCAAGCGACGATCATGTTGTTTGCGACGAGCGCGATCGGTGGCGCGAGCGCCCGCACCCCCTCGGCCGCGGGAGCGGCAGCCGGCACAGCAGCAGACGCCACCACCGACACCCCCACCCCCGCGGCGACTTTCGGCCCCGCGGTTTCTCGTAGCAGCGCGGTGATCGGCCAATCAGGAAACCACAGCACGAGACTGCGCACCGGTGCCTGCGCCTGCGCCATCAGCTCACCGCCCGCACTCTGCGCGGCTCGGCCTCGCCGCGGCGGGGGTAACCGCCGGGCTGCACCCCGATCGGCGACACGACACCAATCGACCCCGGCACGGCACGTGCGGCTTCGCCCTCGTGCACCGCCGCGATGCCGCCATCGGGTGCGGGCAGCATGATGCGCGATGCTCGCGGCACCGGCCAGCGCTTGCTCGAGACGGTGACCGTCACGGTGCGGCCAGCCAGGTAGCCCACGCCATTGCCGACGCCCGCCCATTCGCCCTCGCTCACCCGCAGCGTCGCCTCGGCCTGTGGCCACGGGCCCTGCACGAGCAACACCGCGCCGCGGTCGCGCAAGCGCGCTGCAAGCCGAGTGACCTCCGCCCCCATGGCGCGGGCCGTCGGGCGAATCGCGACCACGGGCAAGACCTCGGCGAGCGTTGCCGCCACCCCAAGCACCCGGGCACCCGGCTCTGGCACCAGCACCAGCCGGTCAAGCGCCATGCCCAGCCGCTCGGCCGCCTCGGCCCCCAGCTCGGGCATGCCGATCACTCCGCACCAGGTGCCATCTTGCGAGGGGCGAGACATCAACGCCAACAGCAGCGACATCGAGGGCGCCACCGAATATGCAGCCCCCGGGCGCAGCCCGCCACCCGGCAAAAGCGGGGCAAGCACGGGGTGTGTGGGCAGCACGGGCGCGTCGAGTCGCCTGCCCTGCACCTGCTCAAGTTTGGCGCGAAGCGCCGCTATCTCGCTTCGCGCAACACTGTTCTGCACGATTGCCCTCACTCTCTCAGGCTAGAACAAATGTTCTATACACGCCAGCAATATGGTGAGAGTATGCGCATCCACGGACATTGAAGCAGGTGATTTTGTGAGTTATGTTCGAGACTCAATCAACGCGAGGCGCACGGCCGCACAACGCACCCGCGGCACACCGGGAGGCACCCCAAGCCATGCCCGAGCGCACCCGGCTGATAGCCTGAAAACAGTACGAACCGTTTGTTTTGCACTCGAGGCTTCAAGGGACCACCGCGGCACAATGCACACGCCACAAATACGCACCCGCGAATGCCGATCTCGGTACGGACTCTCGATCGCCGCATTCATCGGCATCGCCTTCGTGCTCGCAGGGGTGACTGCATCGGATGCCGGTGCCTAAGCAGGAACGAGCGCTCGCGACACGAGCGCTCATCCTTCAGGCGGGCGCGCGCCTGTTCGTCCGAAAGCACTACGACGGCGTGCGAATCGCAGAACTGCTCGCAGAAGCGAACGTGACGCAGGGCGCCTTCTACTTTCACTTCCCGCGAGGAAAGAAAGACGTGGCCGAAGCACTGATCACGCTCCAAGAACAGCGCTTCACCGCGCTCCGCGATGCGGCCACCCGCCCGCAAGAAGGCACCAGCGATGCGCTCAGCGCACTCGTCACGTTTCTTCGCGCGCTCATCGGCGAGATTGACCGCGACCCCGTCGTGCGCGCCGGGCTCAGGCTCGTGCTTCAGGCATCCGAGCACTTCCCAGAAACCGCGCATCTGCCGCATCCGAGCTGGATCGAGGCAATCGAAGTCGGCCTGCGAAATGCCGAGCTCGATGGCTCGCTCCGCCCCGGCCTCGATCCATCCGTGACCGCGCAATCGCTGGTGTTCATGTTCATCGGCGCGCAGACAAGCTCATTCGTGAACGACTCGTGGCACACCGTCACCGCCCACGGCGAAACCTTGGTGTCATTCGTCGCAACCACCATCGGGGCCGACGGCTACGTCGCCCCCGACCACAACGACGCTCCAGAAAGTGCTCCTGATGCAGCAAAAGTCCCGTAGAACCATCTTCATTGCGCTTGTCATTCCCGGCATCGTCACCGCGGCGACATTGGTGACCATGCTGATCCTCCTCCCGCACGCGCCGAGCGAAATCGTGATGCAGTGGTCGGGCGATGAGCCCTCGCGCTACGGGCATCCCGCCGAGCTGTTGTTCGTCCCCCTCATCGCCGCGGGCATCAGTCTCATCGCCTGGGCGGCACTCGGCTCGGTCAACCTGAACACCGGTTCGCAGTCACCAAACAGCCAGCGCATTGCGATCATCATCGGCAACGCGATCAACGCCGCCCTCTGCGCCACCGCCGTGATCATGCTGGTCACGCAGCTCGGTTCGAATGCAGACGGCGGGCTCTCCGGCATCCTCATCGCCCTTATCCCGGCCGCCGCCGTCGGCCTCCTCACCTTCGCGCTCGTGCGCCGGCCGGTCGAATAGGCGCCCGCGCCTTACGCCACGAGCGAGAGGTACGGCTCCCACTGCGGGTCGGCATGCTCGGTGCCGCGCACCGTCCACGCGGTGCCGTGCGGTTTGTCGGGGCGCACCCGCAGCTCCCAGCGCATCTCGCCCGGGGTGCGGTCGCCCTTGGTGTTGTTGCAGTGCAGGCAACACGCGACGAGGTTCTCCCACGCGTCACGCCCGCCGCGCGAGCGGGGCAGCACGTGGTCGATGGTCGCCGCGGTCTTGCCGCAGTACGCGCAGCGATGCCCGTCGCGGCGCAGTACCCCGCGACGCGTCACCGGCACCCGCCGACTGCCGGGCACGCGCACGTACCGTGTTAATAGGATGACGGTCGGCCGATCGTAGGCAACGTGCTGGGCCCTGACCGGCTCGCCCTCGACCTGTTCGATCACGGTCGCCTTGTCGTTCAGCACGAGCACCAGCGCGCGCTTGAATGAGACGATCGCCAGTGGCTCGTAGCCCGCGTTGAGGACGAGTGTGCGCATGTGCATTCTCCTTCGAACGGCCGGGACGGCTTCCCGGTCATCGACGTATCGACGAAGGACCTGCAGCGAAAAAACTCGCGCACACGAAAAAAGGCGCCGTCTTAAAGACAGCGCCTTGGCGCCACGGGATGCCCGTGGTTCGTGTGCGAGGCATGTATATGGACGCACGAGCCCAGCGCACTCTTGGTTGGAGTGCGCCCTCGGTTCGCGTTCTCGCCCATCGACGTCCTTTCACCGTGTCCAGCGTCGAAAGTCAGGGTAACTCACGCCGCCGACATCGAAGGCAACATTTCGGGTCACGATTGCAACGCGCAGGAGGACGCGCGCAAAACGCACGGCGGGACGCCCGACCAACAACGCGGCGCGGCCACCCACGAAGGGTGGCCGCGCCGAAAGAAAAAGAGTGCTGTTAGCCAGCGTTGGCGTTCAACCACGCCCACGGGTCAACGAGCCCACCATTGATGCGCACCTCGAAGTGCAGGTGGTTGGCGGTCGAGCTACCGGTGCTACCGACGAGGCCGATCAGCTGGCCAGCCGACACTGCCTGCCCCTGCACAACCTGACGGCTGCCGTAGGTCATGTGGCCGTAGAGCGTCGAAACGCGCTGCCCGTTGATGACGTGCTCGATCACGACGGCGACGCCGTAACCGCTGTAACCCTCAGACGAAACACGAACCACGCCGTCGGCCGCTGCGAACAGCGGGGTGCCGCCGGGCGCGAGTAGGTCGACACCCTGGTGGTAGCCCGAGTCGCCGAGGCCACGGCCCAGGCGGAAGCCCGAGATCGGCCAGCGCACCGCGCCGGTGCCGGGGGCAACCATGTTGAGGTTCATCGAAGAGGGCACGGCCACGCGGTTCTCGGCGAGGCGCTTTGCCAGCGCGTCGGCTGCCTTCTTCTTTGCGATCTCGTCGGGCGTCGTCGCCGAGTACGACTCGCGACTCAGCTCGGCTGGTGCCACGGCTTCGGATGCCACGACCAGCGACTGCGCGCCGCTCTGTGCAACCTGCTGCAACGTGACGGTGTCTTCTTCGGTCGGCATGCTCGCGAAGGCGGGCAACGCGACCGTGGCGACAAGCCCCGGAACGATGAAGGCCATGATCGCGAGGCTGCGCGCTTGCTTGCCGCGCGTGGCCGCCGAAACCCGAGGTTTCGAGGCCGCCCGCTCGGCCTTACGCAGGCGTCGAGCATCGCGGGAGCGAGAAAGTGATGAGCCTGAAGGCACGCCTTCAGTACGCTGTGCGTCTGCTTCGGGTGCATCCACACGTGAAAGTTCTTGAGCCAAACCAGTCCTCCGGCGCCTCTACACCTTTTGAGCGATGGCCCGTCACGTGTGCTGGCTTCGACCACAGCGGGTGACGGGCCTCAGAGGCAGTCGCTGTGGGGTCCGTCGGCTGGCTTCGGCCTGTGGACTACACGAGACTACCGGAATATAACGGTTAAGTCACCTTCAAGGCGGGGTTGAAGGCGCCGGGCAGCGGCATCCGTCGTGCTATTTTTCGTCGCGTTCGTCGACCAGAAAGATGTGTCCGGCGATCTCGACGGGCAGTTCAAGACTCTGCTCGTTGCCGTCGATCTGCACGAGCACATAGCCCTCGTTGAAGCGGAAGTCGCCGGTTGCGCCAGGCACCACACCCGCGTCTTTCAGCTGCGTGAGCAGCTCGGGGTCGACCTGTGCGGGCTCGGCGAGGCGGCGCACCGTGCCGCGAACGGGCTCCTCGGTCTCGTGCATCAAACGCACAAGCCCGACAACACCCTTGGCGAAGACCGTGCTCGTCTGGTCGCTCAGCTGGTCAAGGCCCGGGATCGGGTTGCCGTAGGGCGATTCGGTCGGGTAGTTCAGCAGCTCGATCAGGCGACGCTCAACCTGCTCGCTCATGACGTGCTCCCACCGGCAGGCCTCTTCGTGCACGAACGCCCAGTCGAGGCCAATCACGTCGCTGAGCAACCGCTCGGCGAGGCGGTGCTTGCGCATCACGTCGATCGCCTTCTGGCGGCCCTCATCGGTCAGCTCGAGGGTGCGATCTTCGGCAACCACAACGAGTCCGTCGCGCTCCATGCGCCCGACGGTTTGCGAGACGGTCGGGCCCGAGTGGCCGAGCCGCTCCGAAATACGCGCGCGCAGCGGAACAATCTGCTCCTCCTCAAGTTCGAGGATGGTACGCAGATACATCTCGGTCGTATCGATCAGATCAGTCATGTGCCGTGCCTCATTTGGGGTTCGTCGATCGCGTCTTTCTCCGCTCGAGCCTACCAATCGGGTGACACACGGGCAGGAGACATCGGCCGACCGCAATACAATTGCCCCATGTCTCTCGTCACCATCCCCCGCGAACTCTTGCCCCTCGACGGCCGCTTCGGCTGCGGCCCCTCGAAGGTGCGTGATGAGCAGCTGGCATATCTCGCCGGCCCCGGCGCCGCAATCCTCGGCACCTCACACCGTCAGGCACCCGTCAAGAACCTCGTCGGCAGCGTTCGCACGGGCCTCAGCGAGCTGTTTCGCGCGCCCGAGGGCTACGAAGTGCTCATCGGCAACGGCGGCGCGACTGCATTTTGGGATGCCGCAGCCTTCGGTCTGATCGAACGCCGCAGCCAGAACATGGTGTTCGGTGAGTTCGGTGGCAAGTTTGCCGCCGCCGCGAAGACCCCGTGGCTCGAGGCCCCGGACGTCCGCAAGGCCGACGCCGGCTCGCTCGCGACCGCCGAGGCCCTCGAAGGCATCGACGTCTACGCCTGGGCACACAACGAGACCTCGACCGGTGTGGTCGCCCCGGTCGCCCGCGTGCACGGCGACGAGGGCGCGCTGACCGTCATCGACGCCACCAGCGCCGCCGGCGGCATCGACTTCTCGCTCGGCGAGGCAGACGTCTACTACTTCGCCCCGCAGAAGAACTTCGGCTCTGACGGCGGCCTCTGGTTCGCCCTCGCCTCCCCCGCCGCGATCGAGCGCATCGAGCGCATCGCCGCCTCGGGCCGCTACATCCCCGAGTTCCTCAGCCTCAAGGGCGCACTCGACAACTCGCGCCTCAACCAGACGCTGAACACCCCCGCCCTCTCGACCTTGCTGCTCATGCAGAACCAGATCGACTGGATCAACGGCAACGGCGGCCTGCAGTGGGCAGGCGAGCGCACCGAGACCTCGTCGTCGGCGCTCTACGCCTGGGCCGAGGCATCCACCTTCGCAACGCCCTTCGTCACCAACCCGGCACACCGCTCGTCGGTCGTCGCCACGATCGACTTCAATGACGATGTGGATGCCGCAGCCATCGCAAAGACGTTGCGCGCAAACGGCATCGTCGACACCGAGCCCTACCGCAAGCTCGGCCGCAACCAGTTGCGCGTCGCGACGTTCGTGTCGATCGAGCCGTCCGATGTGGTCGCGCTGATCGGCGCCATCGAGTTTGTCGTCGACTCGCTCTAACCCGCAGAACGCGAAAACCGCGTGTCGGAATCTGGGATCAGATTTCGACACGCGGTTTTTGGTTCAACACCAAGATCGCGCGCGATGCGTGCTTAGTAGCTACGGTCGGTGCCTTCGGGGTCGTCCGAGTCTTCGATGAAGCCGTCTTCATCCTCGCCTGACTCGTCGTCCGAATCGTCGTCGTTTTCGTCGTCATCGTCGTCATCCGACTCGTCGTCGTCATCGTCGGGGTCAATGTCGACACCATCGAGGTCGCCCGAGTGCAGAATCGCCGACCCGTCGGTCTCGAAGTCGTCCTCGTCGTCATCATCGTCGTCGTCAAGATCGAGGTCGTCGTCCAGCTCATCGCTGTCGTCGTCGCCCTCTTCGCCAGCGGCAAGTCGCTCGGCCGCCGCGGTCGCCTGCGCGGCCTGGTAGTCAGCGAGCCGTACTGCCCACGGCACCCACTCGGGTGCAAGGAGCGCGCCCTCGCCGGGCATCAGCTCGGTCTCGAGCACCGTCGGCTCTGAGCCTTCGACACGGGCAATCGTGACCGTCCAGAACCAGCCCGGGTATCCAAGCATCCGATTCTCGAAGCGAAGCGACAGCACGTGCTCGCCCTCGACGGTGTAGCCGACGACGTCGCCGATGCTCTGCGCCGACGTGATCGACAGCAAGGCCGTGCGCGCGAGCTCGTGCGACTCAAGCAGGCGCTCGTCGGGTACGGGTGTCGGTGCGCCCTCGGCGTCAGACACTGCCATACCCTCGCCGGCCTCAGACATCGAGCTCGTCCGCGACCTTGCGCAAGACCGTTGCGACCTTGCGCGTGTGCGAAGCCGACGGGTACCGACCGTGGCGAAGGTCGCCGCCGAGCCCGTCGAGCAGGCCGACGAGATCTTCGATGATGACAGCCATGTCGTCGGCAGGCTTGCGCTTCTGCCGAGCGAGACTCGGGGGTGCATCGAGCACGCGAACCGAGAGCGCCTGGAGCCCGCGCTTGCCGTCGGCGACGCCGAACTCGAGGCGGGTGCCTGCCTTGGGTGCGGGAGCTCCAGCGGGGAGCGCAGAAGCGTGCAGGAAGACGTCCTGACCATCATCAGAGGCGATGAAGCCGAACCCCTTCTCCTCGTCGTAGAACCTGACCTTGCCGGTGGGCATGCGAACCTCGATAGCTGTGTGCTCCCGGGTGGAAGCAGGTGAAGAAGTGAAGGAGACCCTGGAGGGTCTTCCAACTGCCCAGCTTAGGCCACCGGCGCCCGTCATCGTAGGGCAACGGTAGGCTGTGTCGAATGAGCACGCCTTCTTCTTCGAATGATCCGCAGCCCGGCCGCATTGATCGCGTGCTCGCCTTCACCGCGGTTGGTCTTGTCGCGGTCTCGATCATCTCGATGTTCGTCGTGCTTATCGCCCGGTGGCTCAACCCGGCAACCGACTTCAGCGTCGCCGGCTGGCAGTTCGCGGCAAATCTTCCCGTATTTGGGCTGCCCATCGCGTTCGGAATGATCGTGCTCCTGCTGATCATCAACTTCGTACGAAAGGCGCGGGCAGGCCGAAAAGCCTGACCGCCCCCATGAGCTCCCATGTCCGCGCCCTTGCTGCGCGCCTCGGCGAGCTCGATGACGCGCAGTTGATCGCGCTCCTCACCGCGCGTGCTGCGCCGCACACGGCACGCTGGGCAGACGCGTTCGACGCCGCAGAATGGCTGTTGGATGCCGCATCCCTCGCCCGCGCACTCGCACAGCTGACCAGATCTGAGCTCGAAACGCTGGCCGCTGCCGCCTCAGCCGGCACCGCGGTGCCCGCCGAGGTGCGGCCCACACTCGAGGCGCTCGCGCTGATCGACGAGGCGGGCGTGCTGTACGGCCCGGTCGCCGAGCAGGTCGCCGCATGGGCCGCCAGCGACGCGGCCGGCACCACGCCCGACGCAGCAGCCGCCGCGTCCGACACCGACTCTGACGCCGACACAGCAGCCACCGCCGAACGCGCGTTCACCAGCGTCGGCGCCCTCGGCGACATCCTCATCGAGACCCTCGCCACACCGCTCACCCGCATCGTGTCGGGCACGATCGGCGCGAACGACCGCCGCCGCCTCGCCGAAGACGCGGCGCCGCACGCCGCCGACATCGACGCGCTGATCGCGCTGGCCGTCGGCACCGAACTCCTCACCCTCGTCGGCCGACACTGGCTCGTCACACCGCAGGGTTCACAGTGGATGCGCCTGCCCACCCTCGAACGCTGGGTCAGCGTCGCGCGGGCCTGGCGGGCGACGCTGCCCCGTGGCATCCGTGTCGAAAGTGATGCCCGCACCTGGCGCACCGCGTATCCGGCGGATGCGACCTGGCCCGCGCGGGCCGAGGCGTTGCGGGCGCAGGCAGAGGCCTGGGGCCTGGTGACCGCCGACGGGATCGAGACCACGTGGGCCGCCCTGCTCTGGGCCGATCCTGACGGCGACGCTGCGGCGGCGCGCGAAGCCCTTGGTGCGCTCCTGCCCAGCGAGGTCGACACCGTCTACCTGCAAAACGACCTCACCGCGATCGCGCCCGGCCCCCTCGCGCCAACGCTTGATCTGCGCCTTCGAACGATGGCGCGTCGCGAATCACATGCTCAGGCATCCACCTATCGGTTCACCGCCGAGACCATCGCCGCCGCCGTCACCGCCGGCGAAACCGCCGAATCGATGCGGTCGTTTCTTGCGTCGATCTCGATCACGGGCGTGCCGCAGCCGCTCGACTACCTGATCACGTCGGCGGCCGGTCGGCACGGCATGGTTCGCGTCCAGGCACTGGATGCACCGCCGCGCGAACCCGGCGGGCGCGCGCTTCGCACCCTGATCACCACCGACGAGCCCGCGCTGCTCGAGACCCTGCTGGTCGACCAGTCGCTCCAGCCGCTGGGGCTTGCGCCCGGCGAGGGCGGCCTCGAATCGCGTGCCGCCCGCGACGTGGTCTATTGGTCGCTGATCGATGCCCGCTACCCCGCGGCAGCGCTCGATGAGGCCGGGGCCATCGAGCCCCTGCACCGCAACAAGATCGCCGTCGCTCCCGCACCCGAGCTCTCGCCCGCCGAAGCGTATGCCCCGCTCGTGACCGCGCTGCGAAACGCCCCGCCCCTCGAGAGCGACGACGCCTGGCTCGCCCGCGACCTCGAAATTGCCGTGCGCGCCCGCGAGACCCTCACCCTGGTCGTCGCGCTCCCCGGCGGCGAACACCGCGAGTTCACGATGGAGCTGACCGGTATCGGCGGCGGCCGCGTGCGCGGGCGCGACAAGCAGGCCGACCTCGAACGCACTCTGCCACTTTCGAGTATCACCGCCGTGCGCCGCGAGTAGACTTGCTCGCTATGTCGAACGGGCCTCTCATCGTGCAGAGCGACCGGACCGTGCTGCTCGAGGTGGCACACCCGGACGCCGAGGCTGCACGCCACGATCTCTCGGTCTTTGCCGAACTCGAACGCGCACCCGAGCACATCCACACCTACCGGATCACCCGCCTCGGACTCTGGAACGCCCGCGCCGCCGGGCACGATGCCGAGAGCATGCTCGCCACGCTCGAGCAGTACTCAAAGTTTCCGGTGCCGCCATCGGTGAGCACCGACATCCGCGAAAGCGTCGGTCGCTACGGCCGCCTCGTGATCGAACGCGACGCCGAGGGTGCGCTCCTGCTTCGCAGCACTGACCCGGCAGTGCTCACCGAGGTGGCGAAAAACCGCCGCATCGCGCCGCTGTTGCTTGGGCAGGCGAGCGACGACAGTTATCGGGTGGATGCCTGGGCCCGCGGCGCGATCAAACAAGAGTTGCTCAAAATCGGCTGGCCCGCCGAAGATCTCGCCGGCTACACTGCTGGCACCCCGCACCAGATCGCACTCGACGAGAGCGATTGGGCCCTGCGCCCCTACCAAAACGATGCTGTGGAAAGCTTCACCCACGGCGGCTCGGGCGTTGTCGTGCTGCCCTGTGGCGCCGGCAAAACCCTCGTGGGCGCCGGCGCGATGGCCGCGACCAAGACCACCACGCTGATTCTCGTGACCAACACCGTTTCGGCCCGCCAGTGGCGCGACGAGCTCCTGCGCCGCACCACACTGACGCCAGACGAGATCGGCGAGTACTCGGGGCAGGTCAAAGAGGTCAAGCCCGTCACGATCGCGACCTACCAAATCCTCACGGCCAAGCGAAAGGGCGAATACGCGCACCTCTCGCTCCTCGACGCGCTCGACTGGGGCCTCATCCTCTATGACGAGGTGCACCTGCTGCCGGCACCGGTGTTCAAGCTGACCGCCGAGTTGCAGGCGCGCCGCCGCCTCGGCCTCACGGCGACCCTCGTGCGCGAAGACGGCCGCGAGGGCGACGTCTTCAGCCTGATCGGGCCAAAGCGCTTCGATGCGCCCTGGAAAGAGATCGAGGCGCAGGGCTTCATTTCTCCGGCCGCCTGCTACGAGGTGCGCATCGACCTGCCCGCCGACGAGCGCATGGCGTACGCCGCCGCGGCCGACGATGACCGCTACCGGCTCGCGGCAACCGCCCCCGCCAAGCTCGAGGTCGCGAAGACCCTCGTCGCCCGGCACCCAGGTGAGCGGATTCTCGTGATCGGCCAGTACCTCGACCAGATCGACGAATTGGCCGAGGCGCTGAACGCCCCCAAACTCACGGGCGCCACCCCGATCGACGAGCGCGAGGCGCTCTATCGCGCATTCCGCGAGGGTGAAATCACCGTGCTCGTGGTGTCGAAGGTCGCGAATTTCTCAGTCGACTTGCCCGAGGCATCCGTCGCGATTCAGGTGTCGGGGTCGTTCGGCTCACGCCAGGAGGAAGCGCAGCGCCTCGGACGGCTCCTGCGGCCCAAGCAGTCGGGGCACACGGCCAGCTTTTACACGCTCATCGCGCGCGACACGATCGACCAGGACTACGCCCAGAACCGGCAGCGCTTCTTGGCTGAGCAGGGTTATTCGTACGTGATCTTGGACGCCGACGCGCTCGACGCTCAGCCTGCGCGGTAGCGCAAAAATACGAACCCGTCGTCGTCGCTGAGCGCGTGCACTAGCCGCATCGCGTGTTCGCGCTCGGGGGTGCCGCGCAAGATTCGCCCGACATCGCCGCCGACGAGCACCGGGCTCAGCGTCAGGCACACCTCACTCACCAGATCTGCCTCGGCGAGCGCGCCGAACACGTGTGGCCCGCCCTCGCACAGCACCTGGCTGAGGCCCCGCTCGGCGAGCGCGCGCACCGCCTCGGCAAGGTCGACGTCGTCGTCGCCACACACGAGCACATCGGCCACTGCGGCGAGCGCTTCGCGCTGTTCCACCGGCGCGGCCGCGGAGGTCACCACGATCGGTCTCGTGACGGCCTCTGCGAAGAATGGATGCTCCGGCCCAACGCTGAGCGTGCGCGACATGACTGCGAGCCGCGGCTGCGCCGGGAGTCCGTGCGACTCGCGCCACGCGGCATCCTCAGCTTCGAGGCGAAGCCCGCCGTAGCCCTCGACCAGCACCGTTCTCGCACCGACGAGCACCACGTCGCAGAGCGAGCGCAGCACCTGCATCAGGCGACGATCGCCGTCGCCGCCGAGGCCGCCACTGCGACCCTCGACCGAGACGGCGCCGTCGATGCTTGAGACGAAGTTCATCCGCACGCGGGGCGTCGTCCGATCCGGCAGGGCGTACGCGGCGTGAAACTCGGCACGGTTTGGCATTAGTCGTTTCCTTCTGCTCGCATGTTGTGCACCAGGTTTTCGGGGACCCGCCAGCCGAGGATCGACTCGACCATGCGGAGGGCGTCGACGGTTTCTGGCACGTTGTGCGCCCGCACGATGCTCGCACCGTGCAGCACGCAGAACACTGCGGCCGCGAGCGAACCGGCCACGCGCTGGTCACGCTCGCGCCCAAGCGCTTCGCCAATGAAGTCTTTGTTCGACAGCGCCACCAGGAGCGGGAACCCGATCGCGGCGATCTCATCGAGCCTGCGCGTGATCTCGAGCGTCTGCAGGGTGTTCTTGTTGAGGTCGTGGCCCGGGTCGATGATGATGCGCTCGGCGGGGATCCCCCGCTCGAGCGCCAGGTCTGAACGCTGACGCAGAAACGCGCCCACCTCGGCCGTGACGTCGTCGTAGTGCGGCAGCGGGTGCTGAGTGCGCGGGGTCGCGAGGCTGTGCGCGATCACAATGCGCGCCTCGCTGTCGGCCACCACATCGGCCATCTGCGGGTCGCGGAGCCCGGTGGTGTCGTTGATGATCGCGGCGCCCGCCTCGATGGCGGCCCGCGCGACGGCGGGGTGGAACGTGTCAACGCTCACGTCGCCCAGCAGCGCCAGCTCACGCACGACCGGCACCACGAGCGCGATCTCGTCTTCGATCGCAACGGCCGGGCCGGGGGCAAACTTCACGCCGCCGACATCGACGATGGTGGCGCCTGCCTCGAACGCTGCGGCACCGGCCGCGACTGCGGCATCCAATGCAAATGTCTTGCCCTTGTCGTAAAACGAGTCGGGCGTGCGGTTGACGATTGCCATGACGGCGAGGGGGCGCGAGAAATCGTTCTGCATTCCCCTCATCATGCCAGCAGTCGCTCCAACGGGGTGTTCGGGTCGAGCAATGCGGCAAGGTCGACCACATCGCCCGAGCGGATCAGCGCCTGCACCTGCTCGTTGACGTCCCACACATTGACATTCATACCGCCCACAACCCGGCCGTGATCAACCCAGAAGGCGATGAACTCGCGCCCGGCGACATCGCCGCGCACGTGCAGCTTCGCCTCAGCCATGAGCGACGGGTAACCCGAAAGCTCCATGCCGAGGTCGAACTGGTCGGTGTAGAAGTAGGGAATCTGCGAGAACGACACCCGCTGGCCGAGCATCGACTTTGCCGCCACCGGGCCCGCGTTCAGCGCGTTGGCCCAGTGCTCACTGCGCTGGTGGCGCGCGACGACGGGGTGAAAAGCGTTTGCGACATCGCCCGCCGCAAACACATCGGGGGCGCTGGTGCGGAGCGCGGCATCCACCAACACCCCATTGCCGATCGCGAGGTTCGCGTCGGTCGCGAGTTCGAGGGCCGGCACCGCGCCCACGCCAATCAACACCAGGTCGGCGGGCACCGTTTCGCCGTCGACGACGACGCCGGTGACCTGCCCACCGCGGCCCACGATGCGCTCGACGTTCACCTGCGTGCGCAGATCAACGCCGTTTGCCTCATGGAGCGCCTGGAACACTCGGCCCATCTCGGGGCCGACAGCCACCGCAAGCGGCACCGCTTCGCGCTCAAGAATGGTCACGCTGTTGCCAAGCGTGCGGGCGGTCGCGCCAACCTCCATGCCGATCCACCCCGAACCGATCAGCACGAGCGAGCGGCCACCATGCCGGAGTACCGCGGCGAGCGCGTCGGAATCGTCGAGCGTGCGCAGCGTGTGCACCCCAGCAAGGTCGGCGCCCTCGATCGGCAGCATGCGCGACGAAGCCCCGGTGGCGAGGAGGAGCTTGTCGTAGTGGAGGGTTTCGGCGGTGTCGCTGGCATTCTCGCCGCCGCCAAGCGTCACCGTGTGCGCTTCTGGGTCGAGGTGCGTGGCCTCGGTGGACGTGCGCAGATCGATCGCGTTATCGGCGTACCACTCCTCCGGATGCACGATCACAGCGTCGAGGCCCTCGGCGCCCGCGAGGTACCCCTTCGACAGCGGCGGACGCTGGTAGGGCGCATGCGCCTCACGCGTGACGACGGTGACATCGCCATCGAAGCCCTCCGCGCGCAGCGTTTCGGCAGCGGATGCCGCAGCCAGCCCGCCTCCAACGATCACGAAATGCGACATGATGTTGCTCCCTTCGGGGGTGCTCCCTTGGCCCACTCCCGACCTTATGACCGCCGCGTGTCGCTGTCTACGGCGTCAACTTCTCTCCTCTCATCAGGACTCTTCGCGCGCGCTTGACACGGAGAGGCCCTGCTGAGGCAATAATGAAGACATGAATGCCCCTCGCATCCTCATCGTCGACGACGAGCCCAACATCCGCGACCTTCTCATCACGAGCCTGC
>JAKOTS010000073.1 GCA_029777095.1 Actinomycetes bacterium | reverse complement strand
GCGCTCGGGTGCGTCCGCACCCCGCTGACCAGGTCGAGGAAGATCTCTTCGATGCCCCCGCCCTTGCGCGCAAGGCCCGACAGCGGCACGCCCGCGGCCAGTGCGATCTGCCCAAGCGCGGCGGGTTCTTGCCCGCGCACGACCAAGCCCGAGCGCAGCGCATCAAAGTCGAGCGCGGCGGCGGTGAACGCGGCGGCAAGTGCCGCCCGGTCGGGTGAGTCAGCGACGACCAGCGTCTGCTCGGTCTCGGAAAGCTCGGCGAGACCACCCTGGTAGACCAGGCGCCCCCGCGAAATGATGACCAGATTGTCGACCGATTGCTGCACCTCGGTGAGGAGGTGTGACGAGAGCAACACGGTCCGTCCCTGCGCCGCGAGCGTGCGCAGCAGCCCGCGCATCCACTTGATGCCTTCGGGGTCGAGGCCGTTCACCGGCTCATCGAGGACCAGCACGCCGGGATCGCCAAGCAGGGCATATGCAAGACCCAGGCGCTGGCGCATCCCCAGTGAAAATCCGCCCACCTTGCGGTCGGCGACCTCTTCGAGACCAACCACCGCGAGCGACTCGTCAACGCGCGAAAGCGGCAGCCCCGCCGCCTGCGCGTAGATCTTGAGGTGATTGTGGGCCGTGCGTGCGGGATGAAAACTGGATGCCTCAAGCGCCGCGCCGACCGACTGCAAGGGGTGGCGCAGCGCCGCGTAGGGCACGCCGCCGATCGTGGCTGTGCCTTCGCTCGCCGTCACAAGTCCGAGCAGGATTCGGAGCGTGGTTGTCTTGCCGGCACCGTTTGGCCCGAGAAAGCCCGTGACCACGCCCGGTTCGATGCGGGCCGAAAAGTTCTCGACCGCGGTCACCGCGCCGAAGCGTTTTGTGAGTCCCGAGAACTCGAGTACCTGTCCTTCGGGCATTCGCGTCCCTCTCAATGGGTGGTCGTTTCTTCTATCTTCGCCGATAGCGAGCCGCACCGCAGTCCAACCGCGCTACCGTGGGGCGCATGACCGCACCCACTGATCGTGTGCTGTCCCGCGCCGGGCGCGGGCTGGCAGAACTCACTCTGAACCGGCCCGAGGCCCTCAACGCCCTCTCGCTCGACATGATCGACGGGCTTGCGGCGGCGCTCGATGGTTGGCGAGACGACACCGACGTCGCCATCGTGCTGCTGACCGGCGCCGGCGGGCGAGGGCTCTGCGCCGGCGGCGATGTGCGGGGCCTATCGGCACAAATCCGCGCGGGCGAGGCCGACGAGGTGGCGGCATTCTTTCGGCGCGAGTACGCCCTGAACGCGATGATTCACGAGTACACGACCCCGATCGTGGTCTTTGCCGACGGCATCACGATGGGCGGCGGCATTGGGCTTGCGGGGCACGCCGCCGTGCGGGTCGTGACCGAGCGCTCGGCGCTCGCCATGCCCGAAACCCGGATCGGGCTCACCCCCGACGTCGGGGGCAGTTGGCTCGCCGCGCACGCACCGGGGCGCCTCGGCGAATATATTGCGCTGACGGGTGCGACGATGGATGCCGCCGACTCAATCATTGCCGGATTTGCCGACCTCTTCGTGCCCAGTGACCGTCTCGATGATCTGCAGGTCGCACTCGCGGCCGCGGCCGAGCGGGCGGTGGGCGACGAGCGGAGGCTCGACCGCGCAGACGTCGTCGCGCTCGTGGAGAGTTTCTCTGAACAGCCGCCACCGGCGCCGTTTGACACCGACCGCACGTGGATCGATGAGGCGTTCGCCGCCGACACGGTCGCGCAGATCATCGGCCGGTTGCGGGCGCGACCGGAGGCTGCGGCATCCACCTGCGCAGATGCGCTCGAAACCCTCTCGCCCACGAGTCTTGCCGTGTCGCTCGCCGCGGTGCGTCGGGCGCGTGCGCTGCCGAACCTGCGCACCGCGCTCGAGCAGGAGTACGGGCTCGTCTTGTGGTTTGCGGCCACGCAACCCGACCTGGTCGAGGGGATCCGCGCGCAGCTCATCGACAAGGACCGTTCGCCCAAATGGATGCCGGCATCGATCGGTGAGCTGGCGCCAGACGTTGCCGAGACCGCCCTTTCGTATCGCCCGACCCCCGCACTTTGGAGCTGACATGACGAATACTTCACCTTCTGTACCCGCGCCCCAGGACGCTTCGCTTCCGGGGCTCGGCAGCGTCGGCGTGTGGCGATCCGGCACGAGCACGAGCCTCGAACCGGCCCTCGCGGGCGTCGTTGAGCGGCTTGGCTACGGCACGCTTTGGATCGGTGGCTCCCCGCGCGCCGACCTGGCGATCGCCGAGGCGCTGCTCGATGCGAGCGACACCCTGGTGGTCTCGACCGGGATCGTGAACATCTGGACGGCGCCCGCGGAGGAGGTTGCGGCATCCTTTCATCGCATCGAACGCACCCACCCGGGGCGATTCGTGCTCGGGATCGGCATCGGGCACCGCGAGGCGATCGGTGACCGTTTCGAGAAGCCGTATGCGGCGCTGGTGTCGTATCTCGACGCGCTCGACGCGCACGGGGTGCCCGTGCACCGCCGCGTGATTGCGGCGCTCGGTGCCCGCACGCTACGGCTCTCGGCGGAGCGCTCAGCCGGGACGCACCCCTACCTGACCACGCCCGCCCACACGGCATTCGCCCGCGAGGTTGTCGGTCCAGACGCGCTCGTTGCTCCCGAGCAGCGGCTCGTGCTCGGAACCGATGTCGAGGCGTCGCGCGCCACCGCGCGGGCGTTCCTCTCGCGCTACATGGGTCTGTCGAACTACCGGCGCACGCTCGAGGCACATGGGTTTGCGGCATCCGATCTCGATAACGGCGTGACGGATGCGGCCGTCGACGCGCTGGTCCCGCACGGAGCACCCGCGGTGCTCGCCGCCGCGGTCGAGGCGCACCTCGCCGCGGGGGCAAACCACGTGTGCGTGCAGTCGTTGCCCGGCGCGGACGACCCGGTGCCGCTGTTCACCGCGCTCGCGGGTGAGCTCGGGTTGTAGCGGGGCGCGGCTTCGCGGGTCGGGCGGGTTGTAGCGGGGGCCGCCCAGCCAGCGCGACCTACTCGCGAACGTGCACGAGCTCCGTGGTCGACTCGCTCGCGCGCAGCTCGAACTCGAACCGGCTGCGGTCGCCGCGGTGGAACGCCACGAAGTGTTCGATCGGGCGGTCCTTGATGTCAAAGCTGGTGCTGCGCAGGAGCAGCAGCGCGCTGCCCGGGCTCATGTGCAGGAGCTTGCTCTGCTCGGGGGAGGCAATCGTCGCCTCGGCCGAGCGCAGGCCACGCACCGCATGCCAGCCCTGTTCGGCGAGAATCGCATAGAGCGAAGCCTCAGCCATCTCGGCCTCGAAGGTGATTCCGCCGACGTCCTCAGGCATCCAGGTCGTCGTCAGTGACCATGGCTCGCCGTCGATTGAGCGGAGACGTTCAAGTGCCACCACCGGCTCGCCGGGAGTGAGCTGTAGCGCGGTCGCAACGTCGACGCTGGCTGGCACGCGCTCGTGTCTCAGGATCTCGCTGTGCACGTGGCCGCCGCGGCGCTCGACCTCTTCGAAGAGCCCGGCGAGCGTGTGCACCAGACTTTCGGCGGTTTTTGGCCGCGCGACGAACGTGCCCTTGCCCTTGACGCGCTCGACGACACCCTCGTGTTCGAGTTGCGCGAGCGCCTGCCGCACAACCGTGCGCGAGATGCCGTACTGCTCGCACATGCGGTGCTCGCCCGGGAGCAGATCACCCGGGCCGAGCTTGTCGCGGGCGATGCCATCGACAATCAGCTGCTTGAGCTGGTCGTACATCGGGGCTGCCGACTGGCGGTCGATGCCGTGTGTCGGCGCGCTCAGGGTGCTCATCGTCATGTCGGCCTAATACGCGACGCCCGCGTGCAGGATCACGTTGGCGTAGGGGGTGAACTCACCGGACCGGACGAACGCGCGGGCCCCGTGGGTGCGGGCCTTGAACTCGGTGTGTGGCACGAGCTCGATCTCAAAACCCATCCCGGCGAACCGCTCGCGCAGGCCCTCGAGCACCTCGGGGCTGTGCTCGGCGATCTCGGCCGCGACTGTGGCGCCTTCGACGGCCATCTCGGCAAGCACCGTGTCGAGCACGTCGAAGAATGCGGGTGCGCCCGGGCGGTAGGCGAGGTCGATGCGCTCGCTCCCTGAGGGAATGGGCAGGCCCGCGTCGGTGACGACGATGAGGTCGGTATGCCCGGTCTCAGAGACGACGCGAGAGAGCTGGGGGTTGATGGTTCCGTCGTTGTGGCGCATCAGCTGATTCCTTCGGTGGTCATTGTGGCCAGCAGCGCGTCGACCTCGCCGCGGTGGGGCAAGCTCGGCGAAGCGCCACGGCGGGTGACGGTGATTGCACCGGCGGCGCCGGCCCTGCGGATTGCGTCGGGCAGCGGCATCCCGAGCGCGAGGCTTGCACCGAGGTATCCGGCAAAGCTGTCGCCGGCGGCCGTCGTGTCCACGGGGGTCACGGGGATCGCGGGGAAGTGGGTGTTGCCTTCGGGGGTGACGAGCAGTGCGCCCGCACCGGCGAGGGTGATGAGCGCCGAGCCTGCGCCGCGGGCCAAGAACCATGCGCCGGCCTCGGCGGCCGAAGCGACATCATTGACGGGGATGCCGGTGAGAATGCCCGCCTCGGTTTCGTTGGGCGTGACGATGTCGATGTGCTGCCAGAGCGACTCCTCGAGCGGGAGTGCGGGCGCGGGATCGAGCACCACGGTCAGGCCGCGCGAACGAGCGGTGCGGACAGCGTGGCTCGAGAGCTCGGCGGGAATCTCAAGCTGCGTCAGGAGCACCGAGCAGCGGCCCTCGAGCGCGTCGAATGCCTTGTCGATCTGCTCGACGCTCAGGGCCGAGTTGGCAAGCGGCACCATGACGATGTCGTTCTCGCCCGAGTCATCTACGCGGATGTGGGCGATGCCGGTCGGCCCTTCGACCGTGCGAAGGTGCTCGATGTGCACGCCAGCGTCGGTGAGGCTCTCAACGACCATGTCGTGGAAGAGGTCGGAGCCAACGCACGAGACGAAGTGGGCGTCGGCGCCGGCGAGGCCGACGGCTACAGCCTGGTTTGCGCCCTTGCCGCCCAGCACGAGCGTGAACGCATCGCCGTGAATCGTCTCACCACGGGCCGGAAGGCGGTGCGAGAACGTTGTGAGGTCGGCGGTGACGCTGCCCACGATCATGACGCCCGCTCGCGTGCCGGCTTCGGTGTGTTCCTGCGTCATTGTGCTCTCTGTCTTTCGTGTGTACATCTTCGTTGACAAGCGCTCTAGCCTGTAATTACATTAGCGGAGACGCGGAGTCGCCACCTTAAAACAGCAGGGAAAGCCACGATGCACGCACCCCATCTCTATGTCGATAGCGCCGAGACCGGGCTCATCGATCCGCTGCTTGAGGCCGGCCTTGTCACGGGCGTCACCACAAACCCCACCATCCTCGAACGCGGCGGCGCGCGTGTCTCAGAGATCCCCGCGCTCTACGAACGTTGGGTCGGGCAGGGTGCGCGCGAGGTCTTCTTCCAAACGTGGGGTGTGGATGCCGCAACCATGCTCGCGCACGCTGAACCAATGATCTCACTTGGCGATCGCGTCGTGATCAAGGTGCCGGCAACGCGCGACGGTTTCGTCGTGACGCGGACCCTGGTCGAGCGCGGCGTGCCCGTGCTCGTGACCGCCGTGTACTCGGCGGCGCAGGCGCTTGCCTCGGCGGCGTATGGTGCGAGGTATATCGCGCCATACTTTGGTCGCATGCACGATGTGGGGCGCAACGCGCTCGCCGAAATTGGCGAGATGCACCGGATGCTCGAAGGATCGGGCACCGAGGTGCTCGCGGCCAGCCTGCGCACCCCTGCCGACATCGTTGCGCTTCGCGCCGTGGGGGTTGCGCGGTTCACCGCGGCGCCCGCCGTGCTCGAGGCGATGCTCGTCGACGAGGTGAGCGAGCGGTCGGCGGCCGAGTTTGAGGCCGCGAGTCGGCGGATTTCTTAGGGAAGCTGGCTCGCGTCTCGGAGCCATTTCTCGACACCCGAGATGTGCACGGTCGTGAGGGCGGCGGCGAGTTCGGCGTCGCCAGATTCGAGGGCATCGAGGATGGCGGTGTGCTCGGCAAGCGTGCGTTCGACGGCGTCTGCCTGTGTGAGTCCGCGCCACACGCGTGCGCGAACGGTGTGGTTTGACAGGCTTTCGATGAGGCCGGCGAGATAGGCATTGCCCGAGCATTCGACGATGCCGCGGTGGAAGGCGAGGTCGTGGCGGACAAGATTTTCGACGTCGGGGCTGTCGTTGACGGCCTCGATCTCGGCGCGCAGGGCGGTGAGCCGCTCGGCGTCGATGTGTTGCGCGGCCATGCCGGTGGCGACGGGTTCGAGAATGCGGCGCACCGCGAAGATCTCGAGGATCGAGCTGTCGTCATGCAGGTCGACGACGAACGACATCGCCTCGAGCAGGAGGCGAGGCTCGAGGCTCGTGACGTAGGTGCCATCGCCGCGGCGCACATCAAGCACGCGAATGACCTCGAGGGCCTTGACCGCCTCGCGCATTGAGCTGCGTGAGAGCCCCAGATGCTCGCTGAGTTCTTTCTCAGGGGGCAGGCGGTCGCCGGGTGCGAGCTCACCGCTGGTGATCATCGCCTTGATTTTTTCGATTGCCTTGTCGGTTACCGCCATGAGGGTCATGGTATCGAGAACGCGGCGAGAGTTCGGATGTATGCGGGTGCCGAGCGGCCCGTCGGCTCGGTCACGAGTGGTTTGTCGGCGCCGTCAGGGGCGGGTAGCTGTCACGTGGGGTTGGCGGGCACAATGGCCCCATGAAGGTTCTCGACACGCACCTCCACCTCTGGGATCCCTCGGTGCTGCGTTACGACTGGCTCATCGACGTGCCGCCACTGCACCGACCTTTCGCCGCACGCGAGCTCGCCGAAGCGACGGCCGATGTGCCGACTGACGTTTCGCTGAAGTACATCTTCATGCAGGCCGGTGCCGCCGACGAACAGGCGCTCGCCGAGGTCGATTGGGTGAGCGGGCTCGCCGAACACCTGCCGATTGCCGGCATCATCGCGTTCGCGCCGGTCGAGCTGGGTGCCGGCGTCGGGACGCACCTTGACGCGCTCCGCGAGCATTCGCTGGTGCGCGGGGTGCGCCGAATGACGCAGGACGAGGCGCCGGGCTTCGGTGTGAGCGACGCATTTATTGCGGGGGCGCGGGCCGTGGCATCCGCGGGTCTCACCTTCGACGCCTGCGTGCGCTCGCACCTGCTCGGCGATGTTGCCGCGCTCGCCCGCGCCGTGCCCGCGCTGCCGATCATGCTCGACCACCTCGGCAAGCCCCCGCTCGAGGGCCCCGGCGGCGCGCCCGGCGAAGGCTTTGCGCGGTGGCAGTCGTCGCTGCAGGCGTGCGCGGACGAGCCCAACGTGTGGGTCAAGCTGTCGGGGCTGCCGGGCGAAACGACCCCGGATTGGACGCCCGAAGGGCTGACTCCCTTTATGGATGCCGCACTCTCGGCCTTCGGCCCCGATCGCTGTGTCTTCGGCAGTGACTGGCCCGCGTCGTCGCCCAGCAGCGGGTATGCGCGGTGGTTGGCGTTCGTGCGGGCGTGGCTTGCGAGCCGCGTCGATGCCGACACCGCCGACTGCGTGCTCTGGCACAACGCGGAGCGGTTCTACTTGGGGTGATGGGGCGCCGGCCCGGTCCCCCTCCCTCACCCAAACACAGCGCTGACTCCGAAACACAGGTGGTGCAACTGTGTTTCGGAGTCAGCACTGTGTCTTGACGGGCCAGCGCCAGCACCAGCCGCGCGCGGCTACTCGATCGGGCGGAGCCGCAGCTCCTGCATCCCGCCGTCGACGGCAAGCGCGACGCCCGTGGTCGAACCCGCGCGCGGGCTGGCCAGGTAGGCCACCGCGCCGGCAACCTCGTCGGCCGAGACGAGACGGCCATGCGGTTGGCGGGCGTTGAGCGCTGCCCGCTCGGCCTCGGGATCGGCGGCCTGTGAGAGCAGGCGTCCGATCCACGGGGTGTCGGCGGTGCCCGGGTTCACGGCGTTGACGCGGATGCCTTCGCGCAGGTGGTCGGCGGCCATCGCACGCGTGAGCGAGAGCACCGCACCCTTCGAGGCCGTGTAGAGCGCGCGCTCGGGCAACCCCGCGGTCGCGGCGATCGATGACGTGTTCACAACGGCGGCGGCGGGCGAGCGGCGCAGCCACGGCAGGGCGGCTGCGGTGACGCGCGCGATGCCGGTCACGTTGATGCTCAGCACCCGTGCCCACTCGTCGTCGCCGTTCGCGGCGATGTTCCCGATCGAGCCGATGCCCGCGTTGTTGATCACAATGTCGATGCGACCGAAGCGTTCGGCAACGGCCGCGACGGCGGCATCCACCGATGCACGATCAGAGACGTCGGCGGCGAACGCAGCGTGCGCGGGGTCGGCGCCTTCGGGAGCGAGGTCGAGGACTGCAACCTGCGCGCCGCCGTCGTGGAGGCGCCGTGCGATGGCGGCTCCGATTCCGGATGCCCCACCCGTGACGATTGCGACGAGTCCAGCGAATTCAGCCTGCGTGCTCATGTCATGCCCCCGCTTCGGTGTCGGCGATGCTCGATACGGGCACGGCGCCGTGCGCGACGAACTCCTGTCGCTGGCGACCGAGGCCCTCGATGTCGATCTCGCAGACGTCGCCGTCGCGAAGGTAGGGGAACTTGCCCGAAAGCGCGACGCCCTGCGGCGTGCCGGTGAGTACCAGGTCGCCCGGTTCGAGCGTGAGGTACTGGCTCAGGTGCCAGACGATGTGCTCGACCGAGAAGATCATGTCGCTGGTCGAAGAATCTTGCCGCGGCTCGCCGTTGACGAAGCTGCGCAGGCGCAGGTTGCCGTGGTCGACCTCGTCGGGCGTGACGAGCCACGGTCCGGTCGGGTTGAAGCCGGGGGCGCACTTGCCTTTCGACCACTGCCCGCCCGACACCTCCATCTGAAACGCGCGCTCCGAGATGTCGTTCGCGACGACAAATCCGGCGATGTGCGAGGCGGCTTCCTCGGGCGAGTTCAGGTACGACGCCCGCGCGCCGATCACGATGCCGAGCTCGACCTCCCAGTCGGTCTTCTCGCTGCCGCGCGGAATCTCGACCGTGTCGTTCGGGCCGACAACCGTGTTCGGGGTCTTCAAGAACATGATCGGGATGCTCGGCGGCTCCGATCCAGATTCGGCGGCGTGTGCCGCATAGTTCATGCCGATGCACACGACCGCGCTCGGGCGGACGATGGGGGCGCCGATGCGCAGCTCGTCGGCGTCAGCGAGCTCGGGAAGCGTGCCGGCCGCGAGGGCTTCGGCGACGCGGGGGACCGGGTCTGACGCGAGAAATGCGCCGTCAACATCTGATGTCAACGGGCGGAGGTCGAAGGTGGATGCCCCATCAATCACTACGGGGATCTCGCTGCCAATTTCGCCAAGACGTGCGAATTTCATGATTCTCCTGAGATTGCCGGTCGGAGGCGCTCTCGATGGAGCGCGTCATTGAGCTGGTCATTGACAGTATAGACATCCGATGTTTACACTTCGAGTGCCAATCCCAAGGAGTTCACCGTGAGCAGCATCCTCGCACTCAACACCCTCGACATCCGCTTTCCGACCTCGCTCCAACTCGACGGTTCAGACGCGATGAATCCAGACCCCGACTACTCGGCGGCCTACGTGCAGATCGTGACGGATGCCACTGACGGCGTTGAGGGTCACGCCTTTGTTTTCACGATCGGCCGTGGCAACGATGTGCAGGTCGCGGCCATCGCGGCGCTCACGCCCTACCTGGTTGGCCGCAACGTCGAGGCGCTCCTTGCCGACATGGGCGGGATTTGGCGCGAGCTGGTCTGGGACTCGCAGCTGCGCTGGCTTGGCCCCGAAAAGGGTGTCATGCACATGGCGATTGGCGCCGTCGTGAACGCGCTGTGGGACATCAAGGCGAAGCGCGCGGGGCTGCCGCTGTGGCAGCTCCTCTCGCGGATGACCCCCGAAGAGCTCGTCGCGCTTGTCGACTTCCGCTACCTCACGAACGCGATCACGCCAGATGACGCCCTCGAAATCTTCCGCGCTTCGGAGCCGTTCCGTGCCGAGCGCGAGGCCGAACTCCTGCGCGGCGGCTACCCGGCGTATACGACGTCTCCGGGATGGCTCGGGTACTCCGACGAGAAGCTTGAACGCCTCTGCCACGAGGCCGTCGCCGACGGGTTCGGGCAGATCAAGCTCAAGGTCGGCGGCAACCTCGACGACGACATTCGCCGCTTGCGCATCGCCCGCGCGGCGGTCGGCCCCGGCTACCCGATCGCCATCGACGCCAACCAGCGCTGGGAGGTGAGCGAGGCGATCGAGTGGGTCAAGGCGCTCGAGGAGTTCGACATCGCCTTCATCGAAGAGCCCACGAGCCCGGATGACGTGCTCGGCCACGCCGAAATCGCGCGCGGCGTCGCGCCGATCCGCGTCGCGACGGGCGAGCACGCGCAGAACCGCGTGATCTTCAAGCAGCTGCTCCAGGCCGGTGCGATCGGCGTGCTGCAGATCGATGCGGCCCGCGTCGGCGGCGTCAACGAGAACATTGCCAACCTCTTGCTCGCCGCAAAGTTTGGCGTGCCGGTCTGCCCGCACGCCGGTGGCGTGGGCCTGTGCGAGGCCGTGCAGCACCTTTCGATGTTCGACTTTGTCGCCATCACCGGCAGCACCGAGGGCCGGGTCATCGAGTACGTCGACCACCTCCACGAGCACTTCGTGGTGCCGACCGACGTGCACGACGGCATGTACTGGCCGCCGCTTGCCCCGGGCGCCGGCACCGAGATGCTTGCCGCGAGCCGAGCGGAGTTCACCTTTGGGCGAGCCTGAGGGCGAGGCATCCGCTCGGGGCGCTGAGGGCACCGAACCCATCACCGGCGCCCTCGACCGGGGCTGCCCCGACCCCGGCGCCCTCGAACTCGGCCGCCTCGGTTATGGCGCGGCAAACGTCGGCAACCTCTTTCGCGCGCTCAGCGATGAGCAGTCGTGGGCGATTCTCGACACGGCGTGGGAGGTCGGGGTGCGGTATTTCGATACGGCGCCGCACTACGGCCTCGGCCTGTCGGAACGCCGCCTCGGCGCATTCCTGCAGACCAAGCCGCGCGACGAATTCGTGCTCTCGACGAAGGTCGGACGCCTGCTACGCCCGAACCCCGACTACACCGACCAGCTCGACACCGACAACGATTTCTTCGTGCCGGCGTCGATGCGGCGGGTGTGGGATGCGAGCCCCGAGGGCATCCGCGCCTCGCACGATGAGTCGCTCGAGCGCCTCGGCCTCGATCGCATCGACGTGCTGTATCTGCACGACCCCGAGCGGCACGACCTCGATCAGGCGCTCGCCGAGGCGCTGCCCGCGATGGTCGCGCTGCGCGACGCGGGGCTGGTGCGCGCCGTCGGGGTGGGGTCGATGGATACCTCGGCCCTCCTCGCCTGCACCCTCGCGGCCGACCTCGACCTGTTGATGGTCGCCGGTCGTTACACGCTCGCCGAACAGCCCGCCGCCGCCGACGTGCTGCCCGCGTGCCACGACACGGGAACGGGGGTCGTCACCGCCTCGGTCTTCAACTCGGGCCTGCTCGCGAAAGACAACCCGAGCGCCGACGGCCGCTACGAATATGGCGCCGTGCCGCCCGAGCTCTGGGCCCGGGTGCAGCGCATCAGCGAGGCGTGCCGTGAATTCGGCGTCTCGCTCCCTGCGGCCGCGTTGCAGTACACGCTTCGCGATGACGCGGTGCGCTCCGTCGTGGTGGGCAGCAGTCGCCCCGAGCAGCTGCGCCAGAATGCCGCGCTCATGGATGCCTCGATCCCCGAGTCGTTCTGGGGCGCCCTTGCCGAGCGTGGCCTCGTTGCGGCATCCGACCCCAAAGAAATTGCCACCCCCAAAGAAGCATCCACCCCCAAAGAAGAGGGCTGATCATGTTGCAGGGCATCCATCCGCTTTTGACCGGTGAGTTGCTTCTGCACCTCGACGCGATGGGGCACTCCGACTTGGTTGTCGTCGACGACGCTCACTTTCCGGCCGCGGCGCTCGGCGCACGGGTCGTGGTGCTCCCCGGCTCCTCCACCCCGGAAGTGCTCGCCGCGATTCGCACCGTGATTCCGCTCGACGACGCACCCTCGCTCGATCTCATGACGTCGGCCGACGGTGTCGTCCTCGACGTGCAGCGTGAGTTGATGGATGCCGCGGGCACAACGCCCACCACGACCCGATTCATCGACCGCTTCGCCTATTACGACGCCGCGCGCGCCGCGTTCTTGATCGTGCGCACGGGTGAAACCCGCAAGTACGGGAATGCGCTGCTGCGCAAGGGCGTGGTCGGGCACGAGTCGGTGGGAGCGATGTGAGCGCGCGTCCGAGGCGGGGTCGGCTAGTGCAGCGCGAGCGTTTCGACCGCGCGAAGGTGGTCGCGAATAAACCTGTTCGCATGCGCCGCGAGGTCGTCGGAGTCGTTCCAGAGGTTGCGCCAGATCCCGAGCGTGTTGCTCAACTCTGGGCTCACCACGGCCGACGAGAACGATTCGAACACGACCGGACCGTCATAACCCGTGCGAGCGAGGGCCCGAAACAGCTCGTCAAAATTGACGGTGCCGGTGCCGAGGTATCCGCGGTGACTCTCGCCAATGTGCACATAACCGAGGCGATCCCCGGCGTCGAGCACGGGCGAGAACTGATCCGACTCCTCGATGTTCATGTGGTACGTATCGAGGTGCAGCGAGACGTTGTCGTTCGCGATCTGATCGAGAAAGCCGAGCCCCGCGCGGGCGGTATTGATCACGTTGGTCTCGTACCGGTTCACGACCTCAAGGGCGAGGTGGATGCCTCGGGCCCGCGCCTTGTCGGCGAGTCGGCCGAGCGCCGCGGCACTGTGCGCGATGCCCGCCGCGCTCGGTGGCGCCTGGTATTTGCGCATCGCCGAGTAGATCACGCCGCACAGGTATTCGCCGCCCATGGTGGCAACGTGATCGAGGCATCGCTCGAGCGTGCGCTCACCGGCCGCGACGATCGCGGGGTCCTCGCTCGAGAGGTCGGTCTGCTCGGTGAGGCCGAGCGAGGCGGTCACTGCCAGCTCGTTGTCGGCAAGGACGCGGGCGGCAAGGCCGGAGTCGAACGCGTCGGGATCCATCAGAGGAATCTCGATCAGATCGAAGCCCGCGCGCTTGGTGCGTTCGATTGCGTGCCGGATGCCGGATTCGTCAAAGGTGCCGGTGAAGACGAGGGCGTGAGCGCCAATTTGCATGGGATTCCTCTCGAAAAATGGCCGCCATTGGCCATCCGTAATAAAGATGTTATTACAGGGCTTCCCCATTCGGGCGGGAGTAGTTACATTAGGGTACAACTTGTTTTGGCGGCTGCAGTATGTGCACAATTGCTCCGACCTTTCACAAGTCGCGGGAGCCGAATTTTCGAACCGCAGGATCCTTCAACGAAGTAGGTGAATGAGTGACTGAACCAATCCTCAAAGTCGAGGGAATCAGCAAGGGATTCCCCGGCGTGCAGGCGCTCAGCGATGTGCACCTGTCAGTCAGCGCGGGCGAAGTTCTCGTCCTCGTCGGCGAGAATGGCGCGGGCAAATCCTCCCTGATGAAGATCCTTTCCGGGATCTACACAAAGGACGCGGGCCACATCTACTTCAACGGTGCCGAGGTCGACATCACGAGCCCGTTGCACGCGCAGCAGCTGGGCGTGACGATCATCCACCAAGAGATGAACCTGATGAGCGACCTGACTGTCGCGCAAAACATCTACATCGGGCGCGAGCCGCGCAACGGCATTTTCCTGTCGGAGACGAAACTCAACGCCCAGACGACCGAGCTCCTGCAGCGCCTCGAGATCGCACTCGAGCCCCGCCAGATCGTCGGCGAGCTCACAGTTGCCAAGCAGCAGATGGTCGAGATCGCCAAGGCGCTTTCGTTCGACGCGAAGGTGCTCATCATGGACGAGCCCACCTCCGCGCTCACCGACACCGAGGTTGAAGTGCTCTTCACGCTGATCGAACAGCTGAAGGCGCGTGGCACCGCGATCATCTATATCTCGCACCGAATGGATGAGCTCAAGCGCCTTGCCGACCGGGTCACGGTGCTGCGCGACGGCGAATACATCGGATCGCTGGAGAAAAACGAAATCGACATCCCTCGCATTATCGAAATGATGGTGGGAAGGCACATCGATGAAGGAACACGCCCCGCGGTGCGCGACTACGCCGCCGAACCGGTGGTGCTGAAAGTTTCGGGCATGTCGACAAAGGCGTTGCTCGAAGACGTAAGTTTCGAGCTCCACCGCGGTGAGATTTTGGGCTTCTCGGGGCTCATGGGCGCCGGTCGCACCGAGACCGCCCGCGCGCTCATCGGTGCCGATCCTCACACGGAGGGCGAGATCGAGGTGGCGGGCAAGACCGTCAACATCAAGCAGCCCGCCGACGCAGTGCGCCTTGGCATCGGCTACCTCTCTGAAGACCGCAAGATGCTCGGCCTGATGCTCGAACAGGACGTCACGTTCAACACCACGCTCGCCTCGCTGAGCAATTACGCAAACCGCCTCGGCTGGATGCACGATGGCAAGGCGAAGGCGCAGACGAAGGAGTACGTCTCGTCGTTGCGCATCAAGACGCCCTCTGTCGGCCAGATGGTCAAGCTGCTGTCGGGCGGCAACCAGCAAAAGGTCGTCATCGCGAAGTGGCTCCTGCGCGACTGCGACGTGCTCATCTTTGACGAGCCCACCCGCGGTATCGACGTCGGTGCGAAGGAGGAGATCTACAAGCTCCTCCAGCAACTCGCCGACGACGGCAAGTCGATCATTGTCATCTCTTCGGAGCTTCCCGAAATCTTGCGGGTGGCAAACCGCATCATCGTCATGGCCAACGGTCGTGTCACAGGCACCCTCCGAAACGAGGATGCAAGTCAGGAGAAAATCATGAAACTCGCGACCTATGGGGAGGACGCCGCATGAGCACCCCAAAGACACCGGGGCCCTCCACGACCACGGTCATCCAAACCGCAATGCAAGAAAAGCCCGTCGGCGCCTTCGCGTTCCTGAAGCGTCAAGCACAGCAGTCGCTGGCGTTCGGCACGCTGATCGTGCTCGTCGTGTTCTTCTCGATCTTCGGCAACAACTTCTTCACCTGGAGCAACATCTCGGGTGTCCTGCTGTCGACGGCGGTCATCGGCATCCTGGCCCTTGGCACGACGTTCGTGATCATCACCGCCGGAATCGACCTCTCGATCGGTACCGGCATGACGCTGGCGGCGGTGATGACCGGTGTGTTCATCACGAATATGGGCGTGCCCATGTGGCTGGGTGTGATCGGTGGTGTTGCGACCGGCGCGCTCATGGGGCTGATCAACGGCCTGAACATCGCGTTCTTGAAACTCCCGCCGTTCATCGCGACGCTGGCGATGATGATGATCGCGCAGGGCCTTGCCCTC
The DNA here is from genome assembly GCA_029777095.1 of Actinomycetes bacterium. Taxonomy (GTDB): domain Bacteria; phylum Actinomycetota; class Actinomycetes; order Actinomycetales; family Microbacteriaceae; genus Microbacterium. The sequence goes on along the minus strand of JAKOTS010000073.1, from coordinate 21,981 downwards.
GTGATCTCGGGTGTGCGGCCGATCTACTTCTCGACCTCGGCGCCGAACTTCAAGGACATCGCGCTCGGCACCCTGATTCCGGGGCTACCGAACGCCGTGCTCATCACGGGCGTGTTGGCGATCATCGCGTTCTTTGTGCTCGGCAAGACGCTGCTCGGCCGTTACACCTTCGCCATCGGCTCGAACGAAGAGGCAACCCGACTCTCGGGCGTGAACACCCGTCGCTGGCTCGTGCTGATCTACGTGTTCGCCGGCACATTCACCGGTATCGCCGGTGTGGTGATGGCCTCGCGTCTCGACTCGGCGCAGCCGCAGCTTGGTATGGGCTACGAACTGCAGGCGATCGCGGCCGTGATCATCGGTGGCACGTCGCTCATGGGTGGTCGAGGCTCCATCCTTGGCACCGTCATCGGTGCGCTCATCATGAGCGTGCTGATCAACGGCCTGCGCATCATGTCGATCCAGACCGAATGGCAAAACGTCGTGGTCGGCATCGTGATCCTGATCGCGGTGTTCTTCGACGCGCTGCGCAACCGTTCAAGTACATAAGACCTGAGCCGGTGGTTTTGTGCCGCCACCGACTCTTTCGGCGTCTCGCCGATACCCTGCGGCCCGCCGCGCACGGCACACGCACCAATCCATGTCCGAGCCAGTTGATGACTGGCCAGAAAACAACGGAGTTTCCATGAAATTTGGTAAGAAGGCCGCGTTTGCGGCCATCGCGGCAAGCGCCGCGCTCGTCCTCGCTGGATGCTCGGGTGGCGGTGGCGGTGCTGCAAGCCCCGGCGCCTCTGACGGCAACGCCAGCGGCGACGAGATGTACATCGCTCTGGTCTCGAAGGGCTTCCAGCACCAGTTCTGGCAGGCAGTCAAGCAGGGCGCAGAAGAGAAGGCGGCCGAGCTCGGTGTTCGCGTGACCTTCGACGGCCCCGCGGCCGAGACCGAGATCGACGCGCAGTTGCAGATGTTGCAGACCGCGATCGACAAGAAGCCGGCAGCAATCGGCTACGCGGCGCTCGACCCGCAGGCATGCATCCCTCTCTACCGCAAGGCAGAGGAAGCCAACATCCCGATCGTCGAGTTCGACGCACCGTGTGACGACGAGTGGTCGCAGAGCCTTGCAGCCACCGACAGCCTCGTTGCCGGCGCGCTCGCGGCCGAGCACATGGCAGAGCTCATCGGTGGAGAGGGCAAGGTTGCGATCGTCGGTCACAGCCAGATCAACTCGACCGGTGTTGAGCGTCGCGACGGATTCGTGAACAAGATGAAGGCGGACTTCCCGAAGATCGAGATTGTCGACATCCAGTACGGCGATGGCGACCACCTCAAGTCGGCCGACATCGCGAAGGCGATGCTCGCGGCACACCCTGACCTCAAGGGCCTCTACGGCACCAACGAGGGCTCGGCAATTGGTATCGTGAACGCCGCAAACGAGCTGGGCCTCAAGCCCGGCGCCGTGACGATCATCGGCTTCGACTCGGGTGCCGCACAGATCAACGCGATCAAGAGCGGCCTGATGGCCGGCGCGATCACGCAGGACCCGATCGGCATTGGCAAGTCGGTCGTTCAGGCTGCGTACGACGTCGCCAACGGCAAGAAGGTCGAAGGATTCATCGACACTGGCTCGTACTGGTACGACGCCAAGAACATCGACGACCCGAAGATCGCCGCCGTTCTCTACGAGTAAGACACACTCAGCTCGACGGGAGCCTCGCACCTTTGGGTGCGGGGCTCCTTTGCGTTGGCGCGCGCCTGCGCGCCGCCGCGCCGCCCCGCGCCCGCCGCTCCCCGCCCCGCCCTTACCTTTGCGCTCAGCAGTCGCGAATCGCCGTGCGGGGGTGGTTTTTGTGACCAATCGCGACGGGGGAACGGGAAGAGGGGGTGCGGAGGCCGCGGGACGGGGAGCGAGAAGAGGGGTGCGGGCGGCGCGGGAGGTCGGGGGCGGGGCGGCGCGGGGCGTGGTGCTCTCACGCTCAGCAGTCGCGAATCGCCGCGTGAGGATCGTTTTTGTGACCGTTTGCGACGGGGGAGCGGGGGAGCGAGGGAGGCGGAGAGCGGCGGAGCAGGGACGCGGGGGAGCGAGGATCGAGGGAGGCGGAGAGCGGCGGAGCGGCGGAGCGGCGGAGCAGGGAAGCGGGGGACGGGGCGCGGAACGAGGTTGGTACCCGTCTCGATGCCCCCGGACTATCGGCGGCATCGAGACGGCCGCGGCGCGCACCGGTAGTGAGCCGACTCGGATCGTGACATCGAGTAGTCGCCGTACATACAGTTGATCCGTGACCACCGAACCAACTCGCCCCTGGGCTCCCCGCCGCTATCGCACCGGCCGAATGGAGGCGTTCAGCGACGGCGTCTTTGCGTTTGCTATCACGCTTCTGGTGCTCGACCTCGTCGTGCCCAGCAGTGAAACGCACGATCTCATCGGGGCACTGCTTGCAGGGTGGCCGCAGTATCTCGTGTACGTCGTGAGTTTCGCGACAATCGGTGCGACCTGGCTGGCACACAACGCGATGACCGAACAGCTCGACCATGCGAATTCAACCTTCATTCGCTTGAACCTCATTTTGCTGCTGCTCGTGGCGTTCATGCCGTTCCCGACTCGATTTCTCGCCCAGTACATCAGTTCGGAGGAGTCAGAGCGTGTAGCCGTCGCGCTCTACGGAATCTCGTTCCTACTGATGTTGGTGATGACAATTCTGATGTGGACGTACGCGCGGCGACGTGGTCTTCTGCTTGAGCAAGACGAGAGTGAAGCGACACTCTTCACGCGGCGGCTTTTGCCCGGTCTCGGAATCTATGTCTTGCTGATCTGCGCTGGCATGATCTGGCCGATGATCGCAGTCTTCGGATACCTCACCCTCGCGTTGTTCTTCATCGTGCCCCTGCGCAGGCATCGCGGCTCCCTTCCCCCGAAGCCTGAGATTCTTCCGGAGTGACGATCGTTCTCGGATGCATCTTGTGGGAGCGCGGTGCCCTTGCGCTCCCCACCGCTCGGCATCACGCTCAGCAGTCGCGAATCGCCGTGCGAGGGTCATTTTTGTGACCATTCGCGACGGGGGAACGGGAAGAGGGGTGCGGCGAGCGCGGGGGAGCAGCGGTGCGGCGAGCGCGGGAGCGGCGCGGCGGTGCGGCGCGCCCTACGCCACGTCGAGGAACTCGGCCGGGTTCGCCGTCAACATCTGCTCGACGGCGGCGTCGCCGACGAGGGCGCGCAGGCGCGGGACGTAGCGCGTGCCGAGGTAGCCGAGCCCGGGCATTCCGCCGTAGGCAAGGTAGCGCGTCGCGCGGGCCACATCGCCGCCGAGGAGCACGCGACCAGCGGCTCCGGCATCCACGATTCGTTTCGTCAGCGTGAGCAGTTCGTCGTCACTGCGGGTGCGCGCGCGGGCCATGCCGTCGTATCCGAGCCAGGCGCCGCGTTCGGCGAGCGAGAGGTGCAGCCCCGGGTCGGGGTCGCGATCGGCGTGCGCGAGCACCACGCGATTGGATGCCACGCCCTCCGCCGCGAGCAGGTCGAGCACTTCGTGGGCAGCGGTGCAAAACTCAAGGTGCACCATCACTGGTCGGCGGGTTGCGCGGTGGGCGGCGGCGACGGCATCGAGGGTGCAGCGCTCGAACGTCGAGATCGCCCAGTAGCCGATGCCCGCCTTGATGAGCCCGGCCTGCACGGTGAGCGACTGCGCGTCGAGGGCGGCCTCGCCCTCGGCAACGCCTGCGGTGCCGGTGCCCGTGCCGGTGCCGGTAACCACGGTCGATAGCGCAGCGGTGACGCTATCGGCGCGCGGCATGCCGCTCTCGATGTCTGAGACGAATGCGGCGGTGCGGGCTGCCAGGTCGAGCGAGTGCACCCAGTGGCCGGCGGGATAGTGCGCCTCGCGGTGCAGCCCCGTCGTCGCGACGATGTGCAGCCCGGTGGTCTCGCTGATGCGGGCGAGCGCCTCGGGCCTGCGTCCGAGCCCGATCGGGGTCGCGTCGATCATCGCGGTGAACCCGCTGTCGTGCAGCAGCGCTGCCTCGGCGCCGGATGCCTCTTCATTGTCGAGCTCATCGCCCGGTAGCAGCGGTGAGACCTGAAACAGGTGCTCGTGATAGTTCGTGCGGCCGAGCGTTTCGGCCGCAATATCGCCGCGTACCGTGCGAATCATGCCGCGCCACCGTTCTGCATCATGCCGCTATTTTCTCGCGAATTCAGCGATGGCGGCCAGCTCTTCGACGCGTTCGGGAGTCATCTCGACGCCGAACACCTCGCCGATCACCTGGGTCCAACCGTGGATGAAATACCGCCACCCGTCGACGACGCGCAGCTCGCGGTCCTGCTCCTGCGCGCGCGCCTGCGCGAAAAACTCGAGCGTGCCGCGGTAGTTGAACTCCCACACATACGCGCGCGCCGGAAACACGGCGTCGTCACCGAGCGGCGACCCCGGCCGGTCTTTGCCGAGCCCGGTTGCGTTGACAATGAGGCTCTGGGGTGCGGCATCCGCAAGCACGGCGTTCGTCGCACCGGGCTCCGAAACGTTCAGGTAGCGAATCAACGAATCGGGGGTGCCGTGGCGGCGGTGCACGTCGTACAGATGAGAGAGCCGTTCGTTGCTGGTGTCAGTGACGGTGATGGATGCCGGTTGGTCGGCCCGCTCCGCAAGGTACCAACTGAGCGCGGTTCCGGCGCCGCCGGCCCCAAGAATCACGGCGTCTGCGCCCGTGTCGGCGAAGTGCGTGGCCGGCAAGAACTCGTCGAGCGCGAGCCCCGCGGTGATCGGATCCTTCGCGTGCCCGATCAGGCGACCCTCGCGCTTCGAGATGCTTGAGACCTCGCCGCACAGCGTCGCGAACTCATCGAGCTCGTCGAACATGTCGTGCGCGGCGTCGAACAGGCTCATTTTGTGCGTGGTCACGAGTGCGCCGAGATGTTGCGGGTCGTCTCGGATGAGTTCGACGAGCGCCACGTATTGCGCGGGGCTCGCGTCGACGGGAAGGTCATGGCCGACGAGGGTGTGGGTCGGGAGATCGAGGGCGGCGGCCCAGCGTGGAAACACCGACATAATCGACGACGCCGCCGTGCTCACACCGACAAAACCCATGTATCCGGAGTCACGGGCTGGGACGTGGGCCGTGTCGCGCACTGTGTCGCGGGCGTCGGCGCTCACGCGGCACCAGCCCCGGTCGCACGCCCGGTCGCACGCGCAGCCGCAGCCGCAGCCGCGGTCCCAGTCGCAACCCGCGCCGCAGCGAGGGCCGCGCTGAATTGCCGCGCCCGCCGCGTGATCTCTGCCATATCGCCCGAGGCAAGCGCCGCGGCGGGGAGGAGGTCGCCGCCGGCGCCAACCGCGATCGCGCCCGCCGTGAACCAGGCGAGCAGATTGTCGGGGTTCACGCCGCCGGTCGGCATGAGCGGGGTGTGGGGGAACGGGCCGCGGAGCGCGCCAAGATAGCTCGGGCCACCGAGCGATGCCGGAAACACCTTGACGACGTCGACGCCGAGCGAGATCGCCAGCATCACCTCGCTCGGGGTGAGGGCGCCGGTCATCACGGTCACGCCGGTGGCTCGCATAGCGGCGGTCAGGGGTGCAAGCGTGCCGGGGCTCACCAAGAACTGGGCGCCAGCGCCGGCGGCTTCCTCGGCCTGCGTGGCCGTTGTGACCGTACCGGCGCCGATGTAGGCGGCCTCGCCGTGGCGGCGAACAAGCTCGGCGATCACGGCCGCGGCGTCGGGTGTCGAGTAGGTGACCTCGATGCCTGAGACACCGCCCGCGAGGAGCGCATCGGCCACGTCGAGCGCCGATTCGGCGTGCGGGGCGCGCACCACTGCGAGCACGCCAGTTGCACGCAGCCTCGCCAGGGCATCGGTTTCTGCAGCGGGTGGGTGGGTCATGAACGTTGCTCCTTCGACGGGGCGTTCGCGGATGCCGGTGGCTCAGGGGTCCCGACGGGCACGGTGTTGACGGGGTTTGGGGGCGCGACGCCTTCGAGCACGGCGAGCGCGTTTTGCACCGCGATGCGGCCCATGTTGTCGACCGCCTGCACTGTCTGGGCGCCGAGGTGCGGGGTCACGACCACGCGGTCGGCGAGGTCGGTGGCGAGCAGGGGCGAATCGCGCGAGCCGGCAGTGTCGCCGTTCAGCGTGTCGGCCGCGTAGCCGCCCAGCCCGCCGGAGCGAAGCGCGGCGGCGAGGACCGCCTCGTCAACCAGGTCGGGGCGCGCGGTATTGACCAGCAGCATCCCCGGGCGGGCCGATGCAACCCAGGCGGCGTCGGCAAGCGTGCGTCCACCCGGCGCGTGCAGCGTGACGATGTCGCACTCGCGCGCGATCTCGTCTGGCGAGGAGGGCACGGCGCCAAGCGCGCTGATCTGCTCGGGGGTCATGAACGGGTCGCTTGCGTAGACGCGCGCCTCAAAACCCGAGAGACGGCGGGCGACGGCCTGGCCAATCCGACCGAAGCCGATGATCCCAACCGTCGCGGTGCCGAGTTCGCGGCCGCGCCGCGCGGCCCAGTCTCCCTGCCGCACGCGGCGGTCACCGTCGACCGTGAAGCGCAGCGCGGCAAGCATCAGCCCGATCGTGTGGTCGGCGACGGCATCGCTGTTTGCCCCGGGCGTGTTGGTGACGTGGATGCCACGTGCTGTCGCGGCATCCACATCGACGGCTTCGTACCCAACCCCGTAGCGCGCAACCACCCGCAGCCCGGGTGCGGCGGCCAGGTGTTCGGCCCGGACGGGCCCGGTGCCGGCGATCCACGCGTCGGTCTGGGCGAGCAGCGGGGCGAGCGCGGCAAGGTCGTGGTCGCTTGGCCCGCGGAGCACCGTGTAGCCGCGCGACTCGAGCAGCGCGGTGAAGTCGAGGTCGCCGTCGCCGAACGAGCGGCTCGTTGCGAGGATGGTGGGCATTAGCGGGTGCTCCTTGTGAACCATGGTTCGAGGTGTTCGTAGGCGTCGACGAACTCGCCGTGCCGGGTGCGATAGACGCTGTGGCGGCCGGCATCGGGGACGAACTCGGCGGTGACTTCGCTCAGCGCGCGCGCCGCGCTGAAGTCGGCGAGACCGAGACCGAGCCCGACGGCCGCGGTGACGGCGGCGCCGAGGCTGTTTGCCTCTTCGACGATGCTGCGGCGACGCACGCTCACGCCCCACACATCGGCGAGGACCTGCAGCCAAGTGTCGCCGAGGGCACCGCCGCCGACGGCGTCGATGCGATCGATCGTGGCGCCCGACTCGCGGAACGCTTCGATGCACGTGAGCAGGTTGAACGCGACCCCCTCGAGCACAGCCCGGGTGAGGTGGTCGCGGCCGTGGTGTCGCGAAAGCCCCACGAACGCCGCGCGGGCGTCGGGGTTCCAATAGGGCGCGCGCTCGCCGAGGAGATAGGGGAGAAAGTACAGGCCCTCGGTATCGAGATCGGCCGAGCCGGCGGCCGCGACGAGGCCCGCGACGTTGGGCGTTGAGGGGTTTTCGGCGAGGGCTTCGGCGATCCACTGCACGGAGCCGCCGCCGGCCTGCATAGTGGCGGTGGGCACGAAGCTGTTCGGCACCACGTTGTTGAACGTGAACGTGCGCATCAGTGGGTCAAGCACGGGCGCGTCGCTCACGAACGAGATCCATGACGAGGTGCCGAGGCACACATAGGCGCCGTCTTCGGGTGCCACGATTCCCGAACCGACGGCCGCGAGCGGCCCGTCGCCCCCGCCCATCACGACGCGGACGGTGGCGGGGAGTCCGAGCGATGCGGCGACGCTCGGGAGGAGGTGCCCGACCACGTGCGTCGACTCGACGATCTCGGGAAACAACCGCACATCGAGCTCGGCGGCGGCCAGGAGCGTGCCCGACCACGTGCCGGCTGCCTGATCGTAGGCGTTTGTGCCCGAGGCATCCGATCGATCAGTGACGAGCTGGCCGGTGAGGCGCTGCACGATGTAGTCCTTGGCCACGCACACGTGGCGCACGCGCGCCCAAGTGTCGGGTTCGTTGTCGCGCACCCACATGATCTTCTCGACCGAGTAGGTGGGGTTCAGGCGGTGCCCAAGCATCCGGTATGCGGCTTCTTCGCCGAGGGATGCCGCAAGCCGCGCCGTCTGCGCAGTGCTTCGCGTGTCGGCCCAGATGATCGCCGGTCGCACGGGCTCGTACTGCGCATCGAGCAGCACGGCGCCCATCATCTGACCGCTCACGACGAGGCCGGTCACCGATGCGGGGTCGACGCCCGACTCGTGCACGAGCCGCCGCGTCGCTTCCACGACCGCGGCCCACCAGTCGCGGGGGTCTTGTTCGGCGATGCCGCCCGCCGCGAAGTGGGCGGGGTACGGCACGGTCACCGACGCGCGCAACCGCGCATCGTCGTCGTGCAGCGAGGCCTTGTTGCCGGTGGTGCCGAGATCGTGGGCGATGATCATGTGCGGGATGCCTCGGCGAATCAGCCGTTGTAGGGGCGACGTTCGAGGGTGCCGCCTGGGCCGCGGTATGCGCGATTGCCCATGCCGTGCTCGAGCACCCAGCCGTAGTCGTGGCCGGCGCCGCCGGGGTAGACGGCGAGGAACGCGTAGGGCTCGTCGCCGGTGTTGATCGAGCGGTGTGCCCAGCCCGGCGGAATGTAGCCGATGACGCCGGGCTTCATGTCGATCCACTCGGTGTCGGTGCCGTCGAACATCAGCAGCCCACCGGTGCCGCGCAGCCCGAGGTAGATCTCACCCTGGGCATCGGGGTGCTGGTGCCCCTTCGTCATCCAGAACTCGCCCGCCGTGGTGCCGGGCATGATCGTCGTGATCGACTGCGGCAGCTCGCGGTTGATCTCGGGCACGGGCGATGACGTCACGGTGTAGACGACCGGATTTTCGCCGGTGGATGCCTCGTGCCACGCATCGCCGTCGGCGAAGAGGCCTTCGAGGTCAGACATCCGGCGCGTAAGGGTCGGACCCTCGGGCGTCAGCGTGAGCGCGTCGGGATCGAACGTGATGGCGAGTGGGCGCAGCGGAGGAACACTGTAGCTGCGGGGGGTCTGGGTGGGCACAGGACTCCTCGGATCGTCGCGGTTGTAATTACAAGGCAACCATACATGTAATGACAGGTTACGCCAAGGGATTTTTCAGGCTGAGGTCGCCGGCACTCGGGTAACCTGAAAGCCGCACGCAAGGGGCGTGGTTCGGGAGGCACGGCGTGTTCGATAGCCCGCTCTCCGCGTCTGCATACGAGGTGCTCGGCACCGCGCCTGACGCGGATGAAGAAGCACTGAAGCGGGCATACCGCCTCCGCCTGCGAGCGACGCACCCCGACACCGGCGGCGACGCGGTTGCATTCATCGCGGTGCAGCGCGCGTGGGAGCTGGTCGGCACCGCCGCCGGCCGCGCCGCGTATGACCGCGGGCACGGGTTTTTTGGTGGTGGGGCTGGTGGTGCTGGGGCCGGGGCTCCCGGCGCTGGGGCTTCCGGTGGTGTGCCCGGTACGGCGCCTTCCGGTGAATCGACCGGTGCCGACTGGTCGGGGTGGCGGACGCGCGGTGCGCAGGCCGACACCCGCCCGAAGGCCCGCATGTACGGACACCCCGGTGGCTGGCGGCGCGAGCGATACCTCCAACTCATGCGGGAGTGGGCAGGCCGCGGCGTCACGCTCGCCGACCCGTACGACCCCGCACTCGTGCGCAGCGCGCCGGTGGCGATTCGCAGCATGCTCGCCGACGCGCTCGCCGAGGAGGCGACCGCGCGCATCGTGTCGACGCTCGGCATTGGATACACGGCCTGGCACGACGTGGCGGCCGGTGGTCGGCGCGAGGCGGGCGACCCGAACGCGAAGCTCGATCACATCGTGCTTGGACCGACCGGCCTGTACGGCGTGCTCTCAGAAGACTTCGGCGCGAGCGTCAACGTGCGACGCGGCGAGCTTTCGGGTGAGTCCGTGCGCGGGCTCACGCCCGTGGCCGATCTGCTCGGCCGCATGCGCGTGATTTCGCGCGCAGCGAAGGTGAAGTTCAGCGGCGCGATCGTCGTCCTCCCCGACGAGGACCTGCCAGAGCTTGTGACTCAGCTCGGTTCGGTGCGAGGCATCCCGGTCGTCGCTGTCGGCCGCTCGGCGCTTGCGAACGTGCTGCGTCAGGGCGTTCCGGGCGCGCGCGACATCGGCGGCAACGAGCTGTTCGACGCGCGGACCCGGCTGCAGGCGACGGTCGCGTTCGTGTAGGGGCGGCCGCGGCGCGCGCTACGCCGAAACCACCGCATGCGCGGCGCACCTGACCGCGTCGCACGACTCGCACACGACGGACTGCGTGCGGCACGAGGCATCCACACAGTTCGCGGTGCGATTGGTGCTGGCACCGCAGCCCGCGCACGTGCCGATGACGGCGGCGCGGTCGCTGAAGTCCATCGAACCGCGCTTATCGAACACGTAGAGCGAGCCGTCCCAGAGGCCGTCGTCGCCGAATTGCTCGCCGTAGCGCACGATTCCGCCGGCGATTTGGTAGACCTCGCCGAATCCGCGCTCGATCATCAGCGACGAGAGCACTTCGCAGCGGATGCCGCCGGTGCAGTACGTCACGATCGGTCGGCCCTTGAGGTGGTCGTAGGCACCCGAGTCGAGCACCTCAACGAAATCGCGCGTCGTCTCGACCGGCGGCACAATGGCGTCACGAAAACGGCCAATCTGCGCTTCGATCTGGTTGCGACCGTCGAAGAACACGACCTCTTCGCCGCGCTGCGCAACCAGTTCGTGCACCTCGGTCGGCGAGAGGGGGATGCCGCCGCCCACGACACCCGAGGCATCCACCGACAGCGATTCTGGCGCACCAAACGAGACGATCTCGTCGCGAACCTTGACGACGAGCCCCGGAAAATCGGTGCTCTGCAACCACGGCACGGGCCGACGCTTGGGGGTGCGCTTGGTGTCTTCGGGCTCGAAGCCGGTGCCTTCGCTCCACTTCAGGTCGAGTCCGGCGAAGGGCGCGTACTCGGCGGTGGCTCGGGCGTAGGCCTTGCAGGCCTCAAGTTCGCCGCCGACGGTGCCGTTGATGCCCTGCGACGAGATCAGGATGCGCCCGCGCAGCCCAAGCGACTCGCACAGGGTGCGCTGCCAGAGGCGCACGGCCTCGGGGTCGGCGATGGGGGCGAACGCGTAGTACAGCAGGATCTTGGGCACGGCCATGGATCTATTGTCGTCCAGGCTGCTGTGCGCCGCATCCGCGCGCCAAAACGGGTGAGCGGCGAAACACGTCCGTCCCTGCCCAAAACGCTGGGGCAGGGACGGACGTAGACGAGCGAAAGCGCGAACTACGCCTTGGTGAAGGTCAGCGCCGTCTCGAGCAGGAGGCGCGCGCCGAAGCCGGTGGCACCCTTCGAACGCCACGACTCATCGGCATCGACGGCCATGGTGCCGGCGATGTCGAGGTGCGCCCACGGTGTCTTCCGCGTGAAGTGGTCGAGGAAGAGGGCCGCGGTCGTCGCGCCCGCGTAGCGGCCGCCGATGTTCGCGAGGTCGGCGACATCAGAGTCGAGCTGCGGGCGGTACTTGCGCTCGAGCGGCAGCTGCCACAGCGGCTCGCCCGTGACGGCCGACGCCGCAAGCGTCAGGTCAACCACGCGCTGGTCATTGCCGAGCACCGGCGCGGTCAGCTGGCCGAGAGCCATGAGCGCGGCACCGGTGAGCGTCGCGATGTCGATGATCGCGTCGACACCCTCCTCCACAGCCAGGGCGATGGCATCCATCATCACGATCCGGCCCTCGGCGTCGGTGTTCTTCACCTCGACGGTGGTGCCGTCGCGCGCGGTGAGCACGTCGCCCAGCTTGTACGCGGTGCCCGACGGCATGTTGTCGGTGCACATCAACCAGCCGGTGACGGATGCCGCGGCCCCCGCCTCGCGGAGCCCGGTAAACGCACCCAGCACGGCGGCGGCGCCACCCATGTCCATCTTCATGAGCAGGTGCATCGGGTCGGAGGGCTTGAGCGAGATGCCGCCCGAGTCGTACATGATGCCCTTGCCAACGAGGCCAAGGTGCCCGGTCGAGGTGCCCTCGGGCTGGTACGTCAGCTTGATCATGCGCGGCTCTTCGGCGCTGCCCTGGTTGACGCCAAGCAGGCCACCACAGCCGAGTTCGGTGAGGGCCGCCTTGTCGAAGACCTCGACGCCGAAGCCGAAGCGCTCGCCGAGTTCGACGGCGATCTCGCCCATCTTGGTCGCGGTCAGGTGGCTGGGGGGTGTGTTTGCGAGGTCGCGGGCGATCACCGCGGTGCGCGCGCAGACACGCGCGGCGCCGACCGCGGCGGCAACCGCCGCGTCAGCGTCGGCAGCACCGGGCACCGAGAAGGTTGCGGCCTCGAGCGCGATTGCCTTCGGCTCGGTCTTCAGGGCGGTGTAGGTGTAGCGGGCCAGCAGGGTGCCCTCGCTCAGCACTCCGGCCGCGGTGGCGGCATCGGCCGAGCCCAGCGCGCTGACGATGAGCGCGATGCGCGCGTGGCGGGCAGCGGCCCGAGCGAACGTTGCGGCGAGGTCGCGGAGAGCTGCGGCATCCAATTCGCCCTCTTCGCCCGCGCCGACGGCGACGAGCTCTGGGCCCTCAGCCTGCGGGAGCACGAGCGACGAACCGGCCTTGCCCGTGAAGCCTGCACGTTCGAGGGCGGCGCGGTCGAGGCCGAGTTCGGCCGGCACGTCGCCGGTCGTGAATACGGTGAAGCCGAGCGCCTGTGCGTCGCTCGGGGCGGCACCGACCGTCAACGCGACGGCGTCGAGGATGGTGAGGGCGGGAAGGGGGGCAGACGAGCTCATGCGGCAGACTCCGGGTTGAGGGGGATGGTGACATCGACGGTGTCGTTGTCGTTGGGTTCGAGTTGTTTGGGAAGCTCACCGGCGATGCGGCCCGGCATGCGGGTCGCGGGCACGATGGCGAGCAGGGCGAGGGCGCCGAGGCCGAGCAGTGAGATCTGCAGGGCGCGGAGGCGCGCCTCGGCGTTCAGTTCGACCGCCGCGGCGACCTCGCTTGGCGTGGCCGAGGTGCCCTCGAGGGTCTGCTTCAGCTGCTCGTTGGTGAGGAAGTTCGTGTTGTCGAGATTGACCTCAGAGATCAACTGCGGAGAAATTTCGGGATGCTCCGTGGCCGCGGTCGCGACCATCGACGCCAGCATCCCCACGGCGAAGGCGCTGGCCACGGCGATGCCGACCGAGCCCGCGAGGTTGTGCACAAGCCCGCGCCAGGCACCGACGTCGCCCGCGAGCGCCTTGGGGGCCGACGAGAGCAACGTGTTGAAGACGAGCGCGACGATGGCACCCTGGCCGAGGCCGAGCAGGACGAGGCCGATGACAATGAACAGTTGGCCCCACTCGCCGCGAATTGTGAAGGCGATGAGGGCGAGGGCACCCGCGACGACGATGAATCCCGCGGTCGCAAGGACGCGTGGCGCGAACCGGTTGTAGAGCACCGCGACGAAGGTCGAGGCGAGGAAGATCGAGAGCGTGTAGGGGATGATCGAGAACGACGTCTGGATGCCGGTCAGCCCCTGCACCACCTGCATGTAGAGCGGGATCAGGAAGTTTGCGGCGGTGCCGACAAACAGCATGATCGCCATGCAGGCGGTGATTGCGAGCTCGGAACTGGTGGCGAGCACGCGCAGGTCGAAGATGCGCGAGCGCTTCTGCTTCTGGCGCCGGCTGATCCAGACGAAGAAGATCTGGCCGACGACGAGGCCAAGGATGATCAACAGGGGCGCCAGCGAAATGCCGAGCACATCGAACGGTGCCGCGTCGGTGGCGAGCCAGACGCCCCAGGTCGCGAGGCCCGAGAAGCCGAAGCTGAGCAGGATGATGCCGATGGCGGCGAGGATCGCGCCGGTCCAGTCGATGCCAAGATCCGGCTGCGCGGGCACCTTCTTCAGCCGGAAGCTCAGCAGGAGGTTGACGAGGCCGAGCACCACCACGAGCGCGAAGCTGTAGCGCCACCCGATGCTTTCGGCGAACCAACCTGCAATGAGGAGGGCGAGCACGCCCGCGGCGGGGATGGCGGCCGCGAGGAGGCCAATCGCCCGTGCTTGCTGGGCGCCGTTGTAGTTCGTGGCAATGAACACGGTGAGCGCGGGTGCGATGAGCGCGATCACCGCGCCGGACGATGCCTGCGCGATGAACAGCATGGCCGGGCTCTGGCTGAGCCCGACGCCCGCCATCGCGGCGGCATGGATCGCGACGGCGATCTGGAAGACGCGGCGCGTGCCAAAGCGCGAACCAATCTTTGCGCCGAGCAGGATGAACGCTGCCATGGCAAAGGTTCCCGCGGTGATTGCGGTACCGACAGAGGTGGCCGGGGTATCCAAATCGCTCGTAATGCCGGCCATCGACACGGTGAGCGCGTTGACCGCGAACGACGCCTGAATCTGCGTCAGCACCACGACGATCAACGGGATCCATGACGTTTTGGTCGCGGATGCGGCCTGCGCCGCCGACGTGCGTGCTGTGCTCATGCGGGTCCGATCGGGTCTGGTGCCTGTGCGGCGGCGAGCCGTGCCACTAATCTGATCCGCGTGGACCCCATTGTCAGCACGCTCCTGATCCTAGTGCTGGCGATCGTTGCATTTGTATCAGGAAAAGTGCCGCTGGGCGTGGCGGCAATCGGCGTCGCGCTCGCGCTGTTCTTCACGGGGGTGCTCACGCTCCCAGAAGCGTTCGCGGGCTTCGGCGACTCGACGGTGATCTTCATCGCGGCGCTCTTTGTCGTCAGCGATGCATTGGATGCCACGGGTGTCACCGCGTGGGCGGGCCAACAGGTCATCGGCCGGGCCGGCACCAAGCGAATGCCGCTGTTGCTGCTGATTTGTCTGCTCGTCGCGCTCGTGACCGCGCTCATCAGCGTGAATGGCGCCGTGGCCGCGTTGCTGCCGCTCGTTGTGGTGGTGGCGACCAGGGCGGGCATTGCGCCGTCGCGCCTGCTCCTGCCGCTCGCGTTCGCCGCCCACGCCGGCTCGCTCCTGCTGCTGACCGGCACGCCCGTGAACATCATCGTTTCGGAGTTTGCGAAGGATGCCGGTGGCCGTGCCTTCGGTTTCTTCGAGTTTGGCGCGGTCGGTGTGCCGCTCGTGGCCGGCACGATCCTGATCATTGCGCTCTTCGGCGACAAGCTCGTGCCCACCCGCCGCGCCGCAGTGATGTCAACCGATCTCAGCCAGCATGCCCAAACGCTGCGCGACGAGTATTCGCTCTCGCTCGATACGGGCACCCTGCTGAGCCCGCACAGCGGGGTGAGCGAGGTCGTGATTCCACCGCGCTCGCCGCTGATCGGCCTCCGGGTGTTTCAGGGCATGTCTACTCCGAGCGGCGATCTTGTGATTCTCGCGGTTCGTCGCGGCGGAGACCCGCTCGAGGGCGTCGACGCGGTGCTGCAATCGGGCGACACTCTGCTCCTGCAGGGCACCTGGGAGCATCTCGACCAACACACCGCGGGCGACGATGTGCTGGTCGTCAACCCGCCGTCGCAGATTCGCCGTGCCGTGCCGCTGGGCAAGGGGGCGAAGCGCGCCATCACGATTCTCGTGCTGATGGTGGTGCTGCTCGCGACGGGCGTCGTGCCCGCGGCTGTTGCCGCCCTGCTCGCGGCGTGCGCGCTAGTGCTTACCAAGACCGTCACCCCGGCGCAGGCGTACCGCTCCATCTCGTGGACGACCATTGTGCTGATCGCCGGCATGATCCCGCTCTCGACGGCGTTCATCCAAACCGGCGCCGCCGAGCTCATCGCCACGTGGATGCTGGGCGTGCTCGGTGATTCGAGCCCGCACACCGTGCTGCTTGCGTTGTGCGTGCTGACCGTCGTGCTGGGGCAGCTGATTAGCAACACGACGACGGTGCTCATCGTCGCGCCGATCTCGATCTCGGTGGCGCAGACGCTCGATCTCTCGGTGCTGCCGTTCATGATGGCGCTGACAGTCGCCGGGGCGGCCTCGTTCCTGACTCCGATCGCGACGCCGGCGAACCTCATGGTGATGGAACCGGCGGGGTATCGCTTCGGCGACTATTGGAAGCTCGGGCTCCCGCTGGCACTATTTTTCATCGCGATGGCGGTGTTCTACGTGCCGCTGCTTTGGCCGTTCTGACCTGCAGTTCTCTCGGGGGTTGGGCATGTCGGTGGCACGAAGTACCCTTGTGATCTGCGAAGTGATGCCGTGACGAGGCATCCGCTTCTCTTTCACTCCAAATGACCAGTTTTCGGAGACCCCGTGCTTGGCAAACTTCTCTTCCGCTCCCTGAAGCCCTATAAGTGGCTGCTGTTGGGCGTGCTTGTTTTTCAGTTCATCTCAGCGATGGCGTCGCTCTTTTTGCCGCGCCTGAACGCCGACATCATCGACAAGGGCGTGGCAACCGGCGATACCGGTTACATCTGGTCGACCGGTGCCTTCATGCTGGCGATCTCGCTCGGCCAGATCACCTGCTCGATCGTTGCTACCTACTTCGCCGCCCGCGCGGCGATGGCGGCTGGGCGCGACATTCGCCGCGATGTGTACGACAAGGTGAGTGCGTTCTCAGAGCGTGAGGTGTCGCAGTTTGGCCCCGGCTCGCTGATCACCCGCAACACGAACGACGTGCAGCAAGTGCAAATGCTCGCGATGATGGGCGCCACCATGCTGGTGACGGCCCCACTGCTGGCGATCGGTGGCGTGATCATGGCGCTGCAACAAGACGTCGGCCTGAGCTGGCTGATTGCCGTCGCCGTGCCCGGCCTGCTGCTGGTTGCGACGCTGATCGTCAGCCGCATGGTGCCGCTCTTCCGGGCATTTCAGACCAAGTTGGATGCCATCAACCGCATCCTGCGCGAGCAGCTGACCGGTGTGCGCGTGGTGCGCGCCTTCGTGCGTGAAGACATCGAAGCAGAGCGCTTCCGCGGGGCGAACCACGACATCATGGTGGTCGGGCGCAAGGTTGGTTCGCTCTTTGTGCTGTTGTTCCCGCTCGCCATGCTGGTGCTGAACGTCACGGTTGTTGGGGTCATCTGGTTTGGTGGCATCCAGGTCGATGCCGGTGCCGTCGAAATTGGCACGCTCTTCGCGTTCATGCAGTACGTCGGGCAGATTCTGATGGGCGTGCTCATGGCCACGTTCATGACGATCATGATTCCGCGCGCCGCGGTTTCAGCCGAGCGCATCAGCGAGGTGCTCGCGAGCGAGTCGACGTTGACTCGCCCGGAGAACCCCGTGACCGAGTTTCCGACGCCGGGCGCGGTCGCGTTTCGCGGCGCCGCGTTCACATACCCGGGTGCTGAGTCGGCGGTGCTGGCCGACATCACGTTCGAGGCCGCGCGCGGCGAGACCGTCGCAATCGTCGGCTCGACCGGTGCTGGCAAGTCCACGCTGATCTCGCTCATCCCGCGCCTGTTCGACGTGACGGCCGGGAGTGTTTCTGTGGGCGGCGTTGACGTGCGCGAGGCCGACCTCGACCACCTCTGGCGGAGCATTGGGCTCGTGCCACAACGGCCGTTCCTGTTCACCGGGACCGTGGCATCCAACCTGCGTTTCGGGCGCGAAGAAGCCACCGACGAAGATCTGTGGCACGCACTCGAAATCGCGCAGGGTCGCGACTTCGTCGAGGAGATGGAGGGCAAGCTGGATGCCCGGATCTCGCAGGGTGGCACGAACGTTTCGGGTGGCCAGCGCCAGCGCCTCGCGATTGCCCGCGCAATTGTGCACCAGCCCGACATTCTCGTCTTTGACGACTCGTTCTCGGCGCTTGACCTCACAACCGATGCCCGCCTGAGGCAGGCACTGTGGCGGGCGTTACCCCAGACGACCAAGATCGTCGTCGCCCAGCGCGTCTCGACCATCACCGACGCCGACCGCATCGTGGTGCTGGAGGACGGCCGCATGGTCGGACTCGGCACGCACGAAGAGCTGCTGGAGCGCAGCGTCACCTACCGAGAAATCGTCGAGTCGCAGTTGGGGGTCGAAGCATGAGCACGCCAGACCTGATGACTGAAGAAGAACGTCTCGAACTCGAGCTCGCCGAACAGGCGCGTCTGGGGGCCGACGACTGGTCGAGTGTTGCCCCGGGCAAGGCCGCGAACTTTGGCAAGAGCTTCGGGCGACTCGTCGGATTGCTGAAGCCGCACGCCTTCGGCTTCACGTTCGTGTCGCTGCTTGGCGCGATCAGTGTGTTTATGGCAGTGATTGCGCCGAAGGTGCTTGGCGAGGCAACGAACATCATCTTCGAAGGTTCGGTCTCGCGCGCGCTCGGGGGGCAGTTCCCTGCGGGCGCGACACAGGCCGAGGTCGTCGCCGCGTTGCAGGCGGCGGGACAGACCGACTTCGCGAACATGGTCGCCGCGATGAGCCACTTCGCCGTCGGCGCGGGCGTTGACTTCACGGCGCTCGCCGTCGTGATCCGCATCGTGCTGATGCTCTACGTGGCGTCGGCGCTGCTCGGCTGGCTGCAGGGCTTCGTGATCAACATCATCATGGTGCGCACGATGTTCCAGCTGCGCGCCGATGTCGAGGCGAAGATCAATCGGATGCCGCTCGCGTACTTCGACAAGGTGCAGCGCGGCGAGCTGATCTCGCGCGTCACGAACGACATCGACAACATCACCCAGACGATGCAACAGTCGCTTTCGACCGTTGTCACCTCGGTGCTCACGGTCGTGGGTGTGCTCGTGATGATGTTCTCGATCTCGTGGCAGCTCGCGATCGTCGCGCTCGTCTCGTTGCCGCTCATGGCCGTGATCTTCGGCGTGATTGGGCCGCGCTCGCAGAAGGCGTTCGGCATCCAGTGGCGCAAGGTCGGCCGGCTCAACGCCCGCGTCGAAGAGTCATTCTCGGGTCACGCGCTGGTGAAGGTGTTCGGTCGCGAGGCCGACTCGCGCGCCAAGTTTGAGGCCGAGAACGAACAGCTCTTTCAGGCGAGCTTTAAGGCGCAGTTCCTTTCTGGCATCATCATGCCGGGCATGATGTTCATCGGGAACCTGACCTACGTGGGCATCGCGGTGCTCGGTGGGCTCATGGTGGCGAGCGGCCAGCTTCGCCTCGGTGACGTGCAGGCGTTCATCCAGTACTCGCAGCAGTTCACGCAGCCGCTGTCGGAGCTCGGTGGCATGGCAGCTGTCGTGCAGTCGGGCACGGCCTCGGCCGAGCGTGTGTTCGAACTGCTCGATGCCGAAGAGCAGGAGCCTGACGATCCGAACGCACCGGAGCCCGTCGACGGTGAAGGTGTCATCGAGTTCAAGAACGTCAAGTTCTCGTACGACCCCGAGCGCCCGCTGATCACCGACCTTTCGTTCCGGGTCGAGCCCGGGCAGACCGTTGCGATCGTCGGACCAACCGGTGCGGGAAAGACCACGCTGGTCAACCTGATCATGCGGTTCTACGAGCTCGACGGCGGGCAGATCCTGCTCGACGGTCAAGACATCGCCGCGCTGACCCGCGACGACGTGCGCTCGCGCACCGGCATGGTGTTGCAAGACCCGTGGCTGTTCGCTGGCACGATTCGCGACAACATTCGGTATGGGCGGGAATCGGCATCCGATCAAGAAATTGTGGATGCCGCAGTCGCAACCCGCGTCGACCGTTTCGTGCACTCGTTGCCAGACGGCTACGACACGGTGCTCGACGAGGACGCCTCGAACGTCTCGGCGGGTGAGAAGCAGCTGATCACGATCGCACGCGCGTTCGTGGCGCAGCCGTCGGTGCTGATTCTCGACGAGGCGACCTCGTCGGTCGACACCCGCACCGAACTGCTGCTGCAACACGCGATGGCTGCGCTCCGCGAGGGCCGCACGTCGTTCGTGATCGCGCACCGACTTTCGACGATTCGTGATGCCGACCTGATCCTGGTGATGGAACACGGCGACATCGTCGAGAAGGGCACGCACGAAGAACTGATCGCGCGCGAGGGCGCCTACTGGCGCCTCTACGTCTCACAGTTCGAGCAGGCGGCGAGCGATCTCGACGCCGAAGGCGTGTCGCACGAGGGTGCGGGTGAGGGCGACGGCGAGGGCGACGAGGTGGCTGAGGGCGAGGCTGAGGCTGAGGCTGTTTCGGGTGTGATGGGTGCTTCGGGTGTTTCGGACCCCGGGGCGGGGCCCGAAGCGGACGAGCCGACGAGCCACTAGTTCGCGCGAGCACATGCCGCGGCTTGGCAGCACTCACTCAGGAAAACCTGGGGTTGGGGCATCCGGTGCCCGCGTGTTTCCGGGGTTTTTGCCGGGCGCGCCACCGTTTTTCCTGAGTTGGTGTCGTGCGGCGGTGTCGGCACCGGGGCCCGGCCCGGGAACTGTGCGGCGGCGGCGGTCGCCGTGGCTCGGGCCCGCTCGCGTACCCGGGCCCGGCAGCTGTCGGCCCGGGCTTTGGCCGTGCGGCTCGAACCGCCGCTCGCACCGCGGCCTGGCAGCACTAACTCAGGAAAACCTGGGGTTGGGGCATCCGGTGTCCGCGTGTTTCCGGGGTTTTGGCCAGGCGCGCCACCTTTTTTCCTGAGTTGGTGTCGTGCGGCGTCGGGCGCACCAAAGTTCGTGTCGTGCGCGTCCGACGAACCTACCGAAGCCCCAACAGCTCCAGCGGATGCGTCAGCCGCCACCACGCGCTCGGGCCCTCGATTTCCGACCCGAGCACCAGCTCAACATTCGCGGTGTTGATCGGGCCCGCTACGTGCAGTTCGCCGACCGTGTCTCCGGCGGAGCGAAGATTCCCCAGATCGAAGGTGCTCGATGCGGTGCCTGTGCTGCCGTTCCATCCGATGAGCTTCGCGTCGGCGCCGAGCAACACGTCGACGGTCTCGCCCCAGGGCGTCTGCACCGTGCCGGCGACCTCGCCTTTCGCGAGTGCCGGGTACGGCTCGAGGGCTGCGCTGGTCTCGTCGAAGAGGGCGCGGGTGGCATCCGCGCGCTCCTCGGAGGTGGGCTGGTCGAGCACCACGGCGTAGATCATGATCGACGTGTCGTCGACAACGACCCGCTTGGCGGCGAGGAGGTTGCGGCCGTTAAGGTATCCGGTCTTGAGGCCGACCACACCGGGGTCGCCCAGCAGGGGGTTGGTGTTCTTGATCAAGCCAGCCCCGGGAATCTCAGCCGTCTGCTGGGCCACGATCTCGGCGATCACGGGGTTCGCCATGGCGAGTTCGCCCAGCTGCAGGAGCGCCGCGGGTGTGGCCAGGTTGCCCTGGCCGATGCCGGACGGGTCGACGATTGTGATGTCACTCACGCCGTGGCGTGCGAGCCACGTGTTTGCGGCGCGTGCGTAGATCGCGGGCGAGGGGTAGAGATTGCCGGTCAGCCGCTCGGCGTAGTTGCCGGCCGAGCCGATCAGGAGACCCTGCAGAAGTTGATACTGGCTGAGTGTGCCGCCGACGGGCACGGGCAGCACCGATTCGCCGCTCCGGTTGAGCTGCCACATGCGTGCCTGGTCGCTCGCGGTGAAGCGATATTCGGGGCCCTGCTCGCCGAGCGCGAGGGGCTGCTCGTCGAGCACGACGAGCGCGGTGACCAGTTTCGCGATGCTCGCCGTGGCGGTGCGGTCGAGTGTGCTCGAGACATCACCCGGGATGCCGGCGACGGCGACGGCGGCGCTTCCCTCGGCGGGCCATTGGGGTGTGGCGGCGGGGGCAGGCACGACGCCAAGCTCCTGCGCGGTGACGGTTGGCGGCAATGCGTGCAGCGGCCAGAGCAGGGTGCCACCGACATAGGCTGCGAGCACGAGGGCCACAACGCCGATCGGCATGAGCACCCCGGCACGCCAGGGGCTGCGGCGGGGGCGCCCGGTCACGAGCGTGTCGTACTCGTTTCCGTAGCTCGCCTGCACGGGACCGTTGCCGAGCTGATCGGGTCGAACCCACGACAGCGCGGTGGCCGGCGCAGCACCGGGCACAACAGCCCCGGGCGCGGTCGGCGCAACACCACCGGGCACAACACCACCGGTCGCCGCAACACCCCCGGCCCCAGCAACACCGGGCGTGGCCGATTCGACGGGCGCGGACGTTGCGAGGTCTTCGGTGGGCACGGGCCTACGGTACCCGAAATGCCCGGGGGTATCCCGATGCCGGGGTACCCGAAATGCCC
>JAKOTS010000030.1 GCA_029777095.1 Actinomycetes bacterium | reverse complement strand
GGTGTATGACTTCCAGGCGAGCAACAGCGCGCTGTGGCAGGGCGGCCCGCTCGGCCTGAGCGCCGACACCGGGGCGGTCATCTACAACCTCGGCGACCAGTGGGACCCGATGTTCATCATGCCGCAGAAGATCGAGATGCCCGCGCCGCCGCGTCAGAACGGCCTCGGCGAGACCACGTTCTACCACATGCGCATCGGCGGCATGCGGGTGGCGGACGCTCGGCGCATGCAGTACATCCAGGGTCTGTAGCCCTCGGCGCCACGGCACTGCGCAGACCGCCGGCCTTCACTGGCGCGGCGGTTTTGTCGTGCCATACGAGGTGCTGGTCGTGTCAGGCTTGAGCAAGCAGGCCGCGCAGTCGGTCGCTGACATCATCAATAGCGAACGGTGTGGCCGTAATGGTTCGCGTTACTGGATGGTCGTGGAGGAGTCCTACGCGCTCAACACAGAAGGCCCCGCGTAGCGAGCAAGCCCCGTGCCGCCCACCCTCGGCGCGATGGCCACGAACGAAGCCCGCGACCCCACTGATGCCCCCACCCTCTCGCCCGTGTGGGACAAGGACCCGATCGTCGTCGCGTCCCGCCGGCCGCGGGTGATGTACTTCCCGAGCAAGGTCCTCCTCGCCGACCCGTCGCCCGCGGACTTGAAGCGCTGGACCGGCGGTGAGTCAACCGGCATGGACCGCGGTGACGTGGCCGTGCGCATCGAGGCGGGCATCACCTTCCTCGGTGCCTTCACCACGCAGTGGGCGCTCCGCGGCGTGGCCTCGATGGCACAGGCGCCGAAGTCCGCACCGGGCCCAGACCTGTGCTCGGCGCTGTGGCCGACCGGCGGCGCGGACAACACCATCCGCAACGCGCAGGCGTTCAAGGTGCCGGACACCAAGGAGATGAACCCGGCGGCCGTCAACGCCGCGTGGCTCCGCGTGTTCAAATACCTGCGCGACCAAGAGAAGCGCGTGCTGGCCGAGTCCGGAGAACCGTCGCTCGCGCTGTTCACCACACTGGACGGCTTCGACGCACCGGAGATCGTCATCACGAAGTTGTCCGACATCCTCGGGCAGAAGACGCAGGAGGGCCAGTGGGCGCACCCGCACCTGAGCAACGCCATCGCGTATGCGAAGAACGGGGCCCACCTCGGCGCGCTGCATGACTACGCGGTGCGGACGCCCGGCGCGTGGAGCATC
>JAKOTS010000016.1 GCA_029777095.1 Actinomycetes bacterium | reverse complement strand
GTTCGGCACTCGGGCGGTCGGGAGCGTCGCGCGACTCGTACCGGGCAGTGGATGGCCGGTGGTTCCGGCTGGCTTGATGACACGAAAGAGCCCCCCGAGCGTGAACTCGGAGGGCTCTCGAAGTACGACTGGCTACACGCCGTAGTACATCTCGTACTCGAACGGGTGGGGCCGCTGGTTGTACGGCAGGATCTCGTTCGTGATCTTGTAGTCGATCCAGGTGTCGATGAGCTCCTTGGTGAACACGCCGCCCTCGAGGAGGAACTCGTGGTCGGCCGCGAGGGCCTCAAGCGAGTCGAGCAGGCTGTTGGGCACCTGGGGAATGTTCTTTGCTTCCTCGGGCGGAAGCTCGTACAGGTCTTTGTCGATGGGCTCGTTCGGCTCGATGCGGTTCTTGATGCCGTCCAGCCCAGCCATGAGCTGCGCGGCGAAGCCGAGGTACGGGTTGCCCGAGGCATCCGGCACGCGGAATTCGATGCGCTTCGCCTTGGGGTTCGATCCCGTGACCGGGATGCGAATCGCGGCCGAGCGGTTGCCAGCAGAGTAGGCAAGGTTGACCGGCGCCTCGAAGCCCTTGACCAAACGGCGGTAGCTGTTGATCGTGGGGTTCGTGAACGCAAGCACGGCCGAGGCGTGCTTGAGCAGGCCGCCGATGTACCAGCGGGCCAGGTCAGAGAGCCCGGCGTAGCCGGCCTCGTCGTAGAACAGCGGCTTGCCATCGCGCCAAAGCGACTGGTGGGTGTGCATGCCCGAGCCGTTATCGCCGAAGAGCGGCTTGGGCATGAACGTTGCGGTCTTGCCCCACTGCTCGGCCGTGTTCTTGACGATGTACTTGAACTTGAGGATGTCGTCTGCCGACGTGACCATCGTGTCGAAACGGTAGTTAATCTCGGCCTGGCCGCCGCTGCCAACTTCGTGGTGGGCGCGCTCGAGCACGAGGCCAGCGTCGATCAGCTTCAGGCTGATGTCATCGCGAAGGTCGGCCTGCTTGTCGACGGGGCTGACGGGAAAGTAGCCGCCCTTGAAGGGCGTCTTGTTGCCGAGGTTGCCGCCCTCTTCTTCGCGGCCGGTGTTCCAGGCGCCCTCTTCGGAGTCGACACTGAAGAAGCTCGAGTTCTCCTTGACCGCGTAGCGGACGTCGTCGAAGATGTAGAACTCTGCCTCGGGGGCGAAGAACGCGGTGTCGGCGATGCCGGTCGAGACGAGGTACTTCTCAGCCTTCTTGGCAACCTGGCGCGGGTCCTTGCCGTAGATCTCGCCGTTGCGCGGGTTGTAGATGTCAAAGAGCATGATCATCGTGCTGTGCTCGCGGAACGGGTCCATGTAGGCCGTCGTCACGTCGGGGATCAGCTGAAGGTCTGACTCGTGGATGCTCGCGAAGCCGCGGATGGACGAGCCATCGAAGAGCTGGCCTTCGGTGAAGAACGCCTCATCAACAGTCGAGGCAGGAATGTTGAAGTGCTGCTGCACACCCGGGAGGTCGGTGAAACGGATGTCAAGGAACTTGACGTCGTTCTCCTTGATATAGCGCAGCACTTCGGATGAGTCAGCGAACATGAGAACTCCAAGGTCGGGCTTCGGGACGCCTGTGCGTCACAGGGTGGTCCGAGACTATTGCGAAGGTATTGCCCGGCAGTGACACCTATGTTTCCGGCATGTTACGCGTGCCTGGTTAGGCTAGCAGAATGCAAGAACGTACCCCTGCCCATGCGGCGCTGCCTCCGAGTGAATACCCGGGTGAGCGCCTTGGCCTGCCCGAAACAGGACCACGCAGTATCGGCCGCGCCGGCCGTCGCATCGCCGCGCTCGCGATTGACTACGCCTGCGCCGCGGTGCTTGCGTTTGCCTTCTTCGACTATGACGCGACCGCGATCCTGATGATCTTCGCGGCGGTGCAATTCCTCTTCGTGCCCACCATCGGCGGGAGCCCGGGGCACCGTATCCTCGGTCTCCGTGTGGTGGCCCTGCGTGGCGGCTGGGTGGGGATCTGGCGACCGCTCGTCCGCGCAGTGCTCGTGACCCTCGTGATTCCCGCCGTGATCTGGGACTCAGACCAGCGCGGCTTCCACGACAAGCTCGCGGGAACAGCGTTGATTCGCAACCCGTAAGCGCAACGCCGTTCGAGCACAACGTGCCATTGAGCACAAAGACAAAAAGTGAAGTGGATGCCTGGAATCAGGCATCCACTTCACTTTTTCTTTGCCGCCTCGATGAGACAGCGCGTGTTCGGAGGTTAGCGGGGGCGCGGTGCGCGGGCGCGGTTCGGGTCGATGCCCTTGGGAATGGGGATGGCGCCGGCAGAGACCGACTCGATGCGCTTGATCACGGCGGCCATCGTGCGATTGTCGATTGCCTTGGGCAGCGACTTCACAGCCTTCGGCAGGTTCTTGAGCTGCACGTCGTCTTCGCCGTGCCCGACGTACAAGACGGTGACGGGAACGCCGTGCGCAACGCGCTGTGCGCGGGCCCGCTCCTCGTTCACGAGTCGCGTCAGGCGGCCGCGGCTGCCCTCGCCAACGATCACGACACCGCCGCGGCCGACGGCGCGGTAGACGGCCTCCTGCGTGCGCGGGTTGATGCCGACGGGTATCTCGCTGCTCTGCCAGTTGCGACCGAGCGACGTCGAGAGCACCTGACCGACGGCGCCGGGCTTGCCATCGATGCGCTGGTACATGACGCCGGTCGATAGGCGCGTGAGGATGAACATCGCCGTCATGACGCCGAACAGGAGGCCAGTGACGGCCCAGAGCAGGATGCTCCACCACGCAGTGGCGCTGATCAGGAATGCCACCAGTACGCCGAGACCCGTGCCGACAACCAGCAGCCCGATCATCAGGTACGGGAGCCACTTATATGTCTCGGCGGTAAACGAATAGATGCCCTTGATCTGAGAGAAGACTCCGGGCCGTTTTTCAGGGGCGGAACTGCGAGCTGCCATTGTCCTAGCTTACCGTCCGAGTGGCCGTCCCCAGGAGCCGGTGACAGACACCTACCCACCGAATGTTGCGTGGCGAATTTTTCACCGATTCGATCCACGGATGCCGGGGCACAATCGCTTCCGTGGACCCCCTGTTTGATGAACGACTCGGTTATCACGCGATCCGACGCGTCGCCCGGCCGGAGAGCCCGTTTGCGGGTGTGCTCGCTCGCGACGACACCGGCGTGACCGCACTGCTTGTTGAAGTTGGCGGCGTCGGCGGCTGGCCAGCGCGGCTGATGCATCGGTCGAGTGAGCACATGCTCGCCCCCGTCGACGTGGTCGCGGGCGGCAGCGTGGCCGAAATTGTGCTGCCCTGGTGTAGCGAGCGCGTCGACGCCTTTCTCGCGCGGCGGCGGCGCGCCGGCCAACCGCTCGGTGCAGGCGAGGCGGTGACGCTTGGCGTGTGCATCCTGCGAGGGGCGCATGACCTGCTCGAGCCGGACGGGGGCGTGGGTTCGTGGTGGCTCACATCGCAGGGGCGCCCGGTGTTCGCGCCAGGTGCCGATGCGGGGGAGGCGCGGGGCGCGGCGGTTGCGAGCGACCCGAGGGGCGCGGCGGATTCCGTGGCCCAGGCGAGTGTCTCCGGCGCAGGTGCGCACATCGCGGCGTTGAAGGCGTTAGGTGCGGCCTGTCGTGACCGCGGCATCGAGGCCGCGATCCTCCTGTGCGCCGGGCGGTTGGCGGAGGCCGTCGCGACCGAGTCCCGTGACCGGGCGCCAGGCCGCTGGAACGCGAGCATCACCTCGACGTTGGCCGAGGGTGAAGAGTCGCTCTTCGCGCTTGCGAGTGCGGAACCGCTCGACACGAGTTCGCTGAGGCCGCGCCCCGCACGCTCGCTGCAGGGCGAGTTCGACGCACTCCTCGACGACCCGGGCGGGGTGATCGACACCGAAGCTGAGCGGCCGCCGCGGCGGTTCTGGAGGGTTTGGGGTTTCGTCAGAGACCAGGTGCGTCAGGCGGGTGCGCGCCACGTCGACCCCGAGATCGCAGATGTCGCCGCCGATACGTGGCGCCGCACTCGCGGCGGCGCGGGCCGTGTGCTGCGTCGACCGCTCGTGGTCGGAGCCGTGCTGATGGTGCTCATCGTCGGCGTGGGGGTGCTGTGGCCAGATGATGGGGGCGGCGGGGGCGAACCTGCCGGCGCTGGCCCGCGGGCGGCAACATCACCCGCAGACCGAGCGGCTGCGCCGGGGGCAGGTGCGGCAACCGACCCCGCGACGAGCGGGGGCGACGCGGCAGCTCCGCCCGGCGAGTCCGTGCCCGGTGACCCGGCCGCTACAACGGGGCTGGCGAGTCTCGCGGACGGTCTGTTGGTATCGCGGGCGGCGTGTCAGTACGGGGCGGCGTGTGCGGCGGCGGTGTATGAAGACGATGCCGCCGCGCAACGGGTCCGGCCCGCCGCGGGTGGGGCATCCGGGGGTCGTCCGATCGATGCGGCACCGCGGGCCCGCGAGCTCACGCTTGTCGATGATCTCGGAGGCGTGGCGGTGGTGCGGGTCTCGCTGCGGAGCCAGCCGGCGGTCGGCCGCGCGGCCGAGATGCTGATCATCGTGCAAACAGAACGCGGGTGGCGCATCCGCGACGTCTTCGACGTATTGGATGCACCACCCGCGGGTGAGCGTGAATGACGTTGGTGCTGAGTCACTCGCGCTGAGTTGTGTGAACTAGTAGCCCAGCTGGCTCGCGAACTGCGCTGCCTCGAGGCGGGTCTTCACTGCGCTCAGGAAGCGGGCTGCGTCTGCACCGTCGACCACTCGGTGGTCGTACGACAGCGCGAGGTAGACGTACGAGCGCACTGCGATCGCGTCAACGCCGTCGACCGTCACAACGCCGGGGCGCTTGTAGACAATGCCCGTGCCGAGAATTGCCGACTGCGGCAGAAACACGACCGGGGTGTCAAAGAGCGCGCCGCGCGAACCGGTGTTGGTCAGCGTGAACGTGCCGCCGGCAAGCTCATCGGGCTTGAGCTTGTTCTCGCGCGTCCGGGCCGCGAGATCGGCGATCTCGATCGCCATCTCAGCGAGGTTCTTCGACGCGGCATCACGAACGACCGGCGTGAGAAGCCCACGCTCGGTGTCAACAGCGATCGCGAGGTTCTCGGTCGCCGGGTACACGATGTCGGTGCCGTCAACCGTGGAGTTGATCACCGGGTAGGTGCGCAATGCCTCTGAGGCGGCCAGGGCGAAGAACGGCAGGAACGAGAGCTTTGCGCCAGTCTTCTCGGCAAACTCGGCCTTGTGGGCGTCGCGGAATGCGGCGACCCGGGTGACGTCAACTTCAACCACGGTCGTGAGCTGCGCGGTTGCCTGCATCGACGCGACCGCGCGCTCAGCGAGCACCTTGCGAAGACGCGACATCGGCTGCGTAGTGCCACGCAACGGCGAGATCTCGACGACCGGGGCCGCCTCGGCGACAGCGGCTGCGCCGCCACCGGCGGTCGCGGCGAGCACGTCTTCCTTGCGGATGCGACCACCGACACCGGAGCCGGTGACGTTTGCGAGGTCGACGCCGCGCTGCGCCGCGAGGCGACGCACAAGCGGGGTGACGTAGCCGTGGCCGTCAGAGGCAGCGGGGGCCTCGAACTTCGGGGCAGGAGGTGCCGCGGGCGCTGCCGGAGCTGCGGCGGGCGCGGGCGCTGCAACGGGTGCCGGGGGAGTCGGTGCTGCGGCGGGCGCTGCCGCGACGGGCGCCGCAGCCGCGGGTGCTGCGGCCGCGGGTGCCGGGGGTGCCTCAACGACAGGCGCGGGCGCGGCTGCCGCCGGCTCAGGCTCGGTAACGGCCTCAACAACCGGCGCGGGCTCGGGCGTCGGCTCTGCCGCCGCGGCAGCCGGTGCGGTATCGCCGGCGGGCGAACCGGAGCCATCGCCGATGGTTGCCAGCAGTGCGCCGACCTCGATCGTTTCGTCTTCTTCGGCGTGAATCGCCTCAAGGACGCCACTGATCGGCGAGGGGATCTCGGTGTCGACCTTGTCGGTTGAAACTTCGAGCAACGGCTCGTCGACCTCGACGGTGTCTCCCACATTCTTCAGCCAGCGGGTGACCGTTCCCTCAGTGACGCTCTCGCCGAGCGCGGGAAGGACAACGGATTTGCTCATGAGCCTGTCTCCTTAGGACTGCTGATGGTACTTCTAGCTTAGTGATTTGTGGTGCGTAGGGGGCTTAAAGTGCGTGAAGCGGTTTGCCCGCCAGCGCAAGAAACGCCTCGCCCAACGCCTCGTTCTGTGTGGGGTGTGCGTGGATGAACGGTGCGATGTCTTCTGGGTGTGCGTCCCAGCCGACGACGAGCTGGGCTTCGCCGATGAGTTCTCCGACGCGGGCGCCGACCATGTGCACGCCGATCACCGGGCCGTCCTTCTCGCGGACGACCTTGATCATGCCGGCGGTGCCGATGATTTCG
The DNA here is from genome assembly GCA_029777095.1 of Actinomycetes bacterium. Lineage (GTDB taxonomy): Bacteria > Actinomycetota > Actinomycetes > Actinomycetales > Microbacteriaceae > Microbacterium. Next base: position 11,391 of record JAKOTS010000016.1, on the reverse strand, counting down.
CTCTTGCCGTTGCCGGCCAGGTTGTAGTTGTAGCTCTCAACCTGGTCGGCTCCGTGCGCGTCGATCGCCTGTGCCTCGGTCAGGCCGACTGAAGCCACCTCGGGGTCGCAGTAGGTGACCTTGGGGATGCCGAGATCGGGCACGACGATGGGCGAGAGCCCCGCGATTTCTTCGGCCACGAAAATGCCCTGCGCGAACCCGCGGTGCGCGAGCTGCAGGCCAGGGGTGATGTCGCCGACGGCCCAGACACCCGGGACGGACGTGTGGAGGCGCTCATCGACGGCAACAAAACCGCGTTCCAGCGCGACTCCAGCCGCTTCGAATCCGAGCCCATCAGTCGCGGGGCCACGGCCCACGGCGACCAGGAGGTAGTCGGCTTCGTGCGTGCTGCCGTCTTCGAGCGTGACCGTGACGCCGTCGGCGCTCTGCGTGACCGACTGGAAACGCACGCCGAGCGTGTACTTGATGCCGCGGCGGCGGAAGGCCCGCTCCAAGGTCTTGCTGACCGCTTCGTCTTCGTTTGGCACGAGGTGCGGGAGTGCTTCGACGATCGTCACCTCTGCACCGAAGGATTTCCACACGCTGGCAAACTCGACGCCGATCACACCGCCGCCGAGCACGATGACGCGTGCCGGTACCTCCGCGAGTTCGAGCGCGTGGTCGCTCGTGATGACGCGGCCGCCGATCTCGAGCCCCGGCAGCGTGCGGCTGTACGAGCCGGTGGCAAGAATGATGTCGGTGCCGACGTAGGTGTCATCGCCGACCGTGACGCTGTTGGCAGCAGTGAGATGCCCTTCGCCTGCGACTACCGTGACGCCGCGCGCCTTGATCAGCCCCTCGAGGCCCTTGAACTTCTTGGCCACGATGCCCTCGCGGTATGCGGTGACGGCCGGCATGTCGATGCCCTCGAACGTCGTCTTTACGCCGACGCTTGGCGCTGAGCGCGTGGTGTCGGCAACTTCGGCCGAATGCAGCAACGCCTTGGTCGGGATGCACCCGCGGTGCAGGCACGTGCCGCCAACCTTGTCTTTTTCGATCAGTGCGACGGACTTGCCAAGCTCGGAGGCGCGGATTGCGGCGGCGTAGCCGCCGCTCCCGCCACCGAGGATGACAATGTCGAAGTTGTGATCGGTCATAACGTCACTTTCGTCGGTCGTGCAGATATCGGTCGTGCAAATCAGTGCGGCATCGTGCAGTCAGCTGACCGACATGCCCCTATGAGCGTACTCCTGCTTTGTTTCAGGCGTGATTTGCCAGCAGTGTGATCAGTGAGCGCACGGTAGCGCCACTGACACCCTTGTCGGTGTAGCCGAAGCCAGCACCCTTGTTCATGCCCACGCCGGCGATGTCGAGGTGCACCCACGGGATGAGGGGGGCGTCGGCGTCGTCGGAAGTGCGGCCCACGAACTCCTGCAAGAAGAGTCCGGCGAAGAGCGAGCCACCCGCGGCGTCACCGATCTTTGCGTTCTGCAGGTCGGCGACCGACGACTGCAGGTCTTCTTTCATGTGCGGGGGGAGCGGCAGCTGCCAGGCGGCCTCGCCCGCTTGGGCCGCGGCGTCCAAGTACGAAGCGACCGCGGCGTCGTCACCCATGACGCCCGCGTGGCGGGTGCCCAGGGCGACAGTGATGGCCCCGGTGAGGGTCGCGACGTCAACGATCAGGTCGGGCCGTTCGCGGCTTGCGGCAACGAGCCCGTCGGCGAGCACGAGGCGGCCTTCGGCGTCGGTGTTGAGCACCTCGACGGTGGTGCCGTTGAGCATCCGCAAGACGTCTCCGGGGCGCGTGGCACGGCCGGAGGGCATGTTCTCGGCGACGCACATCCATGCCGTCACGCGCACGGGCAGCTCAGCGACCGCGGCGGCGCGAAGCACAGCGAGCACCGTTGCCGAGCCGCACATGTCGTACTTCATGCCGACCATCGAGCCCGCGGGCTTGAGCGACAGGCCACCGGTGTCGAAGGTGATGCCCTTGCCGACGAGCGCAACGTGCTGCGTGGCGCCTGCGGGCGAGTAGCTCAGCTTGATCATGCGCGGAGGGCGCTCCGAACCGATGCCGACGCCGAGGATTCCGCCATACCCGCCCTCGGCAAGTGCGACCTCATCGAGGATCTCAACCTCGACGGGCAGCCCGGCCACGGCTTCGACTGCGCGCTCGGCGAGATCAGCGGGGCCGAGGTCATTTGCGGGGGTCGTCACGAGGGTCTTCACGAGTGCGACCGCGTCGACGACGGCCTGTGCATCGCGAATGGATGCCGGAGCCAGCGTGAGCTCGGTGTGCAACGTGATCGCGCTTGCGCGCTGCTTGCCACCGTCGGTGCGGTATTCACCATAGGAGTAGGCGCCGAGGCCGGAACCCTCAAGCACGCCGATCGCCTGGGCGTCAGTGAGCATGGTTGCGGGAAGCGCGATGGCGACGGTGGGGGAGTCGGTCAGCTGGCGAAACGCCGCGCCGACTGCTTCGCGAAGGGCAACGGCGCCCTCATCTTTGCCCAGGCCCGCTACGTAGAGCGGAGTCTGACCATTCGGGTTTGGCACGCGCACCAGTGCGCCGCTCGCGCCCTTGAAGTCGATTGCGCGCAGTGCCTCGGCGAGGCCGGCCCACCCCTCAAGTGCGGTCTCCCAGCCAGCGTCGCCGGGAGTTGGAATCCCAAGCAGAATCGCGTCTGCATCTGAAGAAATGACGGATGAGCGAGAAATACTGAGTGTGGGGTTGGCCATGCTCACCATCCTAGGAGCGGGTGCCGCGCGGGTGCCCGAACTTGAGCCGGTTGGCCGCAGATGTTCGCTGTGAGCGGGATCGAGGCGAGACCCGGGGGTGCGGCGAACCCTAGAGTGGGGGTATGGGTCCTTTCGGTGAGCTTTATGAGCGACTGCCTGCGTTGGTCGACGTGCCGGCGGGTTTGCCCCTGGTCATCACGCTGACGGGCTTCACCGACGCCGGTGGCGCCGCATCGCAGATGCACGAGTACTTCCGCGACGAGGTTCAGCCCGAACCGCTCGTCGTGTTTAACAACGACATCCTGCTCGACTACCGCGCGCGTCGGCCGCTGGTCTACTTCGATCAAGACCACCTCACCGCGTATCGCCCCGCAACTCTCACCCTGGCCCTCGCTGAAGATGGGCTCGGGCAGCAGTTCCTCGTGCTCTCCGGCTATGAGCCCGACTTCGGGTGGGAGACGTTCGCCGACACGATTGTGCAGTTGGCCGAAGAGCTTGAAGTCTCATCGGCGACCTGGGTGCATGCGATCCCGATGCCCGTGCCCCACACCCGCCCGATCGGCATGACCGTCAGTGGGAACCGCCGCGACCTCATCGATGCGCATTCGGCCTGGCGTCCGCACACGCAGGTGCCGGCAACCGCCGGGCACCTCTTGGAGTTGCGTCTCAGCGACAGCGGGCTTCCGGTCGCCGGGTTTGTGCTCCTTGTTCCGCACTACCTGGGCGACACCGAGCACCCCGGGGTGGCGGTGGCCGCGCTCGAAGCGATCGGCATTGCGACCGGGCTGTCGCTCACGCGCGACGAATTGCGCGCAGCATCCCGAGACTTTCTGACCAAGATCCAACTGCAAATCGAGGGCAACGACGAGCTGAACCGGATGGTGCACGGGCTCGAAGAACGCTACGACTCATATATGGCTGGCACGCCGCAGCGGTCGACCCTCATCGCAGACGGCGACCTTCCGAGCGCCGACGAGCTCGCGGCCGAACTCGAACGGTTCTTGGCGTCGAACCCGTTCGGTGACGAAGACCCCAACAAACCGCCGCAGGCCTGACGAACGAGCTCCCGACGCATCAGGAATGTGCTCGCCACGCATTGGAATTGAATTGGGATGCGCGGTGTTGAAGTCGGTAGTGCCTTTTCTTGGGCGTCATGAGCGCGATTTGTCACGTATCGCGTGCGTGATGTGAGAGAATAGGGACTCGGACCCATTGTCGACCTGGTAAGTGCTCGTTTGCACCCAATCAGGCTTGACAAGGGTCTTACTAGTGTCCGAAATCTTCTGGCCCGCTCGTGCGATTCCGTGCGACGCGAGGCGCGGAGACCATGGAAAGGCGACACATGACTGACGCGACCACCAAGAGCCGCCCTGCAGACCTGGCAGGCGAGGCCACCACGGCTGTGAAGAGCGCACCCGCGAAGGCCACTACGGCCAAGGCGACCGCTACCAAGGCTGCCGCTGCCAAGGCCCCTGCTGCTGCAAAGGCAACCGCCACCAAGGCTGCTGCCACCAAGGCCCCTGCTGCCAAGGCAACGACCGCAAAGACCACTGCGGCGAAGACGACTGCGGCGAAGACCACCGCTACGAAGACCACCGCAGCGAAGACCACCGCTACGAAGACCACCGCAGCGAAGGCCACCGCTACGAAGGCTGCGGCGAAGCCCACCACCGCAGCGGCGAAGGCAAAGGCCGCAGCTGCGGCTGCCGCACTCGAAGACGGCGAAGAGTTCGACGCCGACGGCGGGTTGCTCGAAGCGGCAACCGCGAAGAAGGCTCCGGCCGCGAAGGCAGCGGGCACGAAGACTGTTGCTGCGAAGACCGCCGCCGCGAAGAAGACTGCGGCCGCGAAGAAAGCCGCAGCCGAGGTCGAAGAGGCTGACGAGCACGACGACGGCATCGACGAAGACGACGAAGACAAGAAGGCAACACCCGCCGAGCCGCTTCCGGCTGGCGCGCTGGTGCTCTCGGCGTCTGATGAAGATGACGTGCCGGTCTACTCCGGCCTGATCACGGGCGCAACGGCCGACCCGGTCAAGGACTACCTGAAGCAAATCGGCAAGGTGCCGCTGCTGAACGCGGCCGAAGAGGTCGAGCTCGCGATGCGCATCGAGGCCGGCCTGTTCGCCGAAGAGAAGCTTTCAGAAATGAAAGAGGCAGAGAAGCGCAATCAGCTCGGTCGCGAGCTCACCTGGGTGGCGAAAGACGGTCAGCGGGCCAAATCGCACCTCCTCGGTGCGAACCTCCGCCTCGTCGTTTCACTTGCAAAGCGCTACACCGGCCGCGGAATGCAGTTCCTCGACCTGATCCAGGAAGGAAACCTGGGCCTGATCCGTGCCGTCGAGAAGTTCGACTACACCAAGGGCTTCAAGTTCTCGACCTATGCCACCTGGTGGATCCGTCAGGCAATCACGCGCGCAATGGCCGACCAGGCCCGCACGATTCGTATTCCTGTGCACATGGTCGAGGTCATCAACAAGCTGGCCCGCGTGCAGCGTCAGATGCTGCAGGACCTCGGTCGCGAACCCACGCCCGAAGAGCTCAGCCGCGAACTCGACATGACCCCCGAAAAGGTCATCGAGGTGCAGAAGTATGGTCGCGAGCCGATTTCGTTGCACACGCCCCTGGGTGAAGACGGCGACAGCGAGTTCGGCGACCTCATCGAAGACACCGAGGCGGTCGTTCCGGCCGACGCGGTGGGCTTCACCATGTTGCAGCGCCAGCTCGAGAGCCTGCTCGACTCGCTCAGCGAGCGCGAAGCCGGTGTCATCCGCATGCGCTTTGGCCTGGGTGACGGCATGCCCAAGACGCTCGACCAGATCGGCGATACGTTCGGTGTCACGCGCGAGCGTATTCGTCAGATCGAGTCGAAGACGATGGCAAAGCTCCGCCACCCGAGCCGCTCGCAGTCGCTCCGGGATTACCTTGAGTGAAGCCGGGTCGGGTGCTTCGGCCCCCAGCTCGCGCACGGCACGTGGCGGACGCATCCGTTACGTGCCGGCGATTGCGGCCGGCAAGCTCGCCCGTTGGGCGACCCGGTTGCGCGGCGGCGGTTCGGCTTTTCCCGGCTACCTGACGAACAAGCTCGCACCCTCGTTGCTGCCGACGCTCGCGGGGCAGTTCCCGTACGGCGTCGTGTTTGTGTTGGGCTCGAACGGCAAGACCACCACAACGCACATGATCAGCGAGGTGTTGCGCGCGCACGGGCTCACCGTGTTCACGAACCCCACGGGTGCAAACCTCCCGCAGGGCGTGACAAGCGCGCTGCTTGCTGACGCCACGCTCACCGGGCGCGTTCGCGCCGATGTCGCGGTGCTTGAGGTCGACGAGGGCTACGCCGCCGACCTGGCCGACGTGCTCTCGCCGAAGGTGATCGTCGCGCTCAACGTGCAGATCGACCAGCTGTATCGCTTCTTTGAGACCGAGCGCGTCGCCGACATGATGCTGGATGCCGCAACCCGCGCTTCGCACCAGGTCATCGTCAACCGCGACGACCCCTACCTCAGCAAGATCGACGAGCGGGGACTTCGCGGCAAGGCTGTTTACTTTGGTGCGTCCGCCGAGCTGGTTCAGGCGTCGGCGCACGGCCTCGTCAACGCCACCGACACGCGCAGCGATGTCGCAGGGATTGCCGGTCGCGCGGCAGACTCCGAAGTCGTTTCTACTCGCGGTCGGGAGGTCACGGTCGTGCTCGACGGCGCGCCGATTGATCTCACGCTGCCGGCACGCGGGTTGCACTACGCGGTCGATGCGGCAGCGGCCGTGGCCGCGGCATCCGGCGTGCTTGGTTCGAAGTTTCGGGCAGAGGCCGCAGCCGCAGGGTTTGCTGCGATGGCACCCGCATACGGCCGCGGTGAGGTGATTCCGCTCGCACCCGGGCGCGATGACGTGGTCGAGTTCGTGATGTTTAAGAACGCGCCCAGCCTGCAGCTCAACCTCGATGCCATGGAGGGCGCTCCCGAGCGCGTGCTGATGGCGATCGATGAGGGCACCCCCGACATCTCGTGGATCTACGACGTTGATTTCGACGCGCTCGATCACGTCGACGTCGTCTCTGGCGAGAAGGCTCACCAGGTTGCACTGCGCCTCGCGTATGCGGGTGTGCGAGTTGGCGTTGTCGAACCCGATGTTGCCAAGGCGGTTGAGCTCATGCGCGCGTTGCCAGGTACCGCGGGTCGCCGGCAGTTTTGGCTGGTCAACTACGAAATCATGATGCAGGGCCGCAAATTGCTTGGCCACGGTGATCAGGAGGTGGCACGGCGATGAGCGAAACAACTCGGATCGTGCAGCTGTACCCCGACCTGCTGGGCGTGACCGGTGACCGCGGCAACGTTGCGGTGTTCGAGACCCGCCTGCGTGCCGCGGGCGCCGAGGTCGACGTCGTGGCCGTGGGCATCGGCGAGCCCTTGCCGAGCGACATCGACGTGCTGGTGATTGGCAACGGGCCGCTCTCAGCGATGCGCCGCGTGGGCTCAGACCTGCACGAGAAGCGCCCGGCAATCGCAGAGGTGTTCACATCTGGGGCGGTCGTGTTTGCGGTCGGTGCCGGTGCCGAGCTGCTGAGTCACGGCACGATTTCACTCGAGGGCGAGCGCGTCGACGGCCTCGGCCTCTTTCCGTTCACCGTCACCCGCTCGCGCGAGCGGCGCGTCGGCTACATCGTTGCCGACTCTGAGCATGGCCAGATCGTCGGGTTCGAAGATCACGCCGCATCTTGGCAATTGGATGCCGGTGCCGCACCGCTTGCGAAGGTCACGGCCGGTCGCGGCAGTATCGGTGAACCCGGGGTGGGCGCTGGTGAGTCGATCCGCGTCGGCGAGGCTTACGCCACCAACGTCCAGGGTCCCGCGCTTCCGCTGAACCCCGCTTGGGCCGATGCGATGCTCACGGCTGTGCTCGCGCGACGGGGACTCGAGTACGCGCGCACGCGGGAGCACGAACGTCTCGACGCGCTGGCACGAGGTGCACGCGAGAAGATTCTCTCGTTGGCGCACGTGACCCAGATCACCGCGATCGGGCTGTAGCCGATGCAGCGGCCGGCACGCCAGCTCACGTTTGCTGAGGGCGTCCTCCAGCGGGCGCGTGCCGCCGCGAGTGATGCGCGTGCTGATGCCGGTGATGCGCGTGCAATGACCGCGTTCCTCGACGATGCGGAGGCGGGCGGCGTGACGCTGACCGCCGAGGTGTTGCAGTGCAAGCGCGTGCCGCGCGGCAGCGGCGTCTCGTACGGCCACACCCATGTGACCGAGCGCGAGACAACACTCGCGCTCGTCGACATCGGCTACGGACACGGCCTGCCTCGCAAGGCGGGCAACCGCGCCGGCGCGCTAGTGAGCGTGCACGGTGTGTTGGTCCCAATCGTGGGACGCGTGGCGATGGATGCCTGTGTCATCGATGTCGGCGACCTCGACGTGTCGCCCGGCGACCGCGTGACGGTGTTCGGTGACCCGGCGACGGGCTGCCTCTCGCTCGCCCGGTGGGCGAAGGCCGTGGGGGAGCATCCGCTCTCGATTGTCGCTGCACTGCGCACCGCACACACCGCTGACGCTGCGCTGGGAATCGCCCCGTTCGTCGCCGCGAATCGGGCGCGCGTTTCTGCCGCCGCGCTCCGGGCAAACGTGTCGCTGATGCGCGATCGCGTCGCGCCGGCTGAGCTGATCGCCGTCGTCAAAGACGATGCGTACGGCCACGGGCTTGACGGCGTCGTCGGCACATTTCGCGACGCCGGTGTCGAGTTTTTTGGTGCCCTCGACGTGTCGACCGCGCACCGCGTGCGCGAACTGGCGCCGAACGCGCGGGTGCTGGCATGGGTGCTCGACGATGTCGATGCCCTCCCGCGCGCGATCGCCGAGGGCATCGAGCTGGGTGTGACGAGCGAGCTCGCGCTCCGGCGAGTGGTCGCTGCGGCGCGCGAGGCCGGGCGTAGCGCGCGCGTGCATTTGAAGACCGATACGGGCCTGCACCGTGCCGGCGTGCGGCGCGAGGGCTGGGCGTCGTTCGTCGCCGATGCCGTTGCGAACCCCGATGCTGTCTCGGTGGTGGGGTTATGGACCCACATCGCCGAGGCGTCGGATACCGCAGACACCGCCGCGATCGAACAGTTTCTGGCGGCGGTGGCAGAGGCACACGCGCAGGGCGTTACCGAACCCACTCTGCACTTGGCGGCCAGTGCCGCGGCGTTCACACGCGCTGACGCGCGACAGGATGCGGTGCGGATCGGAGCGTTCCTCTACGGCATTGCGCCCGGCGACGGGGTTGGCCCGGCCGAGCTCGGCCTGCGCCCCGCGATGTCGCTCGAGAGTGCGATCAATGCGCGCTGGGGGCGAGACGGCCGCGCGTTCGCGTCGGTGCAGCTTGGTGGCGTACATGGGATGCTTCGTGACTGCGTCGGCGCAACGCTTGCCGTGCGCGGCACGCGCTATCCGATCGTTTGCGTCGAGCCGCTTCGTACGATCATCGAGGTCGGCGCCGGCGGCGGCGGTGACAGCGACCTCGATAGTGACGGCAACGTCGTTGTCGGTGACATCGCTGTGTTCTTCGGCGATGGCGCGCGCGGCGAGGCAACGCTACAAGAGCTTGCGGATGCCGCGGGCACGATCGGCGAAGAAATCGTCACGCGGCTGGACCGCGTGCTCACAAGGGTCTGGGCGGAACTGCCCGGACGTGCGCTGGGCTAGTTCGTCGCCTCGAGCAGGCGCGACGATTCGTCGTGCCATTCCGTTGCGATGCTCCGCAACTTCTCTTCGTACTTGCGACCGTGGTGCGCGCAAAACAGGAGCTCGCTCCCGTTGACCTGCGCCGAGATGTACGCCTGTGCGCCACAGCTATCGCAACGATCGGCGGCGGTGAGGCGAAACTCGACAGCGCCATCGGTGGTCGTGTCACGTTCGCTGGTGAGCTGCGTCATCTCGGTACCTTCCTCTGGGCTTGACTCGTGCAACCACCGGAGTGGTATGTCTTCAATACAACCATTGACCTCCTCAAAGGAAGCCGTATGCGGTGGGGATTTCGCTCAGCGCGTAGCCCCGTGCGGCGACCTGAGTGTCGGCACAGGCAACAGCGCGTGCGCAGATTAGGCTTGGGGATTGTGAGTTCCGAGTATTCCGCCCATCATCTGCAGGTACTCGAAGGCCTCGAGGCGGTGCGCAAGCGCCCAGGCATGTACATCGGCTCGAACGATTCTCGCGGGCTTATGCACTGCCTGTGGGAGATCATTGACAACTCGGTCGACGAGGCGCTCGGCGGGTTCGGCAACACGATCGCCGTCATCCTCCACCGCGACGGCAGCGTTGAGGTGCACGACCGTGCCCGAGGTATCCCCGTCGATGTCGAGCCGCGCACCGGGCTCACCGGCGTCGAAGTGGTCTTCACGAAGCTGCACGCCGGTGGCAAGTTCGGTGGCGGATCGTACGGTTCTTCTGGTGGATTGCATGGGGTCGGGGCATCCGTCGTCAACGCACTCTCGTCGCGTCTCGATGTCGAGGTCGACCGCGGTGGCAAGACCTGGGCGATGTCGTTTCATCGCGGGGAACCGGGCATCTTCGCCGACGTCGATGGCGTGAAGTCGCCGGACTCGCCCTTCAGCCCCTTCTCGGACCGCAGCGAGTTGCGCGTTGTCGGCAAGGTTGCCAAGGGCGTCACCGGCACCCGTATTCGCTACTGGGCCGACACCCAGATCTTCGCCCCCGGCGCGGCATTCCAGCTGCCCGAACTCGAGAACCGTGCGCGCCAGACGGCGTTTCTGGTGCCGGGGCTCGAGCTCACGGTGCGCGACGAGCGTGGCGAACGCGCCGAGGGTGATCCGGCGCCCGAAGTGGTGTCGTACCGCTACGACGGCGGCATTTCTGAGTTCGTCGATTTTCTCGCTCCCGATAGCGGCATCACTGACACCTGGCGCCTCAGTGGGAGCGGTTCGTTCACTGAGAACGTGCCGGTGTTGCAGCCGAACGGCTCGATGGTCTCGACCGCGGTCGACCGCGTGTGCGAGGTCGACATCGCGATTCGCTGGGGCACGGGCTACGACACGGTCATGCGCTCGTTCGTGAACATCATCGCAACGCCCAAGGGCGGCACCCACCAGGCCGGGTTCGAACAGGCGCTGCTGCGCGTCGCCCGCAGTCAGGTCGAGCTCAACGCGCGCAGGCTCAAGGTCGGCAACGACAAGCTCGAGAAAGACGACGTGCTTGCGGGCATGACCGCAGTGCTCACCGTGCGGCTCGAAGAACCGCAGTTCGAGGGGCAGACGAAGGAAGTGCTCGGCACTCCTGCGGTCCGCCAGATCGTTGCGGCGGTCGTGAACAAAGAACTCACGGAACGGTTCGCCTCGACGAAGCGCGACGACAAGGCACAGGCATCCCTGTTGCTTGACAAGCTTGTTTCTGAGATGAAGTCGCGCATTTCGGCGCGCACGCACAAAGAGACGCAGCGCCGCAAGAACGCGCTTGAGTCGTCTTCGCTGCCCGCGAAGCTCGTCGACTGCCGCAGCTCAGACGTTGCCGATTCCGAGCTCTTCATCGTCGAGGGCGACTCGGCGCTCGGCACCGCGAAGCTCGCCCGCGACAGCAACCACCAGGCGCTGCTGCCGATTCGCGGCAAGATCCTCAACGTGCAGAAGGCGTCGGTCTCAGACATGCTCTCGAACGCCGAGTGCGCCTCGATCATCCAAGTGATCGGC
>JAKOTS010000113.1 GCA_029777095.1 Actinomycetes bacterium | reverse complement strand
GGTGATCGGCGCGGTGACGCTGGGCGACGTCGCGCTGTGGCACGGCGCGAATCTCGAGCCGAGCGAGGTTGAGCCGGTGCCCGCCGCCGTGGTTCCGCCGCCGCGGGCAATGGGCGGCGATCTGTCCGAGGTGATCGGGCAGCACGAGGCGGTCGAGGCACTCGTTGCCGCGGCAGCCGGCGGGCACCACATGCTCATGTGCGGTCCACCCGGCGCCGGCAAGACCATGCTGGCGAGCCGCCTCCCCGGGATCCTGCCCGACCTCGACGACGAGGCGGCACTTGAGGTCTCGTCGATTCGCTCGCTGTCGGGTATCGGGGTTGACGGCCTCGTGCGCGAGGCGCCGTTCGAGAGCCCTCACCACAGCGCGTCCGTGGCGGCGCTTGTGGGCGGGGGTAGCCGGGTGGTGCGGCCGGGGGCTATCGCACGGGCCACGAACGGTGTGCTATTTCTCGACGAGGCTGCCGAATTTTCGGCATCCGCGCTCGATGCGTTGCGGCAGCCGCTCGAGAGCGGCGCGATCACGATTCATCGTTCCGGTGTCCGTGCGACCTTCCCCGCCCGCTTTCAGCTCGTGATGGCAACGAACCCGTGCCCGTGTGGCAACTACGGAGTGCCGGGTGGGTCGTGCGTCTGTCCGCCCAATCAGGTGCGGCGCTACCTGGGCAAGCTCTCCGGGCCGCTGCTCGATCGCGTCGACATCGAACTCGGCCTGCGGCGGGTGAGCGTGGCACAGGCTACCGCCGCCACCGGGCATGTGCCGATCTCGTCCGCCGAGGCGAAAGAGCGTGTGCTCGCGGCGCGGGCCCGCGCGGCGCTTCGACTTCGCGGCACTCCCTGGTCGATCAACGCCCGGGTCTCGGGGCCGTGGCTTCGGCAAGGCCCGCTCGCGGTCTCGGCCGAGGCGCGGCGTCCACTCGATGCCGCGTTGCACCGGGGCGCGCTCACGCTGCGTGGCTACGACCGTGTGTTGCGCGTTGCGTGGACGCTGTGCGATCTGGTGGGCGGCGATTCGCCGACGCTGCACGACGTCGGCCGCGCGCTGTTTATGAAGAGAGGAGTGGTGGCATGAAAGTGTTTGGCATTGAGGAGCGCGCAGTACGCTCGGCGATTGGGTTCGCGGTAACCGCTGCGCGAGAGACAACGGGGCTATCGACGACCGCGATGGATGTCGGCCCGGTCGATGAGGTCAGCGAAGACGTACTCGGTGAGCGGCTGTTCGCGTTGGCGGCGTGGAGCTGCCTTGTTGAACCTGGCGATTCGACCGCGGCGATGCTCGTCCAGAGCCTCGGTGCGGAACGAGCGCTCGAGATCGTGATTGCGCGGCGCGAGGCAGAACAGATCCTGGATGAGCTGAGGACCGCGGCGCCGGGCTCGGTGGGTGCGACGGCGCTCGAGTTGCCGGCGATCGCCGCGGGTCGCGCCCGATGGGCGCCTCGGATTTCAGAGCGGCCGGTGATGGAGGCTCTCGCCACTGCCCGGAGAGTGGGGCTGTCGCTCCTGGCACCCGGCGCCGATCTCTGGCCACGCCAGCTCGACGACCTCGGGGTGCACGCGCCGCTCTGCATGTGGGCCCGCGGCGTGACAACAACCTTGACGGCCGCGCCCATGGTCGCAATCGTGGGTGCGCGGGCGGCGACGAGCTACGGCGAACACGTGGCGATGGAGCTGAGCGCCGAACTTACCGGTCGCGGCATCGTCGTCGTGTCGGGTGCTGCGTATGGCATCGACGGTGTGGCGCACCGCGCCGCGCTCGCTGCCGGTGGTCCAACGATTGCGGTGCTCGCCGGTGGCGTCGACCGCTCGTATCCGGCCGGCCACACCGACCTGCTCGACCGCGTCGCGGTGAACGGAGCGGTGCTGAGTGAGCTCGCTCCGGGCGCAGCCCCGACGCGCTGGAGGTTTTTGCAGAGAAACCGCGTGATCGCGGCGCTCGGCGAGGCGACGGTTGTCGTCGAGGCAGGAGCGCGGAGCGGTTCGCTGAACACCGCGGGGCACGCGGCCACGCTGGGCCGTGCAGTGGGGGCCGTTCCGGGTCCCGTGACGAGTGCGGCGTCGGCGGGGTGTCACAGGCTCCTGAGAGAGTTCGACGCGCAGTGCGTGACATCGGCGCACGACGTGATCGAGATGCTTGGTGGCGGTCCTGGCGGTGGCGGTGGCCGCGGTGATGCTGCAGCGGCCCACGGTGCGGGGGGATCCGGTTCGCACACCGATGACGCGACGCGCGTGATGGACGCGCTCAGCGCTCGCAGCTGGCGGACCCCCAGCGACGTCGCGGCACGTGCCGGTCTCTCACTCGCAGACACCGAAGGGTTTCTCGGGATGCTCGCGCTCGAGGGTCGTGCCGTTCGCGGCGATGCGGGGTGGCGCACGGCACGGGCGACATAAGCGGACCAAGCGCGGGCGGCCGGGCGGCCGGGCGCAGGGCCTCCGCGTGTCGCGCGCGGCGCACGGTCGTGAGTGCACAACCATGCGCGAAGCTAGGGGAGTGGATCTTCAGGCGGCGAGCGAGGCGTATCTGCATGACCTGGCTGTCGTGCGGCGGCTGTCACCGGCCACCGTGCGCGCGTATGCGAGCGATCTGCGCCTCCTCACCGACACCGCAACGACGGCGGGCATCACGACGCCCGGCGCGATCGACCTCGAGCTGTTGCGGGCCTGGCTGTGGGACGCGACCCAGCGCGGTGAAGCGCGATCCACGCTCGCAAGGCGAGCTGCAGCGGCGCGCGGGTGGTTTGCGTGGCTCCTCGAGCACGGCCAGATCGAGAGCGACCCGAGTCTGCGGTTGGTCACACCAAAGCTTGGCCGCACGCTCCCGCGTGTTGCCACGGCCGATGCCGTGCGTGAAGTGCTCGACGCGGTGGGGGAGGCCGCGGCATCCGGAGACATCGTCGCGTCGCGCAACAGTGCGCTCCTCGAGCTGCTCTACGGGGCGGGCATTCGCATTGCCGAGGCATGTGGGCTCGACGTCGCCGACCTTGACCTCGAACGCCAGACCGCGCGCGTGCTGGGCAAGGGAGCAAAGGAGCGGGTGGTTCCGTTCGGTGGGCCGGCCGCCACGGCGGTGCGTCGATACATGGATGCCGCTCGCCCCGCCTTGCTCGCGAACGCGAAGAGCGCGCAACCCGCACTCCTGCTCGGTGTGCGCGGTGGCAGGCTCGGTGCCCGTGCCGCATATGACATCGTTTCGCGTGCCCTCGGTCCCGCGCTCGGCACGTCGACTGTTGGCCCGCACACCCTGCGCCACACGGCTGCGACGCATCTGCTTGATGGCGGCGCCGACCTGCGATCGGTGCAGGAACTTCTCGGGCATGCCAGCCTCGGAACCACTCAGATCTACACGCACGTCTCTTCGGAACGCCTCGCCGCCGCATACAAGCTCGCGCATCCGCGCGCATAGGCCCGACGCGCATGGGCCCCGACGGGCACACGCGATCAGCCGAGCGGTAGCAGCCGCGCGCGCTGTAGCCCGCCCAGGAACAACAATGGATTGACGTAGGCGCCAGCCACCCGCACCCCAAGATGGAGCGTCCCGGTGCTGGCGTGTCCGCCCACACTGAGCACGCCGACCTGCGCGCCGCGTTCGACATGCTCGCCGAGGCCGATGCTCGCGGCGACAGGTTCGAGCGTTGAGACCACACCATCGCCGTGGTCAATTGTCAGGAGCGGGCGATCGGCAACCGTGCCGGCGTACGCCACCACCCCGTCCGCGGGGGCCGTCACGAGGTGCTCGGCGGACGCGCCGAAGCCATCGGCGCGAAGATCAACACCCCGATGCCCCGGTCCGTAGGCGTGCGGCGGAGCAAGAAACGCGCGAGCGATCACGTGGCGCCCCGCGAGCGGCCAGGACCATCGTGGCTGCGCGCTGATCGCTGACGCGCCCGACGGCACGGGCTCGCCCCGCAGCGCGGCCGCGGGCCCCGTGAGCGCCCCCATCAACGTTGCGGTGGCCAACGCCGCCGTCGCAACACGAATCCGGTTACGAGATGAGAGCGTCACTCGTTCAGGATGTCCCGCCGTGCTCCTGTGTCGAGCGAAACACAGCTCACACGACATCGACCGGAGAAAGGCCTCGTGACGATCACCCGGTGGAGGACAAGAGACGAAGACACCTCCGCCACTGTGGGGCGAATGCGCAAGCGGGCCAGTCGGCGACTGGTACAGTTGACGATGCACCTCGCATGTCGGGGTGACTACGCGTGCCCAGAGCGCACCGCAATCTCTCACGAGGGCGGGGCGCGGCATCCACACCCACCGGTCATTCTCGCTCAACAGCGAGCGTGCGGGGTGAGTGCCGGGCACCAGGTTCGCCGGTCAACAGGCCGTGTGAAAAACCGAGTGACGCCTCGCGCGTCAAGAACAGGAGGGCGGCTCATGGCCGTCGTTACCATTCGCCAGCTGCTCGACAGCGGCGTGCACTTTGGACACCAGACCCGCCGGTGGAACCCGAAGGGCAAGCGCTTCATCCTTACCGAGCGCAGCGGCATCCACATCATCGACCTCCAGCAGTCGCTGGGCTACATTGACGCAGCCTACGACTACGTCAAGGAGACGGTTGCCCGCGGCGGCACCATCCTCTTCGTCGGCACCAAGAAGCAGGCGCAGGAAGTCCTCGCAGAGCAGGCCACGCGCGTCGGCCAGCCCTACGTGAACCAGCGCTGGCTCGGTGGTCTGCTGACCAACTTCCAGACGATCTCGAAGCGCCTCCAGCGCATGAAGGAGCTCGAAGAGCTCGACTACGAGAACCCGGCTGCCAGCGGCTTCACCAAGAAGGAGCTCCTGCTCAAGAAGCGCGAGCTCGACAAGCTGCACAAGTCGCTCGGCGGTATCCGCAACCTCACGAAGACGCCTTCGGCGCTGTGGATTGTTGACGCCAAGCGCGAGCACCTCGCCGTTGACGAGGCACGCAAGCTCGGCATCCCCGTGATCGGTATTCTCGACACGAACGCCGACCCCGACGAGTTCCAGTACCCGATCCCCGGCAACGACGACGCGATCCGCTCGGTGGGCCTGCTCACCCGCATCATCGCTGACGCTGTCGCCGAGGGCCTGATCCAGCGCCACCAGGGCAACAACGAGGCAGAGGCTGCAGTTGCAGAGCCGCTCGCCGACTGGGAGCGCGAACTGCTCGAGCAGTCTGCCCCCGCACAGTCTTCGGCCGAGACCGAAGCCGTTGCTGACGTTGCCATCGCGGCAGCCGACCTGGCTGAGGCAGTCGTCGCCGAGCAGGCAATCGAAGGCGAGGCGGCTACTGAGTCGGCCGCCGACGCCGCAGGCGCTGAGGCAGCTGCCGAAGCCACCGAGTCCAACTAGTCACCGAAACGCAAAGAAGGAGTCACCCAACAATGGCCAACTTCACCATTGCTGACATTAAGGCGCTGCGCGAACAGCTCGGCACCGGAATGGTCGACACCAAGAAGGCTCTCGAAGAGGCAGACGGCAACGTCGACAAGGCCGTCGAGATCCTGCGCCTCAAGGGCGCAAAGGGCAACGCCAAGCGCGCTGACCGCTCGACCAGCGAGGGCCTCGTCGCCGCTCGCGAACTGCCCGGTCAGGTAACGATCATCGAGCTCGCTTGCGAGACCGACTTCGTTGCAAAGAACGACCGGTTCATCGCTCTGGCCGACAAGGTTGCGGATGCCGCAGCCGCCGTCGGCGCCGAGAACGCTGAGGCAGCCCTGGCTGCAGCAGCCGGCTCGGGCACGATCGAGGATCTCATCAACGATGAGGCAGCGATCATCGGCGAGAAGGTCGAACTGCGTCGCGTGCGCACCCTCAAGGGTGAGCACTTTGCGGTGTACCTGCACAAGACCAGCAAGGACCTGCCCCCGCAGATCGGTGTTGTCGTTGCCTACTCGGGCGACGACGCAGAGACTGCACGCAGCATTGCGCAGCACATCTCGTTCGCAAACCCGAGCTACCTCAGCCGTGAAGACGTCCCCGCAGCGGAGGTCGACAAGGAGCGCGACATCGTTACGGCGATCTCTCGCGAAGAGGGCAAGCCGGAGGCGGCGCTTCCCAAGATCATCGAGGGTCGCGTTGGCGCGTACTTCAAGCAGGTCGCCCTGCTTGACCAGGACTACGCCAAGGACAACAAGCGCTCGGTTGCACAGGTGCTGAAGGATGCGGGCCTCACGGTCGGCGACTTCGCGCGCTTCAAGGTCGGAGCCTAAGAATTACACGGGAGTCCGGATCGCATTTGCGGTCCGGACTCCTTTTCTCTGCCCGAAACACAGCAGCACACACTCGCCCCAGAAGGGCACACCCGGTAGTTTGATGACTACCGTCGAGAGAGGACACGACCCGTGACGCAAGAAACAAGTGGGCGCCGGAGGGTGCTCCTCAAACTCTCTGGTGAGGCATTCGGCGGCGGGCAGCTCGGGGTGAACCCCGATGTGGTGAGCCAGGTTGCCCGCGAGATCGCCGCCGCAGTCGATCGCGTAGAAATCGCAATTGTTGTGGGCGGTGGCAACTTCTTCCGCGGCGCCGAGCTCAGCCAGCGCGGTATGGACCGCGGCCGCGCCGATTACATGGGCATGCTGGGCACCGTGATGAATGCCCTCGCCCTCCAAGACTTTCTCGAGCAGGCTGGCGCGCCCACGCGCGTGCAGTCGGCCATCCAGATGACCCAGGTCGCAGAGACCTACATCCCGCTCCGTGCTGAGCGTCACATGGAGAAGGGGCGCGTCGTGATCTTCGGCGCCGGCGCCGGACTCCCGTACTTCTCCACCGACACCGTGGCCGCGCAGCGCGCCCTCGAGATCGGTGCCGCTGAGGTCCTCGTCGCCAAGAACGGCGTCGACGGCGTCTACACCGCTGATCCGAGAACGGATGCCTCGGCCACCCGCATTGACCGCATCACCTACCTCGACGCGCTCCAGCGTGGGCTGAAGGTCGTTGATTCGACCGCGTTTAGCCTCTGCATGGACAACCGCATGGACATGCGCGTCTTTGGCATGGAGCCCGCGGGCAACGTCACTCGGGCGCTCCTGGGCGAGCCGATTGGCACCCTCGTCACAACCTGACCCGCTGGCGCGCGCTGGCTTGATCCACAGTCTGGGTCGCCGCCGCGCACTAGACTGACCACCGAGACTCACACAGAAGGAGCAACCGTGATCGCGGACGTATTGACCGATGCTGGCACACGCATGACCAAGGCCGTTGAGGCAGCTCGAGATGAGTTCTCCACAGTGCGCACCGGGCGCGCAAACCCGCAGCTCTTCCAGAGAATTCTGGTCGACTACTACGGCACCCCGACTCCGATCGGACAGCTGGCGGCGTTGCAGAACCCCGAGGCGCGCTCGATCGTCATCACGCCCTACGACAAGACCGCGCTGCGCGCGATCGAGCAGGCGATTCGCGACACGCCCAACCTCGGCGTGAACCCCACGAACGACGGCAACCTCGTACGCGTGACGATGCCGGAGCTGACTGAAGAGCGTCGCCGCGACTACGTCAAGCTCGTTCGCGGCAAGGGCGAAGACGCGAAGGTTGCGATTCGCAACGTCCGTCGCCGTGCCAAGGACGACCTCGACGCGCTCAAGAGCGAGGTCGGCGATGACGAGGTTGCGCGTGGCGAGAAAGAGCTTGAGTCGATGACCAAGACCTACATCGACGCGATCGACGAGGCGCTCAAGCGCAAGGAAGCCGAGCTGCTCGAGATCTGAGCCAGCCTCGAAACCGTCATGACAAAGCGCTCACCGGAGGATCCGGCAAACCCAGGACACGCCGATTCGGAGCGCCCGGAAACGCCACCCTCCGCGGTGGGCGGCGAGGGGAGTGGCGGCGCGAACGGCAACACAACAAGCGGGGTTGACGGCGACGCAGAGCACGGCGCGTCGTTGCAGACCCACCTGCGCGCCGCACGCGATGAGTTTGAGAGCCAGGTCGCGCTCGCACGCGAACAGTTCGAGCAGACGAACGAGCGGATCAAAGAGCGCACCGGGCGTGACCTGATCGTCGCGACGCTGATCGGCGTTGCCATCGGGCTCGCACTTCTTGCCTCGCTGATCTTCTTCAAGTGGATCTTTGTGATCTTTGCCGTCGCGGCGGGGCTGATGGCAACCTTCGAGCTGTGCCGCGCGCTCCAGGGCGCCGGCTATCGCCTCGACGTCATTCCACAGCTCCTTTCTGCGGCCGCAATCGTGGTTTCACCGTGGTTCTTCGACCCGTCGCTCGTCTGGGTGACCCTGTTCGTTGGCATCGCCTTCGTGCTGGTGTGGCGCATGGTGGCACAGATGGCGGCCCAGGACGGACGCAGCTACGGTCAGGTGCTGCGCGACGTCCTCACTGGCGCGTTCGTGCAGCTGTATGTGCCGTTCCTCGCCGGCCTCGCGGTCATGCTCGTCCGCCAAGATGGCGGCGAATGGTGGGTGCTCGCGTTCGTAATCGTCGCTATCTCTGCCGACACCGGTGCGTATGTCGCTGGCATCTCGTTCGGCAAGCACCCGATGGCACCGAAGATCAGTCCCAAGAAGACGTGGGAGGGCTTCGCCGGCGCTGTGGTGCTCTCGATTACCGCGGGCATTCTGCTCGGGCTTTATATGCTCGACCAGCCCTGGTGGGTCGGCCTCATCTTGGGCGTCGTGATCCTGGTCAGCGCGACCATCGGCGACTTGGGCGAGTCATTGCTCAAGCGGGACCTGGGCATCAAAGACATGAGTTCGTGGATCCCCGGGCACGGCGGCGTGCTCGATCGTCTCGACTCGATCCTGCCCTCCGCCGCGGCGGCCCTTGCCCTCTACGTACTTTTTGTCCCTGTGCTGGCGTTGTGAACGAGATGGTGATGTGTTGACGAGCTCGAGTCCCGCTCAAGATCGATCGGTGGATGCCGCAGCCGAGGCTGTCGCATCGCCCTTTCCGATCGCACCACGCGGTCAGAAAGGCTACGACCCGGCCAGCGTCGATGCGTTCCTGCGCCGGGCGCGGGCGGCGTTCGAAGTGCCGACCGAACCGGTCGAAGATGAGCCGGTCGAAGCTGCACCTGCTGAGGATGCATCGGTCGATGCTGCGCCTGTCGACGATGCGCCGGTCGACGCGACCGCCGTGCGGCTCGCATCGTTCGACCTGGTGCGCCGCGGTTATTCCGTTGGCGCTGTCGACGCTGCGCTCGGGCGTATTGAAGACGCATTCGCCGCGAGGCAGCGCGAGGCGGTCGTCGCCGATGTCGGGACCGTCGAGTGGGTCGATCGCGCACGCGAGACGGCGCAGGAAGTGTTGGAACGGCTCAGCCGCACGCCGCGCGAGCGCTTCCGGCGCGCCGGATTCTTGCGCTTCGGGTATCGCATCGACGAGGTCGACATCGTTGCCGACAAGCTGGTCGGCTACTTCGAACGCGGCGAGGCGATCACGGTCGAGCAGGTGCGCGCGGCGGCCTTTCGCATGCAGCGCCGCGGCTACGACGAGGCGCAGGTTGACGCTCTCCTTGACGCGGTTGTCGATGTGATGTTGGCCGTTCGCTAGGCGATTGGGTCACAGCTCGAGAATCACCGCACGGGCATTCGACCTGGCTGCGGCCTGGGAAAACCCAGATGGAATGGCACCTTCTCCACCTGTTCGGTAGACTCGCTGGATCGTGATTCCTGGTCAGAACGTCAATTCCGCGGATCCCAACTGGGAACCGCGAGCGTCGCAGACCTCCGATACTGCAGGCAAGCCGGCCGCTACGCCGCGGGTGCGCTGGTCGCGTCGGCGTGAGGTGCTGTCAGTTTTCGCGGCGACGGCCGCCTTCGCTTTCGTCGTTGCTTATGCCGTCGAGCCCAGTGGCGTTGCGCTTGCGCAAGCGGCACCGGAGGCCGCGGCATCCACGATCTATGACGTCGCCGTCGATGGGCGGCAGTCCGTCGAGGTGATGGCGCTCGAAGCCGATGCTGCGCCCGTCGAGCTCGGCCGCGAGGGCTACCTTGTGGCGCTCAAACCGAAGCCCACCCCGCCGCCAGCACCACCGTCTTCTGGTTCCTCGGGCTCGGGTGGAGGCTGGAGCCCGCCGTTCGTGGTTCCTGATCCCGGATCGGCGCAGGCAATTGGCTACCAGATGGTCATGGGCCGCGGTTGGGGCGACGACCAGTTCGCCTGCCTGTCGGCGCTGTGGAACAGGGAGTCGGGTTGGCGTGTCAACGCGCACAACCGTGGCAGCGGTGCCTACGGCATCCCGCAGGCGCTCCCGGGCAACAAGATGGCGAGTGCGGGGGCCGACTGGGAGACGAACCCGGCGACGCAGATCAGCTGGGGGCTCGGTTACATCACTGCGCGCTATGGCACGCCGTGCGGCGCGTGGGAGAAGTCTCAGCGCTCCGGTTGGTACTAACCGCGCAACGCGTCGGCCTCACCGTGGTCGTCGTGCCTAGACTTGGCACATGGCCCGCCACAATCGCAGACGACCCGAGCCCGATCGCGGCGACGGGTTCGATCGCATGCTCGCGGGGTGGAAGCGCACCGAGAGGCGTTCGGGCGGCGAGTGGACCGTCCAACCAGTTTCGGGCGCGAAGGCGCTGAAGGACTACGTCTGCCCCGGCTGCGGCCGCGCCGTTTCTGTTGGCACTGCGCACCTGGTTGCGTGGCGGGCAGACGGCGTGATGGGCGATGCCGCCGATCTCGCGGCCCGTCGACACTGGCACACACACTGTTGGAGGCTCGCATGATGGATATTCGTGGTCCGCTCGAACTGCCGGCTCGGCGTGAAGACATCGCGCTTCACACGCTTGACGGGCTCACCCTCGTCGGCGAGCTCGCGCTCCCGCCGGTTCACGAGCCGGTGGCAACGCTTGTCACGCTGCATCCGCTGCCGACCGCGGGCGGCTTCATGGACTCGCACATCTTGCGCAAGGCGGCAGCCCGGCTCCCCGCGCTGGCCGACATCGCGGTGCTGCGCTTTAATACTCGTGGCACGTCGTCGCCCAGGGGCACGAGCGAGGGATCATTTGACGGCGGGCACGCCGAGCGGTTCGACGTTGCCGCGGCGATGGAGTTCGTGCGCGAGCGCGGGCTGCCGCATCCGTGGCTCGTCGGCTGGTCATTTGGCACCGAACTTGCGCTGAAGTACGGGCGTGACCACGACATCGATGGCGCGATCCTGCTTTCGCCGCCCCTCCACCGCGCCACCGAGGAGGAGGTTGCGGCGTGGGCGGGCGGTCCACGAAAGCTCGTGGCGTTGATCCCCGAACTCGACGACTACCTGCGGCCTGAAGAGGCGGCGAAGCGATTTGCCTCGGTGCCAGACATCAAGCTGATCGACGTCGAGCGGGGCCGCCACCTGTGGGTTGGCGAGTCACAAACCCGGCGCGTACTCACAGAGATCGTCGCCGCGGTCAATCCCGATGCGCTGCCGCTCGCAACCGAGTGGGACTTCACCACGACGCACCCCTAGCGTGATCCGCGTCTAGCGCTCGTTCTGGCGTGGAATCAAGACCTGGCGGTAGATGATCAGGATGCTGGCGGCCACCGGAATCGCAATCAGCGCGCCGAGCAATCCGAGGAGCGAGCCACCCGCGAGGGCGGCGATGACGACGACCGCGCCAGGCACCGAGACCGCGCGGCCCATGATGCGGGGAGCCAGCACGTATGCCTCGATCTGCATGTAGATCAGGTAGTAGATCGCCGCAATCAGCGCGGTCACCGGTGCACCGAGCCCCGGGATGAGGCAGGTCAACACGATCAGGGTCGACCCGGTGAGCGTGCCGACCAGCGGGATCAGCGAGAAGAAGAAGGCCACGCAGGCGAGTACCGCAGGAAACGGTGCGCCGATGATCGACAGGAAGATTGCGCTGAGCACGCCGTTGACGGTGGCGAGCGAGACCTGCCCGATCACGTAATAGCCGACAGAATCGGTGATCTGCTCGGCGAGGTCCACGAAACGGTGACGCTTGGATGCCGGAACCAGCTGGTAGACGGACGCCTTGAGCGTCGGCGTTGAGGCCGTGAAATAGATGGTCAGGATCAGCACGATGAACGCACCGGCGAGCCCGCCGATGATTGCCACGCCGGCGCCGATGACACCCTGTGTGATCGATGCCCAGTCAACCTCGGCCAACCATCCGGCCACGGCATCCCACACATCATCAACCATGAGGTTGGGGAAAACCCCGCGCAGCCAGTCCTTGAGGTCGTGTTCCCAGCTCGGCCGCGTCACGAGCCGTTCAATCTGCACGACGAGCTGGCTGACTTGATCGATGATGATCGGCAGGATCATGAGGACCACCCCGGCGAACAGGCCGAGCAAGGCAATGATTGTGACGAGAACCGCGGCCCAGCGCGGAAGCTTGCGTCGCTCGAGGAAGCTGACCACCGGGTCGAGGCCCAGCGAGAGAAAGAGCGCGGTGCCCACGTAGAGCAGGATTGTGCTGAGCGTGTTCACGCTCTGCAGGAGGACGAGCCCGAGCCCAACGCCGAGCGTGGCTACAAACGCAATCCGGAACGGATTGTTCAATCTCATCTGTGCTCCTGCGGCTTTCCGGGGTGAGATTCTGGCTGGTCAGAATCCCTGCTCGTCACACTACTGGTCGCTGACGCGCCAGCCTCGCACCGATCGTCTGCGCGACATTTCGCGGCTGTTTCAGGCGCAGGCGGCGGCGCTCTTGGAGAATTGCCAGGGTGATTCGGTACGCTGACATGTCCGAGTCTGCCGACGTGGAGCCTCGCAATGGGGTGGCCAGTCGGATGCTGGAAAGGTTTTTTGTGCGTTTTGTCTTAGCGATCGGTGCGTTCATTCTCGCCGCACTGTGTATTGGTGGGGGCATCGCCCAGCGCACCATTTTCCTCGGGCCCGACACCCAGGATGTCTCGTTCAGCACGACTGGAGACGCGCCCTACACCGTCGTCGACGGAGCGGTCTTGGCGCATCAACCGGGGGCACAAACGCTCACTGTTCGTGGTGAGGGCCCAGTCTTCGCGGCCATGGGTCGCACCGCCGACATGAAGGCCTGGCTCGCAGACGCCGAGTACAACACGGTCTCGCTGGGCGCCGACGGTGAGATTAAGGAGGGCCTCGTCGAGAAGCCCGCCGCACCGGCCCCATCTACCGACGCGGCACCACCAGCCGAAGGCGAGGCCGCCGCGCCCGATCCCGCCGCTCCGGATGCCGCAGCTCCGGCCGAGGCGACTCCGGGGCGCAATCCCGCGGGCTCCGACCTGTGGCTGAAGGAGTATGCGGGCGAGGGCGTGCTGACGAGCACCCTGCGGGTTCCCGACAACATGAGCATTCTGCTCGCTGTCGATGGCACGGCACCGGCGCCCGCCAACGTGAAGGTCGCGTGGCCGCTCGACAACGCCACGCCCTGGGCTGGCCCGCTGATCGTGCTCGGCGCGATTTTTCTTTTGATCGGTGGATTCCTCTACTTCCTGGCTATTCGACACGTGCGCCGCTCGCGCGGCCCGCGCCGAAAAGGGCTGCCGCCGCTTGCCGACACTGAGGCAATCGAGGTCGCAGATAAAGGTGTGGTGAGCACATCACCCGCGCGGCGCAGGTTCTCGCTTGGTCGACGTTCCCTGATCGCGGTGCCCGCGATTGCGGTCTCCGCGTTGCTCTTCGCCGGGTGCTCCGCCGAGTCCTGGCCGACGCTCTCTGGTTCGAGCCCGAGCCCCACGGCAACGACCAACGTGATCGTGCCCGATGGCCAGCAGATGCCTGCCGTGACCGAGGCACAGGCCGGCGACATTCTGGCGCGCGTCTCTGCGACGGTTGCCGAGGCAGACGCGGCCGCCAGCACCGACCTGCTCGCTACCCGCATGACCGGGGTTGCGCTTGCCGAGCGGACGACCAACTACTCGGTTCGAAGCAAGGTCCCCGACTTTGCGGCGCCGGCAGCAATTCCAACGACGCCGCTCGAGATCATTCTTCCGCAGGCATACGATTCATGGCCGCGCACGGTCATGACCGTGGTCGTCGACCGCGACGACTCGACCGCGCCGCCGAGCATCATGCTGCTCACACAGGCCGACCCGTGGACGAACTACAAGCTTTCGTACGTGGCGAAGTTGGAGGCATCCACTCGTCTGCCCGATGTCGCACCGGCATCGATCGGCGCGACCATGGTGCCGCCGGACTCAACGTTCCTGTTGTTGCCGCCCGACCAGGTGGCCAAGGCGTACGCCGACATCCTGCAGAGCGGCAAGGACAGCCAGTTCGCTGGCATGTTCGATGCCGAGAGCGACACGTTCCGCCAGATCGTGGCAAGCGACCGTGAGAAGCGGTTGGCCAAGTTCAACGAAACTGGGGCCGAAACCGCGAGCCTCACGTTCTCGCAGCAGCCGGGCACGTTCGCACCAATGTCGCTCGCGACGCTTGAGAATGGCGCTATCGTTGCGGTCAGCCTGTTCGAGAGCGATACCGTCAAGCCCAATAACGACGACGCGGTCATCAAGCTCGACGAGAGCCCGGTCTACGAGGCCCTCGCCGGCACCAAGCAGTCGGCCAAGGGCTTCACCACCACGTTCTCAGACCAATTGTTCTTCTACGTGCCCACGCAGGGCAGCGCCGAGAAGATTCGTTTGCTGGGCTATTCATCCAGCCTGTTGTCAGTAGGAGTCATTCAGTGAGCAACCCGTCTCTCAGCTCGCAGTTGCGCGGTGCCGTCGATCTTTCGGTCTTGAAGAACCGGGCGAATGCGCCCGCTGGTGCCCCCGGTGCCGGGCCGGTAGGCCCAGGTGCCCCGGCGGCGCCCGGCGCTCCGGCCGCGGCTGGTCCCGTGATCCCGATGGAATCGCTGTTCTTTGATGCGACGGATGCCACTTTCAACGACGTCCTCGAGCTCTCGCGCTCGATCCCGATTGTGGTCGACCTCTGGGCCGAGTGGTGCGAGCCGTGTAAGCAGCTCACCCCGCTCCTCGAGCGTGTGATCACCGACTACGCCGGGCGTGCGCTGCTCGTGCGGATCGATGTCGACTCGAACCCGCAGCTGGCGCAGGCCTTCCAGGCGACGTCGATTCCGACTGTTGTCGCGCTGCTGCAGGGCCAGTCTGTGCCGCTCTTCCAGGGCGCGATGCCCGAAGCACAGGTCCGTCAGGTGTTCGAGCAGATGCTGCAGCTGGCCGCGGCCAACGGTGTGACCGGCCGCGCGAGCCTGCAGAACCCGGGCGAACCCGGTACCGAGGACGCCGCGCCGGCCGCGCCGCCGTTGCCGCCGCACCACGCGGCCGCCTTCGCCGCGATCGAGGCGGGCGACTTCGCCCTCGCGATCAGCGAATACGAAGCCGCATTGCAGGAGAATCCTCGTGACGAGGATGCCCGCGCGGGCCTTGGGCAGGTCCGTCTGCTCAACCGCGTGCAGGGTCTCGATCTGCAGGCAGCCCGTGCGGCTGCCGCCGCCGCGCCACTTGATCCCGAAGCACAGTTCGCCGTCGCCGATCTTGATCTCACCGGGGGGCATGTCGAAGACGCCTTCAACCGCCTGCTGGAGTTGTTTGCGGCCAGCGGCGACGACGTTCGCTCGGCAGTGAAGGAACGCCTGCTCGAGCTGTTCGGTGTGATTGGCGACGCTGATCCCCGCACGCTGCAGGCACGGCGCGCCTTCGCCAACCTGCTGTTCTGATCGGCAACCTCGCTCGAAAGGCACACCATGGTCGTCTACCTCGATCACGCGGCGACGACCCCGCTTCGCCCTGAGGCTCGCGACGCCTGGGTTGCGGCCTCGGCGAGCGTTGGCAATCCCTCGTCGATCCACACGGCCGGTCAGTCGGCTCGGCGCCTGCTCGAAGAGTCCCGCGAACGGTTGGCCGCTGCCCTCGACTGCGACCCCGTCGAGGTCGTCTTCACATCGGGCGGTACCGAATCGATCAACCTCGCGCTGAAGGGGCTCTTCTGGAGTCGACAAGCAGCGGATGCCTCTCGCCACGCCATCGTCGTCGCGATGGGCGAGCACCACGCCACCCTCGACGCCGCCGAATGGCTCGAGGCTCACGAGGGGGCGGCGCTGCGCTGGCCCGGGCTCGATGCGTCCGGAAGTCTGCTGCTTGATGAGTGGGAAGACGCACTCGGCGGCGGCGCTCCTGCCGGTGCTGATGTTGCGCTTGCAACGATGCTCATGGCAAATAACGAGGTGGGCACGCTGCAGCCGGTGAGCCAGGCGATGCTTGCATGCGCGCGCGTTGGCGTGCCGCTGCACCTCGACGCGGTTGGCGCCTTCGGGCACATGCCGCTGTCGTTTCGTGGGCTGCGTGATGGATCTGGTGGCGGCCTCGCGGCGATGAGCGTTGCCGCGCACAAGATTGGCGGACCCGCCGGGATCGGTGCCCTCGTCGTTGCCCGCGACGCAACGTTGACGGCATTGATTCACGGCGGTGGCCAGCAACGTGGGCTCCGCTCGGGCACGCAAAACGTCGCGAACGCGGCAGCGTTCGCCGTTGCCGCCGAGCTCGCGGTGGCCGAACGCGAGGCTGAGGCGACGCGCCTGACCGCGCTTCGAGACGCGCTCGTTACCGGCGTGCGTGCGGCGGTGCCGGACGCGACGCTCAACGGCGACCCCACATACCGCTTGCCCGGCAACGCCCACTTGTCTTTTCCGGGCGCGCAGGGCGACTCGCTCCTGCTGATGCTCGATCTTGTCGGCGTCGCGGTGTCGACGGGGTCGGCCTGCCAAGCAGGCATCCCCGATCCTTCCCATGTGCTGCTTGCGATGGGGCGAGATGCGGATGCCGCTCGCTCAGTGCTGCGCGTCACGCTTGGCCGCGAATCAACTTCAGGCGACGTCGACGCGTTTATCGCCGCGATTCCGGCGGCGTATGAGCGGGCTCGTCGCGCAGGAATGGCTCGCCGCGCGGTCTAGCAACGGCACCGCGTGGGCTCGCGTGCGCCCACCGCGGCACGCGTGGTCATCGCGCGCCCTGCCCACTGTCAGCGGTGCCGCGTAGAATTACGACATGCGAATTCTTGCGGCCATGAGCGGTGGCGTCGACTCGGCTGTTGCGGCGGCCCGCGCTGTCGACGCCGGGCACGAGGTGGTTGGCGTGCACCTCGCACTTTCACGCGCGGGCGGCACGCTGCGTACTGGCGCCCGGGGCTGCTGCACGATCGAAGACTCGATGGACGCACGGCGGGCGGCCGATCTCCTCGGCATCCCGTTCTACGTCTGGGACTTTTCAGAGCGCTTCCGCCTCGACGTGGTCGACGACTTCATCGCCGAATACAGCGCTGGTCGCACACCGAACCCGTGCATGCGGTGCAATGAGCACATTAAGTTTGCGGCTGTGCTCGAGAAGGGGCTCGACCTCGGGTTCGACGCCGTCTGCACCGGGCACTACGCGAAGGTCCGCCCTGGTGTCGATGGCGCACTCGAACTGCATCGCGCGAGCGACGCGGCAAAAGACCAGTCATACGTGCTCGGGGTGCTCACGGCCGAACAGCTTGCGCACAGTTATTTTCCGCTTGGCGACACACCCTCGAAGGCACTCGTGCGCGCCGAGGCCGCCGAGCGCGGGCTTTCGGTTGCGCAGAAGCCCGACAGCCACGACATCTGCTTCATCCCCGACGGAGACACACGCGGCTGGCTCGCGGAGCGCGTCGGCGCCGAGACCGGCGAGATTCTCGACCGTTCGGGCGCGGTTGTCGGCACGCACGAGGGTGCACGCGCGTTCACCGTTGGCCAGCGGCGTGGGCTTTCAATTGGCATCCCCGCGCCCGACGGCAAGCCGCGGTTTGTCCTCGAGGTGCGTCCCGTGTCGAACACCGTGGTCGTGGGGCCAAAAGAGGCGCTCGCAACCGCCGAGATCTCGGGGGCACGATTCACCTGGGTGGGCACCCCGCCCGCGGCGGCGAGCGATGGGTTCGAGTGCCATGTGCAGATTCGTGCGCATGCCGAGCCCGTGCCGGCTCGCGCGGTCGTGGCATCCACCGACGATGTCGAACTACTGATTGTCACTCCCGATGCGCCGCTCGACGGCGTCGCGCCAGGGCAGACCGCGGTGTTGTACATCGGCACGCGGGTGCTCGGTCAGTTCACCATCGACCACACGGTCTCGGCGGTGCCGCTCTCGGTGTGAGGCGGCACACGGTACCGAAGCCACGCTGAGGAGAAGCACACGTGATCGAGTTGCCCCGTGATTTTGGGCAGGCACGCGAAGAAGTTGCCGCACTGCGCGAAGAGATCGAGCGCAATCGTGCCTCGTACTACGCCGACAGCGTGAGCCTCGTCAGCGATGCCGAGTTCGACGCCCAGTTGCAGCGACTCGAGGCGATCGAGCAGGCGTTCCCCGAGCTCCTGAGTGACGAAAGCCCGACCCAGCTGGTTGGCGCGAGCGTGACATCGGCGGGCTTTCCGCCGCACGAGCACGCCGAGCGCATGCTCAGCCTCGACAACGTCTTCAGCCTTGACGAGTTTCGTGAGTGGGCCGAGAAGACGCGGGATGCCGCGGCCCGCCCGGTTCGCTGGCTCAGCGAGCTCAAAATAGACGGCCTCGCGATCAGTCTCGCGTACCGAGACGGCGTCCTCGAGAGCGCGAGCACCCGCGGTGACGGCCGCGTCGGCGAGAACATCACCGAGAACGTCGCGTGGATTCCGGTGATTCCCGAGAAGCTGGTGGGGGAGTCGCTGCCCGAGTTTTTCGAGGTGCGTGGCGAGGTGTTCCTCAGCACCGCGCAGTTCGAGTCGCTGAATGAGCGCCAGCATGCGCTGCAGGCGGCTTTTGCCGAGGAGCAACTGGCACGGGGCAAGAGCCCGGATGCCATCAAGACGAAGTATCCCGAGTTTGCGAACGCGCGGAACACCGCCGCAGGGAGTCTCCGCCAGCGTGCCGAGAACAAGTCGGTCGAAGAGATTGCGCTGATGCGCGACCGGTTGAGTCGCCTGTCGCTGTTCGTACACGGGATTGGGGCGTGGGCCGAGCCACCGGCATCCACCCAGTCCGAGGTGTACGAATTGCTCGCGGGCTGGGGGCTCCCCATTTCGCCGTACTCGCGAGTGTTTGACGATGTAGACGCGGTCGTGGGCTACATCGAAGAGCGTGGTGAGCACCGCCACGATGTCGAGCTCGGCATCGACGGGGTTGTCGTCAAGCTCGACGAGCTTGCGCTGCACGACGAGCTTGGTGCGACGAGCCGCGCGCCAAGGTGGGCGATCGCCTACAAATACGCACCCGAAGAGGTCTACACCCGGTTGCTCGACATTGCGGTCGGCGTGGGTCGCACCGGCAGGGTCACCCCCTATGCGGTGATGCAACCCGTGAGCGTCGCGGGCAGCACGGTGAGCCAAGCGACGCTGCACAACCAGGATGTGGTGAAGGCCAAGGGCGTGCTGATCGGCGACACGATTGTGTTGCGCAAGGCTGGCGATGTCATTCCCGAGGTGCTCGGGCCGGTGCTGGAGCGGCGCGATGGCACGGAGCGCCCGTTTGTCATGCCCGCCAACTGCCCGGAGTGTGGCTCGGTGCTGGCACCGGCAAAAGAGGGCGACATCGATTTGCGGTGCCCGAATGCCGAGAACTGCCCCGCCCAAGTGCGTGGCCGCGTCGAACACATTGGCTCACGTGGCGGGCTCGACATCGAGGCGCTGGGCGAAGTCACCGCTGCAGCGTTGACGCAGCCATCGAGCCCGAGTGAGCCACCGCTTCGCACCGAGGCGGGGCTGTTTACGCTCCGTCTCGAACAACTCGTGCCGATCGAGGTCGTCGTGCGCGACTCTGAGACGGGGGAGCCCAAGCGCGACGAGGTCACCGGCGACCCAGTGCGCCGCGCGCCCTTCCAACGGGTTGAGCTCGTGTATCCCCCCGGGTTCGAAAATGCGACGACGGCGGAGCGCCGGGCGGCGGGCGTGCGAAAGAACCATCGCGTGTACTTGCCGTCGGCGCAAGCGCTGAAGCTGCTCGACGAGCTCGAGAAGGCGAAGACAAAAGACTTCTGGCGACAGCTCGTTGCCCTGAACATTCGGCACGTCGGTCCGGTTGCCGCCCGCGCGATTGCGCAGTACTTCGGTTCGTTGAATGCCGTGCGTGCGGCAAGCAGCGAGACGCTGGCCGCGGTTGATGGCGTGGGGGAGATCATCGCTGAGTCGCTCCTCGCGTGGTTCGACGTTGACTGGCACCTCGAGATTGTTGACCAGTGGCGGGCCGCGGGCGTGCGCTTCGCGATCCCGGGCCACCCCGGGCCGGGTGCGGCGGTTGCTGCCGGCGGAGTGCTTGAAGGTCTCACGGTCGTGGCCACCGGCACGCTCGACGGGTACACCCGCGACGGCGCGCAGGAAGCGATTATCCAGGCCGGCGGAAAGGCAGCGTCGAGCGTGTCGAAGAAGACCGACTTTGTGGCTGCCGGGCCGGGGGCCGGGTCGAAGCTCAGCAAGGCCGAGGCGTTGGGCATTCGGGTTTTGGATGCCGCACAGTTCAAGGTCTTGGTCGAGCAGGGGCCTGAAGCGCTGGGCTGAACGCGCTTGGCTAGGCTCGAGCCATGTTGGAACACACCCTTGGACGTACTGGCCGCACCGTTTCCGCAATTGGACTCGGCACCTGGCAACTCGGGGCCGACTGGGGTGATGTCACCGAGGCTGACGCGTTCGAAGTGCTGGATGCCGCAGCCGCCGACGGCGTTACGTTCTTTGACACGGCCGACGTCTATGGTGACGGGCGGAGTGAGTCCATCATCGGCGCATGGCGCGCGGGCAACCCCGGCGTCGACGTGACGGTCGCGACGAAGATGGTGCGTCGGGCCGATGTTCCCGACTCGGCCGCGCTGACGCGCGCGAACATGCTCGCGTGGACCGACCGGTCGCGTCGCAACCTTCGAGTTGACACGCTCGATCTCGTGCAGCTGCACTGCCCGCGCACCGAGGTCTACTCCAACGATCGGGTGTTCGACGACCTTGACTTGCTCGTGGGCGATGGCGTCATTGCCGCATATGGCGTCAGTGTGGAGACCTGCGCCGAGGCGTTGGCAGCCATCGCGCGCCCCGGGATCGCGAGCGTGCAGATCGTCCTCAACGCGTTCCGGCTGAAGCCGCTTGATGAAGTATTGCCTGCGGCCGTGGCATCCGGAGTCGGCATCATCGCGCGAGTACCGCTCGCGAGCGGCCTGCTCACCGGCCGATACACGCGCGACACCACCTTTGCCGAGAATGACCACCGCACTTTCAACCGTCAGGGCGAAGCGTTCGATGTGGGAGAGAC
Organism: Actinomycetes bacterium; assembly: GCA_029777095.1. Lineage (GTDB taxonomy): Bacteria > Actinomycetota > Actinomycetes > Actinomycetales > Microbacteriaceae > Microbacterium. The sequence continues at coordinate 586 of JAKOTS010000113.1, read as the reverse complement.
GTTCTCGGGTGTCGACTACGCCCGAGGCGTTGATGCGGCGCAGGCATTCGCTGACCTCGCCGCCGGAGCAGGCCTCGGCGCATCGGCGGCGGCGTTGGCATGGGTGGCGCAGCTGCCCGGCGTATCGACCGTGATCCCAGGTGCGCGCAACGTCGCGCAGGCACGCTCGAACGCGGCAGCCGGGAAGGTTCCGGCTCTTGGCGATGCGTTTGCTGAAGGTGTGCGCGCGATTTACGACGAGTACTTCCACGAGGCGATTCACCCCCGCTGGTGAGCGGTCTGGCCGGCCGCGGAACACCTTTTGCGGGCTGACGCGGGCTTTCTCGAAAAGGGGCCGGTGTGACACGCCCGGGATGTCTCCCCGATTTGGGGGAGGGGTGGAATGCCGCGTAAGTTATTACTTGTTCGCCCCACAGGGAAGCGGAGAGGCCGAGAGCCTTACCCCCCTCAAGAGGTGAACAACCCCCTTCAAATCTGGTTCGCACTTCGGTGTGGTGCTGATTTGGAGGTTGTAGATTTCTGGTCTACAGTGGGAAACCTGCCCTTGACTGGTCGTTGACTGGTTGGCGTGTGGATGGCTTCGGTC
>JAKOTS010000102.1 GCA_029777095.1 Actinomycetes bacterium | reverse complement strand
GTTGCGGGCATGCTGCAGGAGCAGGTCGTGGAAGCCATCGACGGCAACATCCCGCCAGAACTCGCTCCGTCAACTCTCGCGGCCCGGCGCCGTCGGGGCAACGAGTCCACGCGTACGCTGGTCGACACTGGCGACATGAAGGCCAGCATCACGACCGAGGCGAAGGACGGCGCGAGCGGCTGGCCGGATGATGGGTGACGTGCTAGAATGTCAGGCATGTCAGACGGCCTGCTGAAGAGACTGATCGAGGAGTGCGAGTTCTGGCGGGATGTTGCCGTCGATGGCGCGAGCGAGGCGACGCGGGTGCTTGATGCCGGAGGGTCTATCCCGTGCGATGGGAATGACATTCTCGGCATTGTGCCCGACCACATTCGAAAGCGACTTGAACAGGAAGACCACAACGTGGTGGTCGACCTCGCCATGGCCATGCTCAGGAAGATCATCGCGCAGAATTACAAACTTGAGGACCTTGAAAGCGAACTGGTCCACATGAGCGAGTACGATTAGCCTCGCCCCGTGGCCCTCACCGCATACCTGCCCCTCGCCGCGGTGTACGACTTCCACGAGCCCGCCGAGTCGTGGGTGTTGCGCCGGTACAATCCGCAGGTCAATGCGACTGCGGGCGCCGAGCGTCGCCGTGCCGCATACGCCGAGTCGGTCATCGCCGTGTTCCCGGAGCGCGCGCCGTCGTCCACACAGAACCTGGACGCCGGGCAGGCCAACGTCGAGCGCCGCACCATCTACACCCGCACGCGCATCCTGGCGACCGACACGACTACGGCGCAGGCAACGGACGTGCTGTTCGACCCGAGCGGCGCGGCGTGGCAGACGTACAGCGACGGCCGGTGGGACGAGGCGCGCGGGTATGCCGTGGTGCTGACGCGGGCCGGTCGCCGAGGGTTGGCGCCGTGGCAGTGACGTGGTAGGATTGCGAACATGGGATTCAATACCGACGCTGAAAAGTTCTGGCGAGCAGTGATCTGGCTGACCGTCATCGGAATCATTGGCGGCATCGTGTGGTGGGTTGTTGCATCCGCAAAGCCCGACGAGCCGTTTCAGGCATGGCTGATGAATGCCTCGCGTAACGACGTGTGGGGATTCGCTTTTGGAATCATCCTGTCTGGGGTGGCGGCGGGACGCATCATCACGAGCAGCAGCAAGTGACCTCGCCGCTGCTCATGCTCGCCGTCCTGTGGGCCTTACTGTCCACGCTTGCGCCCGTCGATGCCACCATTCTCGCCGCCCGCGTGGTGGGGCTCCAGCGCTACCAAGCGGAGGCGCTCGCCTTCGTCAGCAGTGAGTCGCGCGGCGTCGCGGTCGGCATCCATGGAGAAGGCGACGACATCCGCCGGGTGCGCGGCCTGACCTTCTACCGCGCCGGCATCAAGGCCGGACTCGTGCGCCTCGGCGAGTGCGAGTATCACGTGCCCGGAGACGACGGCGCCGAGGGTTGGGGCATCCGCGGCGCGCACGGCAACGCGGCGGCCTACTCGGTCCACATCCTCGGCGACTGCATCGACCCCTCCGCGCTCGATGTCCCGTTCCTGTCGGCCGTCGTCACACTCAAGCGACTGCGCGCGCTGGAGCGCAAGCATGGCCTCATTACCGCCGAGGGCCGGGCGCTCGCGTGGCGGGTTGGGGTGGGCGCGGCGAGGCGTCAAACGCTAGCCTCGTCGCATGCCATCGCCCGCGCTCCTGTTCGATGAGGCCGCCGCGCTCGATGCGTTGCGGGAGTTCGTGCGCACGGCCGTCCCGGAGGTTCCCGAGGTCGACGTGTACCGCTGGCGTCCGGCGGCTGTCACGAGCAAGTGGGGCCTGCAAGTCCTGCTCGCGCCGGTGAACCCCATGCCAATCTTTGCCGACTCATACAGCGGCGAGGAGAGCACCGGGAAGCAACGCCAGCGCATCCGCGTGACCATCACGACGGCGGCAGTTGGCGCGTGGGCCTTGCGCGTGCTGAGCACCGCGGCGCCGCACACCGCCAACCCCGGCGCGACGACGGCCGACATCCGCACCGGGTTGCAGGGCGCCGTCAACGGCCTTGGTCTCGCGGTCGCCACCGAGGCCGCGCCCGCGCCCGCAGGTCAAGCCGCATTCGATATCCTCGGCGACGACGCTGGCGCATCCCTCGGCGTCCGTTTCACGAGCATCCCGATCGGCGGCGCGACCACCATCGCCGTCATCGATGACAGCCTCCGGCGCGCCGTCTACAACTGGGGCACCTGGACCATCCGTGTCATCGTCCGCGACATCCCGGCGGCAGGCGGCACCCGGCCCTCGATGGTCGGCGCCTACGTCGAGCGCCTGCGCCTGTACATGCAAGGCTCATCCATCCCCGTCGTCAACGGCCTCGCGTATCCATTCGTCCGCGACCGACTGCAAGGCACCCCCGCCAAGCGCCTCGCCTGGCGCAAGACCCTCGGGCCCTTCGAGGCGAGCGTCACCGAGAACGGCGTGTGGTCCCGCGGCGCCGCCCTGGACTTCGTGTTCGATGTGCCGAGCGCCCTGCTCCATGACATCCCGTCGCTCGACACCGTGAGCGGGACATTCGGGGCGATTGGCGACCCGTGAACGCTCATCGCCGCGGCCGGACGGGAAGCCCTGCCGCGATTCTTCTTGCCACCCACTCGGCTCTGTAGATGCGGTTCGCATTTTTGCATGCGTCGCATCGGCAATTGTGATTGCGGTAGGTGTTAGCGTCGCCATGGGGCTGCGTCTCAAGCCTAGTCGATCGCCTCTCTCGCTGGGCTGATGTCGCCGCTGTGTTCGCCTTGCAGCACTCATCGCATCGGCATCCTCGCCAGTAAGTACTCCTTCGACCATGTGTCGCCATGCTGCCTATTGTAGCACGGCGGGCGGCACACGTTGCCCGTGTGGCCCTCGTACCCTCGCCCCGTAGCGCGCCACCGGGGCGACGCCGAGGACCACACACATGGGCAACTACCAGTCCGCCAATTCGCAGACGACCGTCGCGTCCCCCGTCACGGCGCTCGCCTTCCTGCACCACCTGTGCATCACGTTCGTCCCGTCCACGTCTGACTTCCTCACCGGGTTTGAGGACTCGGTGCAGTCGTGGATGTTCGTCTCGCCGGACACCAACAAGGGCCTCGTTGCCACGCTGGAGCCCGCGAATTGGCAGAGCCGCCTGAAGGGCCTC
>JAKOTS010000087.1 GCA_029777095.1 Actinomycetes bacterium | reverse complement strand
GCTCCAGGCTGCGCACGTCGCACGCGTGGCCGCCGTCCCGGCCCTACTGGGGTACCGAGACGGCGCACGAGTCTTCAGCCATACCGGCACGCTTTCTGAACCAGCGCTTGCTCGCATCGTCCAGGCACTCAACGAGAGTCGTCGCTCGGGTGCCGGCGTCGAGGCCGTGTCGGACGCCACCGAGATGGAAGTCGATCCTCTGGAGCAAGAGCACACTCATCCGGTGATACCCCCCCGGTGGTGAATGACCGTCACAACGATCGGGTCCGACAGCAGCACGTAGTCAGCCGTACGCGGGTGGCGACGTTGACGACGCCGGGAACCTTCGCGGCGCCCGAAAGCCGACCGCTACCGAGGCTCGCCTCGCGAGCCCGACAAGCCTGATCTTGGACGGAAAATCCGGCGATCGCGTGTAGCGACGTGTCGACTCGCATCTCCGCCCCGCTGCTGACGGTTATCGCTACGCCGCCAACAGGTAGCCGCGACCTTGCGCAGTCCGCGCGATCGAGGACTATGTAACAGGACCACGAAGTCCAATAAGGTTGTTCACGAGAGGACCAGAGATGGCGACGATAGAGGTAACAGACGAGAACTTTCAGGAGGTCACGGGCCGCGATGGGATCGTGATCCTCGACTTCTGGGCGACCTGGTGTGGTGCGTGCCGAGCGTTTGCCCCGGTGTATGAGGCCGCCTCCGAAGAGCACCCGGACATTGTGTTCGGCAAGGTCGATACAGAGGCTGCGGCTCAGCTGTCGTCGGAGATCGGCATCCGTGCATTGCCTACCGTGGCGGTCTACCGCGACTCGATCAGGGTGTTCATCCAGGCTGGCGCACTGCCGAAGCCGGCGTTGGAGGACCTCATCGCTCAGGTGCGAGGGCTGGACATGGAGCAGGTCCGTGCCGAGCTCGACAACCACCAGCACGAGCCGGGTCACGTTCACGCCTAGCCGCCGCGGCGCGAAGCGAATTGGTGACGGGCGGTCCTCCTCGCCCGTCGCCGAGGGGCAGTGGCACACGAAGGCGCAACTATCTCGACGGGAGCCTCAACGATGGACGTAGATGGGCACGCAAGCCTGTGCGGCATGCCCCCGATCAGTTGGCGCGATGTCTGACATACGTTCGCCAGTCCGTATTGGCGACGACGCGGCCGTTCTGGATCTCGTCCCGCTGGCCTCCGATATGCCCACGGTCGAGGACCTGCGGATGGTGCTGGCCGCATATCGGATCAGAGGAATGCTCGGTTTCCGCTCAAGGAGAGCAGAAGTGGCGCGCATACGCCGGGAGGTCACTGGCGCGGTGCACGCTGTGCAGCCGCGGACGGTGGTGATGGTGTTCGAGGGTGCTGACGGCGCCTCACGGCGACGTGTGGACCGCATCGCACGGCACGTCACCCGCGACATCAGAGTGGCAGCGACCAACGCGGTCGGGTCCGACACCACGGTGATCGGGCTCGTTGTCATGACGGGACAAGAGCGAGATCTCGCCGCGACTTGCGTGCGGCATGTCGCCGTGGAACCGCCCGAGCGCGGCGACGGTCTCGTCTTTCACGCCGCCGACCTCCGGCGCGCGAACATCTACGAGCTCATCGAGGAGGCCGTTGTTTGATGGAGACCGCGTCTAGCACGAAGACGAGGGCCGAGGCTCCGTACGCTGGGAGAAGCCGATCATGAAGCATGGCGACGTCGTCCTCGCCGAAGACATTGCTTACGCGGTGACAAGAGGACCTCTCCGATACGCAGACGGGGCGACACAGACGTTCGACCCCGCCGGCGGCACTGTGTATGTCGAGTATGGGCGGTCCACTCGCGGCGAATGGTACCTCGACGCGACGGGGCGTTTCTGCTCCTTCTGGCCTCCGAGCTACCGGGCCTGCTATGACGTTCGATGGATCGTTGAAGACCATCTTGTTGCTGGGCTCAGCTTCCGGAATGGGTCCTACACCGCCGAAGGGCGATACGAGACGCCCATGCTCGACGAGCTTGTGATGAACGAGCTGCAGGTCTGGGCCGACGACGGCGGAGCTCACTAACTGCTTCCCTATCGACCGGGAGGGTGTGTTCACCCTGGTGAGCACACCCTCCTCCTTTGATCAGATCGCCGCATGCGCCGCGCGAGGCGGAAGCACCCAACCTGCACGAGGGAAGTGACACGTGTAGCCGTTCGGATACCGCTCCAGGTAGTCCTGGTGCTCAGGCTCTGCCTCCCAGAACGGGCCTGCCGGCTCGATTGTGGTCGCGACGCTGCCCGGCCACAGGCCGGAGGCGTCCACGTCTGCGATGGTGTCGCGGGCGATCTTCTCCTGCTCCGGGGTGACGGGGAAGATCGCTGAGCGGTAGCTGGAGCCGATGTCGTTGCCCTGGCGGTTGACGGTGGTCGGGTCGTGGATCTGGAAGAAGAATGCCAGGAGATCACGGTAGGTGGTCTTGGCGGGGTCGAAGACTACCTCCAGCGCCTCTGCGTGACCGGGATGACGATGGTAGGTGGCGTGGCTGTTGCGACCGCCGGTGTAGCCGACTCGTGTCTGCAGCACGCCTGGCTGGCGGCGGACCAGGTCCTCCATGCCCCAGAAGCAGCCGCCGGCGAGAACCGCCGTCTCGGTGCCGGGTGTGCGGGTGATCTGGCCGGCGTCGTGGATGCCACTGGTCATGATGCGTTCTCCTCTGTGGTGTCGGTGGTGTCGAACAGGGAGCGGTACTCGCCGTATCCCTGTGCCTCGAGCTCCGCTGCGGGGATGAAACGGAGTGCGGCCGAGTTCATGCAGTAGCGCAATCCCCCGGCATCGGCAGGTCCGTCGTCGAAGACGTGCCCGAGATGGCTGTCGGCTCCTGTGGATCGGACCTCTGTGCGCTCCATCCAGAGCTTCCGGTCGGTCTTGGTGTGGACGGCGTCCGACTGGATCGGTCGGGTGAAGCTCGGCCATCCGGTGCCGCTCTCGTACTTGTCGGTGGATGAGAACAGGGGCTGGCCCGAGACCACGTCGACGTAGATGCCGGGCTCGTGGTTGCTCCAGTACTCGTTGCAGAACGACGGCTCGGTGCCGTCCTCCTGGGTCACGCGGTACTGGATCGGGGTGAGACGGCTGAGCGCCTCGGACGTCTTGGGGTAGTTACTGCTGGGCACGATTCCTCCGTTTCTGCCGCCGCTGGCTTGCGGCGTCACTGGAGATAACGTCAGAAGTGGACCTTTTGGTCCCGCTTTCCTGAGAGAATGCTGTCCTTTTCGCGGCGTTGCGGGGCGTCCGTTCTCGACTCTAGGAGAGCTTCCCTTCAGCATCTCGCGCTCGCACGGGGTGCTCGCTGAGGATGGAGATCCTGTTGAAGATGTTGATGGTAGTGGCCACCCATTCGGCGCTGACGAAAGCTTCCTGACCGAGGGCGCTTCGGGCGGCGAGGAGGTCGGCCTTGCTGTCTTCGCTCAGCGGGAGCGTGGTCGCTGTCTCGGCGACTGCGAGCAGCGCTGCCTCCCGGTCACTGAAGAGCGTGGACTCTCGCCATGCTGGGAGCAGGTCGAGCTTCTGCTGCGGCACACCCAGCTTCCGGGCTTGCCGGGAGTGGAGGTCTAGGCAGAAGACACATCCATTGAGCTGCGAGACGCGGATCTTGATGATCTCGCCTTCGGCGAGTGACAGCCCGTGCTGAGCGGCTTCTCTAGAAATCGCGCTAGCGAAGGTTGTCGCTGCTTTCCATGCATCGGGGAGGGCTTTGTCCATGTACGGGAGCGAGTGTTCTTCGAGGTGGGTCATGGCTGCCTCTCTTGCGGCTCAGTGCCGTCGTCCGTGCCTGCGTGAGTGCGCGTTGCCAGGGAAGGTGGGGTCGACGACATCCGCGTACTCGGGATGGGAGTGGACGAATGCGGTGGCGAATGGGCACGTCAGGGTCACGGTCCGGCCCTCGGTGCGAAGCTTGTCGAGGACGCCGCCGAGGAGCTTGCCGGCAAGCCCTTTTCCGCGGAACTCAGGAAACACGGATGTCGCGAGCAGAGTCACCCGGTTGCCGGTCTCGGCGTACACAAGTCCCGCAACGGTGCGGTCCTCGACGCGGAGTTCATAGACCGATGCGCTCTCGTCGTTCGTGATGTTCGTGACTTCGGCGAGCGAGTCGGCGGTCCGGGACGAGTCCAGTTCTCCGAGCACCTGATCGGTACCTCTCAGCGTGACCATGCCGTCCTGGCTGCTGTCCATGTGTGTCCTGTTTCCGGCGCGATCGTCCGAGGTTCGCTGAGATCCGCCGTCGCTATGCCGGCGCGTCCGCCTCGGTTCGGCTCGGCAGCACCCAATCGGGGCGTTCGAAGTGACATGTGTAGCCGTTGGGGTATGTAATCAGGTAATCCTGATGCTCGGGCTCGGCTTCCCAGAAAGAGCCCGCGGGCTCGATGGTGGTGACAGGCTTCCCCGGCCACAGACCGGATGCGTCGACGTCGGCGATCGTCTCGCGGGCGATCTGCTCCTGTTGCATGGAGGTGGGGAAGATCGCGGAGCGGTAGCTCGTGCCGTAGTCGTTGCCCTGGCTGTTGAGGGTCGTGGGGTCGTGGACCTGGAAGAAATAGGCGAGGATGTCGCGGTACGTCGTCTGGGTCGGGTCAAAGACGATCTCGATCGCCTCGGCATGCCCGGGGTGGTTACGGTAAGTCGGGTGATCGTTCTCGCCTCCCGTGTAGCCGACACGGGTGTCAACCACGCCCGGCTGGCGACGGAACAGATCCTCCATGCCCCAAAAGCAGCCGCCCGCGAGGACGGCGGTCTCGGTGTCGGGGTTGCGGGTGATCTTTCCGGTGTCATCGATGCCGGCGGTCATGCGACGACTCCTGTCGAGCCGGCATCCGCGTCGAACAGCGAGCGGTACTGCCCGTATCCCTCTTCCTCGAGGGATGAGGCCGGGACGAAGCGAAGGGCGGCGGAGTTCATGCAATACCGGAGCCCCCCAGCATCCTGCGGTCCGTCGGGGAAGACGTGGCCGAGGTGGCTGTCCGCACCGGTCGAACGCACCTCGATGCGAGGCGTGACCAGCTGATGATCGGTCCTGGTGTCCAGGGCGTCGTCATCGATCGGCCTGGTAAAGCTCGGCCAACCGGTGCCGCTGTCGTACTTGTCGGTCGAGGAGAACAGCGGCTGCCCGGAGACGATGTCGACGTAGATGCCGGGCTCGTCGTTCGCCCAATACTCGTTGTCATAAGCAGGTTCGGTGCCCTCTTCCTGCGTGACGTAACGCTGGTCCTCGGTGAGGCTGCGTAGCGCCTCCTCGGTCTTCACGTAATCCTTCGCGCTCATGGTCTCCTCCTGGGTGAGATGGTCCGCTCTTCAAGATTACTGATA
>JAKOTS010000072.1 GCA_029777095.1 Actinomycetes bacterium | reverse complement strand
CACCGGGCACAACAGCCCCGGGCGCGGTCGGCGCAACACCACCGGGCACAACACCACCGGTCGCCGCAACACCCCCGGCCCCAGCAACACCGGGCGTGGCCGATTCGACGGGCGCGGACGTTGCGAGGTCTTCGGTGGGCACGGGCCTACGGTACCCGAAATGCCCGGGGGTATCCCGATGCCGGGGTACCCGAAATGCCCGCGGGTATCGTGATGTCCGGGGTATGCCGAAATGCCCGGGGGTATACTGAGGCGGTAACCACGGGAGTCCGGTAGTCCGGGCTGAGAGGAAGCGACCACGCTTCGACCGTTGAACCTGATCTGGATCATGCCAGCGCAGGGAGATCATGATGCAAGAGCTCTTTGTTTGGTCGGCCACCGCAGCGCGGCGCCGCAGAACGAAGTGCCTTTTGTGCGCGTCCCCCACCGCTGGTCGCACACAAGGAGCGCAAAACTCATGAGTACGACCACCCCAACCCCCACCCCGGCGACTCCCGCCGGCACTGCACGCGGTAGCGCCGCGATCATCTGGCGCTGGCGAGTCGTCGACATCGTCGTGGCAAGCGTCATCGGTGTCGCCGCAGGCCTCATTTTCATGGCATGGGGGGTTGGATACCTCGGCCCGAAGGCCCTCCTCGAACCGCTCTTGCCCGGGCTCCAGGGCCTGCTTGACGGCCCCTGGCTGTTCGCGGGCGTGCTTGGCGCACTGATTATTCGCAAACCGGGAGCGGCGATTTACACCGAACTCCTGGCATCCGTCGTCTCGGCACTTGTCGGCAACCAGTGGGGCGGATTCCTCACGATAAAGGCCGGGCTCGTGCAGGGTCTCGGCGCCGAGGTGATCTTCCTGCTGTTCTTCTACAAGCGCTGGAGCCTGCCCGTCGCGGTGCTCGCGGGTGCTGGCGCCGGCATTTTCGGTGCGGTCAACAACATGCTGCTCTGGTACGCCGGCTCCGACACCACGTTCACCGTTGTCTACCTGATCAGCTCGACGCTCTCGGGCGCAGTGATTGCCGGCGGGCTCTCGTGGGTGCTCGCCCGCGGCCTCGCCGCGACGGGTGCGCTAAATCGGTTCGCGTCCGGGCGCAGCGTGGAACGAATTTAAGCGGATGCCTCGGAGCACTGATCGACGATGACTCCCTCTGACACGCGGCCGGCCCGTATCGACGCCCAGCACTGGGGGTGGCGACACGCGGGCCGGGCCGCCTGGGCGGTAGCGGGGCTCGACCTGCATATCGAGCCGGGCGAACGCGTGCTGCTGCTCGGGGCTTCAGGGTCGGGAAAATCGACCCTGCTGCACGGCCTTGCCGGCGTGCTCGGCGGCGATGAAGAGGGCGAGTCGACGGGCGCACTGCTGATCGACGGAGCCCCCGCCGCCGCGCGCGGCCGTGCCGGTCTCGTGCTGCAAGACCCGGATTCGCAGGTGATCCTCGCGCGTGTGGGCGATGACGTGGCCTTCGGCTGCGAAAACCTGGGCGTGCCGCGCGAGCAGATCTGGCCGCGCGTGCACGATGCGCTCGCCGCTGTGGGGCTCGAAGTGCCCCTCGACCGCCCCACGAAGGCGCTCTCGGGCGGACAGAAGCAGCGCCTCGCCCTCGCGGGGGCCGTCGCGATGCGCCCCGGGCTCCTGCTGCTCGATGAACCAACCGCCAACCTCGACCCCGCCGGCGTGGGCGAAGTCGTCGACGCCGTCAAGAGCGTCGTGGATGCCACGGGCGCAACGCTCGTCGTTGTCGAACACCGCGTCGAGGCCTGGCTTGGGCTCGTCGATCGGGTCATCGTGCTGGGTGGGGCCGAGGGCGGCACCACGGTCATGGCCGATGGTTCGCCCGAGGCTGTGCTGGGGCGCATGGGGGAGAGGTTGGCCGCGGCCGGTGTGTGGGTCCCGGGGTTTGGGCCGAGGCATCCGTCGGCCCCACTCGTGACCGACGGCGAGCGGCTGCTGCACGCCGACGACCTCTCGATCGCGCGGGTGCGGCGAGGCCGCGGGGTCAGCGATGCGGCGTTCGCGGCAAACATCGTGGCGAGCGACATCGAGCTGCGCGTGCGTGCCGGGTCGGTGCTCGCGGTGACGGGCCCGAACGGCGCCGGAAAATCGACGCTCGGGCTGACGCTTGCGGGGCTCATCCCGCCGGCTGCCGGCGCTGTGCATGCCGACCCGGTGCTCGGGCAAGGGCTCGGCGCCGACCCGATGCGGTGGAAGTCGCGCGAGCTGCTCACCCGCATCGGCACGGTGTTTCAAGACCCGGAGCACCAGCTGCTCGCCTCGACCGTGCGCGGCGAACTCGAGATCGGGCCGCGGGCGCTGGGGCTCGATGAGGCAACGATGAACGCCCGCATCGAGCCGCTGCTCGAGCGTCTGCGCCTCGACCGGCTCGCCAGGGCGAACCCCTACACACTTTCGGGTGGCGAGAAGCGGCGGCTGACCGTTGCGGCTGCGCTCGCCACCGCGCCCCGGATGCTGGTGCTCGATGAGCCCACCTTCGGGCAGGACTCGCGCACCTGGGCAGAGCTCGTCGCCCTGCTCGCCGAGCTGCGCGACGAAGGCACCGGCATCGTCGTCGTCACGCACGACGATGATGTGGTGCGGGCGCTCCACGCCGAACGGTTTGTACTGGGGGGTGCGCGATGAGTGCGTCCCACACGGCCAGCGCCCCCGGCATCCAGCGCCCGCATCGCCCCTTCGTCGCCGGCATCAACCCGGTCGCCAAGCTCGCGGCAAGCGGGTTGATCGCCGTGCCGCTGGTGCTCACGCTCGACGTGGTGTCGGCCGCGGTCGCCGTGGCGCTCGAGTGCGTGCTGTTCTTGTTCGCCGGGCTTTCGTGGCGCACGTTTTGGCTCCGCACGGCGCCGGTGTGGATCGCGGCGCCGCTCACCGGCCTCACGATCGCGCTGTACGGCAAGGCCTCCGGGCCCGTGTATTTCGAGTGGTTCATCATGCGCGTCAGCGAGGGGTCGCTCGAACTCGCTGCCGCCACGTTCCTGCGGGTGCTCGCGATCGCGCTGCCCTCGGTGGTGCTGTTCGTTACCGTCGATCCGACTGACCTCGCCGACGGCCTCGCCCAGGTCTGGCGCCTGCCCGCACGATTCGTCATGGGAGCCCTCGCGGGCCTGCGCATGGTCGGCCTGTTCATCGACGACTGGCACGCGCTCGAGCTCGCGCGCCGCGCCCGCGGGGTCGCCGATACCGGCCGGCTCCGCCGCATCTTCGGCATGGCATTCGCCCTGCTCGTGCTCTCGATTCGCCGCGGTTCGAAGCTCGCCACAGCCATGGAAGCCCGTGGATTCGGGGCCGACACCCCGCGCACCTACGCCCGCGAGTCCCGTTTCGGGGCGGGCGAATGGATGCTGCTCGCCATCGCCGCCGCCATCTCAGCGCTCGCGATCGCCGCGGCCGTCGCCACGGGTGCGTTCAATTTCATCCTCGGACCCGAATAGGGCGGATCGGCCCGCCCTCACGTCGCGTTCCACAGCTCCCGGTAATACGCGAGTCGCTCGCGGTCGGGCTCGACACCATACGCGGCGATGAGGGCGTCCTCCCACCCGGGGCCGTAGTTCCACTCGGTACTCATCGACGCCGCCGCGATGTCGGCCCAGCGATCGGTAACGCCCAGCGCGCCAAAGTCGACGTGCCCCGACCACGAGCCATCGTCACCGATCAGCGTGTTCGGGCAACAGGCATCCCCATGACACACCACGAGACGATCGACAGGTGGGGCCGCGTGCAAAACCTCAGGCACGCGGATGCCGTGGCCCGCCGCCTTCGCAATCCGCGAGCCGACCGACCAATCGAAGGGGCACGACTCGACCGGCAACGCATCGTGCAGCGCGCGCAGCCCCTCGCCCACCGCGCGCACGGCCCGGGCGGGATCCGCGATCCACCGCGGAGCCACAGCACTCTCGCCCGCAAGCGCAGCCGTCACCAACCATTCGTGGGTGTCGTCGGCACCGTGTTCGAGGACGCGCGGCACTACGAGGTATCCGCCCGCCCATGCGAGCCGGGCGGCTTCGCCGGCCATCGTCGTCTCGTCGCCGTGCGGCCCCCACTTGATGAAGCGCTCGTCGTCGGTGCGAAACGTCAGGCCGCCGATGCCGTTGACCCAGACCGGTGTGAGCCTGGCGCCCCGCGCGAGTTCGAGAACCCTGGGTGGGATCGGGACGGGGGTATCGGATGCGGGAATGCTCACGGTGCAAGTCTGCCCTGTGGGTGCGGGGAGGTGCGGGGTGCGGGGAGGTGCGGGTGGCGCGCTTGGCGTAGCCCTTTGCGGCCCGGCGCGGCGCTACAACTGCGCGAGCGCGCGCTCAAGCGCGACCCGCAAGAACTGTGCGTGATTCTGCTCGGCGCTGTGCACGCTGAACAGCAGGCTCACGACCGCGTCGCCCGAGATTTGTTCGGCAAGCGCCACGACCGCGGGATGATTCGCGTCAAGCTCGGCCTCGTAATCGGCCTGGAACTGCTCCCAGGTTTCGCCGCCGCCGTGCCATTTCTTGCGCAGCTCGGTGCTCGGGGCAACGTCTTTGGCCCAGATATCGACGGCCGCGCGCTCCTTCGTGAGCCCCCGCGGCCAGAGCCGGTCGACCAGCACGCGCACGCCGTCCTCCGGCGCGGCCGGCTCATAGACCCGCTTGATCTTCAGCTCCACCACGCTCTCATCGTGGCACGCGCGGCGGGCCGCGTCGAGGCCCTGCGCCGCCGCTGCGCTTTCCCTCCCCGCCGCCGCCCTTTCGTTCCGCGCCGCCGCCCCCTCTCCCTCCGCGCCGCCGCCCCCTTTCGTTCAGCAGTCGCGAATCGCCGTGGCGTGGCCGTTTTCGTGACACATTGCGACTGCTGAGCGAGAAAACGACAGCGGAGGGAAACGACGGGGGAGCAAAGAGCGCCCGCGGGCACCGAAGCGTGGCCCGGGCATATGCTGGCCACACTGACGTGACGCGACTTCAAAGGAGAAGAGCATGCACATCGAGGGATCCAGCGCACTTGTGACCGGGGGCGCGAGCGGGCTCGGACTCGCTACCGCCCGCGCCTTGGCCGCGGAGGGCGCGATCGTGACGATCGTCGACCTGCCGTCGTCGCGCGGGGCCGAGGTCGCCGCCGAGGTTGGCGGGCTCTTCGCCCCGGCCGATGTCACGAGCGCGCAAGAGATCGCGGCGGCGGTGGCACAGGCATCCAATGTTGGCCCGCTTCGCGTCGTCATCAACTGCGCCGGTGTCGGGACCGCAAGCAAGGTGCTCGACCGTGACGGCCTCCCGCTGCCGCTCGAGAACTTCGAACGGGTGGTGCGCATCAACCTGATCGGCACGTACAACGTGTTGAGCCAGGCGTCAGCGGCGATGGCGAAGACCGAGCCCGACCCGACAAGCGGTGACCGCGGCGTGATTGTGAACACGGCGTCGGTTGCGGCGTTCGACGGGCAGATCGGCCAGCCGGCATATTCGGCGTCGAAGGGCGCGGTGCACGCCATGACCCTGCCGATCGCGCGCGAGCTGGCCCGTTACGGCATCCGGATCGCGACCATCGCTCCCGGCATCATGGAGACCCCGATGCTCGCCGGCATGCGGGAGCCCGCCCGCGAGAGCCTCAGCAGCCAGGTTCCCTACCCCAAACGGCTCGGCCGGCCCGAAGAGTTCGCTGCACTCGCGATGCACATCATCGCGAACGGATACCTCAACGGCGAGACGATCCGCCTCGACGGCGCAATCCGCATGGGGCCCAAGTAGCCCGAGCGGAGCACCGCGCACGGACCACCGCGCAGGGAGCACTGCGCAATGAGCAGCAACAACACCGCGAACAGGGCACGCAACACCGACACCGCGCACCCGACCACCCGACCTCACGACCCCCGGCACGATGACGCAAGGAGACCCCCGATGACCGCACCACTCGCAGGCAAAACCATTCTCATGTCGGGTGGGAGCCGCGGCATTGGCCTCGCAATCGCACTTCGTGCCGCGGCGGATGGCGCAAACATTGCGCTGCTCGCAAAGACCGACGTTCCCGATCCACGCCTTCCCGGCACGATTCACACGGCGGCCGAAGAAATCCGCGCGGCGGGCGGCAACGCGCTCGCGATCGTCGGCGACGTGCGAAACGACGACGACATCACCGAGGCCGTCATGAAGACCCAGGGCGAATTCGGCGGCATCGACATCGTCGTCAACAATGCCAGCGTGCTGAGCCTTGCCGGATCGCTCGATCTCGACGCCAAGCGCTATGACCTCATGCAAGACGTCAACGTACGCGGCACGTTCATGCTCTCGCGCGCGGCAATTCCAATTCTTCGGGATGCCGCGAACCCCCACATCCTCTCTCTCAGCCCTCCGCTGAACATCACGCCTCGCTGGCTCGGTGCGCACACCGGCTACACGCTCGCGAAGTTCGGCATGTCAATGGTGACGCTCGGGCTCGCGGCCGAGTTTGCAAAAGACGGCATCGCCGCGAACACGCTCTGGCCCGCGACCACGATCCAGACCGCCGCCATCGCGAACAGCCCGATGGGCAAGCAGATGATGGCTGTGAGCCGCACCCCCGAGATCTATGCTGATGCGGCATACGAGGTCATCACGCAGCCCGCCGCGACCTACAGCGGTCACTCGCTCGTGGTCGAAGACGTGCTCGCGGCCGCCGGCATCACCGACCTGTCGAAGTACTCACCGGGCGTGCCCGAAGCGCAGCTGCGCCGCGATATCTTCCTCGACTGAGCACCAGGCGCGAACGCACGGCGGCACGCACGCACCTTCACGAGCGCGCCGCGAGTTCGCGACGACGCATCAGCAACATGGATGCCACTGCCCCGACACCTGCGGCGGCAACGAGCCACCACATCCCCTTGGCATCGATCGCGTCCTGCACCATCGTCGGCGCGGCGGCGAGCGGTGAGAGGTTCACGATCCATTCGGGCAGGTTGAACAGTGCGCCAAAGAGGCCGAGCAGTGCGCCGAGCATCACGAGGCTCCAGCCGGCGGGGATCGTCGTGTGTGGCAAGAGCACGAATAGCAGCGCGGTGATGGCGACGAACACCGCGGCGGCCAGCGCCTGCGCGCCGCCCGTGACGAGCGCATCGCGCACGAGCGACCAGTCGGTGCCGGTTGCCGCCACACCGAGCACCGCGCCGAGCACGCCGCTCGCGGCGACCAGAACGATGGCAGTGGCCGCGACAACGAGGTAGCCACCGAGCCAGCGCACGCGCTCAACCGGCGTCGCGAGCACGAGCTCGGCGGTGCCGTGCACCTCCTCCTGCCGGGCCCGGCAGATGGTCTGCACTCCCGCGCACGCTGCCAGCAGCCCGACGATCATGAAGAAGATCGCCACCATGCCCTGCGCGAGGCTCCCGCCCTTTGAGAGCGCCTCGAACAGCGCCTGCACGGCCGGAATCTGCGCGGTGACCGAGTTGATCACCGAGGCGAGACTCGTTGCGAGCAGCCCGGTGAGGAGGCCACCGATGCTCCAGCCCAGCAGCGAACCCCAGGTAAGGCGCCACACCAGCGCGGTCGGCGACCTGAGCGAACCGCGTGCGCTGGCGCGGCCCTCCCGTGCCGGGATCAGGCTTTCGCCCGTGTCACGGGCGGCCTGCAACAGGATCGCCGCGGCACCCAACGCGATCGCGACCCCGAGACACAGCGCGAGCGGCCAGAGCGTGTTCGTGGCGAACGGGCGCGAGTTCTCGGCCCAGCCGAAGGGCGAGAGCCAGGTGAGCCATGAGCTGGTGACGCTTTGCAGGTCGGCGCTGGGGGTGCCGAGGGCGTTGCCGAGCCCGCCGATCACGAACGTGAGCAGCAGCACCCAGACCGCCGCCGAGTTCGCGGCGCGGGCCGTGTGCATCACCTGCGCGGCGACGAGGCCGATCGCCAAGAAGCAGAGCCCGACGGCGCCGGCGGCAATGCCCGAGACGAGGCATCCGATCGGTGCATAACCCGCCGAAACGAACGCGACGAACACGAGGCACGCAAGCACGAGGTTCGCCAGGGCGCCATGCACGATTGTGGCGATCAGCGGAGTGAGGCGTCCGGCCGGCGTGGCGCCGACAAGCTCGGCGCGACCGAGTTCTTCTTCGGCGCGCGTGTGGCGCACCGCGAGGAAGGTGCTCATGAACGCCGCCATCATCGCGAGAAAGGGCAGGATCAAAAACAGCGTGAACGCGTCAACTTCGGCTCCCGAGGGAAGGCCGCGAAAGAGCATGATGACGGGATTGGCCATGACCGCGGCGAGCACGTTGATGCGATCTGTCTCGGTGCCATACGACGACGCGACGCCCCCCACGGCCGCTGCCGCAAGCGCGTAAGTGCCCAGCAACCACAGGAGAAGTTGCAGCCAATCGCGGCGAACACGTTGCCGCAGTAGCGCACCGATCATGGCCGGCGGCTGCCTGTGTTGCCGGTGCCGCCGCGGCTGCCGGTGCCAGCTACTTCGCCTTCGCGACCGCCCCCGCCGCCACCCTCGCGACCGCCCCCTTCACCCCCTTCGCCCCCCACATCGCCGTAGTGCCGAAGAAACAGCTCCTCGAGCGACGGCGGCGAGATGCGCAGGCCGCTGACGGCGCGCGCGGCGAGTACCGGCAAGATGGATGCCACCGCGTCGCTGTCGACCGTAAACCGGACCCGCCCACCGCCGAACGAGCCGTCGTGTGCCGAAGGGATCCCGTCGAGCGCTGCCGCATCGGTCGCGGCAAACGAGATCTCGGTGCGCGTCAGGTGCCGCAGCTGCGCGAGCATGCCCGACTCGACGATGCGCCCGGCCCGGATGATCGACACGCGATCGCACAGCACCTCGACCTCAGAGAGGATGTGACTCGAGAGCAACACGGTCGCGCCGCGGGCCCGCAGCCGCTCGATTTCGTCGCGGAACACGATCTCCATCAAGGGGTCGAGCCCGCTCGTTGGCTCGTCAAAAATATAGAGCTCGGCGGGCACCGACAGCGCCGCGATCAGCGCGACCTTCTGCCGATTGCCCTTCGAATACGCGCGACCCTTTTTGCGTGGATCGAGGGCAAATGCATCCTGGAGGCGCCGCTTTTCGGCGAGATATTCAGGATGCCTCGTCTCGGCCCCGCGCAGTCGCGCGAGAAAGTCGATGGCCTCGCCGCCGCTGAGGTTGGGCCAGAGGCTCACGTCTCCGGGCACGGTCGCGATGCGCCGGTGCAACGTCGCGGCGGCACGCCACGGGTCGGCACCGAAGACCTGCGCGCTCCCGCCGGTCGCGCGCGCGAGGCCAAGCAGGATCCTGATCGTGGTCGACTTTCCTGCACCGTTCGGGCCGAGGAATCCGTGCACCTCTCCCGAGGCGACATCGAGGTCAAGCCCGTCGAGGGCGCGGCTTCGCCCGTAGGTCTTGCGAAGCCCGCTGGTGTGGATGACGCTGCTCATGGCACCTGACGGTACGCCGCGTGTCACCCGTTGTGAAGGGTCGGAGCGGACGCAAAAACGCTCGTGCCCGGCACGGTGATTACCGGCCGGGCACGAGCGTTGCGCACGCGTGCGCTTCGACGTGGTGGAGCTACTGCGCCGTGCGATCTCCGCCGGCGCGAAGGGTCGCGATTGTCTTCGACCAGACATCCGGGTCGCCCACAAGCGCGGGGATCGAGATGCGGTCCGCGTAGTCGCCGTGGCGCTCGAGGAGCGCGGTGCCGACGTTCGCCGGCTCGGCCGTGACGGCGAACAGGTCGAGCACTTCATCGCTGATCAGGCTCGTCATCCGCTGCCAGCGGTCGGCGCTCTTCTCGATCGAGAGCGTGTGCAGGCGGTCGCCCAGCTCACCCATATCGTGTGCTTCCCACACGGGGCGATAGCTCGGCGTGCTGCCGTAGAACGCGACCTGGTAGCGGATGAGCTCACGCTTCTTCGCAAGTTCTTCCGCGGTGGCGCCGGTGATGAGGAATCCGCCGCCGGTGATGGCGAGGTCATCGCGCGTGCGTCCGCCCTTTTCGAGCCCGCGGTCGATCGCCGGCATCATGACCTTGTCCATGTACTCGCGGGTCCAGAACCCGTGCAGCACGATGCCGTCGGCAACCTCCGCTGCAACCTCGGTCAGGCGGGGGCCGACCGACGCAAGCCACACCGGGGGCGCGGACTGCGTGCGGGTCTCGGGCACGAAGTACTCGGTCATCAGCGAGTGCTCGTAGAACTCACCCTTGAACGCGAGCGGCTCGTTGGTGCGCCACGACTCCCAGATCTCCTTCATCGCGACGACGTACTCGCGCATGCGGACCGTCGGCTGCGACCACGGCATCGAGAATCGACGCGTGATGTGGGCGCGCACCTGCGTGCCGAGACCGAGATGAAAGCGGCCGCCGCTGAGCTCGTTGAGCCCGTGTGCGGCATAGGCCGTCGTCATCGGTGTGCGGGCGAAGGCGACCGCGATCTTGGTGCCGAGATCCATGCCCGGCGCGTGCTGGCTGGCTACGGCCGAAGCGACGAACGGGTCAGACTTCACCTCGGCGGCGAAGATGCCATCGAAGCCAAGTTCGTTCGCGAGAATGGATGCGTCTTTGATCTCGCTGAGATCTGCCGGAAAGCTTGTGTCGACAATCATGGTGCTACTTCGCCAGCTGGCCGGAGAACAGTGACTTGGGCAGGCCATCGGCGATGGGGCGGAAGTCCGCTTCCATCGCGCCGGCGAGCTCGTCAAACTCCCACGGCTGCTCGTTCTGCACGCTGGCGATTTCTTCGGGCAGGTTGTAGAGGCCCACCTTGTAGCCGGCGGCCGAGACGATACGGCTCGTGAGCCACGACGAGCGCTCGCTGGCGAGGTACGCGGCCAGCGGTGCAATGTTGTCGGGCGACATGCGGGGGTCGACGGCAGCCTCTTCGCTGCCGGCGCTGCCAACACGCTTCGAGTCGGGGATGGTCGCGGTCAAGCGGGTCGCGGCGCTCGGTGCGATCGCGTTTGCGGTCACGCCGTAGCGCGCCATGCCCTGCGCGAGCGACCAGGTGAGGCCTGCGATGCCCATCTTGGCCGCAGCGTAGTTGGGCTGTCCGGGCGAGCCGTGCAGACCCGACACCGAGGTGAAGTTGATGATGCGGTAGTTGCCTTCGGGGTTGCGCTGTTCGCGCCAGTACGCCGTGGCCGGACGAAGGGTGCTGTAGTGCCCCTTCAGGTGCACGCGGATGACCGCGTCCCAGTCCTTTTCTTCGAGGTTGAACATCATGCGGTCGCGCAGAATGCCTGCGACGTTGACGACGATGTCGAGGCCGCCGTAGGTGTCGACGGCCATGCGCACGAGGCGCTCGCCGGTTGCAACGTCGGCAATGTCGCCGCCGTCGCTGATCGCTTGTCCGCCTGCGGCGACGATCTCGTCGGCGACCTTCTTGGCGGGACCTTCGTCGCCACCAGTGCCGTCCGGGTTGGCGCCGAGGTCGTTGATGACTACGCGAGCGCCTTCGCGCGCGAAGTACCGCGAGATCGATGCACCGATGCCATTGCCGCCGCCGGTGATGATGGCAATTCTGCCGTCAAGTACTCCCATGACTGCTCACTTCCTTGTGATTGTGTACACGCAAGGCCTCTCGGGTACCCACTCAGGGTGTGGGCCAGGCCAACCACGGTCACACTAACATTGCGGTCTCGCGTTTGTATACATTAGGGTCGGCTTTGTGCTGGGCGATCGAGGCTTCGCCACCTGCTCGCCTCCTCGGAACCGGCACCCCGGCCCAAATGGCGGGGCGGTGCGCACACGAAGAACCCTTCGATGGGGTGCACCGACAGCGGTCCAGCACACAGAAATTCATTACACAGAGAAGTGTCGGTGTCTGTGCGCCGCGCGAGCATCAATGACGTTCGCGCGCGTAGCCAGGCATCTGCTCGGAGGGAGCACGCATGTCAGCAGGACCTGTCCCAAAGCCGATTCCGGAGACGAAGGAGTTCTGGGAAGGAGCATTGCGCGGAGAGCTGCGCATTCCGCGCTGCAGCGCGTGCAATCGCCTCTTCTTCTACCCGCGCGCATACTGCCCGTTCTGCTCCTCAGACGCCATTGTCTGGGAGACGGCATCGGGTGATGCCACCCTTACGTCTTACGTCATCAACCACCGGGTGTTCCCCGAGTTTGAGACGCAGGAGCCCCAGATTATTGCGCTCGTGACCCTCGCTGAGGGCATTCGCATGATGACGAACATTCGCGACGTCGAGCCGACGCCCGAAGCACTCACGCTGGGCATGCCGCTCACCGTGCGCTTTGAGCCCCGCGGCGACCAGGCGCTGCCCATGTTCGTCCCGAAAGAGGTGAAGTAATGCTGAAGAGCATGCACGGCGGAAACATCGCCATCGTTGGTGCAGCTGAGACCGACCAGATCGGTGTGCTGCCGAACACGTCCGTTTACGAGCTCCACGCAAACTCTGCCGTCCGCGCGCTCGCTGACGCCGGCCTTACGGTTGCCGACGTCGATGGTTTCGCAACCACGATGCCGAACGCACTCGAGGTCGCTGACTACATCGGCATCCGCCCGACGTGGCTCGATGGCACCATGGTCGGCGGCTGCAGCTACATGCTGCACGTGCGTCACGCGGCTGCTGCGATCGCCAGCGGTGCGGCCCACGTCGTGCTGATCACGCACGGTGAGTCGGGACGCTCGCGCGTGGGGATGCCCCCCATGCTGCGCAACCCTTCGTCGCCCGGTGGCCAGTTTGAGCAGCCGTTCGGTGCACTCGCGCCGTTCGCCTCGTTCACGACGCCGGTGATGTCGTTCCTCGAAAGCCGCGGCCTCACCCGTCGCGACATGGCCGAGGTTGTGGCTACGCAGCGCGAGTGGGCTATCCCGAACGAGCGTGCGTTCCGTCGCAAGCCGATCACCGTCGACGAGATCCTCGAAGACAAGCCGCTCTCGTACCCCTTCACGAAGGACATGATCTGCGTCGTTACCGACGGTGGCGGCGCACTTGTGCTCGTCAGCGCCGAGCGTGCGAAAGACATGAACCTCGCGAAGCCGGCCGTCTACCTCATGGGTTCGGGCGAAGCCACCGAGAGTCCGATCGTGTCGCAGATGGATGACCTGAACAGCTTCGGTGCATTCCGCAGCTCGAGCAAGCACGCATTCGAGAGCGCGGGCATGACGCCGGACGACATGGATCACGCCATGTTCTACGACGCATTCGCGCACCTCCCGCTGTACATGCTCGAAGACTGTGGCTTTGTCGGCCGCGGTGAGTCGGGTGCGTTCTACGCCGAGGGTCACTCGCGTCCGGGCGGTCGTCTGCCGATCAACACCACGGGTGGCGGACTCTCGTACACCCACTCGGGCATGTACGGCATGTTCGCGATTCAGGAAGCGGTGCGTCAGCTCCGCGGCGACGCGGTCGTGCAGGTTCCGAACCTGAAGACCAGCTTCGTTCAGGGTGTCGGCATGATGTTCGCCGCATCCGGAAGCCTGGTTCTCAGCAACCAGGCCGGTTAGTTCAAAGGGGGCGTGGGATATGCACATGCGCGCGAGCGAAGTCGCCTACCTGCGCCTCCGAGAAGAAATCATCCAGTGGCATCTCCGTCCGGGGATGCCACTGGGTGAGATCGAAACTGCGCAGCGGATGGGTGTGTCACGCACGCCCATTCGCGAGGCGCTCTCCCGGCTCGCGGCCGAAGGCCTCGTAGCCAGCGGGCCCGGACGGACCATGGTCGTCGCGCCGCTCTCGCAGGAGACGATCCGCCAGATTTACGCGTACCGCGAGGCGCTCGAGACGCAGGCCGCGCGACTTGCCGCTCGCCGGCGCGATCAGGCCGTGTTTGAGCAGCTACGCGCCGAGTTCTTGGCCGGACCCGACCCCGAGGTCGTGCCAGATCAAGAAGCGCCCTACTTTCTCGCTGACCGACTCGACCTCGCGATCGATGACGCGACCGGCAACCCATACCTGGTCAACGCACTTCGCGACCTTCGCGGCCATCTGGCGCGCGTGCGCCGCCACGCAAAGCAAGACCCCTCGCGCCTGGTCGCGGCAACCGCTGAGCACCTGCTGATCGTTGAGGCGATCCTCGCTCAGGACGAGATGCTTGCGATGCGCGCCACCGGGGTGCACCTGTTCAACAGCATGAACAACATCCTCGCGACCGCTACGAACATCAGCGATTCGAACGAAACCGCCGAGCCCGACGGCACCAAAACGTCCTAGCCTTCGGCGAGCTCCTGCGCGGTGATGCGCGTGTGTGCCTTGAGCACGCGCTCTGTGTCTGCGCCGCGTGCCGCAACCTGCCCCGGCGCCGCGTGCGGGTGGTTCGAAAAGCGGGGCGCGAGCCCCGGCTGCACCCCACCACTCGACGTCGGCAGGATCGACCCACGTGCGCCCATGTGCTCGTGTGCGAGGGCATCTGCGACCGAGAGGATCGGCGCGACGCACGCGTCGGTGCCGTCGAACAGCGCCGACCAGTGCGCGCGCGTGTTCGACAAGAATCGCTCTCTGAAGACCTCGCCGAGCGACACCCAGGTGCTTCTGTCATGCTGCCGGGCCGGGTCGAAGTCGACGTCGAGCATGGCGAGCACGAGCTTGAAGAACTGCGGTTCGATAGCGCCCACCGACATGTATTCGCCGTCGGATGTCTCATACACCCGGTAGAACGGGGCGCCACCGTCGAGCAGGCTCTGCTGTGGCACGTCGCTCTGCATGCCCGAATTGCGCATGCCCATGAAGTTGCCGAGCAGGTGGGCTGCGCCATCCACAATCGCGGTGTCAACGACCTGTCCGTGCCCCGTGCGCTGCGCCTCCTGCAGTGCCGCGAGCACGCCAACGACGAGGTACAGGCTGCCTCCGCCGTAGTCACCAAGCAGGTTGAGCGCGAACTGCGGGGCACCGTCGGCCTGACCGCTCCCGCGCAGAGCGCCGGCGATCGAGATGTAGTTGATGTCGTGGCCAGCGACGCTCGCGAGCGGACCGCTCTGGCCCCACCCGGTCATGCGGCCGTAGATGATGCGGGGGTTGCGGGCGAAGCAGTCCTCGGGACCGAGGCCGAGGCGCTCGGTGACGCCGGGGCGGTTGCCCTCAAGGAGAATGTCGAACGTATCGACCATCTGCAACACCGCTTCACGTGCCCGGGGATCCTTCAGATCGAGCGTGATGCTCTGCTTGCCGCGGCGCGTGACGTCATGGTCGTTCGCGATCTTCGGCGGGCCGGGGGTGGGCCGGTCGATCCGCACGACCTCCGCGCCGAGGTCGGCCAGGAGCATCCCCGCGTGGGGAACCGGGCCGATGCCCGCCAATTCGATCACTCGCAGGCCCGCGAGTGGGCCCGTCGACACATTTTCAGTCATGCACTCGCTCCACTTAACGTCATTGTCAGGGTCGGATAGCCGCGGCCGCTTTTGGAAGAGCTACCGTCATCTGTATACACCAGGCGCAAGGTGCCGACGCATTCGGCGCGGCGTTCGATGGCGGCCTTCGCCGCCGCGATGCGCCCCAGCGCGCGTCTTTCGCACGCGCTCTCTGTGCTCACCTGGGAAATTCTGCACACGAGTGGTTCAGGCATCCGGCGTTCATCTGTCACAGCTGTATACAAAAGTCGGGGGCATGATTAGGCTGGGAATCACGGCAAACATGACGTTGGGAGTACCCGCTGCACATGCGGGTGGGCAAGGATGCCGCTCCCGCCACTCACGATTTGGGCCTTCGGGCAACGATCGCTGCGGCACGGAATGACTACAGAGAGGTAGGAGTGCATGAGCACGGATACCAACTTCGTTGGAAACGCAATTGGCGCGCTTGACGATGTTCGAGTGATTGACCTTGGCTCGGGAATGGCTCCTGCAATTGCCGGAATGTTCCTCGCTGACCACGGCGCAGAGGTCTTCAAGGTCGAGACGCCCGAAGGCGACTGGGCCCGCTCGATGGCCGGTTTCGAGGTGTGGAACCGCAACAAGATCGGTGCCATCGTCGACCCCGCATCGCCGAGCGACGTGGAGTGGCTTGCGACCAACGTGGGTCGTGCGGACGTGCTCATTCTCGGTGCGAACGAACTCGATGACTTTGGCCCGCTCGTGGCAGATGCCGCCCGCGCCAACCATCGCCTCGTGATCGTGCGCCTCCCCGTCTACCTCGACGGCGTCACGCCGTGGGGTGGCACACCCGAGTCGAATGGCCTGCTCTCGGCTATGGGCTCGCAGGCCAGCCGTCAGTCGAGCTACAGCGGTGGCCCGGTCGAATCGGTGTCGCCGTACATCCTGCACGCGCAGGGACTCCTGGCCTCGCTCGCCGCCGCTTCGGCGCTGCTTGAGCGTTTCGATTCTGGTCTTGGCCAGACGGTCACCGTCACCGGCATGCAGGCGCTGATTCAGTTCCACGTGCTCGCGCTGACCGTGCACGCCGATGCACCAGACCCCATCACGTCGATCGGCCCGACCGGCAAGCACCACACATACCGTCACTTCGAGGCACAGGGCGGCCGCTGGATTGCGGCCGGTGGCCTCGGCGGCAAGTTTGAACTGCGCCTGCTGCACGAGCTCGGGCTCGACGACATCATCAACCACCCCGACGTTGCGGGTGTCACCGCCAAGCTACTCATGCCCGAGCAGGCATGGGCGCGCAAGCAGATCGAAGAGACGTTCGCGTCGCGCACCGTCGAAGACCTCGTCACGCTGATGCGCGGCATCGGCATTCCCTGCGGTGAGGTTGCACCCCGCGAGGAGTGGCTCGACAACGAACAGATCAAGGCGATCGGGATGCGCGCCGAGGTTGTCAACGACGACGGCAAGACGATCATCATGCCGGGCGTGCCCTTCCGCCTCACGAAGACCCCGGGTTGGGTGCGCACCGCCGCGCCGCTGCTCGCCAAGCGCGACCTGCCCGCACCGTGGGCGGCCCGCAACATTGCACGCCCCACCGGCCAGCCGCGCCTGACGCCCGGCCCGCTCCACGGCTACACCGTGCTGAACGCCGGCACGTTCGTCGCAACGCCCTACGCAGGGTTCCTGCTCGCAGAGCTCGGCGCCAACGTCATCAAGGTTGAGCCCCTCACGGGCGACCCGTTCCGTGCCTCGGCGTACGCCTGCAACCGCGGCATGCGCAGCCTCGCGATCGACCTTCAGGCGCCCGAGGGGCGCGACGCGTTCCACCGCCTCACCGAGATCAGCGATGTCGTCATCGACGGCATGCGTCCTGGCGTGATGAAGAAGCTCGGCATCGACTACGACACCCTGGCCAAGATCAACCCGGGCATCGTCACGCTCTCGCTCTCGGCATACGGCGAGGGTGGGCCAGACTCGATGCTCCCCGGCGTCGACATGGTGTTGCAAGCGCAGAGCGGCATGATGTCGGGCCAGGGCGGCGACGACGCACCTGTCGCGAACACGATCGCGGTCAATGACGTCACCGCGGCCGCGCTCACGGCACTCGCTGTCACCATCGCGCTCTACTCGCAGAAGGTCACGGGCGAGGGGCAGCGCATTTGGAACTCGCTCGCCGCCACCGCGGCCTTCTTGCAAGACAATGAGCTCGTGCGCTTCGAGGGCCGGCCGGAGCCGACCGTTGGTGGCCGCGACTACAAGGGCGCGCACCCGCTGCAGCACTACTACGAGGTTGCAGACGGTTGGGTCTACATCGACACCGACCCGGCCGAGACCCAGACGCTCGAAAGCCTCGAGTCGGCGCTTGCCGCCGCGGGCCTGCTGGCGAACGGTGAAGGCGACATCGCCGTGCGCTTCACAGAGACACTTGGCGGCCTCAGCCGCGACGCTGTCGTTGAGGGGCTGAACACCGTGGGGCTCCGCACCGCCGCCTCTCGCACTGTGCCCGAGGTCTTGCACGATCCCGAGTTCATCGATCACGACGTGTTCCACATTCGGATCGAAGACGAGACGGGCGACCCGTTCATCACGACTGGGCGCCACGTCGGGTTCAGCCGCAACCAGCGCAGCGGTCCGCTCCTGCCCCCAGGGGTTGGGCAGCACACGCGCCCCGTGCTCGCGGCCGCGGGTTTCAGCGAAGACGAGATCGCCGCGATGATCG
The DNA here is from genome assembly GCA_029777095.1 of Actinomycetes bacterium. GTDB lineage: Bacteria > Actinomycetota > Actinomycetes > Actinomycetales > Microbacteriaceae > Microbacterium. Next base: position 38,304 of record JAKOTS010000072.1, on the reverse strand, counting down.
ACGCAGACCACGTGCGGGTGGGTGGCGAAATGCTGCACCGCCTGCCGGTGTCGTACCGCTAAAGCCTGCACGTTGGCCAGCGACCGCGTGCTGCACTCCAGCCGCGGTCGCTGACCGCTTTCTTGGCACCACAAATTTCTTGGTACTACGAATTTTTACGCACACCACCTGCTCTACGCACACCAGTTGTTCTACGCACACCACCTGTTCTACGCATGACAAGGGGAGTCACAGATGTCAGAAGCACCAACGCTCACCGATACCGACGCCGCGGCTTCGACCTCGCTGCGCGAGTTCGAAGCCCGCGCCCGCGCCTTTCTTGAGGAGCACGTGCCGCGCCGCGACACTGTCGTCGTGACCGACACCATGAGCGCCGAGGTTGTCGCCAACGAGCAGGAGCTGCAGAAGAAGATCTACGACGCGGGCTTTGCGGCGATCACGCAGCCAAAGGAACACGGCGGGCAGGGCCTCGGCGAGGCCGAAAGCATGGCCTGGGGCGCGCTGACCGCCGGCTACGCGGTGCCGCGCATGCTCATCGCGATCAGCCACGGGATGTGCGGGCCGATCATCAACCTGCTCGGTACCCCCGAGCAGAAGGCCAAGTACCTCCCCGACCTGTGGCGAGCCAACACGCTCTTCGCGCAGATCTTCTCCGAGCCCGGCGCCGGATCTGACGTCGCAGGCCTGCAGACGCGTGCCGAAAAGGTCGACGGCGGCTGGCTCATGACCGGCCAGAAGGTGTGGACCTCCAACGCGCAGTACTGCGACTACGGCGTGATCGTCGCGCGGACGAACCCCGACGTGCCGAAGCACCAGGGCATCACGATGTTCATCATCAACCTGCGCGACCCCGCCGTGACTATCCGCCCGCTTCGCGTGGCGACCGGTGAGTACCCCTTCAACGAGATCTTCATCGACTCGCTCTTCATTCCCGACTCCGACCGGATCGGCGAGGTCGATAAGGGCTGGGATGCAGCCGTCGCAATGCTCCGCTTCGAGCGCATCTCGATCGGTACGAGCAGCACCAAGTCGACCGGACCGCTGTCGTTCGAGAAGCTTGCAGACGTCGCCCGCGAGGCCGGCCTGGCACAAGACCCGGCGGCCCGTGCCGCCCTGGTCGAGGCCCACGTGCTCGAGCAGGGCACCGACCTCCTGGCGCTGCGCATGCGCGAAGAGGTCGAGGCGGGTATCGACCTCGGCCCGCGTGGCTCGATCGCAAAGCTCGCCGGCGCAAGCGCCAACTTCCGTGTCAACGAGATCATCAGCGACATCGCGGGCCTTTCGCTTGTCGCCTGGGATGGCCCGGGCGCTGCGTACCCGCCCCTCACCAAGGCGTTCACCGGGGCACCCTCGTCGTGGACGGCCGGCGGCACGATCGAGATCCAACTGGGCATCGTGGGCGAGCGCGTCCTCGGGCTGGAGAAGGATCCGTCCGTTGACCGTGGCGTTCCGTTCCGCGACATTCGCCGTAGCGCGTAGGCGCAAAGAGAATTTGGAAGAGAGGAATCGCACATGAACCTTCTGCTCAACGAAGACCAGCGGGAATTCCAGCGCACGCTCCGCGCACTATTTGAGAAGCAATCCGAGTCGCAGCGTGTTCGGGCCGTGCAGGCGGCCGGCGATGGATTTGACCGTGAAACTTGGGCATCGCTCGTCAAGCTTGGCGCGACGACCACCCTCATTGCCGAGGAATACGACGGGTTGGGTCTCGGGCTGACCGAGGCATCCATTGTGCTTGAAGAAGCGGGCCGCGTGATTGCACCCGTGCCGATCTACACCGCTGTGCTCGCGACCGCCGCGATTCGCGCGACGAACGATGCCGCGCTGCAGGCCGAACTGCTGCCGAAGATCGCATCGGGCGAAACGCTGGTTGCGCTCGCGTTTACCGAGGCGGCCGACTCGTGGATCCCCGTGCGCGCATCGGTCACGGCCGATGGCGCGGGCGCAGTGACCGGCACGAAGTCGTTCGTGCGAGACGCGCAGTTTGCCGATTACCTGCTGGTGCTGACCGACAGCGGGCTTGTGCTTGTTGCAGCGGATGCCGCTGGTGTCACGCGTACCCCGCTCGGGGTGCTCGACGCCAGCGTCTTTGCGGCCCGCGTTGACTTCGCTGGCGCGGCCGGCCGTGCGATTGAGGTTGCCGATCTCGAAGCATTCCTCACCGACGTCGACGCAGTCGCCAGCGTGCTGTTGGCCGCCAGCCAGTACGGCGCCTACAAGCGCGAGCTCGAGATCACCACGCAGTACGCGAAGGACCGCTTTCAGTTCGGGCGCTCGATCGGCTCGTTCCAGGGTGTGAAGTTTCCGTTGGCGAACTGGGCGATGGAGGCCGAGCTCGCGCTGGGCATCCTCCGCCAGGCGACCTCCCTCGGCGACGCGGGTTCCGAAGACTTCGTGCGCGCGGCGTTGACCGCCCAGGTCAAGCTCCAGACCGTGAGCGCCGCCGGTGCGGCGTGGATGGCCCGGCTCCACGGTGGGATCGGCTTCACGTGGGAGCACGACTCGCACCTCTTCATCAAGCAAGCAAAGACCGCGCAGCTGTTGCTGGGCACGCCCGGCAACCGGAGCGAGCGGTTGGCGGTAGCGCTCGGCATCTAGCCGAGCAAAAAGCGAGCAAGAAGCGAACAAGAAGGGCCCGGGTGCAATTGCTTCCGGGCCCTTCTTCTTGTTCGCGCTACGGCGCAGCGCGTTTGCGTTTGGCGTCCCACCGCCAGGCCCAGAGGGCGCAGGCAAGCGTGAGGATGAACGGAATCTGAATCACGAGGAATGCCGGCGCAAACCCGACGTTGTCGGCGATGATGCCGCTCGCGAGCGGGCCGATGATCGCGGCGATGTCAAAGATGATCCAGTAGAGGGCGACGGCGAGTCCTGTGCTGCCGTACTTGGTCTCGCCGAGCATTGCCGATGGGACGGCCGCAAGCGCGCCTCCAGCGAGGCCCAAGAGCACGAAGGTCACCATCATCCACGCGAACTCGCCCGTGAACACCAGCACCAGGAACGCGGCGGAACCCGCCAGGATGCCGGCGACGAGCGGCTTCCAACGGCCCCAGCGGTCGGATGCGAATCCGGCCGCCGTCGAGCCGACGACCTGGGTGACGGCGCCCACGGTCATGAAGACGCCGATCACGCCGGTGGTGAAGCCGACGGCACCGAGGTAGAGCGGCACGGTCGTGGTGCGCGCGCCATAGAGCGCCCAACCGACCGCGAAGTGTGCCATGAGCACCGTGATGAACACGGGGTTCGACATCAAGCTACGCCACACCGTCTTGGTCTTGATGACCAAACCGTCTTCGCCCACGGCGTCGGAGGTTCGAACGTCTTTTGCCTGGCCGAGCGCGAAGAATGCGATGAGCGAGGCCACGAGCAGCGCGAGGCCGTAGAAGATGAGGGGGATGCGGGGGTTCGCGATTGCGAGGAAGCCGCCGACAGCGGGGCCCGAGATCGCGCCGAGCGAACCCGCGGCGAAGTACATGCTCATGCCACGGCCGAGGAGGTGCGTGGGCACGAGCGCGAGGAGCAGCGCGGTGGCCGACACGGAGAGCGTGGCACTGCCGAGACCGCTGATCGAGCGGAAGACGAGGAACGAGACACCATCGGGTGCGAGACCGGCCGCCAGGCTACACACTGCCTGGAGCAGCAATCCGGCGAAGAGCACCTTGCGCAGGCGCCAACGCTTGAGGAGCCCGGTCAGGCTTGCGCTTGCGACGAGGCGGAATGCCGCGAAACCACTGATGGCGATCGACGCCATGGTGACGGAAATGCCGAACAAATCGGCGAGGGCCGGAAGGGCCGGCCCCACGACACCAAACCCCAAGTTGGTGAGGAACGTGACTGAAGCAAGGATCCAGACTGCGGTAGGAAGTCGCTCGCGTTGCCCGGTCACCGGGCAACGACCGCGTTGTACACACTGTTGGTGTGGGTCGTGCGTTCGGGCATTCTGCGTCCTCCCATGGCGCGCAAGACAACCATGTCTTCGTCTTCAATGTATACCGAATAGGGGTAGCTGGGCGAGCCTGACAGTGTAATACTGTCGATCAGCGACGGGAATGGGGCCCGGATCCACGTGATGTCGCGTGTGTGCGGTCCTCGCACGGGGCACTCTGTACACCGTCAACTATCCATGTATACAATTGGCGAGCGACACCGTCGTCGCTGAGCCACGAAGCTGTCAGCCGCTTTGAGCGCGCCAACCGGATCTAGCGGATCCTGCTCGCTCAGTTGGAAGGATCGTCATGACCGTCAACCACCACGTCCGTGTATACAAGAGCGAAGAGCCCCTGGCGCGCGAAGACCAGCTGGCCTGGAAGATCGCTGAAGTCGCGGCAGACCCGGTTGCGGTCGAGCCCGAGGTTGTCGACATGATCATCAACCGCGTGATCGACAACGCGGCGGTGGCTGCGGCATCCATTTCTCGTGCACCCGTCAGTGCGGCACGCCAGCAGGCGCTCGATCACCCCGTCAGCATTAGTGGCAACGGCTCCACGATCTTTGGATGCGCGCTTGAGCGTCGCACCAGCCCCGAGTGGGCGGCATGGGCCAACGGCGTTGCCGTGCGCGAGCTCGACTACCACGACACATTCTTGGCCGCCGAGTACTCGCACCCGGGCGACAACATCCCGCCGATCCTCGCGGTTGCTCAGCACGTCGGCAGCGACGGCGCTGCGCTCGTGCGCGGTATCGCCACGGGCTACGAGATTCAGGTTGACCTCGTGCGGGCGATCTGCCTCCACGCACACAAGATTGACCACGTCGCGCACCTCGGCCCCTCGGCCGCGGCAGGCATCGGCACGCTGCTCGGCCTTTCGCCCGACGTGATCTACCAGGCTGTTGGCCAGGCCCTGCACACGACGACCGCCACGCGCCAGTCGCGCAAGGGTGAGATTTCGACGTGGAAGGCGCACGCCCCCGCGTTCGCAGGCAAGATGGCCGTCGAAGCCGTCGACCGTGCGATGCGCGGCGAGACCAGCCCTTCGCCCATTTACGAAGGCGAAGACGGCGTGATCGCCTGGATGCTTGATGGCCCGGATGCCTCGTACGAGGTCCCGTTGCCCGCACCGGGCGAGGCCAAGCGCGGCATCCTCGACACCTACACGAAGGAGCACTCGGCTGAGTACCAGGCGCAGGCCTGGATCGACCTCGCCCGCAAGCTGCACAACGCGCACCCCGAGCTTGTCGACCCGGCGCAGATCGAATCGATCGTTCTGCACACGAGCCACCACACGCACTTCGTGATCGGGTCTGGCGCGGGCGACCCGCAGAAGTACGACCCGACCGCATCGCGCGAAACGCTCGACCACTCGATCCCCTACATCTTCACCGTCGCCCTTCAGGATGGCGCGTGGCACCACGTCGACTCCTACACGCCCGAGCGTGCCGGCCGTGCCGACACGATCGAGCTGTGGAACAAGGTCACGACGGCGGAGGACGCCGAGTGGACGCGTCGCTACCACTCGACCGACCCGGCAGAGAAGGCCTTCGGCGGGCGCGTTGTGATCACGCTTGCCGATGGCACCGAGATCGTCGATGAGATCGCCGTCGCCGACGCGCACCCGCTGGGCGCCCGCCCGTTCGCCCGGGCCGATTACATTCGCAAGTTCCGCCTGCTGGCCGAACCAGTGCTGGAGCCCGCCGAGATCGACCGCTTCATCGCCCTCGCCGAGCGCCTCCCCGAGCTGACCGCCGCCGAGGTCGCGCAGCTTTCGATCCAGGCCAAGCCGGGCGTGCTTGCAACGGCGCCGGCACCCAAGGGACTGTTCTAGCCATGCTGTACGCGCAGACCTCCCCGACCGAGAAGCGCCGCGCTTTTCGTGAGCGTCTCTCGAGCGGGGAGCTTCTGCGCTTTCCGGGCGCGTTCAACCCGCTGAGCGCACGGCTCATCGAGCGCAAGGGCTTCGACGGTGTCTATATCTCCGGGGCGGTGCTGAGCGCCGACCTCGGCCTGCCCGACATCGGGCTGACGACCCTGACCGAGGTCGCAGGTCGCGGCGAGCAGATCGCGCGCATGACCGAGCTGCCGACGATCATCGACGCCGACACCGGCTTCGGCGAGCCGATGAACGTCGCCCGCACGATCCAGACGCTCGAAAACGCGGGCATCGCCGGCATGCACATCGAAGACCAGATCAACCCGAAGCGGTGCGGCCACCTCGATGGCAAGGCTGTCGTCGACGAGCAGACGGCGATCAAGCGCATCCGCGCCGCCGTCGACGCGCGGCGCGACCCGAACTTCCTGATCATGGCCCGCACCGACATCGCGGCCGTCGACGGACTGGACGCCGCGATCGACCGCGCGAAGGCCCTCGTCGACGCCGGTGCCGACGCGATCTTCCCCGAGGCGATGCGCGACCTCAGCGAGTTCGAGGCGATGCGCAAGGCAATTTCTGTGCCGTTGCTTGCCAACATGACCGAGTTCGGCAAGAGCGAGCTGTTCTCTTCGCAGCAGCTCGCCGACGTCGGCATCAACATCGTGATCTGGCCCGTGTCGATGTTGCGCATGGCAATGGGGGCGACGGCGCGCGCGCTCGACACGCTCAACGAGGAGGGTCACCTCACCTCCAAGCTGGGCGAGATGCAGCACCGCGCCGACCTCTACGAGCTCATCGACTACGAGGGCTACAACCACTTCGACACCAGCATCTTCAACTTCGAGATTGCGCACTGACGCGCCATCCGCCGCAAAAGGAGCACACGAATGACTGAAACACAGGAGATCAAGAAGGGGTTGGCGGGCGTCGTCGTCGACTACACCGCCATCTCAAAGGTCAACCCCGACACCAACAGCCTGCTCTACCGCGGGTATCCGGTGCAGGAGCTGGCCGCGTCGAAATCGTTCGAAGAAGTCGCCTACCTGCTCTGGCATGGTGAGTTGCCGGATGCCTCGCAATTGGCCGAGTTCTTGCGCGTCGAGGTGTCGCAGCGAGGGCTTGATGCCAGTGTGAAGGCCGCCATCGACCTGCTGCCAACCACCGCGCACCCGATGGATGTCACCCGCACGGCCGTCTCGGTGATCGGTGCCTGCGACCCCAACGCCGACGACGCGAGCCCCGAGGCAAACCTTGCCAAGAGCATCCGTCTCTTTGCGAAGCTGCCCGCGATCGTCGCGTACGACCAGCGCCGTCGCCGTGGACAGGAGGCCGTCGCCGCGCGCGATGACCTGAACTACTCCGAGAACTTCTTGTACATGACCTTCGGTGAGGTGCCGGCACCCGTGGTGGTCGAGGCATTCAACGTGTCGATGATTCTGTACGCCGAGCACTCGTTCAACGCATCGACGTTCACCGCGCGCGTGATCACGAGCACGATGAGCGACCTGTACTCGGCCGTCACCGGCGCGGTCGGTGCGCTGAAGGGCCCGCTTCACGGCGGGGCGAACGAGGCCGTCATGCACGTCTTCGACGAGATCGGTGAGGCGTCGGCCGTTGGCGCGTGGCTTGACACCGCGCTCGCCGAGAAGCGCAAGATCATGGGCTTCGGCCACCGTGTCTACAAGAGCGGCGACTCGCGCGTGCCCACCATGGAGGCCTCGCTGCGCACGCTGATCGAGCACTACAACCGGCCCGACATGCAAGAGCTCTACGACGCGCTCGAGGCCGACTTCGTGGCGCGCAAGGGCATCTACCCGAACCTCGATTACCCCTCCGGCCCGGCCTACAACCTGATGGGCTTCGACACCGTCACGTTTACGCCGCTGTTTGTGGCGGCGCGCGTGACTGGCTGGACCGCGCATGTGATCGAGCAGGCGGCATCCAACGCGCTGATTCGCCCGCTGTCGGCCTACAACGGTGTCGACGAGCGCCACGTGAAGTAGGGGGCCGGGCGGGGGCGGCCGGCCGCCCGGCCGCCCGCCGCCTGCCGCCGCACGTCGCGGTCCGCCGCACCGCCCTTTTCGCTCCCCCGTCGCGTTTTGTCGCTTTTGGGGCGTTTCGCGACCATTCGCGACGGGCGAGCGTGAGGGGCCGGCCTCGCGGCCGCGGTCCGTGGGTGCCCTCGCCCTTCCACCGTCGCGGTTTGTCGTTTATGGCGCGTTTCGCGACAATTCGCGACGGGCGAGCGTGAGGGGCCGGCCTCGCGGCCGCCGTCCGTGGGCGCCCCCGCCCTTCACCCGTCGCGTTTTGTCGCTTTTGGCGCGTTTCGCGACAATTCGCGACGGGTGAGCGGAAGGCCGCGCCGGCTTGTCAAGCCCTGGCGCGCGAGCGCGCTGCGGCGCACAATGGCCCCACAGGCGTCGCGTTGACGCGGAAGGGATGCCGCACATGTCGCGCGAACTCACCCATTTCATTGGCGGGCAGCATCGGGCCGGGGCATCCGGTCGCTTTGGCGACGTCTTCGATCCGAGCACCGGTGAGGTGCAGGCGCGGGTTCCGCTCGCGAATCAGAACGAAGTGGATGCCGCGATCACAAACGCGGTGGTAGCGCAGCCCGAGTGGGGCGACACGAACCCGCAACGCCGCGCGCGCGTGTTGCTGAAGTTCCTTGAGCTCATCGCCAAAGACACCGACACCCTCGCGAAGACCCTCACGAGCGAGCATGGCAAGACGCTGGCCGACTCGCGCGGCGAGATTCAACGCGGGATCGAGGTCATCGAGTTTTCGGTCGGCGCACCGCACTTTCTCAAGGGCGAGTATTCGGTCGGGGCGGGGGTGGGGATCGACGTGTATTCGATGCGGCAGCCGCTGGGTGTGGTTGCGGGCATCACGCCGTTCAACTTTCCGGCGATGATCCCGCTGTGGAAGCTGGGCCCGGCGCTCGCGTCCGGCAACGCGTTCATCCTCAAGCCGAGCGAGCGCGATCCCTCGATGCCGCTGCGCATCGCCGAACTCTTTCTTGAGGCGGGCCTGCCGGCGGGCGTGCTCAACGTGGTCAACGGCGACAGAGAAGCAGTCGACGCGATCCTGCACGACCCGCGGATCAAGGCCGTCGGGTTTGTCGGGTCGACCCCGATTGCCCAGTACATCTATACGACCGCCACGGCGCAGGGCAAGCGTGCGCAGTGCTTCGGTGGGGCGAAGAACCACCTCATCGTGATGCCCGACGCCGACCTCGAGCAGGTGGCGGACGCGCTGATCGGCTCGGGCTACGGTTCGGCGGGCGAGCGCTGCATGGCCATCTCGGTCGCGGTTCCCGTTGGGCGCGAGACCGCCGACGCGCTCGCCGCGGTGCTCGTCGAGCGCGTGCGAAAGCTCAAGGTTGGGTCGCCCCTCGACGACGCCAGCGATTATGGGCCGCTCGTGACAGCTGCGGCAAAGACGCGGGTTGAGGGCGATATCGCGTCGGGCGTCAGCGAAGGGGCAACGCTCCTCGCCGATGGCCGCGGCCTTGTCGTTGAGGGCCACGAGCAGGGCTTCTACCTTGGCCCCACCCTCTTCGACCACGTCAAGACCGACATGAGGATCTACCGCGAAGAGATCTTCGGCCCTGTGCTGCTCATCGCCCGGGCCGACACTTACGAGGCCGCCCTCGCGATGGCAAGCAACAATCCTTACGGCAATGGCGTCTCGATCTTTACCCGCGACGGCGACACTGCGCGTGATTTCACCACCCGCGTCAACGTCGGCATGGTCGGCGTTAACGTGCCGATTCCGGTGCCGGTCGCGTCGTACACGTTCGGTGGGTGGAAGCAATCCGGCTTCGGTGACCTGGGCCAGTACGGCGCCGACGGGTTCCGGTTCTATTCGAAGACAAAGACCGTGACCAGCCGCTGGCCCTCCGGCATCCGTGAGGGCGCCAGCTTCACCATCCCGACCGTGCACTGAGCCCGAAGCAGCGGCCATGCAGACACTCAGCGAACAGGATCGTGCGGCACTGGTCGAGGCGACGCGATCGTTTGCGGCCCTGCGCCTTGCCCCCAATGCCTCGCGGTGGGACGCGGGCAAGATCTTTCCGGTCGACACCCTGCGCGAGGCAGGGGCGCTCGGGCTTGGGGGACTGTACGTCGGCGAAAGTGCGGGCGGCCTCGGGCTGTCGCGCCTCGACACGGTGGCCATTTTCGAGCAGCTGGCGATGGGCGACACGACCATCGCGGCCTATGTCTCGATCCACAACATGGTCGCGTGGATGATCGACACGTTCGGCGACGACGCGCAGCGCGCGCAGTGGCTCCCGCGGGTGGTGGCGATGGAGCATCTCGCGAGCTATTGCCTCACCGAGCCGGGCGCCGGTTCGGATGCCGCTGCGATCACCACATCCGCCCGCGCAGACGGCGACGACTACGTCATCAACGGCACGAAGCAGTTCATTTCGGGCGCCGGTGCATCCGCGGTCTATCTCGTCATGGTTCGCACGGGAGTGCAGGGCCCGCACGGTCTCAGCGCGCTGTTAGTGCCGGTGGATGCCCCGGGCCTCGGCTTTGGCGCCAACGAGAACAAGATGGGGTGGCGCGCGCAGCCCACCCGTCAGGTGATCTTTGACGACGTTCGCGTGCCCCGGGCCAACCGGCTCAGCGCTGAGGGAGACGGTTTCGCGATCGCGATGGCGGGTCTGAACGGTGGTCGCCTGAACATTGGTGCGTGCTCGCTCGGCGGCGCCCAGTGGGCGATGTCGCAGGCGCTGCGATACGTGCAGCAGCGCGAGGCATTCGGTGAAACGCTGGCGGCGAACCAGTCGATCGTGTTCACGCTCGCCGAGATGGAAACCGAGCTGCAGGGCGCGCGGGCGCTCCTGGCGTGGGCGGCGCAAAAGCTCGATGCGGGCGACACCGATGCGGTGGCCGCGTGCGCGCTCGCAAAGCGGTTCGCCACCGACGCCGGCTTTCGTGTCGCCAACGAGGCGCTGCAATTGCATGGGGGATACGGCTATCTCCACGAATACGGCATCGAACGCGTCGTCCGTGACCTGCGCGTGCACCAGATTCTCGAGGGCACGAACGAGATCATGAAGCTCATCGTCGGACGAGAGCTCTTGGAGAGGAACCACACATGAGCCAGTACCAGCACGTCCTCGTCGAGGCGCGTGAGCGCGTGGGGTGGATCACGCTCAACCGCCCGGAAGCGCTCAATGCGCTCAACGCGGTGCTCGTGCACGAGATTGTTACGGCGGCAAAAGCGTTCGATGACGACCGTGAGATCGGCGCGATCGTGGTCACGGGCTCGGCCAAGGCGTTTGCCGCCGGCGCCGATATTTCAGAGATGGCCGAGCAGGGTTACGTCGAGATGTACCTGGGTGAACCGTTCGCCAAGTGGGCTGAATTCACGGCGCTTCGAACGCCCGTGATCGCGGCGGTTGCGGGCTTCGCCCTGGGCGGTGGATGCGAGTTGGCAATGATGTGCGACATCATTCTGGCGGCCGACACAGCCAAGTTTGGCCAGCCCGAGATCAACCTCGGGGTGATCCCCGGCATGGGCGGTACGCAGCGGCTTCCGCGGGCGATCGGCGCATATAAAGCGGCGGAGCTGGTGCTGACCGGGCGGCTGATGGGCGCCGAAGAAGCGGAGCGGGCCGGGCTGGTGTCGCGGGTTGTGCCGGCTGGGGAGCTGCTTGAGGAGGCCGGCCGGGTGGCGGCATCCATCGCCGAAAAATCGTTGCCTGTCGTCTATGCGGCCAAGGAAGCCCTGCGATTCGCGCAGGAAAGTGGGCTCGACGCGGGCCTCCGGCACGAGCGGCAGAGCTTTGCGGCGCTGTTTGCGCTTGAAGACCAGACCGAAGGGATGGCGGCGTTCTTGGAGAAGCGGACGCCGAACTTCTTGCACCGCTAACCGCACGAAGTGAGTACGGCGCGAGCGCGGCAGGAGCGCGGTGCACGCACGGGGGCGCGCACCGACGTGAGCGCGGTGGTGAGCACAGTGGCGAGCACGTTGGCGAGCCATGGGGCGTGTTTGCATGCCAACAGAGTGCGATAATGTATACGGAAGTTTCTTTTTACGAGCCAGCGCTGTCTGCAGACTCTGGCGCGCACGAGAGAACCCATACGCGAAGTAGCGTGCACAGCAACGTCCACAAAGGAGCGAACGATGAAGATCATCGTGTTGGTGAAAGAGGTGCCCGACACCTATGGCGATCGAAAGCTCAGCCTTGAATCAGGGCTGGCCGACCGTAGCGGTGAAGTGGTGCTCGATGAGATTTCGGAGCGCGCGCTCGAAGCTGCACTGACCTACGCCGAGGCAAACGCCGGCACGGAGGTCGTTGCAATCGCAATGGGCCCCGAGTCGGTTCCCACCGCGCTGCGCAAGGCGCTCGCAATGGGTGCCGTCAAGGCCGTGCACGTGCTCGACGACGGTCTCGTCGGCGCAGACCTGGGCTTGACCGCCGAGGTGCTCGCCGCAGCGGTCCGCCGCGAAGGCTTCGATCTCGTGGTCACTGGCAACATCTCGACCGACGGCTCGGGTGGCGCGCTGCCCTCGATGCTGGCCGAGCTGCTTGAAGTGCCCGCAGCCACCAACCTCTCCTCGTTCCAGATTGCCGACTCGACGCTCAGCGGTCACCGCACGCTCGATCAGGGCTCGTACGAGGTTTCGGCAACGCTGCCGGCCGTCATTTCGGTCACCGAGCGCATGCCCGACCCCCGCTTCCCGAACTTCAAGGGCATCATGGCCGCGAAGAAGAAGCCGTTCGAGACCGTGACGCTTGCTGACCTCGGTGTCGCCACCGATGACGAGTCGGTCTCGCGCTCGATCGTGATCTCGGTCGCAGAACGGCCGGCGCGTGCTGCCGGCGTGAAGATTGTCGACGAGGGCAACGCGGGCGAGCAGCTCGCCGAGTTCCTTATCGCGCAGAAACTTGCTTAGGAGCTATCGAGATGACTGATTTTCCCCAAGACTCCGTACTCGTACTCGTCGAGGTGTCGCCCTCGGGCCAGGTGCAGAAGAGCGCCGCTGGTCTGATTGGCGCCGCTGCAGGCGTCGGCACCCCCGTCGCGCTCGTTGTGACCGCACCGGGCCTCGGCCAGGCAGCTGCCGAGCAGGCAGCGGCATATGGTGCAGGCACCGTGCTCATCGCCGAATCGGCTGATGTCACCACCAAGCTGTCGACGCCCGCCGTCGACGCGCTGGTTGCGGCCGCAGCAAAGATTCAGCCCGAGCTCGTGCTGGTCTCGAACTCGATCGAGGGCCGCGACGTCGCCGCTCGCTACGCCGCGCGCACGCGCTCTGCGTTGGCAGTTGACGCAATCGCTATCGCCCGTGACGAAGAGGGCGTCGTCGCCTCGCACTCCGTTTACGGTGGCGCGTACCTCGTTGACTCGGCAGCTTCGGCTGGCACGCTCGTCGCGACCGTCCGTCAGGGCGCGATCGACGCTCGCGCAGAAGCCGCACCTCTGGCCGCACAGGTCCTCGAGGTTGCAGCGGGCTCGGCCCCGGCCGCCACGATCACGTCGATCGATGAGGCCGTCATTGTGTCGGGTCGCCCCGAACTGCGCGGCGCTGCAAAGGTTGTCTCCGGTGGCCGCGGCCTCGGTTCGACCGAGCAGTTCGAGCTCGTCAACGAGCTCGCAGACGTGCTCGGTGCAGCCGTTGGCGCTTCGCGCGCCGCGGTTGACGCAGGCTACGTGCCCACGAGCTACCAGGTTGGCCAGACCGGTGTTTCGGTCTCGCCGCAGCTCTACATTGCGCTCGGTATTTCGGGAGCAATCCAGCACAGGGCCGGCATGCAGACCTCGAAGACGATTGTTGCCATCAACAAGGACGACGACGCGCCGATCTTCGCCGTGTCTGACTTCGGCATCGTCGGCGACGTCTTCACCGTCGTCCCGCAGCTGATTGCAGCTCTCAAGGCACGGAAGGCATAAGCGCGATGACGGGGGAGAACCTGGGCACACACCCGCCCGCACGCACGCCTCGCCGCGGACTTCCGCGGCCCGGTGAAGAGCACCGGCCCGCTCCGGCGCCGGTCGCGCCTGTCGCGTCCGCGCCCGTGCAAGCCCCGGTTGCTCCCTCCGTCCCCGCCGCGGCTGAGGCTCCGGCCGCTGCCGCTGCCGCTGCCGCAGCACCCGCGGCCGCAGCGCCTCGCGCCGCGCGCCGTGGGCTCCCGCGTCCGGGTGAGGAGGCACGTCCGGCAGCTGCCGCACCGGCCGCCGCACCCGCACCCGCCGCCGCAGCTCCGGCCGCTGAGGCTCCGGCCGCCGAGGCTGCAGCTCCTGCAGCCGCAGCGGCCCCCGGCCGTCGTCGTGGCCTGCCGCGCAGTGGCGAGGCGGCCCCGACTGCCGCCGCCGCTGCTCCCGCCGCCGAGGCTGCGCCCGCCGCTGCTGCCGCGCCGGCAGCGACCGGTGGTCGTCGTGGCCTGCCCCGTGCCGGAGCTGCAGCAGCAGTCGCCGCACCTGGGGCCGAGGCATCCGCCGTCGCAGTTGCCGAAGCGCCCGCCGCACCGGCCGCACCCGCCTACACGGGTCCGCCGCGCGAGCCCGTCGTGCGCCGCAACACCGAGCGCGCACCCGAGCCCAAGCGGATCGGCAAGTTCACCAAGGGCCAGTGGTTCTTGATCGTCGTGATCGGTGGCTTCGGCCTGCTCTTCGCCGCGGCGATGGCCGTGCTCTTTGTGCGCTGGTTCATCTCGCTCGACTTCATGCGCGACTTCATGACCACCTACCCGGGCGAATCGCATCTGCCCGAGGGCGCGCCCGTCGGGTCCCCGGCGTGGCTCGGGTGGCAGCACTTCTTCAACATGTTCCTGATCGTGCTGATCATTCGTTCGGGTTGGCAGGTCCGCACTCAGGCCCGCCCACCGGCAACCTGGGTTCGCAACAACGAAGGCCTGATCAAGACCAAGGGCACGCCGAAGCGCATCAGCATCAACCTCTGGTCGCACTTCGCATTCGACTCGCTGTGGGTGACCAACGGCGTGATCTTCATCGTGCTGCTGTTCGTCAGTGGGCAGTGGATGCGCGTGGTTCCGACGAGCTGGGACGTCATCCCGAACGCGATCTCGGCCGGGCTGCAGTACGTCTCGCTTGACTGGCCCACCGACAACGGCTGGGTCAACTACAACAGCCTCCAGCTGATCGCCTACTTCATGACGATCTTCATTGCGGCACCGCTCGCTGTGATCACCGGAGCCCGCATGTCGGGTGCATGGCCCGCACGCGCAACCCGCCTCAACAAGCTCTACCCCGTTGAATGGGCACGCGCGATTCACCTCCCGGTGATGCTGTACTTCGTGTTCTTCATCTTCATCCACGTGGTGCTGGTGTTCGCGACGGGTGCGTTGCGCAACCTGAACCACATGTACGCCGCGCAGGGTTCGCTCGACGGTGTGCAGTACGCCGACAACTGGACGGGCTTCTGGATCTTCTTCGCGTCGCTCGTCGTGGTCATCGGTGGCGTCATCGCCGCACGTCCGCTCGTGTTCGCACCGATCGCTGGCCTGATGGGCAAGGTCGGCCGCTAAACGCCGCACCGCACCGCTCACAGGCAACGTCAAAAGGGGCGGCTGATCAATTGACCAGCCGCCCCTTTGGCGTATGTGGAAAGAGTTAGCGGACGAGTCGGACTTCGGTGACCGTCTCGCCGAGGAACGGCTCAACCTTGCGTGAACCATCGGCCTTGAAGCCGTTGCGCTCATAGAAGCGATGCGCGCGGGGGTTGTCTTCGGCGACCCAGAGCGAGACAGCATCGTCTTCGACTGCGATGTCGAAGAGCTGCTGACCGATGCCGGTGCCGTGCCAGGCGCTCAGGAGGTACAGGAAGTAGAGCTCGCGCTCGCGCGGGGTGTCATCGTCGCGGCTCGGGCCGGAGCCCGAAAATCCGACGATCTCACCGTCGGCGACGGCGACGTACTGGCGGTACTCGGGGCCGAGTGAACTCCAGTGGCTCCAGAGCTCTGCCATGCGGCGGGGTGAGAGCGATTCGAGAGCGGCCTTGCTCACGAGGTGGTCATAGGTCTCGTGCCAGCACGTGGCATGCACGCGGCCGAGAGCTTCGGTATCAACATTGCGGACGGGGCGAACAACAACTTTGGTGTTCATTTCGACGTTCATATCGCGACTCTACGCTCGGAGGCAAAACTCGCGAAATCGGCGGGATTCCGGCCTGTGGAAAGCGCGCGGCTACGCCCGATCGCCGCGCAGTACTTCCGCGCCAAAACGCTCGATGAACGCGCGCTGGTCGCGGCCGACATGGTGCACGTACACGTGCGAGAAGCCGAGCCGGGCGAGCTCGGTGAGCTTCTGACGGTGGGCGGCGGCATCCGGAGAAATAAAGACGTGATTCTCGAAGTCTTCGATCCGCACCGTGCGCGCGAGATGTGCGAAATCTTGTGGGCTACGAATGTCGGCGCGGCTAAAGCGCATGCCGCCGTTGGGCCACTCGCGAAGCGCGGTCGCTTCGGCCTCGGCGAGCGTGTCGGCAAGACTCACGTGCCACTGAATCACACGGGGCATGGATGCCGGATTCTTGCCGGCCTCGCGGGCACCGGTAGCAAAGCGCTCGAGCAGCGCCGCAAGCTTCTCGGGCGGGGCATTCGTGGTGATCAGGCCGTCGGCGCTGCGGCCGGCGCGGCGCGCGGTGACCGGGCCCGCGGTGGCGACGAGAATTTGGGGCGGCGTCTCGGGGGCCGTCCAGAGCCTGGTCGATTCGAGCGTGAAGTAGTTGCCGGAGAACCGCGTATCGCGGCCGCTGTGCGCGGTGGCGAACAGCCGCTTGATGATCTCGATGGCCTCGAACATGCGGTTGATCCGCTCTGGTGCCTCGGGCCAGTACTGGCCGACAACGTGCTCGCTGAGCGCATCGCCCGACCCGATGCCCAGCCAGTGACGCCCGGGATGCATCGCGGCGAGCGTCGCGCTTGCCTGCGCGACGGCGGCCGGGTGCATCCGGTAACCGGGGGTCGTGACCCCGGGGCCGAAATCGCCCTTCGTTTGGGCGGCGATGCCCGCGAGCACCGCCCACACGAACGGCGCCTGCCCCTGCTGCGGCACCCACGGCTGAAAATGGTCGCTGGCCATCACCCCGCGGAATCCGTGCTGTTCGGCAAGCGCGCTGAGCTCGACCGCCTCGCGCGGGTCAAGCTGTTCCAGCATCGCGGCATAGCCGACGCGGAGTGGGGCGGAAGCGGATGAAGTGACCATGTCTTAGCTAGACTACTGAGCGAGAACCCGCGGCCGCCCTGTGGCCGAGCATGTCGTGATCACGCTGAGAACGACTGGTCCGCTCGTCATCGATGACGCACGCCCAGGCAGAAGGTTGATTCCCGTGGTTCTACATGTTCTCTCGCCCGGCCGCACACGCGCCCGCCGCGTTGCGCTGGCCGCAATTCCCCTCGCCGCATTGGCGTTCCTGGCTGGCTGTGCCGGCGGCGGTGCTTCCGCCGACGAGGCGAAGCCCGAGGCATCCCCCACTCCCTTTGTGACGCAGAATTGCGGCTTCACCGTGACGATGGATGCCCCGCCCACCCGCATCGTCACGATCAAGTCGACCTCGACCGACATGGTTGCCGCCCTCGGCCTGGCCGATCGCATCGTCGGCGCCGCGTTCCTCGACGGTCCGCTGCCCGAGAGCCTCTACGCCGAGGTCACCCCGCCGATCATGGAGGGCAAGCTCCCGTCGCAGGAGGCGGTGCTTGCGCTTCGCCCCGACCTCGTCTTTGCGGGCTGGGAGTCAAACTTCACCGCTGAGGGCGCAGGCGATCGTGCCGAGCTCGAGAGCCTCGGCATCGCCAGCTACGTCTCGCCCGCCGCGTGCCGTTCGGCCGACGTGCCCGGCCCGCTCACATTTGATTCACTCTTCGGCGAGATCACCGAGGCAGGCGAACTGCTTGGCGCGCAGGATGCCGCGGCCGACGTCATTGCACAGCAGCGCGAGATGCTCAAAGGCGTGACGCCGAGCACCGCCGGGCTCACGGCCGCGTGGTACTCGTCGGGGCGCGAAACGCCCTACATGGGTGCCGGCACGGGCGCGCCGCAGATGGTCATGGACGCCCTCGGCCTAACAAACATCTTCGGCGACCACGCCGAGGCGTGGCTCTCGGTCGGGTGGGAGCGCGTGATCGAAGCGAACCCCGACGTGATCGTGCTTGTCGAGTCTCCTGGCAACACCATCGCCGCGAAGATCGAACTCTTGAAGGCCGACCCGGTGCTCTCGAAGCTCAAGGCCGTGCAGAACGATTCGTTCCTCACCATTCCGTTTGCCGCCGGTGAGGCGGGCGTGCGCACCGTGCCCGCCGTGCTCGATCTCGCGGCCCAGTTGCAGGCGCTCGGGCTCGAAGGGTGAGCCGGGCGCGCCGACGCATGTCTCCGGGGTTGCTCGGAGCGGTGCTCGGCGTCGCCCTCGTCATCGTCATCGGTGTGA
Source organism: Actinomycetes bacterium (assembly GCA_029777095.1). GTDB lineage: Bacteria > Actinomycetota > Actinomycetes > Actinomycetales > Microbacteriaceae > Microbacterium. The sequence continues at coordinate 20,095 of JAKOTS010000072.1, read as the reverse complement.
GCCTCACGCTCGGCGCCGCATCGCTTTCGCTTGCGGAGGTCGGGGCGGCGCTGTGGGCGCGCCTCGGCGGGGCGTCGGTCGATCCGCTCGTCGAGGGCATCGTGTGGGATCTTCGGATGCCCCGCATCGTCACAGCCGCGCTTGTCGGCGCTGGCCTCGGCGTGGCCGGCGTCGTCATGCAGGCGGTGACGCGAAATCCGCTCGCCGACCCCTACCTGCTCGGCCTGTCGTCGGGCGCCTCGTTCGGGGCGGTGGCGGTCTTGCTCGCCGGCCTGACGTTCTTGTTGCCGGTCGCGGCGTTCGCAGGTGCACTCATCGCTGTGGTCGCCGCCCTCGGCCTCGCGTCGGCCATGGGCGGTCTGACGCCCTCGCGCACCGTGCTCGCGGGTGTCGCCGTCTCGGCCTTCGCGGCCGCGCTCACGAGCTTTGTCGTGTTCTGGTTCGTCACCGGCGACAGCTACCGCGAGGTGCTCAGCTGGTTGCTTGGCTCGGTTGCCGGGGCACGCTGGCCCGAAGTGCTGATCGCGGCCGGGGCGTTTCTTGTGGCCGGGTTGCCGCTGCTGCTGACCGGCAGAATGCTGGATGCCTTCGCCTTCGGTGACACATCGGCCGCGGCCCTCGGAATCAATGTGCCGCGCACGCGCTGGCTCATGCTCGGGCTGGCGGCGCTGCTCACCGGTGGCCTGGTCTCGGTCAGCGGATCGATCGGATTCGTCGGGCTCGTGCTCCCGCACGCCGTGCGACTGCTCGTGGGCCCGGGCCACCGAGCTCTTCTCCCGCTCTCGGCGCTCGCCGGGGGCGTGTTCTTGGTGCTCGCCGACACGCTCGCACGCACCCTGTTCGACCCTCGCGAACTGCCCGTTGGCGTGATCACCGCGCTCGTGGGTGCCCCGGTCTTCGCGCTGCTGCTGCTGCGTTCGAGGGCGCGGACATGAGCGCGGCTGGGGCGAGGGTGGAGGGGCTGAGGGTGGACGAGTTGAGCACAGACGGGCCGAGCACAGACGGTCTGAGCGCGGGCGGGCTCCGCGTCTCGGGGCTGACCGTGCGCATCGGCGGGCGCATCCTGGTCAATGATGTGTCGTTCGCGGCACCCGCCGGCGCGGTGACGGCCCTGGTGGGGCCCAACGGCGCGGGCAAGTCAACGCTCCTTCGAGCGCTGGTTGGGGCACAGTCGCGCGTGCGCGGCGAGGTGCGCGTCGACGGCGTGGTGCTCGGCGACCTCAGCCGGCGCGAGCGGGCCCGGATCGTCGCTTTTGTCGAGCAGGAGGCCCACACCGACCTCGCGCTCTCGGTGCGCGACACGGTGGCGCTCGGGCGCATCCCGCACGATTCGCTCTGGCGTGCCCCGGACGCGCACTCGGAGGCGCTCGTCGATGACGCGCTTGAATCGCTCGGTATTGCGAACCTCGCGGAGCGCCACATCGGCACCCTCTCGGGTGGCGAACGCCAGCGCGTGTTCGTCGCGCAGGCACTTGCGCAGCAGCCATCGATGCTCCTGCTCGATGAGCCGACCAACCACCTCGACGTTGCGGCGCAGCTGCACCTGCTGGAGCTGCTGGCGCACCTTGCCGCGACCGGACTCACCGTGGTCACGGCGCTGCACGACCTCTCACACGCTGCGGCCTATAGCCAGCACCTCGTGGCGCTGCGTGACGGGCGCATGATTGCCGAGGGCGCAAGCGACGACGTGCTCACCCCAGAATTCGTCGAGGGGCTCTACGGCGTTCGCGCCGCGCGCACGCGCAACCCCATCACCGGCCGCGCAGGGTTTGCGTTCGGGCCTGGCGGGGTCTGAAACCCAGCTGGCTGCGCGCCCGGCGTGCCGGAGCACCCCGGCGACCCGCCTGCCCTACACCGCGGCGCTTGCCGCAGCCACGGCGGCCGCGAATCCCGCGGCGTACCCGGCGTCCCACGACTCACGTGAGCCGGTGTGAAAGAGGTCTTCGCTCTGCGGGCGCAAGAGGTCGCGGGCCGAACCATCGGCATCCTGCACCAAATGCGCGAGCCCACGCAGCACGGCGACCGGCCGCTGGCTCGATTTGCCCTTGACCAGGTCGGCGGCGCCGGCGAGCTCATCGCCCGCCGCGGGGGCGGTGACCAAGATCGTGCGCCCGTGCGCATCCTGCTGGCCGCGCAGATCATCGAGCACCCGCACCCCTGCCGCCCCGATCGCGATATCGGTCTGGCCGCCGCGCCAGGCACGGCCCGAGGTGTCGGTAATCAACACGCCGATGTCGATGCCGAGCGCGTCGCGCAGTGCGGTGCGGATGCCGCGGGCCGAGGCATCCGGATCAACAGGCAACAACAACACGGTCCCCTCGGCGGTGTTGCTCGCATCGACGCCCGCGGCGGCCATCACAAGGCCCAGCCGGTTTTCGACGATGCGAGTGATGAGCCCACCTTCGACAGTTGGCATGCGGGTGGCGACGACACGCACGGTCTCGGCGGTGATCGCGTCTTCGCGGTCGTCGGCCTCCATGACGCGGCCCTCGGCCTTGCTCACAATCTTGCTGGTGACGGCGAGGATATCGCCGGTGTGGAGGTGACCGCGGCCGAACTCGACGATCATCGCCGGGAGGTCGTCGCCCGTGGTGATCTCGGGCATGCGGTCGAGGGTGAAGACGGTCAGGGCGTCGGTCATGAAGCTCTCCGTAGCAGGGCCGCCAGGGCCTGGCCGCCGCCGATGCACATGGTGACGACGGCATACTCGAGGTCGCGGCGCTGCAGATCCATCGCGGCGCGCAGGGTCAGGATGGTGCCGGTGGCGCCGACCGGGTGGCCGAGCGCGATCGCACCGCCGTAGGGGTTGGTCTTTTCGGGGTCGAGCCCGGCATCGCGGATGACGGCGACGGCCTGCGACGCGAACGCCTCGTTGACCTCGAACACGTCGATGTCGGCGGGCGTGAGCCCCGACTGCTCGAACAGCTTGTGCAGGGCGAGCACCGGGGCGTAGCCCATGATCTCGGGTTCGAGCGCGGCGGTGACCACGTGCTCGATCGTCGCGAGCGCGCCGAGCCCCTGCTCGCGCGCGGTGCGCTCCTTGGTGACCACCACGGCCGCCGCCCCATCGTTGATGCCCGAAGAGTTGCCCGCCGTGACGCTGCCGCCGGCCTCGAATGCCGCCTGCAGGCGGGCGAGTTCTTCGACCGTCGTGCCGGGGCGCGGGTGCTCGTCGGTGTCGACCGTCACCGGGTTTCGCCCGATGGTCTGCACCGGCGTGATCTCTTCAGCAAACGCGGCCTTCGCGGCGTCGGTGCCCGCGCGGCGCTGGCTCTCGGCCGCGAACTCGTCTTGTTGCTCGCGCGAGACGTTGTAGCGCTCGGCGACCCGCTCGGCCGTCACGCCCATGTGCTTATTGCTGAACGGGTCGGTGAGGATCCCAATCGTGCCGTCGATGAGCGTGCGGTTGCCGAGGCGTGAGTTGCCGCGCGCCTCGAAGTCGAGAAACGGCATGCGTGACATCGACTCATCGCCGCCGGCGAGCACGGTTTCGGCCGAACCCCACGCGATCTGCTGCGCGGCCGACCAGATCGACTGCAGGCCGCTGCCGCAGAGCCGGTTGACGGTGAGCGCGGGTGTGCGATCGGGAAGCCCCGCCGCAAGTGCGACGAGCCGGGCGTTGTAGGCATCGGCACCGACCTGGCCGATGCATCCCATCACGACCTCGTCGATGTCTTCAGGGCGCACGCCGCTGCGCGAAAGTGCCGCTCGCGCCGCGGCCGCGCCCAACAAGTGCGCCGGCACCGACGCGAGGGCGCCTTGAAAGCGCCCGACCGGTGTGCGGGCGCCGTTCACGATCACAATGCTTTCGCGTGACATGGCTTTCTCCCTCGCTGTGTAGCTGCTGGCCTGACCGGGGTCGATCAGGCAGACTCGGCCCGCAGGATGGGCATGACATCGCGGGTGAACTGCTCAAGAAAACGGCGCTGGTCGTGGCCCGGGTGGTGAAACACGAGGTGGTTGAACCCGGCGTCGAGGTAGGGGCGCAGGCCGTCCATCGCCTCTTCGGGGCTGGATGCCACGATCCACCGCTTCGCCACCTGTTCGATGGGCAGGGCATCGGCGGCGGCTTCCATCTCGATCGGGTCATCGATCGAGTGCTTCTGTTCTGCGGTCAGCGACAGCGGGGCCCAGAAGCGGGTGGCCTCGAGCGCTTGTGCGCGGTCGGTGTCGTACGAGATCTTGATCTCGATCATGCGATCGACGCTTGCCGGGTCGCGATCGGCGGCGAGGGCGCCCTCGTTCACGGCGGGGAGCAGCTTCTCTTCGTACAGCTCGCGGCCCTTGCCCGAGGTGCAGATGAAGCCGTCGCCCACGCGACCGGCGTATTTGGCGACCACGGGCCCGCCCGCGGCGACGTAGATCGGTACCTGCTGCTCGGGAATGTCATAGAGCGTCGCGCCCTTGGCCGAGTAGAACTCGCCGTCGAAGTCGATCCGCTCGCCGCTCCACAGCGCGCGAATGAGCTGCACAGCCTCGCGCATGCGGGCGAAGCGCTCCTTGAACGCGGGCCACTCGCCCTGAAAACCGGTCGCGTACTCGTTGAGGGCTTCACCCGAGCCGATGCCGAGCATCATGCGCCCGGGGTAGAGGCATCCCATCGTCGCGAACTCCTGCGCGATGACCGCAGGGTTGTAGCGAAACGTCGGGGTGAGCACGCTCGTGCCGAGCATGATGCTCGAGGTCTTGGCGCCGACGGCAGAGAGCCAGGGGATGGATGCCGGGGCATGGCCGCCCTTGTGGCGCCAGGGCTGAAAGTGGTCGCTGACGGTCACGCTGTCGAGCCCGAAGTCTTCGGCCATCACGCCGAGATCGACGAGGTCTTTCGGGGCGAACTGCTCGCTGGATGCCTTGAGGCCGAGTCTCAACATTGAATGCCCTGCTTTCGTGTGCGCGTGATCCCAGTCTGGCACCTCGGGGCGACATCGGGCCGGTTGTTTCTGTGACGAACGGTGTCGCGGCGCGGCGCAGACTTGCTGTGCCGTAGCGCGAAATGGCGGGTGTCGCGCCGTAGGCTGGGGGCATGGTGAGCTCCCCAAATAGCGCCGTGCGCGCGCCCGGCAACGAGCTCGCAAGCCGCGCCGCACATCTCGCAAAACGCTGGGTGACCGAGAGCGAGTCGGCGCCGGCGCATCCCGCGGCCGAGCGGCTCGCCGGGGTGCTGCGCGACCCACGGGGGCTGCCGTTTGCAATTGGCTTTGTCGATGGCGTCATGCGGCCCGAGAGCCTTGGGGCTGCGGCATCCAATCTTCATCGCGTCGCCCCGCTCGCACCCAGATTTCTGCCCTGGTACCTGCGCGGGGCGGTGCGCGCGGGCGGGGCCATCGCGCGCGTGCTGCCGACGCCCACCGTGCCGCTTGCCCGCCGCGCCCTGCGCGAGATGGTCGGGCACCTCGTCATCGACGCGCGGCCCGACAAGCTTGGGCCTGCGCTCGCCGCCCTGCGCGCCGATGGCTCGCGGCTCAACCTCAACCTGCTTGGCGAGGCGGTGCTCGGCGAGCGCGAGGCGCGTGCGCGGCTCGAGGGTATTCACGAACTGATCCGCAGGCCCGACGTCGATTACGTGTCGGTGAAGCCCTCGGCGATCATGAGCCGCATTCCCATGTGGGCGTTCGACGAGACGGTCGAGCAGATCGCCGAGCGCCTGATGCCGCTGTATCTGAGCGCGGCTGGGGTGGGCGAGGCGGATGCCGGTGCCGTCGCGGGTGCCGATGCCGATGCCGCAACCGCCGGCGGCGCCGATGTGCCGGTCACCTTCATCAACCTCGACATGGAGGAGTACCGCGATCTCGACCTGACGATCGCCGTGTTCACGCGCGTGCTCGAAGATCCGCGCCTGCACGGTCTCGCGGCCGGCATCGTGTTGCAGTCGTACCTCCCCGACGCGTTGCCCGCGCTGCAGCAGCTCACGGCGTGGGCGAAGCAGCGGGTCGCCGGCGGCGGCGCGCGCATCAAGGTGCGGCTCGTCAAGGGCGCCAACCTCGCGATGGAACGCGTCGACGCGGCGCTGCACGGCTGGACGCCGGCGCCCTACGACACCAAGGTCGACACCGATGCGAACTATCTGCGGTGCCTTTCGTGGGTGATGGATGCCTCGCGCACCGCTGCGATCACCGTCGGCGTTGCCGGACACAACCTGTTCGACGTTGCGTACGCATGGCTGCTCGCGGGCGAGCGCGGGGTGCGTGACGCGGTCGAGTTCGAGATGTTGCTCGGCATGGCGCAGGGCCAGATCGACGCGGTCGCGGCCGAAGTTGGGCAGGTGCTGCTCTACACGCCGGTCGTGCGACCGCACGAGTTTGATGCCGCGATTTCGTACCTGGTGCGGCGGCTCGAAGAGAACGCCTCGAGCGAAAACTTCTTGTCGGTCGCGTTCGAGCTGGCAAGCAACCCGACAATGTTTGAGCGCGAGCGCGAACGGTTCGCCGCATCGGTCGACCGTATGGACGATCCCGCGCTCACGAGCGGCCCCCGACGGAAGCAGAACCGACGACTCGAAGGCGCAGGAACCGAGGAAGAAGCGCGCGAGCCCTCCACCACGCGGCCTCCCGCACCCGAGGGGCCGGCCGGCGAACAGCTCACGCAGCGCGTGCTCGGCATTGCCCGCGGGGTAAGCGCCGACACCGCGGCCGTGTTGCCGGGTGCCCCGGGCGGCGCCGAGCGTTTCGGCGCCGATGAGTACGTCGAGACCGCGATCTATGCCCCGCGCGAGCGTGCCCGGCTCGGCATTGGCGCTGGCGCACCCGGCTTCTTGAACACCGCAGACTCCGACCCCGCGCTCGCCGACAACCGCGAGTGGGCGCGAGCCGTGCTTGACCGCGTGCCCGGCTCGACCGCGGGCATGCAGACCGTGCTCGACGCCCGCATCGTCGACGCGTCGGCGCTCGATCAGACCCTCGAGCAGGTTCGGGATGCCGCGGCCACCTGGGGCGCGCTCGCCGCGGCAGATCGCGCCCGGGTGTTGCAACGGGCATCCGCTGCAATTGAAGCCCGGCGCGGAGACCTCATCGAGGTCGCGGCCGCCGAAACCGGCAAGCCGTTCGCCGAGGCCGACACCGAGGTGAGCGAGGCCGTCGACTTTGCCGCGTACTACGCGGCAACCGCACGCGAGCTCGATTCGATCGCCGGTGCCGTGTTCGTGCCGTCGAAGGTGACCCTCGTCACCCCACCCTGGAACTTCCCGATCGCGATCCCCGCGGGCGGGGTGCTCGCGGCGCTTGCCGCGGGGTCTGGCGTCGTGCTCAAGCCCGCGCCGCAGGCCCGCTGCACCGCCGCCGTGCTCGCCGAGGCGCTGTGGTCGGCGGGCGTGCCGCGCGATCTACTCGCGCTCGTCGATGTATCTGAAGATGAGCTTGGCCGCGAACTCGTGTCGCACCCGCTCGTTGATCGCGTGATTCTCACGGGTTCGTGGGAGACCGCGAAGCTGTTCCGTTCGTGGCGCGCCGAGCTGCCGCTGCTTGCCGAGACGAGCGGCAAAAACGCGATGATCGTGATGCCCTCGGCCGACGTCGACCTCGCCGTGGCCGATGTCGTGCGCAGCGCGTTCGGGCACGCGGGGCAAAAGTGCTCGGCCGCGAGCCTGCTGATCCTGGTGGGTGCGATGGGCAACTCGGCGCGCTTTGGTCGCCAGCTCATCGACGCCACCACCTCGCTGCGCGTCGGCCCGCCGAGCGATCCCATGACCGAGGTCGGGCCGCTGATCGCACCGCCCGAGGGAAAGCTTGCCTGGGCGCTGACCGACCTCGACCAGGGTGAGCGCTGGCTCGTCGAGCCGAAGCAACTCGACGAGACGGGTCGCCTGTGGAGCCCCGGCATCCGCACCGGCGTTGCCCCGGGATCGCGTTTTCATCACGAAGAATTCTTCGGCCCGGTGCTTGGCATCATGCACGCGCGCAACCTCGAGCACGCGATCGAGCTGCAAAACGCGGTCGCGTATGGCCTGACCGCGGGCCTGCACACGCAAGACCCGGGTGACCTGGCGCAGTGGCTCGCCGAGGTTGACGCCGGAAACCTCTACGTCAACCGCGGGATCACGGGGGCGATCGTCCAGCGCCAGCCGTTCGGTGGGTGGAAGCGTTCTTCGGTTGGGCCCGGCACTAAGGCGGGCGGCCCCAACTACCTCATCGGGCTTGGTTCATGGCGGGCAGTGAGCGGGGGTGCGCCGTCGTCTACGCTGCACCTGCGCGGGCTTGACTCTCGGATCACGGGCGTGATCGAGGCATCCCAGCCCTCACTCGATTTCGCGTCGTTCGAATCGCTTCGCCGCGGCGCCCTCTCGGATGCAGTCGCGTGGGATCGCGAGTTCGGTGCGGTGAAAGATGTGACGGGTCTCGGCGTCGAACGAAACCTGCTCCGGTACCGGCCCGTGCCCGTCGCGGTGCGCGCCGCCGCGGGGACTCCGCTGCACGAGGTGTTGCGCACGGCGCTCGCGGGGCTTCGTACGATGGCACCGTTTATTTTGAGCGTTGCCGATGGGCTCCCTCCGGCGGTGCGCCGCGCGCTCAGCGAGCTCGATGTGCCGGTGTTTGTCGAGACGGATGTCGAGTGGGTGCAGCGCGTGCGCGGCCCCGCCGAGGTCATTGCGCGTGCTGCCACTGCCGACGCCTCGTCCGGGCTGGCGAACCGCGGCCCTGTGGCCCTGGGGATCGAGCCCATGCAGCGCGTGCCGCGCGCCCGCATCATCGGCCCGGCCGCCCAGCGCGCTGCGCTCGCCGAGGTGCTCGCGCTCGCCACCGCCGGCGATCCAGATCTCGCGGTGTTCGCGGGCGAGGTGACGACAGCCGGCAGGATCGAGCTCCTCCCGTTCCTCCACGAACAGGCCATCTCGATCACGGCGCACCGCTTCGGCAACCCCGACCCCTGGAGCGAAGCCGTTATCTAGCTGGCGCGGCGCGCGCTGTAGCCGGCGTTGCGGTTTTCTGGCGTGGCGTGGCGTGGCGTGCGGTGCGCGGAGCGGTCAACGCGGCCGGGAATTTCGGGCGGCGTTGTCTTCGATTTCGTTGTGTGAGTTTCGGCGCACGTGCGCTCAGGCTCACATAGCGATGTCGTCGACAGCTCCGCCGAAAAGTTAGCTGCTCGAAGTGGGCGCGTACTCCGGGTCGTCGGTCGCCCTCACCATTGCGGCCCACAGCGAGCGCGGTGAGGCTAGTGCAGCGCAGCCAGAGCGGTGCGGGTGAGAGCGCGGCGGCCACCGCAGCGCGGGTTAAAGCGCTGCGATGAACGGGTCGTCGGGCAGGCGGATCGAGCGGAAGGGTGTGCCTGAGGCATCCGCTCGCGTCGCAACGTCGAGGCGGTTGAGCGCGAGCGCGATGCCCGCCGCACCGACCTGGTGACCGACTTCTGCTTTGAGGGTCCCCACAGGGAGCACGTGCGATTCGCTGTACCAACGGCGCCCGCGAGCGTCACTGACCGAGCGAATGAGCAGGTCGTCGCCCTGCACCTGTGCGGCGTCAAGCCAGAGCCGGTCGCCGGTCTCGTGCCAGAGGCCGATGAACGACTCCAGCACCGCGGCCGAACCGCAGCACTGATGAAACACCCACGCATTGCCGGGTGTTTGGCGCCCGGGGACGCCGCTGCGCAGAATGCCTCGCCCAAGGCGCAACGCCCACTCGAGATGCTCGGCGTCGCCGGTGGCCCGATACACCTGGATGAGCGCGCGAATCGCTCCGGAGCTGCCCGTGCAGTAGCCGAACGAGTACGTGTCGCCCATGCGCGGGATGACCGCGGCATCATCGACGACGACCGCGGTAGCGGCGATGTGCCCGCCCGCCCGAGCGGCGGCGTCGCGGAAGCGTTCGTCACCGGTCGCCAGCGCCAACGACGCGAAGACAAATGCGATGCCGGTCGTGCCGAGCTCGAAGCCGTCAAGCTCGATGTCGGATCCAAGTCCCAAGAGCTCACCATCGAGACCGTGCCACCAGGAGCCGAGGTCGCCGTGGCGCTCTTCCGAGAGAATTCCGAGGCCCGCGACCACCGCCGCGTCGACGTAGCGCGGATCACCCAACCTCCGCGAAGCCGCAATCAGCCCGATGAGCACGCCGCCGTCGCCGAGGAGCGCGTTCGCGCTCGTCCAACCGAACGGCCGGCCGCCCGTGCGACCCGCGCGAACCAAAATCTCGTCGAAGATCTCGACGGCCGTCTCGCGGTACGCCGGAAAACGGTCGGCGAGCTCGAGAAATACCGCACCGATTCCCGACAGGCCGCCATAGAACCCGAGGCCCGTGCCGGCGATCCCGAGGAAGTTCGTGTCGGCGACGTCGCGCCAGTTCGCGGCAACGTACGCCGCCGCGCGCTGGGCCCGTGCCAGGTGGGCTTCGGCAGCAGCGCCGTCGGTCGCGTCGGCGGCAGAGAGGGCGTGCCACGCGATCCCGGCTGCTCCGGTGTTGAGGCTCAGCCCGCCGTAGAGCGGCACGAACTCCGGGTTGTCCGGCCAGGCCAGCCAGCGGCTCGCCCCCGGACCCGCCGACCCCTCCGAGCCTTCCGGGCGTTCGCCCGCATCGATCCACGTCTGCACTTCGCGAAGCGCAGTCCCCAGATCGGGAAGCTCGGTTCCGGGAAACGCGACACCCGCGAATTGGGGGCGAAGCGAGGGAAGCTCGATCGGTTGCAGCGTCATGAGAGTGCTCCTGGGGTCGATGTGATGGACGGCGACAGCGCGCTCAAGAGCGACTGGGTATACGGATGCTGCGGGTTGGCGAACACGGCTGCGCTCGGGCCGCGTTCAACCACGACCCCGTTTCGCATCACCAAGACGTCATCGCTGACGTGGTTGACGACTCCGAGGTCGTGCGAAATGAACACCATCGCGAGCCCGAGCTGTTCTTGGATGTCTGAGAAGACGTCGAGCACCTGGGCCTGAATCGAGACATCCAGCGCGGAGACGGGCTCATCGCAGAGCAGCACCTGCGGTGAACGCGAGAGGGCGCGCGCAATCGCGATGCGCTGCCGTTGCCCGCCCGAGAGCGTGAGCGGCCGGCGTTCGAGGAGCTCGGGGGCGAGCCCGACCTGCTCCGCAAGCTCTTCGGCCCGGGCGCCCCGCTCGGCGCGCGGCACGCCGCTGAGCGCGAGCGCCTCGCGCAGGATTGCTCCGCCAGTGCGGCGCGGGTCGAATGAACTGAGCGGGTCCTGGTAGACGGCCTGAATCGTGTGGCGTCGCTCACGGCGGCGGTGTTCGGGGAGCGTGCTCCACGGGGCATCCTCAAGCAGCACTTCACCGCTTTCGGGCTTCTGGAACCCCATGATGATGCGACCGAGCGTGGTCTTACCCGAGCCCGATTCGCCGACGATCCCGAGGGTGCGCCCAGCGGTGAGCTCGAACGACACATCATCGACGGCCTGCAGACGGCGTCCGCCGGGTTGCGCGAAGCTCTGGCTGACACCGCGAACCGAGAGCACCGTGCGGCTGGTGTCAATCGCGGCGGCGGGCGGTGCGAGTTGCAGCGGCGGGGCGGCGCTCAAGCGCGCACCCTTGGTGTGCAGGCTCGGGATCGCCGCCAGCAGGGACTGGGTGTAGGGGTGCTCCGGGGCGGACAGCACGGTGTCAACATCGCCGGTCTCGACGATGCGGCCGCCGCGCATGACCGCGACGCGATCGGCGATCCGCGCCACAACCGCGAGGTCGTGGCTGATGAGCAGCAGGCCCGTCCCCTCGCGCTTCAGGCGATCGAGCAGATCAAGCACCTGCGCCTGGACGCCGAGATCGAGCGCCGTGGTGGGCTCATCGGCAATGAGGAGCCGCGGGCGGGCAATCGTCGCCGACGCGATGAGCGCTCGCTGGCGCAGCCCGCCGGAAAGCTCGTGCGCGTGCTGGCGGGCGCGTTCGCGAGGTTCTGGAATCGCGACGTGCGCGAGCTCCGCCTCAACGGCTTCGGCCAGCGCGGCGCGCGAGAGTGGCGCTTTCTCTCGGCGGCTGTGCACGCGCAGCACCTCGCCGACTTCGCGGCCGATCGTGCGCAATGGGTCAAGCGAGACGAGCGCGTCCTGCGCAACGAGCCCTACCTGTCGCCCGCGAAAGCCCTGCCACTCGCGTTCGTCGAAGACCCGAACGTCGGAGCCAGCAACATCCAACTGCGCAGCCGTCACGGATGCGCCCCCTGGAACCAGGCCCAGCAGCGCTCGCGAGGTGATCGTCTTGCCCGAGCCGGACTCGCCGACCAGGGCGAGACATTCGCCGGGCGCGATGTCGAACGAGACCCCTTCGACGACGGTCTGGTCGCCGAAACGGATGTGCAGATCAATGACGCTCGCGAGGAGGTTGGTGTCGCTCATGCGCTCGTCCCTTCGAATCGGCGCTGCAACGCGCGCCCGAGAACCGTCGTGGAGATGACCGTCACCGTAATCGCAAGCCCAGGGAACACCGCGACCCACCACGCCGAACCCAGCAGGTTGCGGCCGTCGGAGAGCATGAGGCCCCACTCTGGGGTCGGCGACACCGGCCCAAGCCCGAGAAAGCTCAGGCTCGAGCCCGCGATGATCGACGTGCCGATCCCGATCGTCGCGAGCACGAGCAGGGGTCCGATGACGTTCGGGAGGATGTGGCGGGCGATGATGGCCGGTCGGCGCTGGCCGAGCGCGAGTGACGCCTCGACGAACGCCGAGCCCCGAACCTGCAGCGTTGTGATGCGCACGATGCGCGCGTAGACCGGGATCGCCGCGATCGTGATGGCGATGATCAGGTTGGTCGTGCCGGGGCCGAGGAGCGCGATCACGACCAGCGCAACGAGGAGCTCAGGAAACGCGAGCATGATCTCGAGCGCGCGCTGGATCACGTTGTCGACCGAGCGGTGGGCAAGCCCAGAGGCAAGTCCGATCACGATGCCGGCCACGAGCGCGACGACCGTCGCGGTAAAGCCAAACGAGAGCGAGAGCGCGGCCCCATAGACGACGCGTGCGTAGACATCGCGCCCGAGTTTGTCAGTGCCGAATGGATGCTCCAGGCTCGGCGCCAATTGGGAGTTCGCCGTGGCGGTGGCCAGCGGGTCGGCGCTGGTGAACAGCGTCGGAAAGAACGCCGCGAGGATCAACACGGCGAGCATGACGGCGGCGATAATCGCAGGCAACGGGAGGAGTCGCCCTCGGCCACGGGCCGGGCGGAGGCTGGCCGCGGGCGCGGCGGGGGCTTGGGGGTGAGCGGCGTTGAGTGTCATCGCACGGCCTTGAGTCGGGGATCGAGCAGCGGAGTCACGGCGTCCACGATCAGGTTGACCACCACGAAGACGATCGCGGCAAAGATGACGAGCGCCATCACCACCGGAATATCGCGGTTGTTGATGGCTTCAAGGGTGACGCGCCCGATGCCGGGGCGTCCGAAGAGCTGCTCGATGATGACGGTTCCGCCGAGGAGCCCGCCGACGATGTACGCGGTCAGGGTCGCGGCAGGCAGCGCGGCATGCCGGAGCGTGTGCCGTCCGAGCAGCTCGGCATAGCTCAGCCCGCGGGCGCGGGCGCTGTCGACGAACGGCTGCGCCTGCGCCGATTCGAGGCCGTGCCGGAGCACCTGGCTGAGGATGCCCGCGATCGGAAGGGCCAGGGTGAGCGCCGGGAGGACGAGAGCGTTCAGCCCCTGACTTCCGGTGACGGGGAACCAGCGCAACTGAAAAGAAAAGATGGTGAGCAGGAGCAGCCCGGTCCAGAACGTCGGCGATGAGATCGCGAGAAGTTCAATGAACGAGGCGATGCTGCGCGCGATGCGCCCGCGGGCGGCCAAGGCGATTGCCAATGCGATCGCGAGGGCGATGACGATCGCGGCGCCGGCAAGCTGCATGCTCGGCATGAGTTGTTCACCGATGACCTGTGTCACCGGCTTCTGCAGCCGGTACGACATGCCGAAGTCGCCCGTGACCACGCGGCCAAGATAGGCGAGATATTGCGGAAGGAGTGGCTCGTTGAGGCCGAGCTCGGCGCGAATATTTTCGCGCACGGTTTCGCTCACGGTCGACTGGACGCCGAGCATGATGTCGACCGGGTCACCGGGAACGAGGTGCAAGACCAGAAATGCGAGGGTCGCGGCACCCCAGACGACGATGAGCGCGCCAACGAGCCGCGGCAGGTACAGCGCGAACGCTGCACCTGCCCGGCCCCTTGTCGCGGTGAGCGGTGCAGTCACCGCTACTTGCTTGTCCATGCGTCGTAGAACAACGGCCACCCGATGATGTCGGAGCGGACGCCGCCGATGTGCGGCGAGACCCCCACGATCTGGCTCGGCACGTAGACCGGCACGATCGCGGCATCGTCGATGACCCAGTGCTGCACGTCCGAGTAGATGCGCTCGCGCTCGGCCGGGTCGGTCGACTCCGACGCGGTCACGAGCAACTCGTCAAGCGCCGCATCGTTGACAAACGATGCGTTCTGGATGGGCGCGAACTCTGAGAACAGGTGGAGGCGGAGGATGTCACCGTCGGGGCGCACGAAGCTCCAGTCGACGATGTCGTAAGTGCCGCCGTAGAGGCTCTCCATGTAAGCGCCGCCATCCATGGGCTGGGGGACGAGCTCGAACCCGATCTTCTTCAGGTCTGCCTGGAAGGCATCAGTCAGGCTCTTGCGGTCCTCGCGAGGGGCTGAGAAGGTCGGCCATCCGGCGGAGAGACGCACGCCATCCTTGGTGCGGTAGCCCTCGGCATCCTTCTCGGTCCAGCCCGCCTGGTCGAGCAGGCTTCCAGCGAGCTTCGGGTCAAACTCCCACGTGCCCTCGACGCTCGGGTCGTAGGCGTTCGGCGTTGTCGGGCTCAGCACGCTCCATGCGCGCTCGTACTCGCCGCCGTAGACGGCGCCAACCGCAGAGGTGATGTCGATGCCGCGTTGGAATGCCTGGCGGACGAGCTTGTCTTGGAAGACGCCCGTCGAGTGGTTCAGGAAGATGGAGTACGGCAGGCCGGGAGCGGCGGCGCTGGTCAGCGTGATCGTTCCATCGGCCTCGAAACCGGGGACATCGTTGGGCGAGAGGTTGGTCGCAACATCGACGTCGCCGCTGCTGAGCGCCCCGGCGCGGACCGCGTTCTCGGGAAGGATGCGGAACACGAGCGCATCGGCGCGCGCGGCACCCGTGTGCGTGGCGTTCTCCGGTGCCCAGTTGTAGTCGGGGTTCTTCGTGAACGAAAGTTCTTGACCCGCCACGATCCCGTCGAGCACGAACGGCCCGGTGCCGACCGTGACGCCTGGCCCGCCTGCGATGAGCTTGTCGGCGCTGTCAGCGAGGACGGCAGGGGAGTAGAAGCCGAGGTACGGGGTGCTTGCCGCCTGCAAGAACGCGGCATATGGCTCGGTGAAATGCACGATGACCGTGTCATTGTCGACGACCTCCGTGCCCGCGTAGGTGTCGCCGCCGAGGAGCGCCGCCGCGTACTGCGATGCGGTCTCGGGGTTGCTGATGTGGTCGAAGTTTGCCTTTACCGCTTCAGCGTCGAAGACCTCGCCGTCGTGGAAGGTCACGCCATCCTTCAAATCGAACGTGTAGGCCAGGCCGTCGTCGCTCACATCCCATGACTCGGCGAGCCAGGGCCCGAACGAGCCGTCGACGTCTTGCACGACGAGTGAATCGAAGACGTTTCGCAAGACGAGCGCAGAGATATCGGCGGCCGTGACGTGGATGTCGAGCTGCGAGCTGGGGTCGCCGTCGATGGCCACGGTGATGGTGCCACCGTCGACGGGTTCGCCGTCGGCGGCGGGGCCGGGGCCTGGGGCGCTACAACCGGAGACGGCGAGAGCGGTAGCCGCGATCACGGCGAGCCAGGCTCCGGCGCTGCGAAGAGAGGTCATGGTCATTCCTTCTTTGAGATGCATGGAAACGGAAGCCGTCCATCACATCGACAGACCAACACCCCGCTTGCCGAGCGTAACCAGCGGTTGTCGGGGACTATTCCTGCGTGTCTTCATGTGTCGGCTCGTGACGTCACGCGCCAAAACCATGGATGCCGCGGGCTAGACCCGCACCGGGCCCATCGTGGGAGAATGCAGGCGTCGCTACACCGACGTTGCGACACTGAGCTCTCAAGAGGAGCAACACCATGTCGACTCACCTCCGGCCCGCGGCATCCACGATCCCCGAGCGCAACCAACACCTGCGTCGATATCTGATGTGTCGGCCCGAATTTTTCACGGTCAGCTACAAAATCAACCCGTGGATGGAGCCCTCGGTGCCCACAGACACCGCGCTCGCCGTGCGCCAGTGGCAGACGCTGTACGACACCTATCTTGCGCTCGGCCACGAGGTCGAACTGATTGACCCGATCGATGGCCTGCCCGATATGGTCTACACCGCCAATGGTGGGTTTGTGATCGACGGCGTCGCGTACGGTGCCAAGTTTCGCTACCGCGAGCGAGAGCCCGAGGGTCCCGAGTTCATGCGGTGGTTTGCCGACAACGGGTTCGAGGTGCGCGAACCGCTTGCGGTGAACGAAGGGGAGGGCGACTTCCTCCTCGTCGGCGACGCGATTCTTGCGGGGCGTGGATTTCGGTCGAGCGATGACAGCCACCGTGAAGCCGCGGCGGTCTTTGACCGAGAGGTCGTTTCGCTGACCCTCGTGAACCCCAACTATTACCACCTCGATACAGCGCTCTCGGTGCTCGACCCCGTTGAGGGGCTCAGCAATGGGGGCCCGCAACACGCAAACATCGCCTACCTGGCCGAGGCGTTTGACGCGAAGAGCCTCGCGACGCTCGAAGACCGGTTTCCTGACGCGATCGTCGTCTCGAGCGAAGACGGGGCGGTCTTCGGGCTCAACTCGGCAAGCGACGGCAAAAATGTGATCATCTCGCCCCGCGCCAAAGGCTTCGAACGGCAGTTGCGCGAGCGCGGCTACACCCCGGTGAGCGTCGACCTTTCTGAACTCCTGCTCGGCGGGGGCGGCATCAAGTGCTGCACGCTCGAGCTGCGGAAGTGAGCGGACCATGCACGTGCACCCGCCACACCTCGATCCCGCAACCATCGCGGCCATCGCGCAAGAGCGCGCTCACGTGGCACACAACTATGAGCCGCTCCCCATCGTTATCGCCAGCGGCGAGGGCGCGTGGGTCACAGACATTGAGGGTCGCCGTTACCTCGACTGCCTGGCGGGGTACTCGGCGCTGAACTTCGGGCACTCGCACCCCGACCTGCTCGAGGCCGCACGGGCCCAGCTCACCGACCTCACGCTCACCAGCCGGGCGTTCTACAACGACCAGCTCGGCCCGTTTGCTGCCGCGCTCGCGAACCTCGCGGGCAAGCAACTTGTCCTCCCGATGAACACGGGTGCCGAGGCGGTCGAGACGGGCATCAAGGTGGCCCGGGCCTGGGCATACCGGGTGAAAGGGGTGCCGGCGGGCGAGGCATCCATCATCGTTGCCCACGGCAATTTTCACGGGCGCACCACCACGATCGTCGGGTTCTCAGACGACGCCGACGCTCGCGACGACTTTGGCCCGTTCACGCCCGGGTTCACCGCGGTGCCGTTCGGCGATGCTGAGGCGCTCGCCGCGGCGATCACCCCCAACACGGCGGCGGTGCTCATCGAGCCGATCCAGGGTGAGGCGGGTGTCGTGATCCCGCCGGCGGGTTACCTGCGCCGGGTGCGCGAGCTCTGCACCGAACACAACGTGCTGTTTATCGCCGACGAGATTCAGACCGGCCTCGGCCGCACCGGGCACACATTCGCGTGCGATCGCGAAGACGTCGTGCCCGATCTGTATCTGCTCGGCAAGGCGCTGGGCGGCGGGATCGTGCCGGTCTCGGCAGTCGTCGGTGATGCCGCGGTGCTCGGGGTTCTTCAACCGGGGCAACACGGCTCGACCTTTGGTGGCAACCCGCTCGCCGCCGCCGTCGGGCATCGGGTGGTCCAGCTGCTTGAGCTCGGCACGGTGCAGGAGCGTGCCCGGATCCTCGGTGAACGACTCGAAGCCGGCCTTGCCGGCCTGGTCGGCAACGGGGCCACCGCCGTGCGGGTTGCGGGGCTGTGGGCCGGGATCGATATCGATCCACGCCTGGGCACCGGCCGCCACATCAGCGAGCTGCTGCTGGCCCGCGGCGTGCTCGTGAAAGACACCCACGGCCAGACGATTCGGCTCGCCCCACCGCTCGTCATTCGCGCGAGCGAACTTGCCTGGGCACTCGAGCAGGTGCAGCTGGTGATCGACGATGAGCTCGCGAGGATTCGCGACGGGCTGCCGCACACGCACGGCCTAGGCTAATCTCGTGCCAGAACGCCCGGTCGACGCCACCGTCGTCATCATCCCGACGTACAACGAGCGCACCGCGTTGGCCCCCATCGTTGCGCGCGTGCGCCGGGCGGTGCCTGCGGCCGACGTGCTGATCGTCGATGACGCGTCGCCCGACGGCACGGGCGCACTGGCTGACGAGCTTGCCGCGGCCGACGCGTCGGTGCACGTTTTGCATCGCGCGGCGAAGCAGGGGCTTGGCGCGGCGTACAAGCACGCGTACTCGTGGGCGCTCGAGCGCGGATACTCCCAGTTGGTGCAGCTCGATGCCGATGGGTCGCACCAGCCCGAACAATTGCCCGCACTGCTGGCCGCGGCATCCCCCGCCCGCGGTGTCGAGGCCGCCGATGTCGTCGTCGGCTCTCGCTGGGTTGAAGGCGGCGCGGTGGTGAACTGGCCAAAGCGGCGCCAGCTGCTCTCGCTGTGGGGCTCGCTCTATTCGCGATGGATGCTTGCGCTCCCGTTCCGCGATATCACCGCGGGTTATCGCGTGTTCAGCGCCGACGCCCTGCGTGCGCTCGATCTCGATGCGGTGCACAGCCACGGCTACGGGTTTCAGGTCGACATGCTCTGGCACGCGCACCAGGCGGGGCTGCGAATTGTCGAGGTGCCGATCACCTTCGTTGAGCGCAGCGAGGGGCAGTCGAAGATGACGGGCAGCATCGTGGTCGAAGCGATGCTGCGCGTGACGGCGTGGGGCATCGCCGATCTGCCCGCGCGCGTGCGCCGCGGCTGGCGGGCCCGCCGTCCCGAGGCTCGGCAGCACTAGGCTCGGCACCACGGTCACCGAATGCGGTGCCCTCACCGCCGCACGCGCAACGTCGCGCGTGCAATGGCTCGGCACAGAATCGAGACGCTGATGAGTCCCGCACCGCTTTCTTCCGTCGCAGACGCGGTCGACATCCTTGCCACCGATGCGCTCCTGAGCGACGAGGAGCGCGCGATTCGCGCCTCCGTGCGTGGCTTGTGCGCCGAGGCCATCGACCCGCACATCGCGCAGTGGTGGGAGGACGGCACGCTCCCGCAGCCCCGCGCGCTCGCCCTCCAGCTCGGTTCGCTCGGGCTCCTCGGCATGCACCTCGAGGGCTACGGCTGCGCGGGAATGAGCGCGACCGCATACGGCCTCGCCTGTCTCGAGCTCGAGGCCACCGATTCCGGCATCCGCTCGTTTGTATCGGTGCAGGGCTCGCTCGCCATGTTCGCGATCTGGCGGTGGGGGAGCGAAGACCAAAAGCTCGAGTGGCTGCCGCAAATGGCCGCGGGCGAGAAGATCGGATGCTTCGGCCTCACCGAACCCGACCACGGATCTGATCCTGGCTCGATGCGCACCCGCGCCCGGCGCGACGGTGACGACTGGGTGCTCGACGGTCGCAAGATGTGGATCACGAACGGATCGATTGCCGATGTCGCGGTCGTGTGGGCACAGACCGACGATGGGATCCGCGGGTTCGTTGTGCCGACCGTGACGCCGGGGTTCTCGGCCACGACCATCACCCGCAAGATGTCGCTTCGCGCCTCGATCACCAGCGAGCTCGTGCTCGATGGGGTGCGCGTGCCCGCGTCAGCGATGCTTCCGGAGGCGCGCGGGCTTTCGGGCCCGCTCGCATGCCTGAACGAAGCCCGCTTCGGCATCATCTTCGGCGCGCTGGGGGCGGGGCGCACGTCGCTCGAAACCGCGGTGCGGTATGCACGCGAACGCGAGCAGTTCGGGCGCCCGATCGGCGGGTTTCAGCTGACACAAGACAAGCTCGCGTCGATGACGGTCGAATATTCGAAGGGGATGCTGCTGGCGCTGCATCTCGGTCGTCGCAAGGATGCCGGTACCTTGACGCCGCAGCAGGTGAGCGTCGGCAAGCTCAACAACGTCCGCGAGGCGCTCGAGATCTGCCGGACATCGCGCACCGTGCTG
>JAKOTS010000069.1 GCA_029777095.1 Actinomycetes bacterium | reverse complement strand
CCAGCCTGCTTGTGATAAATCAGGATGCGCGGTTTGTCGTCGCCGAGCTTCACATTCACGCGGCGGCGATTGACATGCACGCGATCTTTTTCGTTCACGATTTGGCCGACCACGGCCTTCACGCCGTTGACCTGCACTTCGCCCGATTCGATCATCGCTTCCATGTTGCGACGCGACCCAAGGCCCTGCTGCGCGAGCACTTTATGCAAACGCTCGCCATCGCGCTCACCCAGCTCATTCACGCCAGAAACAATGACGTGTTCCGGCGCTTCAATGGGGTTACCCGCTTCGTCAACATACGCCTGCGATTGCGGCTGTGGCATGCGATCACGCGGGCCTTGTCCAACGCGAACTGCCGGCGCGCCTTTATTGCGCTTGTCGCGTTGATTTCGATTACGCCGCGCTGAGCGATCCATCGGTCGCCCTGGGTCACCAAACGCGCCGGGGTTAGGCTCATTGTCGAGCACCCAGTTGGTGATGACCGCCGCTTCTGTACGATGACCTGTGTCCTCAGCACCTACTTCGAGCTCAACCGGAAACGATCCGTCGGCGTTCATCACGCGCGGCGGACGCGCGTCGCGCGCAGCACGCCGATCACGCGGCGGGCGCGGTTCGCGTGGCGGACGTGGCTCATACGGAATCGGTTGACCGTCGGGGCCGAGGCGCACAGGGCGCTCGCCACTGGCGTCGCCTTCCGCGCGAACGGTACCATCGCCACGCTCTTTGCGGCCACGACCACCACGACGATTTCGATTGCGGTTGCGACCGTTGCCCGGGCCGCGCTCTCCGCCGTTGTTGGCGGTCGCGTTGTTACTGATGTTTTCTCCGCCAGTCGCGTCCGCCACCGCGGGCGCAGCGCTTTGAGACGGCTCGAATGCAGGCGCTGAACCTGCGCCTACGTCACCTGAAACGCCGCCGTCTGCGGCTGCCGTCGGCACGAGGCGAGGCTTACGCGGCACACGTGGTTGGCCGGGGCCGCGCACGATGATTTCTACCGTGGGCTTCGGGGCCACCACGAGCATCTCCCCTGCTTCAGGAGATTTGCCTGCTCGGGGCGTGCGACCTGTACCGGGCGTCTTGGCGGCGCGTGGTGCGCGACCGGCGGGCTTGTCGCCGCGACCTTGCGGTTTTGGTTTCTTGCCGAATGATGGATCAACGTTGCCGTTGACGTCGCCCGGTTCATGATCGTCGTGAGCGTTGTGGTCGTCGCCGCCGGGGTTGTCTTGCATTGTGGTCATTTTCTTAGTGGACAGTCGGCGATGGCGGTAAGGTGGGGGTCACGGGGGATTCGGGGTCGGAGTCTGCGTCGCCGTCAGCGGCAAAGAGCG
>JAKOTS010000060.1 GCA_029777095.1 Actinomycetes bacterium | reverse complement strand
CTTGAGGTCGGCCATCTCCTTGCGGTTGCGCTCGACCTGCGCGGTGAGGTCGGCGATCTTGGCCTTGGCGGCGTCGGTCTTGCTGGCGAGTGGGCCTAGCGCGGCGGTGGCTTCCTTGATAGCGACCGACCCGGCGGCGAGTCCGGCGCGACCGGCCTCGCCGATGTTGGCGGCGCGGATGGCTTTGTCGAGCGGGTCGGGCCCGGCGCGTCGTGGGGCCTTGCTGGACGGCGCACGGGCGGGCGCCGAAGATGGGGCACCGCCTGCGCGCGGGACAGCGGAACGGACGACGGCGGCACCCTCGGCGATGCGTGCGAGGGCGGAGGACGCTCGGTCGGCGGCGCGCTCGATGGAAGTCGCCGAGGCATCAACGGACGCGGCGACGGTCTTCCACAGTTTGTCGTACGCCTTCAGGCCCTTGACGGCGTCGGTCGCTCGAAGGCGCAGGTCGGTATACAGCGAACGAATGGCGCCCATGCGCCGAGGGTACGCCTAGACAGTCTCTTCTCGCGCCAATGTGAGCGGCTTGAAGTCTTCACAACTTGCCACCTTCGCGGCAATCAATTCGCCGGCGCGGCGCCAGATCCACGCCATCAACGCAACGTGGTCTTGCCAGCATCCACGTCCGCACAGGTGCAGTCCCTCAGGGTCAAACGTCACCTCCGAGCACCCGTCCCACTTGATGTTCCCGGAGACGTAGATGTCGGCGTCGCCCATGTCAGGCGTCATGTCCAGACCATCGTCTGCGCCGCGCAGGTGGTAGTGCGGCCGCGTGTCGACGGAGCCATCCGCATCCCTGATGTGGTCTGTGATGATGGCGGAGGCAACGAATGAGACGCGGTACGTCTCCATAGTCCAGAGCACTCCGAACCCGAACCCAACAACATCAACTGCAGCGCGCTCAAACATTCCGCCATTCTAGCACGTCACCGCCGCCCACGAGGTGGCCCCGCGGGTGCGTTGTCCACGTCGGCGAGGTACGCCTGCAGGTCCAACTCATCGAGGACCTCATCCACGGTCATGCGCTCGTCCACGTCCGCGAGGGACAGGTTCAAGCGCTGCGCGACGCGGGCCAGGGCGCCGGGTGCGGTGTGGCCAGGCACCGGGGCGAGGCCGACAAGCGCCGGAGGTGGCGAGGGGAACGGAGAGGCCCGTGGTGAGTCGAACGGCCGCGGTAAGGGCTGATACACCGGCCGCCCTAGAAAGGGCGCCACAGGTGCAGGAGGGCCCACACGGTGAGCAGCAGGAGTTCGTCGGGCCCTGACACAAGCACGTCAACCTCCCGCACGAAGGTCGTCACGGACCCGCCGTTCCATGCGGCGAACAGCGCGG
>JAKOTS010000035.1 GCA_029777095.1 Actinomycetes bacterium | reverse complement strand
GCAACGATTGCCCGCCCATGGCCGTCGGGTGTGTACATCAGGGGGACGTCTCGCGGTTCGCCACTGCGCGCACCAATCGTGTGCAGGACGAGTGACGGCACGAGCAGGCCGCTCACCTGCACGCGCCCCCGCGACACGAACGCGACCACGGTTTCGATCGGCGGCAAAAGGACGGGACCGAGGCGACGAAACAGGCGCGTGCGCGTGAGCGGTGCGACGAGATTCCGCACGAAGTCGAGGATGGCGGTCATCGTTGTGCTCCTCTTCGTTGGCAACTCGCCATCGATGGCGGTACTACTGCGAGCTGGTCTTCGGCCTGCGGTGCAGTGCAAACATCGATGCACCAGCGACGAGGAAGAACCCGGCGACACCGATCGCGGAGCCCGGGATGCCACCACCCGCCACGGCGAGCGTACCCCCTGCTCTATCGCTCCGAGCCGGAGTTTCGACGCAGCGATCCGAGGCGAGGCGGGATTGACCTTCACACATATATGTGATCTGCTTCGGCCAAGCCCATGAATCGCACGATAAGGATCGTCGCCTCTGTCTTGATGATTGGCGGCGGACTCTCACTGCTGCTTCCTCTCGCCATCGACTACGTCGGGCAACGCGCCTACACGCTCGTCTTTCTTCTCCAAGCGCTCGGTTTTGTCATGATCCTTGGCGCATCTCTGCTATCACTCAGCGTTTTCGAACACACACTTGCGCGCGCCATGTTCGTGTCTGGGACTGCGCTATGGCTCTTATGCTGGTCGGGATTCCTCATCGGTTACTTCGTTCCGATCCCGCTCGCGTTCTGGGCCGCGCTAGCGTCACTAGCGTTCTTGACGGGAGTCGCCGTCTGTCTCATCCGCCACGAGTGGACGTCAGCCATACTCGCATCCGTGCTCGCGGGCGGTTCCATCTGCTCGACCCTCGTAATGCTCCTAGCGGCAGCCTCACTGGTTTCTCCGGATTACAGCTATGTGTTCTTCGCTCTAGGAGCCGTCGCCGGCGGAGTGCTCCTTGTCACTTTGAAGTGGTCCGCGCGAACCTCACACGATGATGGTGCCTCGCCCGGTTTCCCGGCTGTTCGCAGTTGAGCCAGCAAACTCTTGATGCGAGCCCGTCAGACTGCGAGCCCCTGAATTGACACAGTCGGCTTCACAGCGGCTCGACCGGCACACCGAATTCGCGCAGGTCACCGACCAAACGCCCCTGGCGGGACTGTGGATTTAACGGCGTTTCCGGCCTGACGCGCCGCGCGTGAGCGTGCCGAATAAAGTGCCGTAATGACTACGGCACTGGACGTTGTGAGTCCGATCGTCGTGGGCGGAGTGTCGGCGAGCGTTCGCGCGGCCTCAACGACGACATCGACCGTGCCGATGTGCGGTTCGGACCCGCCGATTCGTGGGTCACCCGTGAGGCGAAAACGCTCGACGGGCATGTCGGCCGACGCCGCGGCGCGCTTGTCGAGATCAACGGGGTCTCGGTAAAGGGTCACCACACGCGCGCCGAGGTCAATCACGCGGCGCGACGACTTCTCGGCCGCGCCTCCCCCGTGGTATTCGTTTCGCACAGCCGTCGCGTCGTCGAGGTGGGCCGCAACCCACAGGAGCGGGGCGGTGAACGGCAGGTCACGGCCAGCGTGGTCGGTCGCGTCGACGTCGAAGCAGAACGGCGTGCCCTCGACCATCGGCCAGAAGTACGAGTTGATGCCTTCGCCGCTGCCCGGAGCATCGAGCGACGGCGTGACGGCAGGCCCGAGGTGCGCATCACGGAACGGCAGGTCGCGCTGAGTGTACGACCGGTCGCGCTCGATGACCGCGACGAACTGCTTCTGAAAGAGGCCGGCGATGGGTCGGTGCGGCGTCTTTGGCTCGAGACGAACCTTGCGCTCGGTGATCTTCACAAGCACGGCCTTGTGCCCGAGCGGAAAGAGGTAGCCCGGGTACACGACGCGCACGAACTGGTCGCGACCGAAGCTCGCGATGTGGTCCCACGCGAGGATCGACGGGATCTTCGCGAGCGAGTACGGGGTCGTGTCCCAGTGGGCGTGCAAATCGAGCGTTGCGCCGAACGCCGAGAGCCACAGGCGGTGCGCTGCGACGGGGTACGGCTCGATGAGATCCCGCCCGGCGACACCGATCGTCTCCGACGACTGGCGCACGAGCCGATGCCGGTCGGAGCGGTTGAGACTCGAAGGGAAGGGATGCTTGTCTCTATCGGGTGACGCGGGTGGCGCCAGCGGACCAACGTATGCGCCCGTCGAACCCTCATCGCCCCAATCCGAGTCGGGCGACTGCCACTGCGCCGCCGTGAGGTGGTCGCGATCGCGCGTCCAGATCGCGCGCACGATGCGTTCGGGGGTCGGCGCGTCGGTCGGCGGGGTGCTGTCCTCCGCGTTCGCGTTCGCGCTCGCTGGAAGCCGACCGAGCCTGCTGTGCCAGAGCTCGACGTTTCGGGCATCTCCCGACGCCCGAACAGGAGCCGTCGCGTGTACCCACCGGGCGCCGAGGTCGGGTGAGAGCACGAGGCGAAACGGTGCCTCGATCGCCGTGCGGTCGGCCTCGGGCGGAGTGCTGAACACCGCGCCGCGCGCGGCACGCCGTGGTTTGACGTCCGGGATGAGCCACTTGGGCAACGTCGCGATCTCGACGGCATTCCTGTATTGCACTCGCAACCCTGGCAACTTCGAGCGGAGCTCCTGGATCGACGTTTCGGCACTTGCCTGGGCCGCGGCATCCGTCGCAAGTGGGTACTGCGCCCGCTGCTTCGCTGTCGGGACCGAGATCGTGACCTGGTCGCCCGAAACCTGCGCCAAGAGCTCTTCAGACAGTCGGATGATGCGCGAATTCAGGCGCGGGGGCTGAGCGGGCGCCGGATACGACGACGCGACGTACGGGGTCGCGAGCGCGTGGACACGCATCGTGAGCGTCGGGAGCAGCGCGAGGATCGGCTCGCTCGCAACCTGGACAGTCGTGCCCTCGGGCAGATCGAACACGAGCCGTGTGCCGCGCGCCGCGCGAAAATCTGCGGGCCCGCGCCGAAACGCGGCGGTCGTTGGCGGATCGGCGGCCGGCTTCGGGCCACTCTGCGGGCTCACGGGGTCGGGAGCGTATGCCTTTGTCTCTTTCTCGTACCAAGCGCGCTCTTGGGCGTGCTGGAACGGCAGATGCACGGAGAGCGTCGCCCCCGCGCGAGCCGAAATGACTGCAGCCCCACCGTTCGTTGCAGGCAACAGGTCGACGGCATGCCAGACCGTGAGGAGCGCGACCAGATCGCGCGGGCGAGTGATCCACAGAGCGACGTCGCCGTCGGGCACGGGCAGGTCGGCGAACCTCTGCCACGACGGAGCACTCGACGGGCGACGGGCCGCGTACTCGACCTCATTGCGAACCCAGTCATCGATTGTGACGATGGCCGGCGCCTCGACGCGTTCGGGATGGTCATTGCCAGGCATGTCGGCTCCGCACTACGCAGATGGACAACGAGGTGTGCCGGAAATCGTGGCTCGCGGATGGTCGAAAGCTCACCTACCGTGACGATGATGATGCGGCTCCCCAGAGCCAGCGGCAACATTGTATTCCTTACGTCGGCGAGGCGACAGCCCTCATTCTTGTCGGCCGCGCGTGCGTTTCTGTCGGCCGGGCCGGGCGCGCGACGGACGCGCGCTCAGCCGGCGAGGCGGGTCTGTCGAACAGTCGCCAACAACGAGCCGTCGGGCAGGTAGATCCAGCCATCCTCAACGGCGAACCCGTCGTTGGAGTGGAACGCGTGCATCCGGACGGCGAGATATTCGTCGTCGCCCAGTGTCCATTGCCCACGTGCGTCGTGGATCTGCAACGAATACTCGATCGTCACCGCGCGTTGGGGGCCCGTCGCGCGGGCGAAGACTGCCGGCGGAAAATAGTCGCCGAACATCGCGAGCCACGCGCTGTCGAAGCTTGAGCCCTGCTTCGGCCTACTCCACGCGAGCCACTCGGCACGCTCTTGCCCCGCGAAGATTGTCGTGTCTGGATGCAGGTACGTCTCGACGTTATTGATGTGCGTCGGTTCGCCGGGCCGCGCGAGGCGCACCGTGCCCTCCGGGCGGACCGGCATGGGTGGAGCCGCACTGTAGACGGGACCTTCCCACGGCGTCGAATGGTGGAACCGTGCAACCGTGGTCGTCTTGCCACCCTGGCTCGTCGTGGCGTGCGAGGTGATCATCGCTCGGCCCCGCCGGACGACCTCGACGTCGATCTCAAGGTCGCCCTGTACGTTGCCGCTCACGTAGCCGAACGTTGCCGCGCGCAGCGTCGTGGCCGGGTCAACGCCCAAGTCGGCCAAGACCCGCTCGGTTGCCGTCAGGGCGAGGGCTGCAACGACGCCGCCATGCACACCCTGGAGCGACTTCCACTGCTCGCCGACCCGAGCGCGAAAGCGGTCATCGCCTATGGGTTCGATCGCCACGGACTCATTCCAGCTCAACTCGGTGCTCGCAGGCGCTTGTTCACTCATGACGCCGACTCTATCGCCGGGCCTACTTCTCGGGGCGAACGCTCACGGTGAACTCGAGGGGCTGGATTCCGCCCTGCTCGTTCGTCAGGGTTACCGCGGTCGAGCCTGCGGCGAGCGCCTCGACGCCAGGATTGAACGTTGCGCTGGCGTCTTCACGGCCCGCAACGAACTTCGCGATGGATGGGTCGGCTACCTTTCCGCTGTAGCTGTCGACCGCGAGCGAGCCGGTATCAATGTTCAGCACCTGGCCGACGATCAGGTCAACGGTCGTGCCCTGCAGCTCGCTCGCCTCCATCGTGACCGGTGCGATCACAGGCTTGTCCCCCGCGGGCGAGGAGCAAGCGGTGAGCGTAAATGCCGCGGCAATTGCGGCGATGGCCAGGTACGAAATCTTCTTCATAAGGTCAGCTTGGCAGTGACGGATGCTTCTTGCGAGCAGGAATCCCTGATCAACGCGTCGACATTCGCCTGATCGACTCCGCATACGCATCGAGCACCTCGAAGATGCCGCGATGTTGCCAGATGCGACTGCGAGCCTTGCCAGTTGACTCAGAGAGGACACCGCGGTCAACGAGTGCGTCGAGCGCGCGAAGGGCCGCCATGTCACCGAGACCGAGCACCTGCTGGAGGTATCTCGAGTTCACGGCGGGCTGACCGACAAGAGTTGGGAGCACTTTCCACGCGGTCGCGTCTGCGCGCAGCCCAGTCAGCTTGGCGCGGGATTCATCCAGCTGCGCTGCGAGGTCATCAACGAGCTTGGTCCCGGATGCCGCGGCGATGCGGCTGGCGGCGGCGAACGACCTGATGATGGGGCCGGCGTCACCATCACGAAACGCGCCGAGTGCTGCGAAGTAGCGATTCGTGTTCACGAGCAGCCCTGCCGAAATCGGTACCGCTGCCGATCCGACAAGACCCTTGTTGCGAAGGATCGACTGCGCGAGTGCGCGCCCGGTTCTTCCGTTGCCGTCGACGAACGGGTGGATGGTCTCGAACTGGGCATGTGCGACAGCGACTTGGACGAGGACTGAGAGATCTTGCCGGGCGATGAAGTCGACCAGATCAGAGATTGCACCGTGAATGCGGGCATGGTGGGGCGCAACGAACTGAGCCAAGAGCGGCCCAGCGTTCCCACTGCCGATCCAGACCTGCTGCTCGCGGTAGCGGCCGGCTTCATGCTCGAGACCAGGTTGGTGCAGCAGGAGCGCACGGTGCATCTGAAGGATGGCATCCTCCGTGATGTCATCCGAAAGCTGGAGCGCGGCCTCCATCGCGCGGACGTTGCCGATGACAGTGAGCGCGTTCTGCTTGTCGCCCTCGTCGATCTCGGCGAGGGCGAGCTGCTTCGCTGATGTCGTCAGCTGCTCGATCTGCGAGCTCGATGCAGACTCTGTGCGCAGCAGGATCGCCGACATCGGGCCGAGAGCGGCGTTCTCCGTACCGAGCGTGCGCTGGGCATGCTCATCGAAGAGCACGAGCTGTCGGGTGGCGTCTTCGATGTCAGCGGCATCTTCACCGGATATACGGGGATCCCAGCCAGCAAGAGAAGCAGTGATCGTTGCCTCGTAGGTCCCGGTCTGACGCAGCACTTCAGCTCGCGAATACATCTCGGGCGCGCGCGGGGACCAGTCGAGCGTCTCGTGCGAGACGGCCTCGACAGCAATTCGAGGGCTAGCCGTACCGTTGCTCATCACATCATCTTACTAACAGTTATATGCCTAAGTGTTGGTAACGCCGCCAAAACGGACAAAGCAAAAACCCCCGCAATCCCAATGTTTCCAAGGGACCTGCGGGGGTTTTCGGTGGCGGTGACGGTGGGATTTGAACCCACGGTAGGGGTGAACCTACACAACATTTCGAGTGTTGCACCTTCGGCCGCTCGGACACGTCACCGCGGATGAGTTTACGTGAATCAGCGGATGCGCGCCAATCGGCGCGTTGCGGCGGGTCGCGGCATCCGAAATGCACCTTCGCTCGCGACAGCGCACCCCCTCGCCAAGCGCCCACTCCCCCTGGCAAACTGGCGCCATGAGTGCCATCGAGAACTCCAAACTTGCGGTCATCGGCGCCGGCAGTGTGGGCACGAGCCTGGCCTACGCCGCCCTGATTCGCGGCTCTGCGCGGCACGTCGCGCTCTACGACATTGCGAAAGAGAAGGTGGATGCCGAAGTCTTAGACCTCGCACACGGCACCCAGTTCACCGGCTCGAGCGACATTGTCGGGGGCGACGACATCTCGGTGGTGCAAGATGCGAACGTCGTGGTCATCACCGCGGGAGCGAAACAGCGGCCAGGACAAACGCGGCTCGAGTTGGCAGGCACGAACGTGCGCATTCTCGAGGGCATGCTGCCCGCGCTTCTCGAGCACGCCCCGAACGCGGTCTACGTGCTCGTGACCAACCCGTGCGATGTGCTCACGGTGGCCGCGCAACAGATCACCGGGCTGCCGAGCACCCGCATCATGTCGTCGGGCACCGTGCTCGACACGAGCCGCCTGCGCTGGTTGCTCGCCAAGCGCGCCGGGGTCGCGACGTCGAGCGTGCACGCCTCGATCGTGGGCGAACACGGCGACACCGAGTTCGCTTTGTGGTCAACCGCCACAATCGGCTCGGTGCCGATCCTCGACTGGCAGGGCCCCGGTTCGCACCGCTTCGAGCCGCATGAGCTCGACCACATCGCCGATGACGTGAAGAACGCCGCCTACAAGGTCATCGCCGGCAAGGGCGCGACGAACTATGCGATCGGCCTGTCGGGCGCACGCATCGCCGAGGCGATTCTGCGCGACGAGCACGCGGTGCTGCCCGTGAGCACGGTGCTCGGCGGCGAGTATGGCGTCGACGGGATCGCCCTCTCGATGCCGAGCATCGTGGGCGCCCACGGGGCCACCCCGGTGCACGGCACGCCGCTGTCGGCCGACGAGTCAAACAAGCTCATCGCATCGGCCGACGCCCTCCGCGCCTCGCTCGCGACCCTGGGGCTCTAAACGCGGGCAGCCTCACGCTCGTCGATGCTCTTCATGGCGCGCTCCACAACACTGACATCGCGCACGGCACCCTTGTCGGCAGACTGGGCCATGACGGCGTATGCACGAAGCGCCGGCGAGACAACACGCTGACGGTCGCGCGGGCGGTAGCCACCGGCATCCATGAGCGCCTGACGGCGCGTCTCGAGCACGTCGTCAGCGACCTCAAGGTTCATTGCTCGCGTGGTGATGTCGATCGAGATGATGTCGCCGTCTTCGACGAGCGCGATCAGTCCACCGGATGCCGCTTCGGGCGACACGTGCCCGATCGACAGACCCGAGGTGCCGCCCGAGAAGCGGCCATCGGTGATGAGCGCGCACTTCTTGCCGAGGCCGCGACCCTTGAGGAACGAGGTCGGGTACAGCATTTCTTGCATGCCCGGCCCGCCCTTGGGGCCCTCGTAGCGGATGACCACGACGTCGCCCTCAACAACCTGCTTGTTCAGAATCTTCGAGACGGCCTCGTCCTGCGACTCGCAGACCACCGCAGGGCCCGAGAAGATGAAGATCGAGGGATCAACGCCGGCGGTCTTGA
Source organism: Actinomycetes bacterium (assembly GCA_029777095.1). Taxonomy (GTDB): domain Bacteria; phylum Actinomycetota; class Actinomycetes; order Actinomycetales; family Microbacteriaceae; genus Microbacterium. The sequence continues at coordinate 33,840 of JAKOTS010000035.1, read as the reverse complement.
CCACGGCGCCGTCGACGGCGATGTTGCCGCGCAGCACGGCGAGGCCGCCATCCTTCGTGTAGGCGTGCTCGACGTCGCGGATGCAGCCACCCTCGGCGTCATCGTCGAGGGCCAGCCAGCGCTCCGACTGCGAACCGCCGACCGAGGTGCGCTTGCCACCGGGCGCGGCGTGCCACAGGTCGAGGGCCTCTTCGGTGGTCTTGCCCGAGCGAATGTCCCAGTCATCGAGCCACTCGCTCATCGATGCCGAGTGGATGGTGTTGACGTTCTCGTCGAGGAGGCCGCCGCGGCGGAGCGCGCCGAGGATCGCGGGGATGCCACCGGCACGGTGCACATCCTCCATGTAATAGGTGCGGTCGCCGGCGATGTTCGGCGCGACCTTCGAGAGGCAAGGAACGCGGCGCGAAACCTCATCGATGTCGTCGAGACCGAAGTCGACGCCAGCCTCGTGGGCCGCGGCCAGCAGGTGGAGGATCGTGTTCGTCGAACCGCCCATGGCGATGTCGAGGGCCATTGCGTTGCCGAATGCGGCAGGCGTGACAACGTTGCGGGGCAAGACCGATGCGTCTTCGTCGTCGTAGTACCGCTTGGCGATGTCGACGACGAGCTTGCCGGCGTTCCTGTAGAGCGCGTCGCGCGCGGTGTGGGTCGCGAGGGTCGAGCCGTTGCCGGGCAGCGAGAGGCCGATCGCCTCGGTGAGGCAGTTCATCGAGTTGGCGGTGAACATGCCCGAGCACGAACCGCACGTGGGGCAGGCGGCCTCTTCGATGCGCTTCATGTCGACGTCAGAGACGGCATCGTTGACGGCCTCCGAGATCGCGTCGACGAGGTCAAGTGTGCGTACGGTGCCGTCGACCAGGGTCGCGCGGCCAGACTCCATCGGTCCACCCGACACAAACACGGTCGGGATGTTCAGGCGCAGCGCGGCCATCAGCATGCCGGGCGTGATCTTGTCGCAGTTCGAGATGCAGATGAGCGCATCGGCGCAGTGCGCCTCCACCATGTACTCGACCGAGTCGGCGATCAGCTCGCGCGAGGGCAGCGAGTAGAGCATGCCGGCGTGGCCCATGGCAATACCGTCATCTACCGCGATCGTGTTGAATTCGCGCGGGATGCCACCGGCCGCCGTAATCGCCTCAGAAACAATGCGTCCAACCGGCTGAAGGTGCGTGTGGCCGGGCACGAACTCGGTGAAGCTGTTTGCCACCGCGATGATCGGCTTGCCAAAGTCAGACTTGTCGACGCCGGCGGCCATCAGCAGCGCGCGGGCTCCCGCCATGTTGCGACCATGAGTGACTGTACGAGAACGCATAGGAATTGCCATTCTTCAACAATCGTGGGTGGATGCCGCAACAGCAAGTCTGTGTCACTCCTAGTAGTGGCACTACTAGTCTTGGAGCATGAACCAGCCAGCCGGTCGCCGCGAGGAACTCGGCGCGTTTCTGCGCGCGCGGCGCGAGCAGGTCGTGCGCAGCGACCACGGCTTGCCGCCGGTGGGCCGCGGCCGCACACTCGGCCTACGCCGAGAAGAGGTGTCATACCTGTCGGGCGTCAGCGTCACCTGGTACACGTGGCTCGAGCAGGGGCGCAACATCAACCCCTCGCAGCAGGTGATCGATGCCATCGCCCGCGTGCTTGGACTCGACGACGCGGGCCGGCGGTACGTCCGCTCGCTCGCCGGACTCGCCCCGGGTGCCAACCTCGATGCCCCCGTCACCGATGTGCTGCCCGCCCACGTGCAGCACCTGCTCGATGCCCTCGGCGAGAACCCCGCCTTCGCGCTGACGCCCAACTGGCGGATCGCCGGATGGAACGCGGCCTACGAACAGCTCTACCCCAACGTCGCCCGCACTCCCGTCGACGAGCGCAACTTGTTGCGGCTGGTGTTCACCGACCCCGCCGTGCGCACCCTGCTTGCCGACTGGCCCGAGACGAGCCGCCGCTTCCTCGGCGAGTTTCGCTCCGAGGCCGCGGCCCGCCTCTCCGACCCCGAGGTGCGTTCGTTCGTCGAGCGGCTACGCGACGACAGCCCCGAGTTTCGGGCGGGCTGGGACCGCCACGATGTGCGAGGGTTCACGACGCGCGAACGGGTGTTCCATCATCCCGATGCGGGGCTCGTTCGGTATGAGCACCACCAGCTTCGGCCCTCGGATGCGCCGGGCGTGCAGATTGTTGCCTACACGCCCGTGGCGTGAGTCGCGCGTGGCATGATTCGCGCGGCGAACGCCGATGTCAGAGGCGCCAACTAGCCTGGGAACATGTCGACTCGCAAGACCACCAAAGCACCGCCCTACAAATGCACCGAGTGCGGGTGGACGGCGATCAAGTGGGCCGGGCGCTGCGGTGAATGCCAGCAGTGGGGCACGGTCGTTGAGGTGGCCACGCAGACCGGAGTGCTTCGCGGCTTTACGCCCGTTGCGCCGGCCAACGATCGCGCGGCCAAACCGATCACCGCGCTCAGCACGGCCGACGCCCCGCGCCGCCCGAGCGGCATGGGCGAGTTCGACCGCGTCCTCGGCGGCGGCATCGTGCCCGGCGCGGCGATCCTCCTCAGCGGCGAGCCCGGCGTCGGCAAGTCCACGCTCCTGCTCGAGGTTGCCGCGAAGGCCGCGCAGAGCGGTCGCCGCGTGCTCTACGTCAGCGCCGAAGAGTCCCCCGGGCAGGTGCGCCTGCGTGCCGAGCGCACGGGCGCGCTGCACGACGAGCTCTACCTGGCAAGCGAGACCGACCTCGCAACGATCATCGGCCATGTCGACCAGGTCGAGCCCGAGCTCCTCATCGTCGACTCGGTGCAGACGGTCTCGTCGTCATTGAGCGACGGCATGGCCGGGCACCCTAGCCAGGTCCGCGAGGTCGCGGCCACGCTCATCCGCATCGCAAAAGAGCGCGATCTGCCGGTGCTCATCGTCGGCCATGTCACCAAAGACGGCTCGATCGCGGGCCCGCGCCTGCTCGAGCACCTGGTTGACGTGGTCTGCCATTTCGAGGGCGACCGGCAAACCTCGCTTCGCTTCATTCGCTCGCTGAAGAATCGTTTCGGCCCGACCGACGAAGTTGGATGCTTCGAAATGACCGGCGACGGCATCGCCGAGGTGCCCGACCCGAGCGGGCTGTTCCTCAGCCGCGGCGCCGCGGTTGCGGGCACGTGCGTGACGATCGCGCTCGAGGGCCGGCGCGCCATGCCCGTCGAGGTGCAGGCCCTCGTCAACGTGACCTCGGCACCCAACCCGCGCCGCGTGACGAACGGTGTCGAGGCGTCGCGCGTCGCGATGATCCTGGCGATTCTCGAACGCCGTGCCGGGGTGAAGCTCAGCGATAAAGACGTCTACGTGTCGACGGTCGGTGGGGTGCGCCTTGCCGAGCCCGCCGCCGACCTCGCGATCGCGATCGCCGTCGCGAGCGCGCTGCACGATTTCGCGGTGCCGCATGAGGTCGCGGCGGTGGGCGAGCTCAGCCTCGCCGGCGAGATCCGCCCGGTGACCATGGCCGCCCAGCGCCGGGGCGAGGCCACGCGGCTCGGCTACAAGACGATCGTCGACGCCGAAGCCGGCACCCTCGACCCCGCGATCAAGCAGGTCAAGGCGCTGGCCGCGCGTGCCGTGGGGCACGCGAAGCTCCGCGATATTCCGGAGTTCTAGGGGCGGCGGGCCGCGGGCCGCGGGGCGCGTGGTGTGCTGCGGCGGGCGGCGCGCTGCGGCGTGCTGCGGTTACGCTTCGAGTGCGGCGAGGAGTTCGCTCGGCGATGCCTGCATCGGGTGCGGCCCGGCGATGTCGAGAAAGACGGTCGTGATCTCGTCTTCGTAGCGCTTCAGGAAGCTGAGCAGCCAGTACGGGCTGTGAAGACCAACGGCGGGTGGCAGGTTGTCGGGCTTGTTGGCCGCGTCGCTGAAGAGCAACAGGGCGACGTCGCCGGTTGCGGCATCCTTGTACGTCCACACCTCGCCGCCGTCGAGGGGGCTATCGCGCGGACCCGGCTTGATCAGCGGCACAACCGTGGGGCCGTTGCGCAGCGCGAAGGCGACCGCGGCCATGTCTTGCCGTTCGAGCGCGTCAGCCAGCACCTGCGAGCGAAACTCGAGCGGCGCTTTGGACGCTTTGCGCTTTTTTCCCTTGGATGCTCCAGCCATGCCTCCAGCCTATCCGCCCGCCTCTCCCCGCCCGGGCCGCCGCCCGCCCGCCCCGCGCCCCGCGCCCCGCGCCCCGCGCGCTGATCGCCCCCCCTGATCGCTCCGCAGTCGCAAATTGTCGGTATCGCGCCCAAAAGCGACAAAACGCGACGGGGGAGCGAAAGACACCGCACCGGAGGGTCGGACACGAAAGGCACCGCACCGGAAGGCCGAGCGTGAAAGGCACCGCGCCCGGAGGGCCGAACACGAACGGCACCGCACCGGAGGCGCCGAAGCGACCACACCACGCGCCACCTCACCACCTCTCAAAGCGCGAGGCGCATCACCACGCGGCGCTTCGTCGGCCGGCTCACCTCTTCGAAACCCGCAGCGACGAACGGCCCGACGGGCCCAACGTGCAATTCGTCCCACGTGATCTTCGCGCCGCCGGTAAGCATCGGATACCCCTCGATCACGCGTGCGCCCTGCGCTCGGGCATGCTCAACGGCGCCCGCAACGAGCGGATACGTCAGTCCTTCGTGCCGAAAACCCGGCCGCACGATCACGCATGCGATCGCCCACACATCGGGATCATCGGGGTCTTCAGCGCGGCCGTTCCAAGGCACGGGCGAGCCCCGAAGTCGCCCATAGACACCGCGACGATCGACCGCGCACCAGCCCACGGGCTCGTCCCCGAGGTACGCGACGACCCCGATCGTGCTCTCAGCGCGGGGGTCACCGCACTGCGTTTCGGCGGCGAGAATCGACGCACGTGCCTCCTGCGGCATGTGCCACCAGTCGTGATCGCCCAGCCGAACGCGCTGGCACTGGCATCGATGCGCAGCGCCGGTGAGTACGGTCTGCAACTCATCCCACGTCGCTTCGTTCGCGGGCACGACCCGAATCGCACCGCGCTCACCCCGCGCATCACCAGCGACGTCGGGGCTGGCTGCGTTCATCGAAGTACTCCGCTCGGGCGCTATCCGTAGAGCAATATCTGCTGCGTCGACTGCGACGGGATGCCGCCAATCTCAACGCTCACATGGTACGAGGCACCCCCACCGGCCGCAACCGGTCGATTCGGGTTGTCGCACGAGGACGGCGTCGAACGGGTCCGATCCCACACAACGGGTGCCCCACTCTTCACGGTCTGCCCGGCTTCGATCAACACCACCATGTCGCTCGGTTCGGACTGGCAGTCAGTCGAACGCCACCAGGTATCGCCGCCGCTCATCACCGTCAGCTTTTGCTGGGTCGTACCAACGTTCAGCGTGCAGTCCTTGCCCCGGTTCGTGAGCTGAATCGCCAACTGCGGCTGTTCGCCCGCCGCATACGTCACCTTGTCGGTCACCGCTTCAACGAGCACATCGGCGGCAACACACTCGGCGGGGCCGGTGGGGGTCACCTCGGGGGCATCGGGGTCGGGCTCCGCCTCGGCGTCACCTTCGGCGGGAGGTGTGGCTGCGGCATCCGGATCTGAAGGTGCGTCGCTGGGCGCGTCACTTGCGGCGGGCTTCTCAGCGGATGCCCCTGCCCCACCACTCGCGCCCGCCCAGGGTTGCGCGACGAAGAGCCACACGATGAGTGCGGCGACAACGACGATGCCGACGAGTAGCACGAGACGCCGCCGGCGGTATACCGCGCGGGAGGGCCGCTTGCCGACGGAGCTCATCGCGCTTCGGCTTCGCCGTCGATGGGAGTCAGGATCTTCAGCATGCGGGTGTTGCCGAGCGTGTTGGGCTTCACTCGCGCGAGGTCGAGAAACTCTGCGACGCCCTCATCGGGCGAGCGGACGAGCTGCACATACACATCGTCGGCGACGACGCCCTCGGCGATGGGCGCAAAGCCGCGTCGCGTGAAAAAGTCAACCTCGAAGGTCAGGCAGAAAAGCTTGCTGAGGCCGAGCTCCAACGCGTTGCGCTCGAGCTCAAGCACGATGGCGCGGCCAACGCCGCGGTGCAGCCAGGTCTCGGCGACGGCAAGCGTGCGCACTTCGCCGAGGTTTTCCCAAATCACGTGCAGGGCTCCGCAGCCGATGAGTGTGCCGTCGCTCGCCTCGGCGACCACGAATTCCTGCACCGCTTCGTAGAGCACAACGAGTTCTTTGCCAAGCAGAATGCGGCGGTCAACCAGCGGAGCCACAAGCTGCTGGATCCCGACCACATCGCTCGTGCGGGCACGCCGCAGGGTGAACTCGTCCATACGTTTCAGCATACGGTCGCCCACGCCTCATCCCTTGCAGGCGCACCCCGCCCGCCGCCGCTCTCGCGGTCGCCCCGCTCGCGCACCGGCCGGCGCCGTTCGCGCCCGCCCCCGCGTCCCTCCGTCCCCGCGCCCCCGCAACCCCGCAACCCCGCAACCCCGCAACCCCGCTCAGCAGTCGCGATTTGTCGCTTTAGCCCCCAAACCCGACAAATCGCGACTGCTGAGCAAAGGGGGCGGCGCCGAACGCGACTGCTGAGCAGGGAGCGGAGGTGCGGCGCCCGTGAGGGAGCGGAGCGGCGCACACACCACCGCAACAACGAAGAAGAGCGGATGCCGCAGCATCCGCTCTTCTCTCACACCAATCGTTAGCCGTTGCTAACCGGCCAGGATCTCGGGCGTTGCGCTGATGGCCCCGCCGCCAACCTGCCCCACGGCGACCTTCTCGCCGCGCGGGCCGTTCGTGAACACGAAGTCGGTGCCCGCGAAGTCGACATGAATGTGGTCGCCGGAGTGCAGCTCGCCGTGGAGGATGCGCTCGGAGAGCCGGTCCTCGACCTCGCGCTGCATCGCGCGGCGGAGCGGACGCGCACCAAGTGTCGGGTCGAACCCGATCTCGATGAGACGCTCCTTTGCCGCGTCGGTGAGCTCGATCGTCATATCGCGGTCGAGCAGACGCTCACCGAGACGCTTCGTGAACAGGCCCACGATCTGCAGCAGTTCGGGCTTCGACAGCTGCGGGAACACGATGACGTCGTCGAGGCGGTTGAGGAACTCAGGCTTGAAGTGACGCTTGAGCTCTTCGTCAACCTTGCCCTTCATCCGCTCGTACGACGTGGTCGCGTCGCCCTCGACCTGGAACCCAACCGGGCCGCCGGCGATTGCCGAAGAACCGAGGTTCGTGGTCATGATGATGACCGTGTTCTTGAAGTCGATCACGCGACCCTGGCCGTCGGTGAGGCGACCCTCTTCGAGGATCTGCAACAGCGAGTTGAAGATGTCGGGGTGTGCCTTCTCGATCTCGTCGAAGAGCACGACGCTAAACGGCTTGCGGCGTACCTTCTCGGTGAGCTGGCCGCCTTCTTCGAAGCCGACGAACCCTGGAGGGGCACCAAACAGGCGCGAAACGGTGTGCTTCTCGCCGTACTCCGACATGTCGAGCGAGATGAGCGCGTCTTCGTCGTCGAACAAGAACTCGGCGAGCGCCTTGGCAAGCTCGGTCTTTCCGACACCGGTCGGGCCGGCGAAGATGAACGAGCCCGAGGGACGCTTCGGGTCCTTGAGGCCCGCGCGCTGACGACGGATCGTCTTCGACAGTGCGGCGATCGCCTCTTCCTGACCGATGACCCGCTCGTGCAGGGCCTTCTCCATGAAGACAAGTCGCGAGGTCTCTTCCTCGGTGAGCTTGAAGACGGGGATGCCGGTGGCCTGCGCCAGCACCTCAGCGATCAGCCCCTCGTCGACAACGGCGGCCGTCGCGACATCGCCGCTGCGCCACTGCTTCTCGAGGCGGAGGCGCTCGGCGAGGAGGTTCTTCTCCTCATCGCGCAGCGACGCGGCCTTCTCGAAGTCCTGCTCTTCGCTGGCTTCTTCCTTCTGCTCGCGAACCTTGGCGATCTTCTCGTCGAATTCGCGGAGCTCAGGCGGCGACGACAGGATCGACAGGCGCAGGCGAGCGCCGGCCTCATCGATCAGGTCGATGGCCTTGTCGGGCAGGAAGCGGTCTGCAACGTAGCGATCCGCGAGGTTTGCAGCCGCGACGAGCGCGCCGTCCGTGATCTGCACCTTGTGGTGCGCTTCGTAACGGTCGCGCAGGCCCTTGAGGATGTTGATGGTCTGCGGCAGGCTCGGTTCGGCAACCTGAATCGGCTGGAAGCGACGCTCGAGCGCGGCATCCTTCTCAAAGTGCTTGCGGTATTCGTCGAGGGTGGTTGCGCCAATCGTCTGGAGCTCGCCACGTGCGAGGAGCGGCTTCAGAATGGATGCCGCATCAATTGCACCTTCAGCAGCGCCGGCGCCGACGAGGGTGTGGATCTCGTCGATGAACACGATGATGTCGCCGCGCGTGCGGATCTCTTTCGTGACCTTCTTGAGGCGCTCTTCGAAGTCGCCGCGGTAACGCGAGCCGGCGATGAGCGAGCCGAGGTCGAGCGAGTAGACCTGCTTGTCCTTCAGCGTCTCGGGCACATCGCCCTTGACGATCGCCTGGGCGAGGCCCTCGACGACGGCGGTCTTGCCGACGCCGGGCTCACCGATCAGCACGGGGTTGTTCTTCGAGCGACGCGAGAGGATCTGCATGACCCGCTCGATCTCCTTCTCGCGGCCAATGACCGGGTCAAGCTTGTTGTCGCGCGCGGCCTGGGTAAGGTTGCGGCCGAACTGGTCGAGCACCGCCGAACCGCCCTGTGCAGCCTGCGAATCGTTGTGAGCCGCACCGCTCACGGCCGCGGGCTCCTTGCCCTGGTAACCGCTCAGCAACTGGATGACCTGCTGGCGCACCTTGTTCAGGTCTGCGCCGAGCTTGACGAGCACCTGTGCGGCGACACCCTCGCCCTCACGAATGAGGCCGAGCAGAATGTGCTCGGTACCGATGTAGTTGTGACCGAGCTGCAGGGCCTCGCGAAGCGAGAGCTCAAGCACCTTCTTGGCGCGCGGCGTGAACGGGATGTGCCCGGTCGGCTGCTGCTGGCCCTGGCCAATGATGTCTTGCACCTGCTCGCGCACGGCGTCAAGCGAGATGCCGAGAGATTCGAGCGCCTTCGCGGCGACACCCTCACCCTCGTGGATGAGCCCGAGCAGAATGTGCTCGGTGCCGATGTAGTTGTGGTTGAGCATCTTCGCCTCTTCTTGGGCGAGCACAACGACACGGCGGGCGCGGTCTGTAAATCTCTCGAACATTGTCACTCCTTCAGGCAGGCGGCGGTTGCCTTGTAATGAGGGTAACCAGAGGGTGGATGCCGCGTGCCCTTGTTCGCCCTAGGCATAGCGCCCTTATACCTGGGTTGACAGCACCCATCGCTCAACATATCGTTTATCGATACCAACGTTTATCGATATGAAAGTGGCTTTCGTGGATATCTCCGCTCCCGACATAATCCGGGTCATCAGCGTCATCGTCGGGGCGCTGGGCGCCGCGGTGTTCGCCCTACAGCTCCGGAAAAGTGAGCAACCGTCCATCGCCGACCTTGCGCGATCCGACAGGTTCGGCACTGTCTTCATCGCGGCTGGTGCGCTCTTTGTGGGCGCCCTTGCGATTGGGAACGCAGCGGCCGCGGTCACCCAAGCGCTGACCCCCGGTCCGACCACCGTGTACGCGATGGAGTTGGCGTCACCCAAGCCTGATGCAACGGTCGGTGCCGTCCCCGGTGTGCGGAGCGCGGTCTCCCCCACCCTTGATGTCACGATGATCGACGCGCCCCCGTCGGTGACCGGCTGGCTCCTCGCCGGCGAACTCCTGCCCATCGTCCTCGCGTTGACCATGTGCGCGAGCGCAATATGGCTCGCGACCGGCCTTCTCAACGGGCGCCCATTTACACGCCGCTTCCCGCTTGCGCTCGTCTTCGTCGCGGCAGCGGTGATGGTGTGTGGCATTGGGAGCCAGTTCGCCGGAGCGGTAGCCCGCGCCGAAGCCGCGATCGTCCTCCGCGAGGCGACACCGCAGATTGACCCACTCTTCGTCGCATTCTCGATCGCACTGGACCTCGCGCCGTTCGGCTGGGGCTTGCTCCTCGGGCTCCTTGCAGGCGCGTTCCAGATCGGGACGCGCCTGCAGCGCGAGACAGAGTTGCTCGTATGAGCCGCGTTGATCCCGAAGACGAACGCACCGGCATCCATTGTCGTCTCGATGAACTGCTCGAAGAGCGTGGGATGACGCTGACCAAACTCAGCGAACTCGTCGGCGTGAGCGTGGTCAACCTCTCAGTACTGAAGAACGACCGGGCTCGCGCGATTCGGTACTCGACGCTCGCAGCGATTTGTGACGCGCTCGAGTGCGAGGTGGGCGACCTCCTCGTGCGCGCCCGCTGACGCGCCGCCGCGCCCTCGCGCGTCCTCCGCGCCCCGCTGCCCGCCCTTCGTTCCCCCGTAGCGCCTCCTTGGTTCCCCCGTCGCAAATTGTCGCCTTTTCGCGATTTGGCGACCATATGCGACTGCTGAGCGGGGGTAGGAGGACCGGGCATGCTCCCCGTTCTCGCGCCGCCCTCTGCCTCCGTTCTCGCGCCGCCCCTCTTTCGTTCCCCCGTCGCAAATTGTCGCCTTTGCGCGATTTGGCGACCATATGCGACTGCTGAGCGAGACGGGCTGGCGCCGGGCGGAGCGAGGCGGGCTGGCGCCGGGCCGTGCGCGGGCTGCGCCGGGCGGGGCGCGCCGCGAAACGCGAAAGCGGGGCCCGCGCCAACGCGCGAAGCCCCGCATCCGATACGGAAAACCAGGTGTGGCTAGCCGAGGATGAGCGTGCTCCCCGTGATGTTGTCGCCCGAGAGCAACAGGGTGATGTCATCCTGCGTGGCGAGGCCGTCAACCTGCGCGATGTTGGCGCGCGGCACCATATCCATGGTGCAGGGGCGATCTTCCTTCGGCGTTGCAAACGTCAAGGCAACGTCGGCGGTGCCGGTCGGCTCGACTGCGTCGATCACGGGAACACAGGTCGAGCTGCCCCAGGTCGCGACGATGAAGCCGCCCTTGTCGTTGTACCAACCGGCGCTCGGCGCGTAGTCGGTCGACGTGTCTGCAGGCGCGGCGTCGAGGCCGTCGAGGTCGGCGTCTTCGTCGGTGCCTGCGATGAGGATGTTCACGTCTTCGGTGACGTCCGTCCCCTCGGGCACACCGAACACGCTCACGCGGGGAGCCATATCGGCGGTGCAGACGGCATTGCTCTCCTGCTTCGCGAACGTCACGGTGATCACGTCACCCGCGACGGTCGCGTCTTCGACGACGGGCACGCAGCTGGAGCTGCCGTAGGTCACAAGGCCGATGAGCCGGCCCGCATCAAGCCATGCGGCTTCCGTTTCAAAGTCACCGACGCCGCCACCGGCATCCGGCGACTGCATGGTCTTTTCATCGGGCGTGGCCGGAGCACTGGCGCACGCACCGAGTGCGATGGTGAGGCCCAACAGGGCGCTCGTGACAAGTGCTGCCTTGAATTTGCGCATGCCTCCATATTGGAGCATCCCGCCCCCATATTGGAGATGCCGAGATGACAGCAAGGTAACAAATACGGCGGATGCCTCGGCTATTGCAGCGCGGAAGAGAGGCGTGCGAGGTTATCGAGCACCGTCGAGCGCAACGGCTGCTGCTTCCATTCTTCGAGCGTGAGCTCCCGGCTCAGCGAGCGGTACATGTCTTCGACGTCCTGCATCTCGCGCACGAATTCTTCGCCACGCACCATCAACGACACTTCCATGTTGAGGCCGAACGACCGCATGTCCATGTTGCTCGACCCAAGCACCGCGACCTCGTCATCGATCGTGAAGCACTTGGTGTGCAGAATGTAGGGCTTGCGATACATCCAGATGCGCACGCCAGCCTTGAGGAGCACCTCGTAGTAGCTGCGCTGTGCGTGATAAACCACTGCCTGATCGCCCTCTTCAGACACGAAAAGCTCGACGTCGACTCCGCGCATGCGGGCCGTCGTGATGGCGTAGAGCAGCGCCTCGTCGGGGACGAAGTATGGGCTCACGATGCTGATCGTGCGCTGCGCGTAGTAGAGCAGGCCCAGGAAGAGCCGGAGGTTGTTCTCGCCCTCGAATCCGGGGCCCGACGGCACGACCTGGCAGTCGAGATCGCCTGAACCGGAGCGCACATCTTCGAGGTCGACCAACGCTCCCTCCTCAAGGATCTCGTCGGTCTCGCTGTACCAGTCCGCGAGGAAGATGGCGTTGACGCTCGACACGACCGGCCCGTCGAGTCGCACCATCAGGTCGACCCAGTGCAGGCCGCGACGGATGTTCTTCTTCAGGTTGTAACTCGAGTCGATCACGTTCTGCGAACCCATGAATGCGACACGGTTGTCGACCACGACGAGCTTCCGGTGGTTGCGCAGATCGGGGCGCTGGTACTTGCCGCGCAGCGGTTGTACCGGCAGCATCAAGTGCCACTCGGCACCCATCGCGGTGAGTCGGCGCTGGGTCTGCTTGTATCCGGGCTTGCCCCGGTTCGCCCAGTGGTCCATCAGCACACGGACGGTTATGCCTCGTGACCGCGCATCTTCCATCGCGGAGAAGAAGTTCTCGGTTGCGGCATCCGCCGAAAGGATATAGAACTCGACGTGCACGTAGCGCTCGGCCGTCCGGATGGCGTCTGCCATCGCGTCGAGGCTCTCCTGATAGTCGGCAATCAGGTGCGCGCCGTTGTCGCCCGCGAGCGGCATCGCACCGAGGTTGGTGTTGAGCGCGACCATGGATGTGAACCACTCGGGGGCGTTCGGACGCAGGGTGCCGAACTGCAAATTCTCGCTCGCGCCGGCAATGTAGTCGTTGATGCGTTGCTGCTTGCGGCGGCGCTTGCGCGGGAGGCGCGGGTTGCCGATCAGGAGGAACAGCAACACCCCGATGAACGGGATGAAGTAGATCGCAAGGAGCCAGGCCATCGCGGCCGTGGGCTTGCGATTGCGCGGCACGACGATGATCGCGATGATGCGAATGGTGATGTCGACGACCAGAATGGCCGCGGCCCACCATGTGAGGCCGAACGTGAAGTTCACGCAGTATCTCCGCTCATCACCCGTGCAGTTAGCTAGCCCTCACCCTATCGGGCGGGCACAGCTCAGCGTGCGGGGGCAGATTCGGCGGGCGCGGATGCCGATTCGACGCGGGCGGGCATGCCTCGGCGAGCGCGCTCCTGGTCTTCGATCTTCGCGTAGGCGCGGCGTTCGGTGCGGTCCATCCGGATGACGCTCCGCACCACGTAGAAGAAGACGATGCTCACCGCGGTCGTCGGCAAAAGCGACCATGCCACTGCGACCCAGTAGTTGTCCATGCTTCTATCGTACCCGGCACTGCTCCTGCACAAGGCCACGCCGAAACTCACCTACCCACACCGGCCCGCGCAGTCCCCCGCCGTCCGGATCGCGCGCCGAAACTCGGGGCATGCAAACAGTATTCAAGGCCAAGTCCGCGGCCGATTTTCTCGCCCTCGTTCCCGCGCTCGCCGGCTATACCCCCACCCGCAGCATCGCGCTGGTGGCGTTCGAGGGCGCCCGAACGCTCGGGGTGCTTCGCGTCGACTTGCCCCCGGACGGCGCCGACGAGCAAGACATCGCGGCCAGCGCGGCCACATTCATCGGGCTCGTGTGCCGCTTGCACGACGCCGACGGCATCGCACCAGTCGTGTACTGCGATGAGCCGCTCCGCGAAATACCCGGCGGGCGGATCGCCCATGCCGCGCTCATCGATGCGGTCCTCCGGTGCGCCGACGCGTGTGGGCTTCGCGTGCGCGACGCCCTGTGCGTCGCAAGCGACGCCTGGTGTTCGTACCTCGAACCCGCTGGCTCCACGCATCGACTTACAGAGTTGGATGCCGCATCCGCCCGCGCAGCACTCCCGCTCGGGCTCGACCCCATCACGGGCGACCAACGCACCGGTGTCGAGCTCCCGCACGTCGATCTCGCCGATTGTGAACACGTCAGCACCGCGATCGATCAGCTGCTGCGCGGGCTCGAGCTGCTCGCGGCGCTCGGAGAGGGTGATGACGGTGACGACGATGATGACGGTGACGTCGAGTGGCTTGACGATTCCGGTCTCGGGTTCGGGCTCGGGCTCGGGTTTGATCTCGGGGCGCAGCTGCCCCCAGTCGGCGAGCCCTCGCAGGCCGACATGGCCGGTGCGCTCGGCGCACTCTGCGACATTCCGGCGCTGTTCGAGGGCGCACTTGGCGCGATCCCCGAGTCGTTGGGCACGAACGAAACTGCGGCGTTGCTCGTCTGCCTCGCAAGGCCATCAATGCGCGATGTCGCGCTCAGCCAGTGGTCGTTCAACCTCGAGACCGGCACGCAGCTGTTCGAAGCCCAGCTCGCGTGGGAAGACGGCGCAGTGTTTCCTGCGCATCTCGCGGCGCACATGGTCGGCGAAGGGCCGCGCCCCGATGTACTCCGCATCAGCGCGGCGCTCGCCCTGGTCCGCCACCTCTCGGCAATCGCCCCGGTCGAGTTTCGGTGCGCCCCGCTGACCGTTGCTGCATGGCTCAGCTGGGCCATGGGCAAATCCACCCACGCTGGCGCCTACTTGGATCTCGTCCACGAGATCGACCCCGAGTACGGGCTCGCGCAGATCGTGTCCGCCATGGTGCGCAACGGCCATCTGCCCGAGTGGGCGTTCGACCGGCCGAGCACCGTGTGAGTGCCAGCCGTGCGCGCGCTACTTGACCAGCGGGAAGAGCACCGTCTCGCGAATGCCGAGGCCGGTGATTGCCATGAGCAGCCGGTCGATGCCCATGCCCATGCCACCGGACGGCGGCATCCCGTGCTCAAGTGCCCGAAGGAACTCCTCGTCGACGCGCATCGCCTCGACGTCGCCCCGCGCGGCAAGCTTCGACTGCTCGACGAAACGCTCGCGCTGGATCACGGGGTCGACAAGCTCCGAGTACGCGGTCGCGAGCTCAAAGCCGCGTACGTACAGGTCCCACTTCTCGACGACGCCGGGCTTGCTCCGGTGCTCGCGCACCAGCGGGCTGGTGTCGAGCGGGAAGTCCATCACGAACGTCGGGCGGTCGAGCGAGCCCTTCACAAAGTGCTCCCAGAGTTCTTCGACCAGCTTGCCGTGGGTCACCTGCGCGGGCTCTGCGACTTCCTGCTCTGCGGCAAGCGCAAGCAGTTCTTCGACGGTTGTCTCCGGCGTGATGACCCGTCCGGCGGCTTCCGACAACGACTCGTACATCGACACTCGCGGCCACTCGCCACCGAGGTCGTACAGCGTGCCATCGGCCAGCGTCACCTCGGTCGATCCGGCAACCGCAATCGCGGCCTTCTGCACCATCTCCTGCGTCAGCGCCGCCATCTGGTTGTAGTCGCCGTACGCCTGGTAGGCCTCGAGCATCGCGAACTCGGGGCTGTGCGTCGAATCCGCGCCCTCGTTGCGGAAGTTGCGGTTGATTTCGAACACCCGCTCGATGCCGCCGACCACGGCGCGCTTGAGGAAGAGCTCGGGCGCGATGCGCAGGTAGAGCTCCGTGTCGAACGCGTTCGAGTGGGTAACGAAGGGGCGGGCCGAAGCACCGCCGTGCTGCACCTGCAGCATCGGTGTTTCAACCTCGAGGTATCCGTGGGCACCAAGGGTTGCCCGCAACGACGCGTTCATTCCGGCCCGGGCCACGACCGTGGCGCGTGCCTGTTCGCGAACGATCAGGTCGAGGTAGCGGTTGCGCACGCGCGACTCTTCAGACAGCTCGCTGTGCAAGTTCGGCAGCGGAAGGATCGCCTTTGCGGCGATCTGCCACTCCGACACCATGATCGAGAGCTCGCCACGGCGGCTCGAAATCACCTCGCCGCTCACGAACACGTGGTCGCCCAGGTCGACGAGGTCTTTCCAGGCCTGCAGCCGCTCTTCGCCGACCGATGCGAGCGACACCATTGCCTGGATCCGGCTGCCGTCGCCCGCCTGCAACGAGGCAAAGCAGAGCTTGCCCGTGTTGCGGCTGAACACAACGCGGCCCGCCACGGCGGCTGTCTCGCCGGTTTCGGCTCCGTCCTCGAGCTCGCTGTAGCGCGCTCGCAGGTCGCGAATCGTGTCGGCGATGGGCAAGCTCACCGGGTAGGGGCCACCCGCGGCATCTTGACGCTCGGCGAGCAGCCGTTCGCGCTTTGCAAGACGCACGGCCTTCTGTTCGAAGACGTCGTCTTCACTCGGCTCGTCGGGTGTGGTGGCGGCGTTCTGGGTCATGCGGGAGGCTCCTCGAAGTCGCTCATGAGTCTACCGGGGGTCGGGATCAGACTCACTTCGTGCAGTTTCGGTCAATGCCTGGTCAACGGCCGAACGCACCAGTGCCGACAGAAAGCTTCCCGGGCTTTCCACACCGATACCGGCCAGAAGCCCGGTTGCCTGCTGCACGATGGCGCGAGAGAACGTCGTCGCCGTAGCGATCGCCTCGGCGTATGCCGGGCGGTCGGCCTCCAAGATCACGACCGGCTCGCACCCGAGTTCGACGGCGAGCGCCTGCGCGATGGGCAAGACCGCGGCGGGCGCGGTCACACCCGCAAAGCTCCCCTGCAGCAGCATCAGGTCCATACTCGTCCCGCTGAACGACACTGCGGGGTGCACAGCCAGCGGGATGACCCCAAGGGCGACCGCCGGGCGCAAGATCTCGGTGCCGAATTCTGGCGCGGTGTGCAGCACAAGTTGACCCGGTTGCCACGCGGCGAGCGCCGCGAGCCCCGCGACCAGGCCCTCGAGCTCGGCCGAAGGCACCGCGATGATGACGAGTTCGCTGCGCTCGACAACCTCTGCGGGCTCAAGCCTTGGCACTCCCGGCAACAGCACATCAACATGCTCGTCGTCAGAGCCCGAGGTGATGCCCGTGAGCGCGTGGCCAGCGCCAGCGAGCGCGGCCGCGAGAACCGGGCCGACCTTGCCCGCGCCGATCACTCCAACGCCGAGGCGTCCACTCCGCGACATTGCCGCTCCCTATTCCTGTCTGGGTTGCTCGTCGGGCGGCAGAACGGCCACCGGAGGAGCCGGCGGGGCGGCCACCGGAGGAGCCGGTGGCTCGGCCGCCGAAGCGCTCGATGGCTCGGCCTCCGGGCCGGTCGGTGCGGTGGTGCCCGCCTGCGCCCAGCGATGACTGTGGTCCGTCGAAGCCGCGCGAACGGCCCGGCTCGAGACCTCGGCGAACAGCCCGAGCGCGGCGTCGCGATCGATCCCAGACAGGTGCCCAACCACCGGCCCGAGCACGGTGTGCACCTGGGCCTTCGCGACCCGCATGCTCCGGTCGATCGGCCCCTGCTTCAGCGCGATGCTCTGCATCCGGGCGAACGGGAACAGGGCCAGCGTCCGCCACACCACACCCCGACGCATCAAGAGGGCATCGTCGCTCAGGGCGAAACCGTTGCGCTTCCACGAGAGGAGGTTGAAGATCCGCGCGCGGCGGGGCGTGTTCACGAACGGGTCGTCGGCGCGAGGCCCGAGCACACCGTGCTCGAACACGAGCGGCCATGCCTGGTCGGTGGCCTCGGGCATGAGCAACCCCATGACGCGTTCGACATCGGCACGCGTACCCACCGGGAGCACGGTCGTGAACTGGTCTTGCGTGCCCTCGGCTGCGCTCTTGCCGGTCATCCGATTGATCTTGATCGTCCACCAGCCCGCGGGCCGCCAAAGAATCGATTGACGGATCTCGATGGCATGGATGCGTCCGGGCGGGATGATCTCGGTGACTGTCGTGAGCAGGCCAAACGTGATGCGCACGCCGTTACGTGTCGGTGCGATCGAATAGCGCAAGCCCTTGAACACGGAGGAGGCCCAGTACGCGCCGAATGCGATGAACACCGGGATCATGCCGAACAGTATCCACCACGAACCGAGGGCGCTCCCGACGATCACCGCCGCCATCGCAAACACCAGGATGACCGTGATCGGGCTGAGCAGATGAGAGAGCAGCAGGCGCCCGACGGGGATGTTCACCACCGAATCAGGTTCAACCTCGCCCACATCGGCGCCAACGATCAGACCGGTGACGCCCTGACTGACCGCCGCAGAGAGGGCGCTCGCACCGGCACCGGTGTGCGCACCGCGTGCGACCTCGGCATCGAGCTGTCGGCCCGATGCGAGGCGCAAGATGTCTGCTCGCACCTGCTCTGCGTTTGTCGTCGAGAGGTACTCCAGCTTGACGTCACCGTCGGCACCGGCGCCGACAACCTGAAGCTTTGCGGTGCCGAGCAGGCGTGCGATCATCGGGCGCGTCAGGTTCACGCCCTGCACACGGTCGAGCTTTGCCCGACGGTGGGTGCGGAACAGGATGCCGCTTCGAACCTCCACCTCGTCATGAGTGATCCGGAAGGTATGGAAGTGCCACGACAAATAGAACCCGGCGACCACGAGCAACAGAACGCCCACGACCACGGCTGCGACGATCAGGATGAGGTTGTTCTCGATCACCCAATCGATCGGGTCACCTTCGTACGCAAACTCGTCAGAGGGAAAGTCCGGGGCAAACATTGGCACGAAAAGTTGCACAAGCCGGTCGCGGAGGTTCGCAACGATCACGCCGATCACGACGACAAAGACGAGACCACCGCGGAGGAGCGGTGTCAATGGGTGCAGGCGATGCCACTCACCGTCGCTCAAGAGCGAACGGCCCTGAACCGGGGCTACGGGGAAGCTCACAGGCCTGTTCGCCGCGATTCGGCGACCGCGATCAGGTGGTCGCGAAGCGTCTCGGCTGTGATCTGCGCGAGTCCCGGAATCACGACACCGGTGGTCGCCGCTGCGGTCACAAACTTGAGCTGCGCAATGCCGAAGCCACGGTCGAGTGGTCCGTGGGTAATGTCGATGAGCTGCATGCGGCCATATGGCACGGCCACAACCCGCTGCCAGAGAATACCCTTCCGAAACACGAGGTCATCCGCCCGGAGCTGGTACCCATAACCGCGCACCTGGCGCGGCAAAATCACAATCCCCCAGAGCGACAACACGATCAAAACTCCAGCCGGAATCCAGATCCACGTCTGATGCGCCAGGAGCGACAAGACGAGCGCGGCGGCGACGATCAGCGCAAGCACTGCACCGTGCGAAATCAGCTGCACGACCAGGTACTTGCGAGAAATTTGGTGCCACTGATTGGGCTCAATCACAAGCCGATTCGGGCTCTTTGGCTCACGAATCGACGTGTACGCCGTCCCATCTTCAATGATCGGAGTCGGGTCCGCCTGGGGATCCGGCGTGCTCATCATCGTCGTCCTTCCGAATGGTGCACAAGTGTTCTGCGAACAGCGCCGCACCGACGAGGATGAGCCCTGCAACGGTGGTGGCAATCACCGCACCCATCGAGCCTAGCTGTGGCGCGATCGGCCGCGTCAGCAGGTATGCTCCGAGCCCCACTGCGAAGCCGGCGGTCAGGACCCCGACAAGACTCGACGCTTGGGCGAGCATGGCGACCCGAATCGCCCGGAACGGGTTCACCCGCCGGGTTGCATCGCGTTTCGCCCGCGCAATCGGCACCGCAAGCAGGACCAATATCGCGGCCAGCACGACGAACAAGATCGGCAACGACACGACGGGCGTGAACGTCGGACGCCCGGCGGCGGTGAGCCCCAGGTCGAGCAAGAAGCCCAGCACCGCCCCAAACAGCCCGACGAGCACCAGCACGAGAGGAGAAGTTCGTCTCACGGGCGTTCGCTTTCGTGATCGGATGCCACGACCCCACCAACCTCGCCAGCCCCAGCCCCACCCAGCGCGGCCAGCGCGGCCAGCGCGGCGTCCGCACGCCCCACGCCCGGGATCACGGCGTCGGGGTCGAGCGACAACCAGGGCCGCAACACGAAGTCTCGCTGCGCCGCGCGGGGATGCGGCAGCAGCAACTCGGGCACATCAGAGCGCACATCCGCGTACGTGATCAGGTCGAGATCGAGCGTGCGCGAGCCCCAGCGCTCGGCGCGTTCGCGCCCGTGTCGCGCCTCGATGGCGTGCAGCATCGAGAGCAGCACTGACGGCGCAAGCGTCGTGTCGACGATCGCGACCGCGTTCAGGTAGGCCGGCGCATCCGGGTCTGCACCCGCGAGGGTGATGGCGACCGAGTCGATGGCGACCGAAGCCCGCACGCCGGTGACAAGTGGGAGTGCGGCGATCTCGTCGATTGCCGCCGCGAGCGTGCGTTCGCGGTCGCCGAGGTTGGCGCCGAGTGCGACCACCGCATGCACGGTGTGCGCGGTCGGCGCGGCGGACGAGGCATCCACCCCCTGCGCGAGCCGGCGACTCATGCGCCGCGCCGCTCCCGCGTGACGCTTACCGAGACATCACGAAACGCGGTCGGGATCGGTGCCGACGGCTTGTGCACCGTGACGGTCACCACACGCACCAACGGGTGCTCGAGCACCGACGTCGCGATGCGCTCGGCGAGGGCCTCGATGAGGTTGAGGGGCTCCCCCGTGACGATTGCCACGACGCCGGTTGCGAGGGCGCCGTAGTCGACCGTGTGCGCGACGTCGTCACTCGCGGCGGCGGGGCGCATGTCGAGCTCGACCACAAGATCGATGATGAATTCTTGGCCATCGCGGCGCTCGAAGTCGAAGACACCATGGTGGCCGAAGGCGCGGAGCCCGGTGAGTGTGATGACATCAGGCTTGGTCATGGTTCTCCTTCGCGTGCGGGGTGCGTGCCCCACTCTGCCACGCGGTGGCGACATCGAGCGCAACCCTGGTCGCGGCGACGTCGTGCACGCGCACACCCCAGACCCCGGACTGGGCCGCGAGCCCGCTGGTCATCGCGGTCGCGAGGTCGCGCGTCGCGAGATTGTCACGGTCGCCGAGCATCGTGCCGAGAAACTTCTTGCGCGAGGTGCCGATGAGCACGCGGTATCCGCTCGACACAATGAACGGGAGCGCTGCCAACACCTGCCAGTTCTGCGCGGCGTCCTTGGCGAACCCGATACCGGGGTCGAGCACGATCCTCGACGCGTCGATGCCTGCGGCCAGCGCCGCATCGGCGCGAGCCCGCAGCTCGGTCACCACGTCGCCGGCAACGTCGTCGTACTGCGCGCGGGCGTACATGTCGCTCGATGGTCCGCGCCAGTGACCGAGGGCGATCTCTGCGCCGCTGTCGGCAACCGCCGCAAGCATTGCCGGGTCCGCGAGACCCGCGGACACGTCATTCACGAGCCGCGCTCCCGCTTCCACCGCCCGCAGCGCTGTCGAAGCGTTCAAGGTGTCGATGCTGACCGCGATCCCGGCGGCCGCGAGCGCCCGCACAACCGGGAGCACGCGGGCAAGCTCCACATCCGGCCCCACACGTTCAGCACCGGGCCGCGTCGACTCACCGCCAACATCGATCCAGTCCGCGCCCTGCGACGCAAGCAGCATCCCCTGCGCGATCGCGGCAGCCGTCGTCGCAAACCTGCCGCCATCGCTAAACGAATCTGGCGTGACGTTCACGATCCCCATGATCAGGGTCCGCGCGGCGGTATCGCCGAAACCGTTCACGGCTTGCCGGTGATCAGCGCGATCAGTTCGGCACGCGCCGCGGGCTCGGCCAGTTCGCCGCGCGCTGCGATCGTGAGGGTGGATGCCACCGGCTGCCGCTCCCCCCGAGCCGTCACACATCCGTGCACAGCGTCGAGCACAACGAGCACGCCGCGGGCATCGATCCTGCTCGCGATGACGTCGGCAATCTGTTCGCCGAGCCGTTCCTGCACCTGCGGTCGCGACGCGAGGACATCGACCACGCGCGGCAACGCGCCAAGGCCAACCACCTGCGCACCTGGCAGATACGCGATGTGCGCCGTGCCAACAAACGGAAGGAGGTGGTGTTCGCACACCGACCGAAATTGCACGTCGCGCAGCATGACGGCACCCGAGACAACGACGTCGTGTCCGTCGGCATCCGCGATCGAAACGGTCCGGTCGAGCGGTGCACCCGGGTCTTCGCCGACCCCGGAGAAGAATTCGGCGTAAGCGTCGGCGACCCGTGCCGGGGTCTGCTCGAGCCCCGCACGATTCGGGTCTTCGCCGATCGCGATAATCAGCTCTCGCACCAGCGATTCGATGCGTGAACGATCGACGCTCATCGCTACGCCGTCGCCGGGCGCGCCTGGCCCGCGGGCCCGCGGTGCTGCGCCTTTTCGGCGTCCGTCGCGGTGGCCGCGTCGCTCTCCTGCTGGGCGACGAGCTCCGCCTCGCGGCGTGCCGGCACCTCAACGGGAGGAAGTGAGGGCAGCGGGCGCGCCTCGCTTGAGAGCCACTGCGGGCGCTCGGGCAGACGCTTGATGCCGGTGAAGATCTCGGCCAGCTGGTTGTGGTCGAGCGTCTCTTTTTCGAGCAGTTCGAGCGCGAGGCGGTCGAGCAGGTCGCGGTTCTCGTTGAGCACCTTGTAGGCCTCGTCATGCGCCTGTTCGATCAGCGCACGCACCTGGGCGTCGACGCGCTCGGCCATGCTCTCGCTGTACTCGCGCCCATGGCCCATGTCGCGGCCCATGAAGACTTCGCCGCTCGCGGCACCCAGCTTGATCGGGCCGACCTCGTTGCTCATGCCGTACTCAGTGACCATCTTCTTGGCGATGTTGGTCGCCTTTTCGATGTCATTGGATGCCCCGGTCGTCGGGTCGTGGAACACAATCTCTTCGGCAACCCGGCCGCCCATCGCATAGGCAAGCTGGTCTTGCAGTTCGTTGCGGGTCACCGAGTATTTGTCATCCAGCGGCAGCACCATCGTGTAGCCGAGGGCCTTGCCTCGCGGCAGGATGGTGACCTTGGTCACCGGGTCGGTGTAGTTCATCGCCGCGGCAGCGAGCGCGTGCCCACCCTCGTGGTACGCCGTGATCAGGCGTTCCTTGTCTTTCATGACGCGAGTGCGGCGCTGCGGGCCGGCGATCACACGGTCGATTGCCTCGTCGAGGGCGCGGTTGTCGATCAGCTGAGCGTTCGAGCGCGCGGTCAGGAGCGCGGCCTCATTCAGCACGTTCGCGAGGTCGGCACCGGTGAAGCCGGGTGTCTTGCGCGCGACCACTTCGAGATCGACGCCTTCGGCGAGCGGCTTGCCGCGGCCGTGCACTTCAAGGATCTTCTTGCGACCCTTGAGGTCGGGCGCGTCGACGCCAATCTGGCGGTCGAAACGCCCGGGGCGAAGCAGCGCCGGGTCGAGGATGTCGGGACGGTTGGTCGCCGCGATCACGATGACGTTGACCTTCGGGTCGAAGCCGTCCATCTCGACCAGCATCTGGTTGAGGGTCTGCTCACGCTCGTCGTGGCCGCCGCCCATGCCGGCGCCGCGGTGGCGGCCGACGGCGTCGATCTCGTCGATGAAGATGATGGCGGGCGAATTCTCTTTCGCCTGGTTGAACAGGTCGCGCACGCGACTTGCGCCAACGCCGACGAACATTTCAACAAAGTCAGAACCCGAAATCGAGTAGAACGGCACGCCTGCCTCGCCGGCGACAGCACGTGCGAGCAGGGTCTTTCCTGTTCCTGGGGGGCCGTACAGCAGGACGCCCTTGGGAATGCGTGCGCCGACCGCCTGGAACTTGGTCGGGTCTTTCAGGAAGTCCTTGATCTCCTGCATTTCTTCGATGGCCTCATCGGCGCCGGCCACGTCGACGAAGGTCACCGTGGGGGTCTCCTTCGTCACGAGCTTGGCTCGCGACTTGCCGAACTGCATCGCCTTGCCCGCGCCGCCCTGCGCCGAAGACATCAAGAACCAGAACAGGAGACCGAGCAAGATCAACGGGATCAGCAGCGAAAGGATGCCATCGAACCAGCTTGGGCGCGGCACCTCATCGTTGAAGCCGTCGGCAGGCTTGGCCTTGGTAACCGCATCGACGACTTCTCCGGCACGCGCCTGCACGTAGTAGAACTGCACGTCTTTCGAGCCCTCGTAGGGGGTCGAAAGCGTCATGTCGACGCGCTGGTCACCGTCGGTGATGAGCACCTTTTCGACCGTGTCGCCGGCCAAGAGCGCGAGACCCTGCTGCGTCGAGATCGACTTCGCCCCACCGAGGCTTGAAATGAGTGCGAACCCGGCGACGAGCAGCACGCCGATCAACAATACGTAGATCAGGGGGTTTCGGGTGATCTTCTTCACGTCCATGGTGTGGGGCGTCGCCCCCGCAGCCTTTCATCGCCAACGTGCCGGTCTGCAGAGCCAGCACAGTGCCCTTAGGGTATCGCGCGGACGCTGTGCCAGCGCTGGATGTTTGCCGACGGCTTAACCGCCGGCGGTCAAGTTGCAGGGCAGGCAGAGCGGATGCCGCGACCCGCCACCTGCTACTGC
Source organism: Actinomycetes bacterium (assembly GCA_029777095.1). Classification (GTDB taxonomy): domain Bacteria; phylum Actinomycetota; class Actinomycetes; order Actinomycetales; family Microbacteriaceae; genus Microbacterium. Next base: position 9,629 of record JAKOTS010000035.1, on the reverse strand, counting down.
GCGGGCGTCGTCGGGCTCACGACAAGAAAGTCGACTCCGCGTGCGTTCTCACCGAGGCGGTAGCGCACCTCGACGTACCAATCGCCGCCCTCGGCGTCTTCACGATTGAACCCGAACACTGCGCGCGACTCGTTGGAGCGAGCAAGCTCGTTACCGTCCCAGCCATCCGCCTCGAGCTTCGCGGCCAGTGCGTCGCCCACGGCGCCCGCGCCGCCAACGAGACCCTCTGCGGCGTTCATTGCCTGCGAGACCTGCCACCACACCTCGGCGTCGGGCGTGCCGCCACCGGTACCGAGCGCCGAGTCCCAGTTCAGTACTTCGGTGTTGCCCGGAACCACGGCGACCAGATCGGTCGCAATCGTCTGCGCTTCGCGCTGGTATTGGTCGATCTTGCTGGTCTCGGTCATGGCACACCCTCCCAGGGCGATCAAAGATACGGCGAGCAGGGTGGCGAACCCGCGAGTCATCAGCCGGCTGCGTGTCACTTCACGCCCACCATGTTCGGCTTGTAGTCATCGTGATCGATCCCATCGACGTTGACCGAGCCGTACCAGCGGTCTTCCGACTTCGACTCGGAGTAGAGCTCGACCGTGGTGCCTTCGACAACACCGACAACGTTTTCGAACGAGGTCGAACCGGGTTGCATGAGGGAACTGTGCGATTCGAGCATGCCGGTCGACTCGATGTCTGGCGAGGTCGGGTCGTCGGCGTCGGTGAATCCGGTCTCGAGTCGAATGACGCCCGAACCGTCGCGAATCGGCGACTGCCCGTGCATCGGCAGATCTTGGATGAGCCCGACCACGATTTCGTTGCGCGATTGCATCGAGTAGTGCGGTTTGTCGCCGGTGTTCGGGAAGTCCTGCACCCCCTTGACGCCTTCGCCCATACCTGCGCCCGCGATGTACAGCACGCGATCGGCCCGCAAGCCTGCCTGCTCAGCGAGGCCCACGACCGCACCGCCGTAGCTGTGGCCGGTGACGACGACATCGGCACCGCCGGGCACCGCGATGCCGTTGCGGAAGTCGACGAGTTTTTGTGCAAGGTCCTGCGCGTACGACGGGCTCGTCGCCTCCGGAATCGTCTGCGGCAGCGGCCCGCCGGCCCAGACAAACACCGCGGTGTCGCTCGTGGCGCCGTAGAGGTTCTTGCCGAAACCATCGGGCCCACCGAAGGAAGCGATGTTCGTGGTGGTACCGGGCACGTGGACGACAACGTTCTTGATCCACTGCGGAATGTCACGCGTGACCGGGTCGATCGGTCCGTGATAGGTCGCGATCGCCTCGTTCTTGGGGTCGAACACGACAACGCGCGCCCCGTGGTGCATCTGGTTGACGCCGTTCTCGTCGGTCCAGCTCACGTCCTGGTCGAGCAGCGCACGATATTTCGCTGCGGTCGCGTCGGCCGCAGCGATTTGATCCATCAGTGCCTTGCGGTCCTGCGCCGCGACACGTTCGTGGAGACCGTCGAACGTGGCCGGGTCGTTGAGCTTTGCGCGGAGTGCCGCCGCTTCCTTCTCGGCGGCGGTTGCTCCGTCGTCGAGGTTGATGTGATTCGCACGGATGCGGTCGCCGATCGGGATGCCATTGAGGTTGCCGATGATCATCGGTGATTCTTTGATCATCTTCTCGCGGCGCTCTTCGCCCATCGATTCCCACACCTGGCGGATCACTTCGGGGTCGCCGAGGCCCTGGAGACTCTCGGCGGTGATGCCATCGAGCGAGCCGGCCCACGCGTCGATCGCCGTCACCCGGCCAGCGTTTGCAACGCCACCCTTGTCGGTGATGACCGCGAACAACGACACGCCCCGCAGGAGCCCCGCGGTGCGAGTGTCGAGGTCGTCGCGGCGTGAACCGACGGCATTGAATGCCGCCGCCGAGCCGTGGTAGGCATCGATTGCGCCCTGCCAGCGCGTGAGGTATTCGGGACTGTCGAAGTAGAGCCAGCTTGGCAGGGTCTGATCCCAAGGAACCCCCCAGCCGACGACGAACTCTGACGCGGCGTTGAGCGCCTGCTCACGGCGCACCGAAATGAAGTCGTAGTCGGCTTGCGCCTGCTGCAGTGCGCGCGCCGCATCGGCCTTGATCAGATCAAGCGCGTCGGCATAATCGCCAAGAATCGTCGCGACGTCGTCGCCGCCCTGCGCGCCCTCGTCGAAACGGGTTGCGAGGCCCATGATCCGGGTGCGCAGCGGATCAGCAAAGTCGGCGGTCACGCCGGCCAGCGAGCTGATCGCGGTACGGCAGCTCCCTGCGCGGGTCCGCAGTGACGTTGCCCTGCTCTTCGACTGCGAGGCGAGCGCCCGCACCGATCCAGAGTCGCCCTTGCCCGGGTCGCCGGTGATTCCCGGAAGACTCACTTCGCCGACCCCGCAAGCGACTTGTCGGATTTCTCCAGCACGTCGGCGGCGTTGGCTGTCGCGGTCGCGGCGGCGCTGGCGGCAGCTGCCAGGGCACGCGACACGGTTGCGACCACGGAATCCACCTCGGTAAAGGCCGCCTCGACGACGTCAGAGCCGAGCCCGCCGGCCGAGAGCGAGACCATCTCCATCGTGGCGAGCGCGGCGTCATCGAGGCGCGCGCGCACCGCGTCGAGCTCGGCGTCAGTAACTTTCAGGTCAGGCATTGGGGATTCACCTATGAGTAGACGTGCGGGGCAAGTACTGCCACATCACGGAGGTTTCGGTATTTCTCGGCGTAGTCGAGGCCATAGCCCACGACGAACTCGGTGGGGATGTCGAAGCCGACGTACCGACAGTCGACGTGCACCTTGGCGGCATCCGGTTTGCGAAGCAGCGCCAGCACTTCGACCGACTCGGCACCGCGGATCGCGAAGTTCTCAAGCAGCCACGACAGCGTGAGCCCCGAGTCAATGATGTCTTCGACGATCAGCACGTGCTTGCCGTGGATGTCGGTGTCGAGGTCTTTGCGAATTTGCACAACGCCGCTCGATTTGGTTCCGGCCCCGTACGAGGAGACGGCCATCCAATCGATTTCGACGTGGCGCGGCAGGGCCCGCGAGAAGTCGGCCATGACCATGACCGCGCCTTTCAGCACACCCACGAGCAGCAGCTCTTTGCCCTCGTAGTCGGCGGTAACTCGCGCCGCAAGTTCGACGAGCTTCGCGGAGATTTCTTCTTCAGTAACCAGCACAGCGCTCAGGTCAGCTGCGATTTGGGCGGCCCTCATAACCACAGTCTAGGAGTATGGCTCGGGCGAGCCCGCCGTCGAGGTATGTGCGACGGGATGCTCCTTGCCCGCGTTGCCCGTTTGTGCCTCGCCGCGCACGGTTGCCGGGCTGACCAGGATCAGCTCGATGCGCTGCGCCATGGGCAACGAGGTCCGCACGTACGTGAGCTCGATGTACCAACCCTGATCGTCGACCAGGCGGCGAAAACCGTCAGCGACCCGTTGGCCCTGCTCGGTCTCACGCACACGGCGCATCTCCCATCCGTCTGCTTGCAAGCTCCGAGCAATTTCCTCCGCCGCTTCGACGGATGCCCCGTCTCTCTCGACGAGTTCGATGTCTTGCTCGTATTGCCACCAGACCGAATCGGTCGCCGCCTCGATGCCCGGGCCCCCATCGCGAACCTCGGCGAGCGCAAGCGCGGGCTGTGCCTCGAGCCCTGCCGGAATCGACCCGACGATTTCGGCGGCGAGCTCGGTGCCGACGCCTTCAAATTCTGCGACCCGGCTCTCTGCCACGCCGGTCGCACATCCGCCGAGCACCAGGCTCACCGACACGAGCGCGCCAACGGCAAGCGCGCGCACGCGCACCGAGCGCCTGACCCCGTTCACCGCACGCTCAATCGTGTCGGGGTGTAGCCATCGCGATTGATCCCGTCGATCGAGACGGTCGTCCCGCCGACCACACGCACCTCGTCGGGCGCAAATTTTTCGACGCCGCCACCCACGATCACGCCCACGATGTTGTCGAACGAGGTCGATCCAAGCTTGAACACTGTGTTGTGGCTGTCGATGCCCGCAGCCGTGCGCGAATCGGGATTGTCGTAATTGTCGAGCCCTCCACTGCCAGGGTCACCCGCGGTGACCCACCCCGTCTCGAGGCGCGTGACCGAGGGGTCATCGAGCGGCGACGGCCCGTGACCGATCCCCCAGTCCTCTCGGTACACGCCTTGGCTGTTGCCCACGATGAAATCGCGCCGCGCCATGATCGCGTAGTGATCGGCGTCGCCAGGAAAATCGGCGACGCTCGTGTTGCCAAGACCGATGCCCGCACCCGCGACGTAGAGCACCCGGTCGGCCTGCAACCCGTGCGCCTCTGCGACCCCGACAATCGCACTGCCATAGCTGTGGCCGATCATCGTGACCGAAGCGCCGTCCGGCATCGCCACGCCCTCGACAAACGAGAGCAGTTTGGGCGCAAGGTTCTGCGAGAAACCCGCATTGACCGCTTCGCCACCCTGCGGGAAGGGGCCTCCTGCCCACACAAACATGCCAGTGTCGCGGCCCGCCGCCTTCGCGAGGTCACCCGCTCGTCCGTCGGCAAAGTCATCCATTTCGGTACCGGTGCCGGGCACGAAGACCGCAACGTTGCGGAGCCAGCCGGGCACATCACGGGTCTGCGTGTCGACGGCGCCGTGATAGGTCGCGATGGCGTGCTGCGCCGGGTCGAAGACCACCACCCGCGCGCCCTGGTCGACGTGGGCGATCCCCGATTCGTCGTACCAGGTGATGCGCTGGTCGAGGAGCGCCCGAAAGCCGTCCATCGCGCGGCGCTCGGTCAGGATCCGTGCCAGGAGCGCAGCGCGCGCTTCTTCCGCATCTCGTGGATGCTTCGCTGCCCACGCATCGGGATCGTCGAGCTGCGCCTGCAACCGCAAAATGGACTGCTGACGGACGCCGATCTCTTCGGTGACGTTGAGACGGTTCGCCTCCACCCGATCAAGGAGGGGAATGCCGTCAAGGTTGCCGATAATCATCGGCGACGCAGCGAGGAGCTCTGCCCGCCGCTTCGAGCCGAGCGAGTTCCAGGCTTCGCGAATGCGATCGGGGTTGCTGAGCGCAGCCAATCCTTCCGCGGTTACCGAGCGCTGATCCCCCGCCCAGAGCGCCGTCGCCGTGAGCCGGCCGTCGACCGAACCGCGCCGCGCGGCCGAGAACAACGCGACGGCGAGATCGACCTCGCGGATCCTGCGCGCGGCATCACGGTCGAGATGATCGCGCTCGATGAACAACTGGTTGAAATGTCGTGCCGTCGCGCGGTAATCGTCGATCGCGAGCTGCCAACGCTCGATCTGTGCCGCGTCGCCCGCATACGACCCCAGCGGAGCTACCTCGTTCCAAGAGAGCGTCGCGTACTGCGACGAACCCTCGGCCGACTGCAATGCTCGGCGTCGCAGCATCCACAAATCGTCGTATTCTTCCTCCGCGCGGCCGCGCAAACGCAACGCCTCCGACTGGAGATGGTCGATGTCGTCGGCGTAGGCGAGCAAGAGCTGCGCGAGCTGGTCGTGGGTCGCCGCGGCACGTTCGACCTTTTCGGCCTGTGCGGTCACCACGTCATACATGCCCGTGACGGCATATCCGATCGATGCCTCAAGCGGTACGAGTCCACCGCGGGCGGTTTCGGCGCGCTCCCGCAAGGTCTTTGCGATCGTCGCGTGGCCGTACGAAAGCTCTCGAATGCCCTGCGGGTCGCCGGCCGCCGGATCACCCTCAATTTCGGGGAGCGTCACGACAATCCGCCGGCAAGCTGAACGTCGACGGCGGCGAATGTCTCGGAGATATCGCTGATGCCGTTGGAAATTTCGGCCATCGCAACCGCGAGCGACGTGCGCGCGAGCAGAAGCACCGGTTCGATCTCAGCCAATGCCGCGCTCACGGTACCGGATGCAAGCACCTCATCACCGGGGGTCGGCGGCCCGATGACAGGCACGGACGCCGCGGCAAGCCGAATGCGCGCGTCGTCAAGCGCGTCGGTGTTGAGCTTGAGGTCGGGGATCGGGCTCACCTCCCGAACAAAATTGTACGACGAGCGCCCTGTGTATGCCGGTCAAGATTTGGTGACAGACGGCGAGAGATCTCAGCTGGCCGTGAATTCGATGCGCGACCCGACGCGGCGCACCTCGCATCCTGGAACGTGGAGTGGACCCTGCCCCCGCCAATCGGTCACGAGGCGTGCAATTTCGAGGGTGTGCGTGCGGCTCAGCGAGACCCCAAATTCGCTTGCGACAACGTGCCGAATCACCCGTTGCCTGATCGCCGGGGGATTTGCGGCGAGCGCGGGCACAGAGATCGCAATTCCCGCCTCCGCGTGCTCCACGATGTCTTCGATCGTCTCGTTGATCATCTGCTCGAACGCTTCGTTGTCTTCGCGCAGTTGCTCGGCCGTGCGAGCGAGCGCCTCGGCAACCCCCGGGCCGAGCTCGGCTTCGAGCACCGGCAACACGCGCTCGCGCACGCGCACCCGCGCAAAACGGTCTTCGAGGTTGTGCGGGTCTTGCCACGGCGTGAGGCCGCTCGCGGCACAGAACGCGGCCGTGGTTGCGCGTCGCACCGAAAGCATGGGGCGGATCCGACGACCCGACGCCGGCGCCATGCCCTGCAGGCTGGCGGCGCCCGAGCCGCGGGCAAGCCCCAGCAACACCGTCTCAGCCTGGTCATCGAGGGTGTGGCCGAGCAGAATTGCCGACGCTCCAAAGGCGTCCGCTTCGGCTTCCAACGCGCGGTAGCGAGCGTCGCGAGCGGATGCCTCGGGCCCCGCCCCCGCGCCAACATCGACCCGTACGACCCGGGCCTCGAGTCCGAGCCCCTCGGCCTGACGGGCCGCTGTGGCGGCGACATCCATCGACGCGTATTGCAAGCCGTGATCGACCACAACTGCGATCGCGCGGATGCCGAGCTTCGGCGCCTCGAACGCAGTCGCCGCGGCGAGCGCGAGCGAATCGGCGCCACCGCTGAGCGCGACGATCACCGCGGGGGCAGGTGTCGCCGTTGCTGCGGCCTCGGCAGCCACGGTGGCAAGGCTTGCGCGCACGGCCAGGCGGATTTCGGCCACGGCCGCGGGCAAAGGGGGCAGTCGCTCGTCGTCCACGGTGCCACGCTACCGCCGGGTAGGCTGAGTTCGCCCATTTCAGCAGACATCAAGGAGCACCCTATGACCGCCTACGACGCCGTCATTGAGATTCCCCGCGGGAGCCGCAACAAGTACGAGATCGACCACGAGACGGGCCGCGTCTTTCTCGATCGGGTGCTCTTCACCGGCTTTGTGTACCCGGCCGACTACGGCTACTTCGAGAACTCCCTCGGCGAAGACGGCGACCCGCTCGACGTGCTCGTGCTGCTCGACCACCCGGTGTTCCCGGGCGTGGGCGTGAAGGTTCGCCCCGTTGGCGTGCTCCGCATGAGCGACGAGGCCGGCGGCGACGACAAGGTCATCGCTGTGCAGCACAAGGACCCGCGCTGGGCGCACATCCAGGACGTCGACGACATCCCGCAGCACACCCGTGACGAGATCGGTCACTTCTTCGAGCACTACAAAGACCTCGAGCCCGGCAAGTGGGTCAAGGTCGACAAGTGGGCAAACGCGGCCGAGGCCGAGCGCCTGATCGTCGAGGCGATCGAGCGTCAGGCGGCCGAAGGCCACTGAGCCGTTCGACAAGGCCAGTCGCCACTCAGCCGTTCGCGCGGCCCTCTGCGCGTCGCGCATACCGCGCCAACGGGTCGGTTCCTCACGGAGCCGGCCCGTTTTGCGCGCGGTCGTAGTGTTTGCGGCCGACCGCTCTGACCGAGTGCGGCGCTAGACCGAAATGCCGCGCGCGCGCATGAACGGTGCCGGATCGACACGCCCGCCCGGGGTGTAGACCTCGAAGTGCACGTGGCAACCGAATGAATTGCCCGTCTGTCCTTCGGCACCGATCGTGTCACCCGCGTTGACGTACTGCCCGGCGCGCACGAAGATACGGCTCATGTGGGCGTAGCTCGTTGCGATCCCACCGCCGTGCTCGATGCGCACGTAGTTGCCGAAGCCGCTGTAGGGCCAGGCCATCGTGACGGTGCCGCCCGACGCTGCGTAGATGCCCGCACCGCAGCCCGCGGCCATGTCAACGCCGCCGTGGAACCCACTCGCGCAGTAGCTCGGCCCGCACTGCGAGTAACGCTGGCCGTAGCCGGAGGTGTGCCGCCCCGATGAGGGTCGTGCCCAACCGCTGGGGCCGGGGGCTCCGCCGCCGCCGCCTCCGCCACCGCCGCCTCCGCCACCGCCGTTTCCGGCGTTCGCCTTGTCGCGCTCGGCCTGCTCGCGGGCCAGGCGGTCGGCTTCTGCCTTTGCCTTGCGCGCGGCCTCCACGCCATCCTGGTAGCCCTTGACGGTCGCGGCCGTGGTGTCGTGGAGCGCGGCGAGCTGCGCCTGCAACTCACCAAGGTGCGCTGCCTGCTGGTCGAGCGCGTTCTGCGCCGCCACCGCCGCTTCCTGCGCCTTGATCATCGCGCTCTCGGCAAGCCCCTTGAGGCGATCGCGCTCGTCGCGTGCAATGACCGCCTGGTCGCTGAGCGCTTGCGCATTGTCGCGAGCGGCGATCGCCGCTGAATACACCTTGCCGTTGCGCTGGACCAGCTTGTCCATGCTGCCGAGGCGTGAAAGCAGGTCATCCGCCCCCGCCGCAGAGCCCGCAAAGAACAGCTCCATCGCCGTGTCGTCGCCGCCATTGCGATACAGCTGCGCGGCGACCTTGCCGGCTTTGTTGGCAGCATCGAGCGCCTCGGATGCCTGTTGGTCGGCCTGCGCCTGCAAGTCTTCCGTGCGCTGCGCGGCCTCAAAAAACTGCTCCTGCGCAACAAAATATTCGCCGGCCAGGCGCTGGGCCTCGGCCTCGGTGCGCTGTACGTTCTCGGTGAGCGCGTTGATGAGGCCCTGAATGCGCGTGACCTCGCCGGCCTTCGCCGATTCGTTGTTCTTCGCCCGCTGCACGTCATCCCAGGTCGGATAGTTCGCAGCGAACGCCGGAGCGACACCCGCGACCACGCCGGTACCCAGCGCGGCGAGCGAAACAATGCCCACACCGATCGCGCCACGCCGACTCAGCGGAGTCGCAAATTGTGCCTTTTCGGCCTCGGTTGGGGCGCACCCGCAGTCTTCAGGTGACGTCTTTCGCGTCCAGAACACTGAAAACTCCTTCAAGATTGCCGACAACTCAAACCACACTAGCAACTTCAGTCACAAAGTCGAGGGATGCCGCGACCCTTGAATTTCGGCGGTCTGCGGCATCCACAATCGCTCGTTTTGTATATTCGGAAAACCCCACGTATGCTTATCCCTCGGTAGGCGTGAACCGCAGGGTTCACTTCGGCCCCATCGTTTAGCGGCCTAGGACGCCGCCCTTTCACGGCGGTAGCACGGGTTCGAATCCCGTTGGGGTCACTCCTACCACTACAATTAAATATGTAAGGCCCTGTAGCGCAGTTGGTTAGCGTGCCGCCCTGTCACGGCGGAGGTCGCGGGTTCAAGTCCCGTCAGGGTCGCTCTAGGCGACGAGCCCTCTCTCTAGTAGAGGGGGCTCTCTCACTTAGATCGGACAATCCTCGGATTTTTCGAGGCTCTGTAGCTCAGTTGGTAGAGCGCACGACTGAAAATCGTGAGGTCACGGGATCGACGCCCGTCGGAGCCACAAG
>JAKOTS010000032.1 GCA_029777095.1 Actinomycetes bacterium | reverse complement strand
TCTATCTTCGCGCACTCGAGCGCACCTCGTGCACGGTTCGGCGAAGTCGCGGCGAGCGCTCCGGCTAGGCGTTCGGCTGCGAGCCGGGGAACTCGGTCGGTTCGGTCGCCATCGCGCCCGAAGCGGCCTGCTCATCGCGGTGCGCAAGAATCTGCCCGACCTCAATTTGATCGGCCAGCGTCTCTTGCACGAGCGCCACTGAGGGCACATTCACGAGGCGAAGCGGAACATCGAGCCCGCTGTTGAGTATGATCGTGCCCGCGCCCCACATGCGCTGGATGGGCCCACGCCGCACCGCGATCGCGTAGCCCCGCGCGTGCGGCAGCTCGGCGCTCTGGCGACGAAACAGGCCCGAACGCGCGATCACGCGGCGCGTGGTGATCGTGTAGCCACGGGTGAGCCAGACCAGAAACGGCCAGACCACGGCGACCAAGATCACGAGCGCGGCGGCGGCGAGCACCATCCAATTCTCAAACGGTGCCGGCACATTGTTGTAGAAATATGCCGCGGCGCCCGCGACGGCGATGAGCACGAGCGCGCACCAGAAGAGCCTGCGCGCATGACCGTGAAACCGTGCGACCAGCAGTTCGGGCACGGGCGCGCCAGGCGGCGGCGTGTGGGGTCGTCCCCCGTACGTACTCGGCTGGCTCACTCCACCATTGTGCCCGCCCGCGCCGACAGAACGGCGCAGGCGAGGCCGTGCAATTAGCGCACGTGCACGACGTCTCCGGCCGAGACGACGGTCTCGGTGCCGTCGGCGGTGCGCACCTGCAACCGGCCGAATTCGTCGATTCCGAATGCCTCGCCGCGCAGTTCGTCGCCACCGGGCAGGTGCACGAGCACTTCGGTGCCGATCGTGCCGCAGACCGCGACGACCTCGTGGTGGACGCCGGCGGTGAACGGGTTGCCCTGCGTCGCGCGCAGCGCGTCCCACCGCTCGCTGATGGTGAAGAGATAGGCCACAAGCAGCAGGTCGACGTCGGCATCGATCCCGAGCGCCGCGAACGAGGTCGCGGTGTCGACTGGCAACTGCTCGACGGTCATCGCTGTGTTGACGCCCACGCCGACGACGATCGCATCGCGCTCGCTGCCGGTCACCATTTCGGCGAGGATCCCACTGATCTTCTGCCCGTCAACGAGCACGTCATTCGGCCACTTGAGCGAAACTTTGTGCCCTGTGCCGCGCACGGCACGGGTCACGGCACGGGTCATCGCGACGCCGGCGATGAGCGGCAACCAGCCGCGCGCGTCGGCTGGAACGCCCTCCGCGTCGACCACGACGGATGCCGCGAGCGCGCTCCCTGGCGGCGTCGTCCACTCACGATCCAAGCGCCCACGCCCGGCGCGCTGGTCCTGGGTGAGCAGCACCGATCCTTCGGGCCACTCTTCGGGGTCGGCACGCACTTCTGCCACCAGGTCTGCATTCGTCGATCCCGTCGATTCGAGGTTCAACAGGCGAGGCGCAAAGTCGAGGCAGTGCGCAAAAGTCGTGGTGGTGGCATCCATGGCTCTGATCGTAGCTTCGCGACGCGCCCGGGAACCGCACCGTGAAAGCGGATGCCGCACCCCAAACTGCGCCGACCCACAACAGAACCGGCACGCCATTGTGTAGATACGGCAAGGGCACAAGTCCGTCACCCCCCGATAGAGTGAAATCGTGACCGTGCAACCCGATCTCCCGACCACCGCCGGCAAGATCGCCGACCTCCGCCAGCGATACAACGACGCCGTCGTGGCCGCCGAGGCGAACGCGCAGGTGAAGCAGCATGCCAAGGGCAAGATGACCGCCCGCGAGCGCATCGAGCTGCTCCTCGACCAGGGCAGTTTCGTTGAGCTCGACGAGTATGTGCGCCACCGCACCACGGCCTTCGGTATGGACAGCGCGCGGCCCTACGGCGACTCTGTTGTCACCGGCGTGGGCACGATCCACGGCCGCCAGGTGGCGGTCTATTCACAAGACTTCTCGACGTTTGGCGGCTCGCTCGGCGAGGTGGCCGGCGACAAGATCATCAAGGTGATGGAGCTCGCGCTCCGCACAGGCGTGCCGATCATCGGCATTCTCGACTCGGGCGGCGCCCGGATCCAGGAGGGTGTCGTCGCACTGGGCAAGTACGGCGAGATCTTCCGCCTCAACACCGCCGCCTCCGGCGTGATCCCCCAGATCTCGATCATCATGGGCCCCGCCGCCGGTGGTGCCGTCTACTCACCCGCGCTCACCGACTTCGTCGTGATGGTCGACAAGACCAGCCAGATGTTCGTCACCGGCCCCGACGTGATCAAGACCGTGACCGGCGAAGACGTGGGCATGGAAGAGCTCGGCGGCGCCTACACGCACAACACGCGTTCGGGTGTTGCGCACTACCTCGCTGAAGACGAAGACGAAGCGCTCGACTACGTCCGCACGATGCTGAGCTTCCTCCCCGACAACAACATGGCCGAGCTGCCCAAGTACGAGTCGGAGTTCGAGTTCGAAACCACCGACGCCGATCGGGTGCTGAACACGATCATCCCCGATTCGCCGAACCAGCCCTACGACATGCGCACGGTCATCTCGCATGTCGTTGATGGTGGCGAGTTTCTCGAGGTGCAGCCGCTGTACGCCCCGAACATCCTGATCGGCTTCAGTCGCATCGAGGGCCGCTCGGTCGGCATCGTCGCGAACCAGCCTTCGCAGATGGCCGGAACGCTGAACATCGAGGCTGGCGAGAAGGCCAGCCGCTTCGTGCGCTTCTGCGACGCGTTCTCGATCCCGATTCTCACGCTCGTCGACGTGCCCGGCTACCTACCCGGCACCGACCAGGAGTGGACCGGCGTCATTCGCCGCGGCGCCAAACTGCTCTATGCGTACGCCGAGGCCACCGTGCCGCTGGTGACCGTGATCCTGCGCAAGGCCTACGGCGGCGCCTACATCGTGATGGGCTCAAAGCAGCTCGGTGCCGACATGAACCTGGCGTGGCCCACGGCCGAGATCGCCGTGATGGGCGGCCAGGGCGCAGTCAACATTCTCTATCGCAGCGAGATCAAGGCCGCCGAAGAGAACGGCGAAGACGTTGCCGCGGTGCGCACGCGCCTCGCGAACGAGTACACCTACAACGTTGCCTCCCCCTTCCTCGCCGCCGAACGCGGCGAGATCGACAGCATCATCGAGCCGGCCACCACGCGCGTCTCGGTTGCGAAGGCCTTCCGTGCCCTGCGCGGCAAGCGCGCAACGCAGCCACCCAAGAAGCACGGAAACATTCCGCTATGAGCCTGGATGCCGCGGCCGCCGCGAGCGCGAATGAACCAGCGCCGATCGAGATCTCGGTGCTGCGCGGCAACCCCACCGAGGATGAGCTTGCGGCGCTGATCGCCGTCGTGACCGAGGCGTATGACGCCGAGGTGGTGGGCGCGGTCGCCGACGACACCCCGCCCGCGAGCGCGTGGGCGCGGGCACAGCGCGAGATGCGCCGACCCCTTTCGCACGGTCCCGGTGCCTGGGAGCGCTACGGGAGGTAGCAGGTTCGGGCCCCCGTGTCCACCAAAGTACCTACAGACACAGCGACGCGGCTCGGCAAGACTAGACCTGCGCATGACTATCGTGTCTGCGTCCGGGCTAGCTGTCACAGGGTAGGCAGTGGGCGGCCGGTAGCAGAGTGGTTTCGGGTAACTGCTCTGCTCGCGGCGAGGGGCAGGCGGCTTCGCCGCCCCTCGCCCCCAACACTTGAGCCGTGGCAATCGGCGGCCGGTGCGCTCGGTCAACGACCGGTGTGCTCGATCTCGTGCCAGAGGTCAACGCTGTCGTCTTCTTCCGGTTGCGCCCCATCGGAGCGCCCCACGATCGTGACGGCCACGCGCTCGTGTGGTGACGTACGAATGATCAGGCGTCGCGACCGCGCGGTGGCGATGGTCTCGGCAAGCTGTGCACGGATCGCGGTGAGGGCTGCGGCATCCACCCCATCAAGACCACCATCATCGAACATCGTCACCTGCACGCCGTGCTGTCGCGCCTCCTGGATGACGGCGCGTACCCGGTCGTCAAGCAGACGCATGCCGCGAAGCTCATCGCGAAGGCGCGCTTCGGCAAGGCCCGCAACCTGGCGTTCTTCTTCAGAGAGCGCGCCCTCATGCACGATCACTCGTGTGAGCACGGGGCCGGCGATCGCGAGCGCCCGCTGGACTTGCACACGGCGCTCGCCGTCGCGGCCCTCCTGCGCTGCTTGCCAGGCGGATGCCGCGCTCTCGAGCTCGGCGAGCGTCGCGGTGTCGCGGGCCGCACGATCGGTCGACCATTGCAGCAGGTGTGCGACGCCCACCCACACGATCGACCCGATTGCGCCGAGGCGAAGCGCGTCGGGGCCCATCCAATAGAGGGCACCGAGTGTGAGGGCGATGGTCCCACCCCAGGCGATCAGGTGCCGCCGGCGCACCATGACAACCACCATGAGGGCGCCGAGACCCCCGATATACCAGGTGCCATACGTCGGCAGTTCTGCCTTCGGCCCGACCGCGATGCCCACCGCGGTCGGCACGATGAACGTGGTGGCAAGCGCCAAGAACCCGACCCACAGCGGGAGGTAGCTCGACACCCGCCGCCCCAGGCGGCGCATGACCAGCTCGCCCCGAGTCTCTTCGCCCTCCGGCGACAGTGGCGGAGGAGTACGCGTCGTGAACAGGCACAGCGCCGTCACGACGAGGTAGAGCACAACCGCAAGAACCATCAGCCACGGATGCGCCGGGGGCTCAGTCCAAATCATGCCGCGCGCGGCCTGATAGATCGTAAAAGCCACCCCGAGCACCACCAGCACACGACGCACGCTCACCATGCTGCATCCCCATCCCAGTGGATCGTCACGCGGGTGCCCGCGGCGCTCGATTCGATTTCGGCGACGCCGCCGACGGCCGTGACTCTTGCAACGATGGATGCCCGAATCCCGAGCCGGTCCGGTGGAATATGCGCTGAGTCAAAGCCTGGCCCTCGGTCGCTCACCGAGATGAAGACCCCGTCGCCGAGTACCGGTTCGATATGGGCGGTGAGCCCGACTCCGTCGGCGTGCTGCACACCGTTCGCGATCGCTTGCCCGGCTGCCAACAGGAGTTGCCGCGCGACCCGCCCCGGTACCGGCTTTCCTTGCACGGGTTCGGCATACGTGACGGGCACCCTCGTGCCCGCCTCGGCGGCGATATCGCGCAGCGCGATCGCCAGCTCGCTCGGGGTCATCGGGTCGAGCTCCTCAGAGTCGTCACCGCTTTCGGCGCTTGCCAGACCCGCAAGCGCTTCGCGCGCCATGCTCGCCGCCAGCGCCCGCTCGCGCGGGCTCTCTGCGCGCTCCGCGGCGATCAGGGCCGCGAGCACCGAATCGTGCATCAGGCCCGCAATCTCGACCCGCTCTTCGGCCGTCGCCTGGGCCTCGGCCGCCGATGCGTAGGAGGTGACGGCACGCGAGCGTGCGGCATCCACATTCGCCGAAACACCACGGAACACCAACACCAGCGTCAAGATGACACCACCGAGAATGATGGCGAACGGCACTTCGAAGGCGATCGCAACCCAGAACTCGGGCGCAAATCCGCCGGTGATGAGGCGCACGAGGCCGTAAAGCAGGGGGATCCCGAGGGTCCAGATGATCTGCACCGGGAGGTCAAACGCGAGCACCGCGGCGGCGGTGGCGACGTTGATGAGAAACCAGATCCACGGTTCGGGCGAGACCGAAACGGCACGGCCATCGAGCACGAAGGGCCACACGATCAGCACCACGGGGTAGAGCAGCGCAAACACCGCAGTCATTGGCGCGACGAAGCGGTTGATCGACGTGCACACGCACATGATCAGCAACGGAACGAATGACACCAGGATCAGCACTTCGTTCCACCCCGGAAGGAGGCCTTCGCTGCCGAGAGCTGCGAGAAATGCCTGGGCGCCAAGCACCATGCAAGCAAGCCCGGCGATGAGGTTGATCGTGCGGTTCATGCGCGTCGACGTGAACGCACCCACCGAACCCGCACCCGGCGCTGCGGGCGGCATCAGCCACCACGCCTCGGCGAGAGTGTCGGCGTTCGACCGCCGGCTCATTCGCTGAAGTCGCCTTCGGGGCGCGAAACGATCCCGTCTTCCATCGCGCGGCGCAGCAGGTCGACCTTCGTGGGTGCGGGGCGCCCGACGCTCACGTACTTCACGCGCACGCGGGTGATGTTTTCTTTCGCGGTCGAATAGGCCACACCGAGCTGCTCGGCGACCGCCTTCAGCGGCAGTCCCGCGGCATAAAGTCGAAGCACATCGCGCTCGCGGGCCGAGAGCTGGGCCGCGGCAAACTCGACATCGCCGTCAACGGCACTTGCCCACTCGACGTTGTTGAGCGCTTCTCCACGTGCCACGGTCTGCACCGCGCGCATCACATCTTCGGTGGGCGAGACCTTGCTGACCACGCCGGCCGCACCCGCGGCGAGCGCCTCACGCACGGCGACAGGGCGGTCGGCGACGCTGTGGATGATCACACCGGAGCCATCGTTGATGAGCGTGCTGACGTTGCCGGTGACCGTGCTGCCGTCGCCAAGCGAGAGATCAAGCACCACGACATCGACCGGGGCTCCGCCGTCTTTGCAGCGCCAGTTCACGTAATCGCTCACGGTTGCGCCCGAAAATTCGACGGTCGTACCTGCCTTCGCACACGCGGCCTCAAGGCCAAGCCGCACAGATTCGTGATCATCGATCAGGGCCACTCGGGTCATGCCGCCCAGCTTAGCGAGCGCGCCTCGCGCGTGTCGTGACGGACGCGCCGACGCCGCGGGCGACAGACACAGCACCGCAATATGGTCAAGCGCGCCGCATTCTCGCGATACGGTCGAAAGACGTACGGCGCAATCGACGCTTCAAGGAATCGCGAGTTTCCCACAGCCAGTTGCTCGGCGAAACACCTGGAGCAATGATGCCCGAAACGACGACGCGCCCCCGCTGGGCGATCCTGGCGGTGCTTTTGCTTGGCGGCCTCCTGATGGCAATCCAGCAAACACTCGTCATCCCCCTCCTCCCGCACTTCACCGAAATTCTCGGCGCCTCGCGCAACGATGTCTCGTGGTTGGTCACGCTCACGCTGCTGACCGGGTGCGTCAGCGTGCCGATCATCACGCGCATGGCCGACATGTACGGCAAGAAGCGCATGCTGATCATCACCGTGAGCTTCACGATGGTGGGCGCGATCGTGGCCGTCACCGCGCCGTTGCTCCCGATTCTTCTGATCGGGCGGGGGATGCAGGGGCTCGGGATGGCACTCATCCCCATCGGCATCGCCATCATGCGTGAGCGCTTTCCCCCGCGAACACTCGCCCCCTCGCTCGCGATGTTGAGCGCCACGATGGGCGTCGGCGGCGCACTCGGGCTGCCGCTCGTCGGATGGCTGTTCGTCTCGTTCGGGTGGAAGTCAGCGTTTCTCGTCGTCGCGTCGCTCGGCGCGATCCTCATCACCCTCGCGATTTTCATCATCCCCGAGTCGCCCGTCCGCAGCGGCGGCCGCTTCGACATTCTCGGCGCGATCCTGCTGGCGATCAGCGTCGCCGCACTGCTGGTGGTCGTCTCAAAGGGCGGCGAGTTCGGTTGGCTCAGCACGCCCACGATCACGCTGCTTTGCACCGCGCTGGTCGTCGGCGCGGTGTGGCTCTGGACCCAGACGCGGGTGCGCAATCCGCTTGTCGATCTCCGCACGCTACGTAACCGCCCGGTCATGCTGACCAACGTCTACTCGTTAATGCTCGGGTTCGGCATGATGTCGAACACCCTGCTCGTGAGCTATCAGCTCCAGATGCCGCTTGACTCGGGCTATGGGCACGGGCTCAACGCCTTCAGCGCGACGCTTGCGATGCTGCCCGGCGGGCTCGTGTCGGCGGCGATCTCGCCGATCGGCGGTCTGCTCATCAACCGGGTGGGCTCACGAACAATGCTCATCGTCGGCGCGTCGGTCGTCGCGTGCGGATTCATCAGCCTCAGCACCTGGCACAGCAGCGTCGCCGCCATCATCATCGGCTCGTGCACACTCTCGGCCGGCACCGCGCTCGCATTCGCCGCACAACCGACAATCATCATGAAGAACATGCCGCTCGGCGAGGTTGCCGCGGCAAACGGCATCAACTCGTTGCTGCGCTCGCTGGGCCTCACGATGGCCAGCGCCGTCACGGGCGGAATGCTCGTCGCCTTCGCGTTCCCCGCAGTCAATGGTGCCGAACCCGTCCCAACCTGGACCGGGTTCGGCCTCACCTACGGCATCGCAATCGCGGGTTCGCTGTTCGCGGTGATCCTTGCGATTTCAATCCCACGCTCGGCCGACACGGTCAGGTTCACCCGGGCAACCCGGGGCGCCTGACGCGGGTCTCGCGCGCTTGCGCTTTTGCGCTTGCGCTTCGCGCCTCGCGCTTGCGCGCCAGCGCACGGCGCGCTTAGCGCGAGAGCACCGCCACGGCCTCGACGTGGTGCGAGTTCGGGAAGAGGTCGTAGGCCGTGACCGACCGCAGCGAGTAGCCCTCTTCAGCGAACGTCGCCACGTCGCGGGCCAGCGCAACGGGGTCACATGCGACATAAATCACGGCTTCTGGCTGCACACGCGCAAGCGAACGCACGACCGCTGCACCCGCACCCGAGCGGGGCGGATCGAGCACGACCGTGCCGCGGCGCAGGCGCGAACGCTCAATCGGCGTCCCCTCTGCGAGCAGCCGGGTGAGGTAGTGGTCGACACGCGAAGTCTCGGCCCGGGCCCCGACCCACTCGGCCAGGTTCTCGCCAGCGTGATCGGTGGCACGCGCGTCTGACTCGATGCTGGTCACACGCGTTGCCGCGCCGCCCACATCGCCGAGCGCGGCGGCCAGCAGTCCGACGCCACCATACAGATCAAGATTGGATGCCTCTGCGTCGAAGTCGACCGTCGCAACCGCGGCCTGCACCGCTGCCGTCAGGGTCGCAGGAGCGAGGCGGTGCACCTGCCAGAAGCCACCGGCATCCATCTGAAACTCTCGCTCGCCGACCCGCTCAATGAGCGTCGCGAAGAGCTGGGGATCGACGGGAGCCGCGGCCGGACGGGTACGCACGCGGCGCCCCTTGCCCTTGGCCTTGCCCTTGCCGCGCGCGGCGCCTGTTGGTGCAGGAGCGACCGACTCTGCGGTGACCGCACCAGCACTGCCGCGGCGACCCGTGGTCTCGGGGCGCTGAAGCAGGCGAATCATGCCGTCGGCGCCCTGGACGAGGTCGATACGACCGGGCTCAAGGCCCTGCAGCGTGAGGGCGACCGACTCGAGGCCGGGGGCCGCTAAGGGGTGCGAGCCGACTTCGATCACACGGTGGCTGCGCGCGGCATAGGGGCCGACCTTGCCGTTTTCGTCAACGTGCAGGCTCAGGCGCGTGCGCCAGCCACTGCCGTCGAGCGACTCTTCGTCTGCCGAGGCTGCGCCCGGTTCGGTCGAGCCGGCGGGCTTGATCTCGAGGTCAACGTCGAGTCCCGCCATCCGCTGCAACGAATCGGCGAGCACGAACTTCTTGAGCTCGCGCTGGTGCGCGAGGGCGATGTGCCCGAAGTCGGCGCCACCCGGGCGCAGTTCGGGGGCGACAGAGATATCAGCATCGGGCCAGATGTGCGGCAAACGGTGGGGCGACTCATCGAGCACCTCCAGCGTTTCGGCGCGCCAGAACGACGCCTTGCCGGTTTCGGTCAGGCGGACGCGCACCCGTTCACCGGGAAGAGTGTCGGGGGCGAAGATCACTCGGCCTTCATGGCGGCCGACGAACACTCCCCCGTGCGCCACGTTCGTAATATCAAGGTCAATTTCGGCGCCAGTATTCACTTAGAGAGCATCCCACACCCGGCGGTACGGTAGTTGTGAACCCGCCTGTCTTCGCAGCGCGAACCCCACGACTGTCTCTCTCGTCTCTCGCCTCTCCTTTCTCCCTTCTCCCCTCTCCCCTCTCCCGGAGCACAATGCGCCTTTGCCTCGCCTCTACATCGCCCGCTCGCCTCACGCTGTTGCGGGCGGCGGGAATCGAACCGCTCACCGCGTCGCCGCGCGTCGACGAAGCAGGCGAAGCCGCCGCAGCCGGACCGCTCAGCCCGCACGACACCGTGTTGCTGCTCGCACGGCTCAAGGCCGAAGACGTCGCGAGCCGAATCAACGAGGAGCACCCCGGCTTCAATGGCCTGATCATCGGCGGCGACTCGATGTTCGAGATCGACGGCCAGGTCTACGGCAAGCCGCACACGCCCGAGATCGCCACCGCTCGCTGGCACGCCATGCGCGGCAAGAAGGGTGTTTTGCACTCAGGGCACTGGGTGATTCGCGTGGGCAACGAGGGCACAACGGATGCCGCAGCCCCCGGTACCGCCGACACGCCCGAGCGGGCAGACGTGAAATTGGCTTCGGGGCGGGTCGCGGCATCCACTGTCTCATTCGTCGACGACATCAGCGACGCCGAGATTGCGAGCTATGTCGCCACCGGCGAGCCGCTCTTTGTGGCCGGCTCGTTCACGATCGACAGCCTCGGGGGCCCGTTCATTTCGCGGATCGAGGGCGATCCCTCGACCGTTGTCGGAATGTCGCTGCCGACGCTGCGCCACCTGGTTCGTGAACTCGGCGTGGAGTGGACCGACCTGTGGAACCGCAACGACCTGTAGACCTCGCGACACGATTTACGCAGTTTCTTGTTGACAGTACGCAAAGCGAGCGCGATTCGGCTCGCTAGGCTGGCATCCGTGGCTCGAATTTCGAAGGTTCTCATCGCTAACCGCGGGGAGATCGCCGTCCGCATAATCCGCGCGGCACGCGACTCGGGCATTAGCTCTGTCGCTGTGTATGCCGATCAGGATCGCGACGCGATGCATGTGCGGTTGGCCGACGAGGCGTACGCTCTTGACGGCACGACCAGCGCCGACACCTATCTCGTCATCGAGAAGTTGCTGTCGGTTGCGCGTCGTTCCGGTGCAAACGCTGTCCACCCGGGATACGGGTTTCTCGCGGAGAACGCCGACTTCGCGCGCGCAGTGATCGGCGCCGGCCTCATCTGGATCGGCCCGTCACCCGAGGCGATCGAATCGCTCGGCGACAAGGTCACCGCACGGCACGTGGCCCAAAAGGTCGGCGCACCCCTCGCGCCCGGCACGCTGAACCCGGTCGCCGATGCCTCCGAGGTCCTCGAATTTGTTGCCGTCCACGGCCTGCCCGTTGCGATCAAGGCCGCCTTCGGTGGTGGCGGCCGCGGCCTCAAGGTCGCGCGCACCGAGGCCGAAATCCCCGAACTCTTCGCCTCTGCAACCCGTGAGGCCGTCTCGGCGTTCGGTCGCGGCGAGTGCTTCGTTGAGAAGTACCTCGACCGCCCTCGCCACGTCGAAACGCAGTGCCTTGCGGATGCCGCAGGCAACGTTGTCGTCATCTCCACGCGCGACTGCTCACTGCAGCGGCGCCACCAGAAGCTTGTCGAAGAAGCGCCCGCGCCCTTCCTCACCGACGAACAGAACGCCCTCCTCTATTCGTCGTCGAAGGCGATCATGCGCGAGGTCGGCTATGTCGGTGCCGGCACCTGCGAGTTCTTGATCGGCCAGGACGGCACAATCTCGTTCCTCGAGGTCAACACCCGCCTCCAGGTCGAGCACCCCGTCTCCGAAGAAATCACCGGCATCGACCTCGTCCGCGAGCAGTTCCGCCTCGCCGAGGGCGGGCTCATCGACTACGACGACCCCAAGCCGTCTGGCCACTCGTTCGAGTTCCGTATCAATGGCGAAGACCCCGGTCGGGGCTTCCTCCCC
Source organism: Actinomycetes bacterium (assembly GCA_029777095.1). Lineage (GTDB taxonomy): Bacteria > Actinomycetota > Actinomycetes > Actinomycetales > Microbacteriaceae > Microbacterium. Next base: position 226,047 of record JAKOTS010000032.1, on the reverse strand, counting down.
CAGCCTGGCCCGATTCACGCATTTAAGACGTTCGGTGGCCCCGGCATCCGTCTCGATTCTGGCGTCACCGCTGGCGACGAGATCTCGGGCGCGTTCGACTCGCTCCTGGCGAAGATCATCGTGACCGGCAAGGACCGCGAGGAGGCGCTGCAGCGCAGCCGCCGCGCCCTCGACGAATTTGAGGTCTCGGGCCTGCCGACCGTGTTGCCGTTCCACCGCCTCGTCGTTCGCGACCCCGCATTCACCGCCGCGGACGGCATATTCGGCGTGCACACGCGCTGGATCGAAACCGAGTTCACGGGCGAGATCGACCCGTGGGACGGAGAGCTCGCCCCCGTCAGCGTCGCCGAAGCGCGGCACACCGTCGTGGTCGAGGTCTCGGGCAAGCGCCTGACCGTCAGCCTACCCACGCGCGTCATCGGAGCCCCCAGCACCGCCGGCCGCCCGGCCGCCGCACCGCCGTCACGCCGTGGCCGCACCACGACCGCTTCGGCAGCGTCGTCGAGCGAGGCCGTGCGCGCGCCCATGCAGGCCACCATCATCAAGGTCGCCGTCGAAGAGGGGCAGCAGGTCGTCAAGGGCGACCTGGTCGTCGTGCTCGAGGCGATGAAGATGGAGCAGCCTCTGCTCGCGCACCGCGATGGTGTGGTCGGGGCTGTCGACGCCGTCGCCGGCGCGACGGTGCCGTCGGGGCACCAGCTCCTCACGATTTCGTAGGGCCGCGCGCGGCGGCGCCTCGCTGCTCCGGCGCGCCCCCTTGCCCTTCCGCGTCCGCTCCTTTGCCCTTCCGCGTCCGCTCCCCCTTGCCCTGCCGTTCCCCTGCCGCTCACCCGTCGCGTTTTGTCGCCTCCCGCGGCGTGTCGCGACAAAGCGCGACTGCGGAGCGGAGCTCGGGCGCCCCACTCATCGCTCAGCAGTCGCGAATCGCCGTGCGCGGGGCGTTTTAGCGACAAAACGCGACTGCTAAGCGAAAGGGCGACGCCGGGGCGGACGCGCCTGGACCAGCGCGGGAGCGCGGGCGGGCATAGCGGAGCCACCCCGCGCGGCAGCGCGCGTGCGCGGGAACGACGAACGGCGCCCGCCCACACGCCGGGCAGCGGCATCCATTCGCTCACCCGTCGCGTTTTGTCGCCTCCCGCGGCGTGTCGCGACAAAACGCGACTGCGGAGCGGAGCTCGGGCGCCCCACCCATCGCTCAGCAGTCGCGAATCGCCGTGCGCGGGGCGTTTTAGCGACAAAACGCGACTGCTAAGCGATGGGCGGACGCGCCCGGAGCACCCCGCGCGGGAGCCCGGGCGGGCATGGCGGCGCGCCCGGAGCACCCCGCGCCGCAGCCCGCGCGCGCGGGAACGACGAACGGCGCCAGCGCGCGCCGGCCTAGCTGTCGTCGACGACGTGCATCGCGCGCACCGCGTCCGTGATGCTCCCGGCGAGCGAGGGGTACACGGCGAACACGCGCGCGACCTGATCGACGGTGAGCCGACGCTCCACGGCGATCGCCAGCGGATAGATCAGCTCGGACGCCTTGGGCCCGACAATGACGCCGCCGATCACGGTACCGCTGCCGTGGCGTGCGATTACCTTCACGAAGCCATCCTTGATGCCCATCATCTTCGCGCGCGGGTTGGCCGAGAGCGGCAGCTTGCGCACCACGCCCTCGATGACGCCGTCTTCGATATCGCGCTCCGACCAGCCGACCGTCGCGATCTCTGGCTGGGTGAAAATGTTCGCCGAGATGCGCCGACGATCAAGCGGAATCACAACGTCGCCCATCGCGTGGAACACCGCCATCCGGCCCTGCATAGAGGCCACCGACGCGAGCGGCACGAACGTGGTGCAGTCGCCGGCAGCGTAAATGTTCGGCACCGAGGTGCGGGCCACCCGGTTGACGCGAATGTGCCCCGATTCGGTCAGCTGCACGCCGGCCTCTTCGAGCCCAATGCCTGCCGTGTTGGGGATCGACCCGACCGCCATCAGGCAGTGACTGCCCTCGATAGTGCGGCCATCGCCGAGCGTGACACGCACGCCATCGCCGACGCGCTCAACCTTGTCGGCGCGAGCCTTCGAAAGCAGCGTCATGCCGCCGCGCTTGAACACCCGCTCGAGCACCTGCGCCGCGTCGGCGTCTTCGCCGGGCAACACCTGGTCACGGCTCGAAACCAGCGTGACCTTCGACCCAAGGTTCATATACGCCGATGCGAACTCGGCACCGGTCACACCCGACCCCACCACGATCAGGTGCTCGGGCATCGCCTTCATGTTGTAGAGCTGCGTCCACGTGAGAATCCGCTCGCCATCCGGCGGTGCGCTCGCAATTTCGCGGGGGGATGCCCCAACCGAAATGACAAGTGTGTCGGCCTCGATGCGGTCAAAGTCGGTGCCCCCGGGGCCCGTCGACACGACAACTGCGGTGCGACTTTCAAGCCGTCCGTGGCCCGAGATGATGCGGACACCCGCATCAACCAGTGCCGACCGCATCTCTTCGGATTGCTGCCGTGCGAGGGTAAGCAATCGCTTGTTGATCGCGGCGAGATTAATCGCCACCTGCGGCTTCGACGGCCGGCCGTCACCACCGCGGACGAAAAACTCGACGCCGAGGTCGCTGGCCTCAGAAATTGCCACGGCGGCATCTGCCGTGGCAATCAAACTTTTCGACGGTACTACGTCGGTCAGCACGGCAGAACCGCCGACACCGACCCGCTCGATCACCGTGACATCGGCGCCCAGTTGCGCGGCTGCAAGCGCCGCTTCATACCCACCAGGACCGCCACCGAGAATAGCCACACTTTGCGTGCGTTCGAACGAAACAGACATGCATCTATTGTCTCCCGGACGAGCCCGACTTGGTGCCCATCGGGTGATTCGCGGCGGCAATTGACACACGAAGTGGACTGGCCCCGGGGTGCCCGTATTCATAGAGTGGGTGCATGTCACACGAACCCCACCCGCTGGACGACCCTGCCGCCGACCCGTTCGAGATCGCCGCGCAGGCTGCCGCTGACATTGCCCGTCTCACGGGCGTCGAGCGACATGACATCGCGCTCACTCTCGGCAGCGGCTGGGGGCAAGCGGCCGACCTCATCGGCGAGACGATCGCAACCCTCGACGCGACCGAGGTCACGGGCTTTAGCCGGCCGGCGCTTGAGGGGCACGGCGGCACGCTCCGAAGCATCCTCACCGCACGCGGTTCGCACGTGCTGGTGATCGGCGCACGCACCCACTTCTATGAGGGCCACGGCACGCGCCGCGTTGTGCACAGCGTGCGCACCGCCGCCGCCACCGGCGCACGCACAATGGTGCTCACCAATGGCGCGGGCGGTATCCGCCAGACGTGGAAGCCCGGGCAGCCTGTGCTGATCAGCGACCACATCAACCTCACGGGCGCCTCGCCACTCGAGGGCGCCACGTTCGTCGACCTCACCGATCTGTACTCGACGCGCCTGCGCGATGTCGCGAGAAGAGTGGATGCCTCGCTCGACGAGGGCGTCTATTGCCAGTTCCGCGGCCCGCAGTACGAAACGCCCGCCGAGGTGCAGATGGCAAAAATCATCGGCGGTCATATCGTCGGGATGTCGACAGCGCTCGAAGCGATCGCAGCCCGCCAGGCCGGCATGGAGATCTTGGGCATGTCGCTCATCACGAACATGGCCGCGGGAATCCAGGCCACGCCGCTGAGCCACGCCGAGGTCATCGAGGCCGGCACCGCCGCCGCGCCCCGCATCAGCGCGCTGCTTGCCGAGATCGTGGGCCAGCTGTGAGCAATACGGCCGACCTCCGCGCCCGCGCCGAGGCATGGCTTGCCCAAGACCCCGACCCCGAAACGCGTGCCGAGCTTGCCGCACTGCTGAGGCGGGTGGATGCCGGGGTCCATTCAAGCATCGAAGACCTCGCCGACCGCTTCAATGGTCGCCTCGCGTTCGGCACCGCCGGCCTGCGCGGCGAGATCGGTGCGGGCAGCAACCGCATGAACCGCGTGCTCGTGGCGCAGGCCGCGGCAGGTTTCGCCGCGTTCCTGCGGGCCCGTGCGGTCACGGCCGCGGGCGGCACGCCAGAGGCACTCGACGCCCCGTGGCCGGTCGACGCAGAGCCGGTGGCATCCATTGTTCTTGGCTATGACGGCCGCAAGAACTCGCGCGTGTTCGCGATCGACTCTGCCGAGATTTTCGCTGGCGCGGGGCTGCGCGTGATCCTGCTCCCCCGGCTGCTTCCAACCCCGGTGCTCGCGTTCGCGGTGCGCTATTTCGGCGCCGACGCCGGCGTGATGGTGACCGCCAGCCACAACCCACCGAACGACAACGGCTACAAGGTCTATTTGGGCGGGGCCGATGAGGGCGCCCAAATCGTCTCACCGGTCGACGCCGAGATCGCGGCGCAGATCGAGCGGGTCGCGACCACCATTCCGGCCTCGAAGCTTCGCCGATCGGTCGGGTATTTCACAGCCGGCGAGGAGGTCGTCGACGCGTACATCGCCGCCACCGCCGCCGTCGCACCCGCACCTGTCGGCGCCTCGGCGCTGACCTGGGTTTACACGGCGATGCACGGCGTCGGCTGGGAAACCTTCGCGCGCGTGGTCAAGGCCGCCGGCTATTCAGAGCCGATCGTCGTGAAGCAGCAGCGCGATCCGGATGCCGCATTCCCGACAGTCTCGTTCCCAAACCCCGAAGAGCCCGGCGCCATGGACCTCGCGTTCGCCGCCGCCGGCGCTGCCGGGGCCGACTTCATCGTCGCCAACGACCCCGACGCCGACCGGCTCGCGGTCGCGATCCCGGACGCCAGCGCGCCCGCGGGTTATCGCCGCCTCACCGGCAACGAGGTGGGCTTGCTGCTGGGTTGGCGCGCCGCGCGGCTCGCGTCGGGGCTCGCGAAGCAGCGGTGGGACGACGAGGGCGGCGCCGCAACTGCCGCCGATCTTGAGGCCGATGAGGCCGCTGCCGACCGCGTCAGGCCCGCGCTCGCGTGCTCGCTCGTGTCGTCGCCCGGCCTGCAGGTCATCGCCGAGCACCACGGCCTCGCGTTTCACGAGACGCTGACCGGGTTCAAGTGGATCTCCCGCGCCCCCGGCATCGTCTTCGGGTTTGAAGAAGCACTCGGATACCTCGTCAACCCAGAGACCGTCCGCGACAAGGATGGCATCTCGGCCGCCGTCGCCATGCTGCACCTCGCCGCCCGCGCGGCCGGCCGCGGCCAGACCCTCGCCGACGCCCTCGATGCCCTCGGCGAGACGTTTGGGCACTTTGCGAGCGACCAGATTTCGATCCGCGTCGACGACCTCGGGGTCATCACACGCATCATGGCGAGCCTTCGCGCGTCGGTGCCGGTGACCTTTGGCGCGACCGAGGTGCTCGACGTCGACGACCTCGCCAGCGGCGATATCGAGGGCATGCCGGCGAGCGACGTACTGCGGTTCCGCCTCGAGGGCGGCGCCCGCGTGGTCGTGCGCCCGAGCGGCACCGAGCCCAAGCTCAAGGCGTACCTCGACGTGCGCGGCGACACGTCCGCCGACGCGTCGGCACAGGTCGCCGACCTCGCGGCGGCCGTGCGCGCCCTCCTGAACGAACGCGCATAACCGTCGCGACGCCGAAGCCAAGGCCCTAGCCAGCGCGGCGTGCACCCGTCATAGTCGGGGCGCACGCCGCGCTGGCTGTTAGCCTCGCACTTCACGACCGTTCTTGAGAGGGCAAGCCGTGACCGGGGCATCCACCGCAGAAGCTGTTCGCGAAACCCGCGACCCACCGAACTGGCTCCGGTCGGTGGTGCTGTTCATGAGCGGCCAGATGGTGAGCCTGCTCGGCTCGATGCTCGTGCAGTTCGCCGTGCTTTGGTACATGACGATCGTCTACCAGTCCGGCGTCATCATCGCGGTCGTCGCGGTCGTCGGGTTCTTGCCGCAGGCAATCGTTTCGGTCTTCGGCGGGGTCTGGGCCGATCGGCACAATCGCAAATACCTCGTGATCGGGGCCGATGCGGCGATTGCGCTCAGCACGCTGGCCCTGGCGCTCATCATCCTGTCGGGCTATGACGCGGTGTGGCTCATTTTTCTGACGCTCGCCATCCGCTCCGCCGGCACCGGGGTGCAGATGCCGGCGATGTCGTCGATGATTCCGCAGATCGCACCGACCCGCCACCTCATGCGTGTCAACGGCCTGATGCAGTCGGTGCAGGCAACGATGGCGCTGCTTGCCCCCGCCCTCGCCGGCACCGTGTTCGGGTTTGCGGCGGCTGCGGCATCCGACGGTTCTGGTGCCCCGCCGCCAGCCAGCGTGCTCGTGCCCATCTTCTTCATCGACGTCGTCACCGCGGCGTTCGGTATCTCATTGCTCGCGTTCATTCGGGTGCCGAAGATCGCGCGCACCGACGACGCCGAGGCGGGCTATTTTGCCGACCTCATCGGCGGGGTGCGCTACATCGCCAGCCACGGCTTCGTCCGCTGGCTGCTGTTCGTCTATGCGGGGCTGTTCATCCTCATCGTCGCCCCGGCGAACCTCACACCGCTGATGCTCGTTCGCAGCTTCGGCGGCACCGAGTCGCAAGACGTCTTCAACCTCGCGGTGCTCGAGGTCGCGTATAGCGCGGGCCTCGTGCTCGGCGGTGTCGTGATCGCGATGTGGGGCGGGCCGAAGAACCGGCTCATGCTCATTGTGCTCGCGGCCCTCGGGTTCGGGGCGCTGTCGATCGGCCTCGGGCTCTCGCCAAACATCCTGGTGTTCTTCGCGTGCATGGGCGTGCTCGGCATCGTCGCGCCGTTCTTTGGCACCTCTGCTATGACGCTGCTGCAAGAGACCGTGGAGCCCGACCGGCAGGGGCGCGTGTTCGGATTCGTGGGCATCGTGACCGCGCTCGCGATGCCCCTCGGCATGGCGATCTTCGGCCCCATGGCGGATGTCATGCCGGTCGAGGCGCTCCTGGTCGCCGCTGGAATCCTGACATTCGTTGTCATGGGGCTCGCGCTGGTGCTGCCCGCCGGCCGTCGCGCGCTCAGCGCCGCCCACCAGGTCTCGAGCAGCAGGAGCCCCGCGGCTCCGTAGGGTAGGCGACGCTCGCTAGCGCCGCCGCGCCAGAACGGGCAAGGTTAAAACATGCGCGTTCTGCAGTGGTTTCGCCGGTATCCGATCCTGGCCCTGACCCTCGTCATCGGCGTCACGGTGCTGGTGATCGACCTCTCGGGTTCGGGCGCGCCGGGCGGCCCCGCCCAGTGGATTGCGACCATCTACGTCTCGCTCGTGATCGTGTGGACGTCGATCGGAATGATCCGCGACATCATCCGCGGCCATCTCGGGCTCGATATTCTCGCCGTCGTCGCGATGATCGCCACCCTCGCCGTCGGCGAATATCTCGCCGCGCTCATCATCGTGCTCATGCTCTCGGGCGGTGAGGCGCTCGAAGACTTCGCCGCGCTTCGAGCCAAGCGCGAGCTCACCGCACTCCTTGACCGCTCCCCCCAGATCGCGCACGTCATCATTGACCCCGACGACGCGTCTTCAGAAGCGGTTCAGGATGCCGCGGCCGACGACGTCCGCATCGGCGATGTGTTGCTGGTCCGACCTGCAGAGCTCGTCCCGGTCGATGGAGTGCTGCTCTCGCCTTCCGGGTCGTTCGACGAGTCGTCGCTGACCGGAGAGAGCCTCCCGGCAGAGCGCGCGACCGGCGACGAGATCCTCTCCGGCAGCGTCAACGGCCCCACCGCCATCCGCATGCGGGCCACCCAAACGAGCCACGACAGCCAATACCAGCAGATCGTCGCCCTGGTGCGTGACGCCCAGGATTCACGCGCGCCCGTCGTGCGCCTCGCAGACCGCTTCGCCATCCCGTTCACCGCCGTCTCGCTCGCCATCGCCGGCGTCGCGTGGGCTGTGTCGGGCAACCCGACCCGCTTCGCCGAGGTGCTCGTGCTGGCGACACCCTGCCCCCTGCTGATCGCCGCCCCCGTCGCGTTCCTCGGCGGGCTCTCGCGCGCCGCAAAGGCCGGCATCATCGTCAAGGGTGGGGCCGTGATCGAGCAGCTTGCGCGCGTGCGCTCCGCCGCGTTCGATAAAACGGGCACCCTCACCGCCGGGCGCCCCGAGCTGATCGACGTGCGCCCGAACGCTCCATTTACCGCCGACACCCTGCTCGGGCTTGCCGCCTCGGCCGAACAGTATTCAAGCCACGTGCTGGCCGACGGTGTGCGGCGCGCGGCGGAGGAGCGGGGCATCCCGATTCAAGCCGCACAAGCTGCCAGCGAGGTCGCAACGAACGGGGTGACCGCGGTGATCGACGGCCGCACGGTGGTCGTCGGCAAGCCGGCCTACATCGCATCGCTCGCGCCCGGCGTGACCGCGACCGAGCTGGGTGCCGGCCAGGTCGCCGCCTACGTCGCGGTCGACGGCGTCTATGCCGGCGCGCTCGTGCTCGCCGACGACCCGCGCCCCGAAGCGGCCTCGGTCGTGAGCTGGCTCGGTGCAAACGGCGTCGCCCCGATTGCGATGCTCACCGGCGATGCCAGCACCACCGCGCACTCGATCGCGGCACAGGTGGGCATCACGCAGGTGCACGCCGAGCTGCTGCCCGCCGACAAGGTCGCGCTCGCCGCAGGCATGAGCCCTCGGCCGATGCTCATGGTCGGTGACGGTGTGAACGATGCCCCGGTGCTCGCGGCGGCCGATATCGGCATCGCGATGGGCGCCAAGGGCTCGACGGCCGCGGGCGATGCTGCCGATGCCGTCATCCTCAAAGACTCGCTCAGCAAGGTCGTCGAGGCCGTGGCGATCGGACGCCACACGCTGCGCGTCGCCTACACCGCGATCTGGATCGGCATCGTGCTGAGCGTCGGCCTCATGCTGGTCGCGGCCACGGGCGCGATCCCGGCCGTCGCCGGCGCTCTCGTCCAGGAGCTCGTCGACCTCGCCACGATCCTCTACGCACTGCGCGCGCTGGGCGGCAAGCTGCCCGTGCTGGCCGAGGGCGCGACGGGCCAGAACACGGACGTCGCGACCCGTGCGATGCCCCGGCCCGCGGCATCCCGCCCCGAAGTTGCCGCCCCCGGGGTATCCGACGGCGACGCAACCGGCCCCGCGGCATCGGCCCCCGACGCAACCGGCCCCGAAACCTCGACCGAAACCCAGCGCTCGTGATCCTGCTTGCGGGCTGCGTCGCCGCGGCGGTGTCGGCGGTGATCCAGCGCATCACCGGGCTCGGGTTTGTGCTCGCGTTGATCGGCCCGATCGTGCTGCTGTACGGCGGGCTTGAGGGTGTGACGATCGCCGTGCAGCTCGCGCTGATTGCGGCGCTCACCGCGATCCCGTTCGTGTGGCGAGACATCGATTGGAAGCGCACGTGGATGCTGATCTGGCCGGGCCTCATCGCCGCGCCGTTCGGCGCCGTGCTCGTGTGGTCGCTTCCCGAACCGGCGCTCCTGCTGATGGTCGCGCTGCTTGCGTACTGCACGCTGCTCGTCGGCCGCATGCCGGTCTTGCTCAGCGCCCTCACCGGCACCAGCGGGGCGCGCATCGCTGGGGCGACCGCCGGGATGCTGCACATCACGAGCGGGCTCTCAGGCCCGCCCCTTGCCGCCTACGCGGTAAACGACAAGTGGGACCAGCGCTCGTTCGTCGCCTCGGTGCAGCTCGTGTTTGGCGTCTTCAGCGTGATGGCGGTCGCACTCCGCCCAATGCCAACGACCCCCATCGGCGAGATTGCGCTGATGGGGGTCGCTACGGTGGTCGGAATCGCGCTCGGCACGTGGCTGCTCCGATTCGTGCCCGCGCGTGCAGCACGCATCGCAATGCTTACTGTCGCGTGGGTCGGCGCCACGGTCGTGCTCGTCCGCGGTCTGCTCGCGCTGTTCGCGGGCTGAGCAGGCCGACCGGCCGACCGATTCGAACGGGCTGAGCCGGATCGATCGAGCCGGTCAGCCCGAACGGGCCTAGGCCTCTTCGAAGCCTTCGGCGATGATCTCGATGAGCTCTTCGCGCTCCTCGACCGTCAAGAACGTCGCGGCGGCAGCGTTGAGCTGGAACGCCTCGATGTCGGCCAGGTCATACCCGAACGTGTCGGCCAGCAGGCCGAGTTCGCGGGTCAGCGAGGTGCCGCTCATCGTGCGGTTGTCGACGTTCACAGTGACAGTGAAGCCGAGCTGGTAGAGCAGGTCGAACGGGTGATCGATGAGCTCGGTGCCCCACGCGGCGATCGCGCCGGTCTGCAGGTTCGACGACGGCGAGAGTTCGAGGGGGATCTCGCGATCGCGAACCCACTTGGCGAGCTCGCCGAACTGCACGAGCACCTCTTCGCCCTCGCGCGAGACAACTTCGATGTCTTCGGCGATGCGCACACCGTGACCGAGGCGCAGCGCACGGCCGTCAAACAGCGCGCCGCGGATCGATTCCAGGCCCGCTGCCTCGCCCGCGTGCACGGTCACCGGCATGTAGTTCTTGGCGAGGAAGTCGAACGCGTCGCGGTGGCGGCTGGCGGGGAACCCGTCTTCGGCGCCGGCGATGTCAAACCCGACAACACCGCGCTCGCGGTGTGCAACGGCAAGCTTTGCGATCTCGAGACCGCGGTCTGCGTGGCGCATCGCGGTGACCAACTGACCGACGCGGATGCTGTGGCCCTTGCTCTCGGCGTCGTCTTCGCCCTCTTCGATGCCGAGCTGCACGGCCTCAACGACCTCGTCGAGCGAGAGGCCGCCCGCGAGGTGCTGCTCAGGAGCCCAGCGCACCTCGCCGTATACGACGCCGTCCGCGGTGAGGTCTTGCACGAACTCGCGCGCAACGCGGGTCAGGCCCTCGCGGGTCTGCATCACCGCCGTGGTGAGGTCGAACGTCTTCAGGTATTCGACGAGCGAGCCGGCATTGCACTGCTCGGTGAACCACTCCGAAAGCGCGGCGGGGTTCGTCGAGGGCAGCTCGAGCCCGATCGACTCACCGAGCTCGATGATCGTCTGCGGGCGCACAGCACCGTCGAGGTGGTCGTGCAACGACACCTTCGGCAATGAGCGCAACGAAGTGCCCTGCACTTCAAAGTCTTCAATCGTATTCACCATGTGATGCTCTCTCTCGTCCCCATTGCCAACCGTCAACCTTACCGCGCGGCGCGCGGCACGGCACTCCTAGAATCGTGCTTGCTCCGTCACGCCGTGATGCGCTCGCGAATCAGCGGGCCGGATGCCTCATACGTGCCGGCATCGTCAATTCGCCATGCGCCATCCAGCGCCGAAAGTGCGCGTTCGAATCGTGAGGGTTCGTCTGCCGACAGCGTGAACAGCGGCTGGCCCGCCCGCACCTCGTCGCCCGGCTTGGCGTGCAGGTCGATGCCTGCCGCATGTTGGACCGGGTCTTGCGCACGGGCACGGCCCGCTCCGAGCCGCCAGGCCGCGATACCGAACGGCAGCGCGAGCTGTTCGGCGAGCACGCCGTCACGGTCGGCCGTGACCGTGTGGGTTTCGCGCGCCGTGGGCAATGCGGCATCCGGATCACCGTCTTGCGCCCGAATCATTGCGCGCCAGGTGTCCATCGCGCGCCCGTCGGCGAGCGCGGCCTCAACGTCGGCGTCGGGTTGCCCGGCAAGCGCCAGCATCTCGCGCGCGAGGGCAACGGTCAGCTCGACCACGTCTTTTGGTCCCCCGCCTGCGAGCACCTCGACCGATTCGCGCACCTCGTTCGCGTTGCCGATGGCAAGGCCGAGCGGCACGTTCATGTCGGTGAGCAGTGCGGTCGTCGCGACGCCGGAGTCGGTGCCGAGCGCAACCATCGTGCGCGCAAGCTCGCGTGCGTCGTTGATATCGCGCATGAAGGCGCCGCCGCCAAACTTCACATCGAGCACGAGGGCGTCGGTGCCCTCGGCGATCTTCTTCGACATGATGCTCGACGCGATGAGCGGGATCGCCTCGACCGTGCCCGTGACATCGCGCAGCGCGTAGAGCTTCTTATCGGCCGGGGCGAGCCCGGTCCCGGCCGCGCAGATCACGGCACCGATGTCGGCAAGCTGCGCGAAGAGCTCTTCGTTGCTGAGCGCCGCGCGCCAGCCGGGGATCGATTCAAGCTTGTCGAGCGTGCCCCCGGTGTGGCCGAGGCCGCGGCCCGACAGCTGCGGCACGGCGACGCCGAACGCGGCGACCAGCGGCGCGAGCGGAAGCGTGATCTTGTCGCCAACGCCGCCCGTGGAGTGCTTGTCGACCGTGCGCTTGCCGAGGCTCGCGAAGCTCATCCGCTCGCCCGAGTTGATCATCGCGTCGGTGAGCACCCGAATCTCGTCGCGCTCCATGCCGTTGAGCAACACCGCCATGGCGAACGCCGCCATCTGCGAATCGGCGACGAAACCGCGGGTGTAGGCGTCGACCATCCAGCGGAGCGCGCCCTCTTCGACGGCACCGCCGTCGCGCTTCGTGCGGATGATGTCGATGGCGTCAAACGGTTCGATCTGTGAAGCGCTCATCGCGCTGCCTCCTCTAGGTCGCGTGGCCCGAACGCATCGGGCAGGACTTCGTCAATCGTGCGAATGCCCGAGAGTGTCTCGAGCAGCATGCCTGGAATAGCGTGTTCGAACAGCAGCTGCCGGCAACGCCCGCAGGGCATCAGCGTCTTGCCTTCGCCGTCGACGCAGACGAATGCGACGAGCTGGCCGCCACCGGTCATGAACAGCTCGCCAACCATCGTGCACTCGGCACACAGCGTCACGCCGTACGAGGCGTTCTCGATGTTGCACCCCGAGATGATGCGCCCGTCACTGACCAGCGCCGCCGCCCCCACCTTGAAGCGTGAATACGGGGCGTACGCGCGCTCCATCGCCGCAACGGCCGCGACCCGCAGCTCTTCCCAATCGATATCCGTCATGCTTGCTCCTCACACCCGGTGCATTTCACACGCGAAGAATGGATGCCTCGCCCCGTCGTCCCGCAACGCTTAAACGCACGGGCACCCGGGTCATCCCTTGATATATGGCTTGCCTGAGGCCGCCGGCGCCTTGACCTGACCCGCAAAACCGACCACCGCGAGAATTGTCACGAGGTACGGCAGCATCGCCATGAAGTCGCTCGGAATCGGCGAACCCAGATTGCTGAGCAGGGTTTGCAGCGCGGTAGCGAAGCCGAAGAGCATCGCCGCAAGCGTTGCCTTGATCGGGTCCCAGCCGCCAAAGATCACGGCGGCGAGGGCGATGAACCCGAGCCCGCCCGTCATCTCTTTATCGAAGCCGCCGACCGAGCCGAGCGTGAAGTACGCGCCACCGATTCCGGCGATGCCGCCGGCCAGGAGCACGTTCCAGAATCGCGTCGGGTTGACCTTGATGCCCACGGTGTCGGCGGCCGTCGGGTGCTCGCCCACTGCGCGCAGGCGCAGGCCCCAGCGGGTGCGATAGAGCCCCCATGCAACCAGCGGCACGATCACGTACATCAGGTAGACGATCAGGGTCTGGTTGAACACGACAGGGCCGATGATCGGGATGTCGCTGAGGAACGGAATCGGCCAACGCGGAAAACGCTCGGGGCTGTTGAGCGCGGCCGTGTGCGGTTGCATGACCGCGCCGTGCAGGAAGCTTGTGAGGCCGGTGATCAGCACGTTCAGCACGACACCCACGATCACCTGATCGACGAAGTACTTGATCGAGAACACCGCGAGCACTGACGCCACGAGTGCGCCCGCCACCACCGCGCCAAGCAGCCCCAGGAAGAAGCTCCCCGTCACACTGCCGATCAGCGCCGACGTGAAGGCGGCGAAGAGAAACTGTGCCTCGATCGCAACGTTGACCACGCCGACGCGCTCGCCGATGACACCGCCGAGCGCTCCGAAGATGAGCGGCACCGACAGCGAGAGCGCACCGAAGAGCAGGCCGGTCACGGGGACCAGGCCGCCAGCGGCCGACCAGGTGATGAAGGCGAAAACGCCAATCAGCCCGAACACGATTGCCACCCACATGCCCGCGCGCGCATACCGGCTCGCCATCCAGGCGGCGTAGGCGGTGAGCAGGAGCATCATGAGAGCGCAGACGATCAACGTCGATGCCGTCGGCACCCCGATGTCGCCGAGGTCAACCGATGACGTGCGGTCGCTCAATCGGAAGGTGCTGGTGCCCTGCCTGCTGAACGGAAACGCCAGCAGTGCAATGAGCACGGTGAAGATCGCGAGCGAAATCGGGAGCTTCCACTGGCGCGCCCGCACGGTTTCGAGCTTGATGGTCCCGTCGATGGTGATGCCCGCGATAGGTCCCGTCGCGAGGGATCGCTTGGCGCTCATGCCGCCACCGCCTTCTTCGCCGCTTGACGATTGGCCTTGCGGCTGGCTGCTTGCGAGCGCTCAGCCTCGTCCTTTGGAAGGAAGAAGATCGCTCGAATCAGGGGCGGTGCCGCGATGAACAGCACGATCAGGGCCTGCACCACGAGGACGATATCGACGGGGATGCCCTCAGAAATCTGCATGGTAAAGCTGCCGGCCTTGAGCGCTCCGAAGAGGATGCCCGCTGCGAACACGCCCCACGCGCGGCTTCGTCCGAGCAGCGCGACGGTGATTGCATCGAAGCCGATGCCCGCGTCGATGTGACTCGCAAACCCGCTGGTGATCGTTCCGGCCATCTGATTGACACCGGCAAGACCGGCCAGCGCGCCCGCGAAGGCCATGGCGTAGATCAGGATGCGCTCGACGTTGACACCCGCGGCGCGAGCGGCAAAGGGGTTCGCACCGACCGCGCGCATCCGGAATCCGAGGCTCGATCGCTCGATCAGCCACCACACGAAGACCGTGGCGCCGATGGCGACAATAAAGCCCCAGTTGACGTTGAGCGGCGCCTCAAACAGCTTCGGAAACTGCGCGCTCGGCGGCGTCGCCTGCGAGATGGGTTGCGTACCGCCCGGGCGCATCAGGAGCCCGGGGGTCGAGAGCAGCCACGACACAAAGTAGTAGGCGATGAAGTTGAGCATGATCGTCATGATCACCTCGTGCGCGCCGGTACGGGCCTTGAACAGGCCGACGATGCCGCCCCATACGAGACCCCCGAGCATTCCCGCGATGATCGTGAGCGGCAGGTGGATGAACAGGGGTGCTTCGACGAAGTACGCAACGAAGCCGGCCGCGGCCGCACCCATCAGCATCTGCCCGCGACCACCGATGTTGAACAGGCCGACGCGGAACGCGAGGCCAACACCGAGACCGGCGGCGATCAACGGCGTGGCGAAGTTCAGGGTGTCGGTGAGTGGCTTAATCGCACGCACGAAGTTCGGGGCGTCGAAGTTGAAGATCGCGCCGCGGAAGAGCGCGGCGTACGCGCCGCTCACCGAGTTCCACACGGCGGCGAGCATGTCCATCGGCTGCGCGAAGAAATAGCCGGCGGTGCGCTGCACCTCTTCGTTGGTGACCGCGATCAGGATGCCGCCGATCACCATCGAGAGCACAATCGCGAGCACCGTGGTCATGACGCTGCCGCGCATCAAATCGGCGATAAGCCGATTTTCGCGCGGCGCGGACTGCACGGCGTCATGCCCAGTCATCGGACCCGATACCGAGGGCAACTCAGGGGGGTTGACAGTCATGCGATCACCTCGTTCGGGAGCTCTCCGGCCATCATGAGGCCAAGTGTTTCGCGCGGGGAGTTGCCGGGCACAATCCCCACGATGGTGCCGCGATACATCACGGCAATGCGGTCGGCCAGCGCCGAGACCTCATCGAGCTCGGTCGAGACCACGATCACGGGCACCCCCGAGTCGCGCGTTTCGACGATGCGCTTGTGCACAAACTCAATCGAACCGACATCGATACCTCGGGTGGGTTGAGACGCAACGAACAGCTTGAGCGGACGGCTCAGCTCGCGGGCGAGCACCACCTTCTGCTGGTTGCCACCAGAGAGCTCGTCGGCCTTGCTTTCGGCGCTCTGCGTGCGAATGTCGAACTCGGTGATCTTGTCGTCGGCAAATTGCCGGAGCACCCCGAGGTCGAGCGTTGCGGCACGGAAGAATGGCGCGCCAGCTGAACGATTAAGAATGAGATTCTCGGCGACAGTGAAGTCGCCGACCAGGCCGTCGACCGTGCGGTCTTCGGGCACGAACCCGACGCCCTCATCGATGACCTGCTTGACGTTCTTGCCGAGCAACTCGACGCCGTCGAGGCGGATCGAGCCGATGACGTTTTGCTGGAGGCCAATGATCGCCTCGGTCAGCTCGGTCTGCCCGTTGCCCTGCACGCCGGCGATCGCGAGTACTTCGCCCGGCTGCACGGCAAAACTCACATCGTTCACGACAAGCTGACCGTCGGCGTTAAGCACGCGGAGTCCCTCGACGATGAGCCCGCCGGGGCGCAGCTGGGGCGGATCTTTGTGCACGGTGAGCTCGACGGCGCGGCCGACCATGAGCGATGCCAGCTCAACGTTCGTGGCAGTCGGCTCGGCCTCCCCCACGACCTTGCCAAGGCGGATGACCGTGATCCGGTCGGCGACCTCTCGCACCTCGCGCAGCTTGTGGGTGATGAAGACGATGGCCGTGCCATCCTCGCGCAGGGCGCGCATGATCCCCATCAACTCGTCGGTCTCTTGCGGCGTCAGCACCGCGGTGGGCTCGTCAAACACGAGGACCTTCGCGTCGCTCGCGAGCGCCTTGATGATTTCGACTCGCTGCTGCACGCCCACGGGAAGATCGCCCACGATCGCGTCAGGGTCGATCTCAAAACCGAAGCGGGCCGCGACCTCGCGAACGTGGGCGCGCGCCCTGGGCAGGTCGAGTGAACCCGCAAACCGGGTGGTCTCATGGCCGAGCATCACATTCTCTGCAACCGTGAATACCGGCACGAGCATGAAGTGCTGGTGCACCATCCCAATGCCCGCTGCCATCGCATCGCCCGGGCCACGAAAGTGCTGCACGACGTCGTCGAGGATGATCTGGCCTTCGTCGGCCGTGTAGAGCCCGTAGAGCACGTTCATCAACGTCGACTTGCCAGCGCCATTCTCGCCGAGCAACGCGTGGATTTCGCCCGGTCTCACCACGAGATCAATATGGTCGTTGGCCACGAGGGCGCCGAAGCGCTTCGTAATACCGCGGAGCTCAAGCTTCATAGCGCAAACCTATCGAGAAGTGCGGGTTTACGCACGGGTCGGGCCGATGCGGCCAGGACCAGTACGCCGAAAAATAGTACGGCCGGACAGATGCAATGCGCCTGTCCGGCCGTACGGTCATGCTGAGGTGTTACGGCGAAGCGGGCGAGTCGACGGGGATCGAACCGTCGATGATGCCTGCTGCGATTTCGTCGAGCTTGCCGGGCAGATCAGGGTTGATCTTCGTCTCGAAGTCGTGGAACGGCGACAGGCTCACACCATCGTTTGCCAGCGTGCCAACGAACGGCGCGACATCGAAGTTGCCCGCCGATGCCTCCATGACGGCTTCGTACACAGCAATGTCGATGCCCTTCATGATCGAGACCAGCAGCAGGTCGCCCACAGTCGGGTCAGTCAGGAACACGTCGGCGTCGACGCCGAGCATCGCGATGTTGCCACCCGAGTCACGAATCGCTTCAGCAGCGGACTGGTAGATCGGTCCACCGACCGGGAGCAGCACATCGGCGCCCTGGTCGATCAGGCCCTGAGCCATCTGCTTTGCCTTGTCGTTCTTCTTGAACTCGTCAGTGAACTGGCCGTCCTGGGTCTTGATGTCCCAGCCGAGCACCTTGATGTCGGTCCCGTTCTTCTCGTTGTAGTACTCAACACCGAGCTGGTAGCCGTCCATGAAGATCGTGACGGGCGGGATCTTGGCGCCACCGAAGGTGCCCACAATGCCCGACTTCGTGTAGGAAGCGGCCGAGTAGCCACCGAGGAACGCGGCCTGAGCGGTGTCGAAGACGAGCGGCTTGATGTTCGGCGCATCGGTCTTGCCGTCGAAGTCGTTGTCTGCCCAGTCATCGATGATCGCGTACTCGATGTCGGGGTTTGCCAGCGCCGACTCGACCGTCGGTGCACTCAGCATGAAGCCGACCGAGATGATGAGCGTGCAGCCGTCGTTGACGAGGCCGTCAAGGTTGGCGGCATAGTCGCTGGCCGTCTTCGACTCGGTCTTGGAGATTTTCACGCCGAGTTCGTCTGCGGCGCGGGTCAGCCCTTCGTACCCGCTCTGGTTGAACGACTTGTCATCGAAGCCGCCCTCGTCAGAGACCATGCAGGGCTTGAAGCCGTCAGTGGCCCCGCCAGATGCCCCGCCCGACGGCTTGGCGTCTGGTGCGGAGCCGCAGCCCGCCAGTGCGACGAGCAGTCCGGCAGCTGCAACAGCACCGAAAACTTTCTTAAAAGTTGAGGTAGACACTCACGCCTCCACGTTGCTTGGACCCGCGGATCTCACGGGATTGATGCTCAAGTTACCGACTGTGTCACCGAAGTTGCACCCCTCGCAGGCCGCCAGCGGGCAAAGGTTACCAAGACGCAATAGAGGGGATGTCGCGACCCGAACAAGCGGGCACGGCGATGCCGGGGCATCCACCCCGTTTCGTACTCTCGTCGGGCTAAAGCACGTTTCCGCGCCCAGTGAGTCGGAGCGCGTCAACCACGCCCTTCACTCGCTGGGCGTGCTCACTCGTGGTCACGAGGAGCGCGTCTTCGGTATCGACGACGACGATGTCTTTCACGCCGATCAGGCTGATGATCCGCTTGGTTTGGCTGACGACAATGCCGCTGGATGCATCGGCCAGCACGCGCGCGTTCTCGCCCAGGATGGCGAGGTTCTCTTTGCGCCCGCCCGAATTGAGCTTGGCGAGGCTGGCGAAGTCGCCCACGTCGTCCCACTCGAAGTGGCCGGGAATCACGGCGAGGCGACCAGCCTCGGCCGCCGGTTCGGCAACGGCGTAGTCGATCGCGATCTTCTTCAGCCGCGGCCAGACGCGGTCGACGACCGGCCCGCGACGCGCATGGTCGTCCCACGCCTCAGCAAGCTCGAGCAGTCCCGCGTGCAGCTCGGGCTGCGTTTGCGCCAGCTGCTCCAGCAGCACGTCGGCGCGACTAATGAACATGCCGGCGTTCCAGAGATAATCCCGGTCAGCAATGTATTCACGCGCGGTCTCGAGGTCGGGCTTCTCGACGAACCGCTCGACAAACCGCGCCTCGGGCGCACCGTCGATGATCAGCTCGTTTGCGCGCTTCATGTAGCCAAACCCGATGGCAGGCTCTGTCGGGGGAATCCCGATCGTGCAGATGTAACCAGCGGATGCCACAGCCACCGCCTGCCGCACGGCGTGCTCGAAGAGGCGGAGCCCCTTGATGACGTGGTCGGCGTGGAACGAACCGATGATGACGTCAGGCTCGCGGCGCATAAGAATTGCGGCGGCGAGACCGATGGCGGCCGCAGAGTCGCGCGGTTCTGACTCGAGAATCACGTTGATATCGAGGATGTCGGGAATCTCGGCCTCGACCGCGGCGCGGTGCGCGCGCCCAGTGACGACCGCAATGCGATCTTCACCCACGAGCGGCACGAGCCGGTCCCAGGTGTCGCGCAGAAGGGTCTGGCCCGAGCCGGTGAGGTCATGCAAAAACTTGGGCGCATCGGCGCGCGACAGCGGCCACAGCCTGCTCCCAACGCCGCCTGCGGGAATCACGGCGTAGAGATGCTCGATAGGCTCAGACATATGGCCAGGATAGCCGTCGGACATGCGGATGCACTCTCCCGCTAGGATCGAATGAGTTAGGTACGCCTCACCTGCATGCGTTGACGGTGGGGCCCTAGACTGGGGCGATGCGCCCGAGTGACGCTGGGGCTTATTCCGCCCCGCTCGTGTATAACCAGGGAGGACGGCCGTGTCTGCAAGGACTGCCTCGGCACCGTCGATTTCGCAAACCACCTCAAGTCGCCCCGCTGGCACCCTTTACCGGGGCAGCGAGGGCATGTGGTCATGGGTGTTGCACCGGATCACGGGGGTGGCGATTTTCTTCTTCCTCCTCGTGCACGTGCTTGACACCGCATTGATTCGCATCTCGCCTGAGGCATATAACGCGGTCATCGGCACCTATCAGAACCCACTCATGGGTATCGGCGAGGTCGCGCTTGTCGCAGCCATCGCATTCCACGCCTTCAACGGCCTGCGAATCATCGCGATCGACTTCTGGTCGAAGGGTGCGAAATACCAACGTCAGATGTTCTGGATTGTGATTGGCCTGTGGGCCGTGACGATGCTCGCTTTCGCGCCGCGTCACCTCATCAACGTCTTCGCACACGCTGCGGGAGGGGGGAACTGATGACTGCTGACACCATCGCGGCACCGCGGAGCCCACACACCACGCCCGCCGCACGCGGCGTGAACTGGGAGAAGTGGGGATGGCTGTACATGCGCATCTCCGGCGTGCTCCTGGTTGTGCTCATTTTCGGGCACCTCTTCATCAACCTGATGACCAACGACGGCATCAGTCAGCTCGACTTCGCGTTCGTCGCGGGCAAGTTCGCGACGCCGTTCTGGCAGTGGTGGGATGTCGCAATGCTTTGGCTTGCGCTGATCCACGGTGCCAACGGTATGCGCACGATCGTGAACGACTACGTGACGGGACGCCAGTTGCGCGTTGCCCTGATCTGGGCGCTTGGCCTTGCGGCCGGCATCCTGATCGTGCTCGGCACGCTGGTTGTCTTCACCTTCGACCCCTGCCTCGGGGTCACCGAGCAGAGCTCACTTTGGAAGATGTGCCAGGCCGTCGCCTAGCGCACTCCACACCCTGATCTAAAGAGAAAGCTGCAGGACAGACTGTGACGACCGATACCACCGGCTCGACCGTGAAGAACGGCGTGCACTACCACCAGTTCGACGTCGTGATCGTTGGCGCCGGCGGCGCTGGCATGCGCGCCGCCATCGAGGCTGGCCCCGGAGCAAACACCGCGGTCATCAGCAAGCTGTACCCGACCCGCTCGCACACCGGTGCTGCGCAGGGCGGTATGGCTGCGGCCCTGGCCAACGTCGAAGAAGACTCGTGGGAGTGGCACACCTTCGACACCGTCAAGGGCGGCGACTACCTCGTCGACCAGGACGCTGCCGAGATTCTCGCCAAAGAGGCAATCGACGCGGTCATCGACCTCGAGAACATGGGCCTGCCGTTCAACCGCACGCCCGAGGGAAAGATCGACCAGCGCCGTTTCGGCGGCCACACCTCCGACCACGGCAAGGCGCCCGTGCGCCGCGCCTGCTACGCGGCCGACCGCACCGGCCACATGATCTTGCAGACGCTGTTCCAGAACTGCGTGCGCCTCGGCATCAACTTCTTCAACGAGTTCTACGTGCTCGACCTCATCACCGTGAAGGATGAGAATGGCGGCACGCAGGTTGCCGGTGTTGTCGCGTACGACCTGTCGACGGGCGAACTGCACGTCTTCCAGGCGAAGTCGATCATCTTTGCGACCGGCGGTTTCGGCAAGATCTTCAAGACGACGTCGAACGCCCACACCCTCACCGGTGACGGCGTGGGCATCATCTGGCGCAAAGGACTCCCGCTCGAAGACATGGAGTTCTTCCAGTTCCACCCGACGGGCTTGGCTGGCCTCGGCATCCTGCTCACCGAAGGCGCGCGAGGCGAAGGCGCGATCCTTCGCAACGCCGACGGCGAGCGTTTCATGGAGCGCTACGCCCCGACCATCAAGGACCTCGCGCCCCGCGACATCGTTGCCCGTTGCATGGTGCAAGAGGTCGCCGAGGGTCGCGGCGCTGGGCCCCACAAGGACTACGTCTACCTCGACTGCACCCACTTGGGCGCCGAGGTGCTCGAGACCAAGCTGCCCGACATCACCGAGTTCGCACGCACCTACTTGGGTGTCGACCCGGTCGTCGAGCCCGTTCCCGTGATGCCCACCGCGCACTACGCGATGGGCGGCATCCCGACGAACACGAACGCTGAGGTTCTCAGCAGCAACAGCACTATCGTTCCGGGCCTGTACGCCGCCGGCGAGTGCGCGTGCGTGTCGGTGCACGGCTCGAACCGTCTTGGCACGAACTCGCTGCTCGACATCAACGTCTTCGGCAAGCGCGCCGGCCAGAACGCGGTCGAGTACTCGAAGACCGCCGAGTTCGTCGAGCTGCCGGAAGACCCAGCCCGCGAGGTTCGCGAAATGCTCGAGATCGTGCGTAACGGCACCGGCACCGAGCGCGTCGCCGTCTTGCGCAAGACGCTGCAAGAAGAGATGGACCGCAACGCGCAGGTGTTCCGCACCGACGAGTCGCTCGCTCACGTCACCGGCGTGATCCGCGAACTGCGCGAGCGCTACAAGAACGTTTCGGTTGACGACAAGGGCAAGCGGTTCAACACTGACCTGCTCGAAGCAATCGAGCTGGGCTTCCTCCTCGACCTTGCGGAGGTCGTCGTCTTCTCGGCGCGCAACCGCAAGGAGAGCCGTGGCGGCCACATGCGCGATGACTTCCCCAACCGCGATGACGAGCACTACATGAAGCACACGATGGCCTACCTCTCGGGCGATGCGCACTCTGCAAACGCAGACGACCACATCCGTCTCGACTGGAAGCCCGTCGTGATCACGCGTTACCAGCCCATGGAGAGGAAGTACTGATGTCGACCGCACTTGTCGAACCAGACGCCGTCGCAAAGCTTGCTGAGGACGACAGCAGTGGAGTCCAGTCGTTCCTGGTCACCTTCATCATTCGTCGATTCGACCCTGAGCTCGACGACGAGCCGCGCTGGGTTGACTACGACGTGGAGCTCTATTCCACCGACCGCGTGCTCGATGCGCTGCACAAGATCAAGTGGGAGGTCGACGGTTCGCTGAGCTTCCGTCGCTCATGCGCCCACGGCATCTGTGGCTCGGACGCAATGCGCATCAACGGCCGCAACCGCCTCGCGTGCAAGACGCTGATCAAGGACCTCGATATCTCGAAGCCGATCTACGTTGAAGCCATCAAGGGCCTCCCGCTCGAGAAGGACCTCATCGTCGACATGGAGCCGTTCTTCGCGTCGTTCCGCGAAGTTCAGCCGTTCCTGATCGCGAAGTCCACGCCCGAAAAGGGCAAGGAGCGCATCCAGTCGGTCGTCGAGCGCGAGCGCTTCGACGACACGACCAAGTGCATCCTCTGCGCCGCGTGCACCTCGTCGTGCCCCGTGTTCTGGACGGATGGCCAGTACTTCGGCCCCGCCGCCATCGTCAACGCCCACCGCTTCATCTTCGACTCGCGCGATGATGAGGCAAAGGTGCGCCTCGACATCCTCAATGACAAAGAGGGCGTGTGGCGTTGCCGCACGACCTTCAACTGCACCGACGCATGCCCCCGTGGCATCCAGGTCACGCAGGCAATTGCTGAGGTCAAGCAGGCCGTCCTCGCGGGCGGTCGCTAACCAGCAGCTGCAAAACACAAATGCACCGGACACGACGTCCGGTGCATTTGTGTTTGCTCGGGCACCGGCATCCGTTTCACCCACGCAGTCCGCGATCCGGTTCACCCGCCCACACCGCGATCCGAATGTCGGCACACCCGTCGTCTCGATAGGCTGGGTCGCGTGACGGAGAAGAACCACCGCGGCGAACCGGCGCCCGGCGCCGCGAAAGGTGCCGCGCCAGACGCGGAGGCGACGCCAGCGCACGGCGACGACGACACCGCGCTTGGGTCGGCGCTGCGACTCCGCCTCAAAGACAGCGAAGACTCACTGCGCGATCGGTTCGACGAACCAATCGCGCGCGCGACCAAGATCACGCGCGCCACACTCGCCACATTTCCCGTCCGTCTCTGGCGGCACTTCCTCAATCGCAATGGGTTTCTGCTCGCGGCGGGTGTGAGCTACCAGGCACTCTTTGCCTTCTTCGCGGGCATCTACGTCGCCTTCGCGACCGCGGGCATCTGGCTGGGCGCGAGTCCCGCGGCGATCAACGGTGTCATCGCGATCATCAACAGCTACATTCCGGGGCTGATCAGCGACTCCGGCGGGCTCATCACCCCAGCGCACGCCGCCGAGATCGCGACGAGCACCAGCAGCGTGCTCACCATCACGGGTATCGTGGCGCTTGGCGCCCTCATCTGGACAGCCATCGGCTGGGTCACCTTCTCGCGCCGCGCGGTGCGCGACATTTTCGGCCTCGTGCCCGACCGCCGCAACTATTTTCTCCTGAAGGCCCGTGACCTGTTCGCGGCCGCCCTCTTTGCACTTGCCTTGATCGTGGGTGCGACGCTGAGCGCCGCGGGCTCGGTTGCGCTCGACTGGGTGCTGAGCTTGTTCGGTCTCACCATCGATTCGACCTGGATCAGCGCGTTCGTGCGCATCGGTTCGGGCGTCGTCTCGTTTGCACTGAACACGGTCGCCCTGGCGGCGATGTTCCGATTCCTCACCGGCACATCACTCCGCTGGCGCGTCATTTGGCCGGGCGCGGCCGTCGGCGGCGTGGCACTGACCGTGCTCCAGCTCGGTACCGGCCTCCTCCTCACCTACAGCCCATCGAATCCGCTGCTTGCAACGTTTGCGATCTTCATCGGCCTCCTGCTCTGGTTCCGGCTGCAGGGCGTTGTCATGCTCGTCGCAGCCTCGTGGGTAGCAACCGCGTCGAAAGACAAGTACCTCCCACTCACGCAGGAGACCGAGGAGGAGCGTCTCGCGCGCGAACACGAAGCCCTCAAGATCACCGCAAACGTGCGGCTCCGTGAAGCACACGCGGCCCGCGCGCGGGCGCCGTGGTACGGAGTCTGGGCGGCTGAGCGTGAGCTGCGCGAGGCGCAGGCAGAGCTCGCCCGGGTTGAGGCATCCGCGCCCCAAAATGCCGCGAAGTCGGGCAGCCTCTTCGAGTGACCGGCGAGTGTCGTACCCCTTCTCTAGACTTGGGGCATGTCGTCTGCGATTCGTCTTGCCTCTGTCAACGTCAATGGAATTCGGGCGGCGGTGCGCAACGGTATGCACGGCTGGCTGGCTGACGCTGGCGTCGATATCCTCACGCTGCAGGAGGTGCGCGCGGCCGCGACCGACCTTGCCGTCGCACTGCCTGATTGGCACGTCGAAAGCGACGAATCGCACACGAAAGGCCGTTCCGGCGTCGCGATCGCAAGCCGCACCGCGCCGGTCGCAGTGCGCCGCGGCCTGGGCGACGACACCGTCGATTCTGCCGGCCGCTGGATCGAGGCTGACTTCGACATCAACGGGCAGATCTTCTGCGTCGTGAGCGCATACGTGCACTCGGGCACGGTCGACACCCCAAAGCAAGACGCAAAATGGTTGTTTCTCGATGCCATGACCCAGCGCCTGTCCGAACTCGCGGTCGAGCGACCGCTCACCGTGGTCACCGGCGACCTGAACGTTGGCCACCGCGAGCTCGACATTCGTAACTGGAAGGGCAATGTCAAGAAAGCGGGCTTCCTCCCCCGCGAGCGCGCCTACTTCGACCGGTTCATGGGCGAGTTCGGCGCCGAGGTGACATGCGTCGACGGCTCTACCGGTGTCGGCCTCGGCTGGGTCGATATCGGCCGCGCGCACGCCGGCGAGGTTGAGGGGCCCTATACCTGGTGGTCGCAGCGCGGGCAGGCATTCGACAACGACACCGGCTGGCGCATCGATTACCACCTCGCCACCCCGGCCCTTGCCGCGCTCGCGAGCGATTACCACGTGGTGCGCGCCGCCGCCTACGCCGAGCGCTGGAGCGACCACGCGCCGGTCGTGGTCGATTACGCGCTGTAGGTGGTGCGGGGCGGGCGATTTGGCGGGGTGTACAACGGGAGCTTGTGGCACCCGCCCGGGGTGCGGCATTCCGATCATTAGGATGGATGAGTGAACAAGCCTCGTCTTTACTCCGGAATGCAGCCCTCGGCCGACTCGCTTCAGATCGGCAACTACATCGGGGCGCTCATGCAGTGGCGCACGCTCCAGGATGAGAATGAGGCGTTCTTCTCGGTCGTTGACCTGCACGCGCTGACGCAGCCGAACAGCCCTTCAGAGCTGCGCCAGAAGACCCGGCGCACGGCGGCGCAGTACATTGCGGCAGGCATTGAGCCGTCGCGCTCGACGCTCTACGTGCAGTCACACGTGCCCGCGCACGCCGAGCTCGCCTGGATTCTCTCGACGATCACCGGCTTCGGCGAGGCCGGGCGCATGACGCAGTTCAAAGACAAGTCGTCGCGCTACGGCGCCGATGCGACCAACGTCGGGCTCTTCACCTACCCCGTGCTGATGGCCGCCGACATCCTGCTCTACCAGACCGACCTGGTGCCGGTTGGCGATGACCAGAAGCAGCACATCGAGCTGACTCGCGACCTCGCCGAGCGCTTCAACTCGCGCTTTGGCGAGACGTTTACGATGCCGCGCCCGGTCATCCAGAAGGAGACCGCGCGCATTTACGACCTGCAGAATCCCACCTCGAAGATGTCGAAGTCTGCCGAATCTGATGCCGGTGTGCTCTGGTTGCTCGACGATCCGAAGGCCACCGCCAAGAAGATCATGCGCGCGGTAACCGATGATGAGGGCTCGGTTCGATATGACCGCGAAGCGAAGCCCGGGGTATCCAACCTGCTGGTGATCTATTCGGCGCTCACCGGCCGCGAGATGGGATCGATCGAGGACGAGTACGCGGGCCGCGGCTATGGAGACTTCAAAAAGGGCCTCGCCGAGGTTGTCGTCGGCGAGTTCGAGCCGGTGCGCACCCGCGCGCTCGAGTTGCTCGACGATCCCGCCGAGCTCGACCGCGCCCTCGGCGTGAACGCCGAGCGCGCGGCCGCGGTTGCCGACCGGACCCTCGCCGACGTGTACGACAAGATGGGGTTGCTCCGCCGGGTGTAGTGGTTGGGTTTGGCGGGTTGGTTGGTGCCGCCGGGTGTTGGTTGTTGGTGATCTTTAGGTTGATGGCCGGCGGCTGGGGGGTGGCTGGCGCTGGTGCTGGGTGCTGGTGCTGGGTGCCTGATTGACGAGCACCCCGGGTTCGGTGGCGCGTCGCGCCGGCGCGGCCAACGCGGCCAACGCGGCCAACGCGGCCAACGCGGCCAACGACACTAACTCAGGAAAAACGGTGGCGACCCCGGAGCGACCCGCGGAATTCCGGTGGTTGCCCGCGCTCCGCGCGCAGTTTTCCTGAGTTAGTGTCGCGCGAGGCGCACCGGCACCCGAGCCAGTCCCCCGCAACCCCGCAATACCGGACCCGGCGAACCCGCACCGCGCGCGCCCGCCCGCCGGCCAACCCGGCCAACCCGGCCAACGACACTAACTCAGGAAAAACGGTAGCCGCACCCGAGCAACCCGCGGAATTCCGGGGGCGGCCCGCGCTCCGCGCGCAGTTTTCCTGAGTTAGCGTCGCGGCGCCCAAGTGAGTGTCGCTGCTCCTGAGTTAGGGCCGCGCGTGGCGGGCGACCGGGCGCTCCGCGCCCCGAACAACCGACCGCGCCTCAAGCAATCCGCGCACGGCGGCCGCCACCTCGCCCGGTCGCCGCATGATCGCGTTCGCCGTCGGCCGGAGCGTCGTAAACCCACGCGCAGCGAGGGCCAGATCACGTTCGCGGTCTTTCTCCTGCGCCGCCCAACCCTCATGGAACGACCGACTGTCGCACTCGATGACGAGCCAGCCATCGACGAGCAGGTCGACTCGGCCAATCCCCGCGAACCTCACCTGCAGCTCGACCCTGCAACCCAGGGCACGTAACAGCAGGCGCATCAGCGTCTCGGGGCCCGATTCAGCACGGCCGTCGACGAGCGGGCGTAACACCCGGTACTTTCGCGAGAGCGCCGCGAAGACGTCATCCAGTTGCTCGAGGCTGATCAGCTTCTTATTGAGCGCGCTGTCAAGCGTCGCGACAGCGGCGCGCGGCGGTTGGCAGCGCACCGCATGCACGAGCGCGTCCACGATTCCGACATGAGGGGTTGCGGCATCCACCGGTTCAATGAGCGGATTCCAATGCCGCCGCACCTCCCGAGCGCGAAGCAGTTCTGGGGTGTCGGGCAAGATTTCGGCGGAACAACGCGCGCGTTGCCGGCTCGCGTGCTGCCCGGAATGTACGTGCAGTCCCGGGCTCTCAAGCACGAAGACCCCGTGCAGCGCGAGCAGCGAGACGCATGTCAGGCGCCCGCCGACGCGTACCGCCTCGACAAGTTCGGGCGCTACGCCGCCATCGAGGTAACGATCACGTCGCGCCCGCACAATCTCGCCGGACGCGATCCTCGACGCGATCGACGCCCTCGTATGCCCGGCATCACGAAGCTCGGCCCGGGTGAATACGCGCTGATCCATGCGACAACTCTGCGTTGAAATCGGGGCCGGATGCCTCGGGCCCGAGCAATCCGTGCGTCATCGCCCGCGGGGTCAATTGTGCAGGAGAACTGACGTGAGCCGCGTGGCCGAAAGTCGGGCGGGTCGGCGCGTAGCCGGATGGTTGAGCCGGGCGAGTGGGACGCGTAGCCGAGCCATTGAGCCGGGCGGGCGGGACGCGTAGCCGGGCGCGGATGGACGCGTAGCCGGACGGTTGAGCCGTGTGGCCGGACGAGGCAAGGGATCGCAGGGCGGCGGGCCACCGCCAGACCCCCAGTAGCCGCCGGCCAAACGCGCGCCGTAGACTCGACCGGTGATTCCCGTGAACCTCAGCACCGCGCGGCTTGAGCTCAGCGCACCGACTTCGGCCGACGTCGACGCGATCTTCGAGATTTGCCAAGACCCCGACGTGCAGCGTTGGACGACCGTGCCCTCACCGTACCGCCGAGAGCACGCGATCGGTTTCGTGGAGCGCGTCGTCGCTCCCCGGTGGGAAGACGGGACCGAGGCGACCTGGGCGCTGCGGCTCGATGATGAATTGATCGGCATGATTTCGTTGCTCGCCGTCGAAGACGGCAAGGGCGAACTCGGCTACTGGATGAGCCCGCGGTTTCGCCGCCAGGGGCTCCTCCACGAAGCATGTCGCGCGGCTATCGATTTCGGCTTCGCCAGCGACGGGCTCGGGTTGCAGCGCATCGGATGGCGCGCCCTCGGCGGGAATGTCGGGTCAGCGTCGGTGGCCCGCTCGTTGGGGTTTCGGTTCGAGGGCGCGGTACGCCTGGGTGCGCGCGCCAAGGACGGAACCCGCGTTGACGAATGGATCGCCGGCATCCTGAGCACCGATGACCGCACACCGGTGGTGTGGCAGGTCCTTCCCAGCTGAGCTGGCCGCAGCTACCCGGCCGAGTCCACCGCCCCGGCCGAGCCAGACGCGCCACCCGACTGAGCGAGCCGCGCCTACCCGTCTTCGCGGCCGGGTCGCACGAGCTGCTCAAACTTCTCGAGGCGTGATCGCTTGTCGACCGCTTCGCTGTGTTCGAGCAGTCGGCGCAACGCCCAGTCGATGCGGGCAAGCGCCAGGACCGCGTCGAGGGAGCTCGGGCTCCGCAGCGATGCGTCGCGAAGGTGATCGACGATGAGAGGGAGCGCGCCGCTTGAGTCGGCGGTGCCGTCGACGTGCTCGCCGTGCAGGATTCGCTGCGCTGCTCGTGCCGTCTGACGGACCTCTTCGACCGCCTGTCCCAGAGCCTTCTCGGCGACCTTCTCGTCTGCCTGCGGTGTCTGCTCGCCAACCACGGCCTGTACGAGACGCGCGGCAGCCCGGCTTGCGGTGAACATGTCGTGGACGGCGTCGCTCCCCTGGTGCGGGCCCCGCACAGCCAACGCCGCCGACATCGCCGAGACTGTCTTGTCGACCGCAGACTGCGCGTCGTCGAGGGCACCGAGGAGCGACATGACGCGCTCGGGATCGCGCTGCTGCCCCGCCGCGATGGCGCTGAGTAGGGCGTCAAGCGCATCGAAATACGCATCGACCTTGGTGAGGAGCGCGGGACGCGAAGTAGCCGAGAAAATCAGGTACGCACAAAGGACTCCGATCACCGCGCCGGAGATCGTTTCGATGAGCCGAACCTCGAGGATCGAACCCCCGAGCACCCCAAGCAATCGGTACAGGGCGACGAGCATCATGGTCGTGAATATCGCCTGATACAGGTAGCTGAGCGTTCCGAAGTAGCGCATGCCGAACACCGCGACGATGCAAATCGCAATCAAGACGGCGTTGTTGCTGCCCGCCAGCGTGACGACGCCAACCCCAAGGACGATGCCGATCGCGGTGCCCGCCACGCGGCGGTATGCGCGCGTGAAAATGCTGCTGCGGGTGTTGCCGCCGATGAAGATCACGAAAGCCGTCATGACTGCCCAGTACCACCGAGAGGCCGAGATCATCTCGCCAACGCCGGCCGCGAGCAGTGCTGCGATCGTCGCTTGTACTGCCATGCGAGTGGTCGGTGCCCACGAATGCCACGGCTTCCAGCTCCATCTGCGCGCACCGGATCGGGATGCCCCTGCCGGCCTCCGTTCAATCGCCGGCGCCGTCGCCGGTCGGGCTTGGGTGATCGCCGATGCCTCGCCCGCAGCCGTCGCGGATGCCTCGCCCGCAGCCGTCGCGGATGCCTCGCCCGCTGCAGTGACGGATGCCGCGACTTCCGCCGCCGGCACGCCCCCCGATGCTGTGCCCGCTTTTTCGTGCAGCGGATGCGACAGGTCGATGTCGCGCAAACGCGCATGGGCGACCGCACTGCGCGCGAGCAGATACGCCTCGAGGTCGCCGTCCTGGGTATCGCCCTGGTGGAGCAGGTCGGCCGCAACGTCGCGGGCGGCGCGATACCGATAGGGCGCGGCCCGGTCATCGAGAATCGTCATCAGCGCCTGTTCCGCGCGCTCTACCTCACGACGCGACGCCGAATTCGGGGCATCCGTGGGGCCCGAAGCTTCCGAAGCAACTGAACCGTCCGAACCCCCGGAATCACTCAAAACGCCCGAAGCACCCGAGGCACCCGAAGCAGGCGAACCGTCCGAACCACCCGGCCCCTTCAAACCCTTCACGACGTGCAAGACCTTCGACGCCGTCGCAACCCTCGACGGCGCGTGGCGCGCACGCTCATAGCAGGCCTCTTCGGTGTCGACCCGGGCGTCGAGAACCTGCTCCGCCAGAGCCTGTTTGCCGATGGCGACGTGCCGCTCGGTTTGAAACCGGTCCTGCCACGACGTAATCGCGGCACCCACCGTGTCGAGCCGAGCAAGCGCTAAGCGAAGCGAATGCCGCTCGTCGACGCGCCCCGGCGGAGGCAACGCCGCATGGATCGCGGCCGCAGACCCGGCGCGAAGCCCCTTCAAGAGCACCTCAAGCTCGCGCCTCGGACGCCGCAGCAGCAACACGAGGCGCATCAGCAGTTGCGAAGCCGCGGCAACGGTCGCGATGAGGCAGAAGACAAGGAGCTCGTCGGGTGCGGGCTTCACGAACAGCGTGAAGAAGTAGCCCATGAAGCTGATCGCCCCAATCGCCGCGGCACGGGGGCCATATTTGCGCACCCAGATAGCGGCACCGGTCATCAAGATGAACCCCGCGCTCACAAGCGGCGGTTGCACTGACAGCGCCGCGGCGGCAAGCACCGAGAGCAGGAGCGCCGGGATCAGCAGCGCCGAGGTGACCGTGCGCTTGGGCGCCGTCGCATCGGTAACCATGCTGCCTGCCTGCACGGAGAGCATGATCGACACCGACAAGAGGCTCGTTTCGGCGTGCAGCACTCGCACCGCGAAGTCGCCAAAGAGCGCGCTGAGCAGCACCCCGGTCGTGACGGCGAGGGCAACGGTGAGCCGGGCGTGCGCGGGATCCTGCCCCGAAATCACGTCAGACCAGCGGCTCCGTGCGTTCACTCTGCTCCCCTACCGGACGAACGCCCCAAAAGACCAGGGCTTCGCGAGGCGTTCGTTGCCCGCCGCGCACCTCGCCGTTCGCCGTCGAAGCGACCCGACACTCCCATGTTGTGGTGGCACGAAGCGGTTCAACCTCGGCGGTCTAACGAATTCACCCGGGTTCTCACCCAACCGCTCACCCAAACCGGCGATCCACACCGGCGATCCACACCGGCGATACTGAGCGCGCACGACCCGCGAACCCGAGGCGCCAGCACTAGGTGACGTCGTCGTCAACCCAATCCAGCGACTTTGTGACCGCCTTCTCCCACATGCGCAGCAGCCGCGCGCGCTCCGCCTCCGCCATCTGCGGTCGCCAGCGCTGGTCCTCGGCCCAGTGTGCGCGAAGCTCGTCGAGCCCTGACCAAAATCCAACCGCGAGCCCCGCCGCGTATGCCGCCCCGAGCGCGGTCGTTTCGATGATCTTCGGTCGTACGACCGGCACGCCGAGCACGTCGGCCTGAAATTGCATCAGCAGGCCGTTGCGGGTCATCCCCCCGTCGACACGCAGTTCGCGAAGCGGCACACCAGTGTCTGCCACCGCGGCGTCGATCACGGCACGGGTCTGAAATGCGGTGGCCTCCAACGCCGCACGGGCGATGTGCCCACGATTCACGAAGCGGGTGAGGCCCACGAGCGCGCCACGTGCATCCGCCCGCCAATAGGGTGCGAACAGCCCAGAGAATGCCGGCACAAAATACGCACCACCGTTGTCGTCGACGCTGGCGGCCAACCGCTCCACGTCGTCTGAGGATGAGAACATCCCGAGGTTGTCGCGCAGCCACTGCACGAGCGAACCGGTAACCGCGATCGACCCTTCGAGCGCATAGTGCGCGGCACCGTCGCCGAGGCGATACGCGACCGTCGAGATGAGTCCATGCTGCGACCGAACGATCTGCTCACCGGTGTTGACGATCAGAAAGTTGCCGGTGCCGTAGGTATTCTTCGACTCGCCCACGCCAAATGCGGCCTGTCCGAAGGTCGCCGCCTGCTGGTCGCCCAGGATGCCCGCAATCGGCAACCCGCGCGCCGCCGCGGGCTGCACCACATGGCCGACCACCTCGGACGACGACCGAATCTCGGGCATCATCGACCGCGGAACCCCAAACGCCTCGAGCAACTCATCAGACCAATCGAGGCTCTGCAGATCGGCCAGCAACGTGCGGCTCGCATTCGTCACATCGGTCGCGTGCACCGCGCCCGCATCCCCACCGCCGCCGCGCGTGAGATTCCACAGTACCCAGGTGTCGGGCGTCCCAAAGAGCAGGTCTCCGGCCTCGGCAGCCGCACGCGCACCGGGCACGTGCTCGAGCATCCACGCAATCTTCGAGGCCGAAAAGTACGTCGCCAACGGCAGACCGGTGGATGCCACAAACCTGTCGACACCGGCATCCGCCGCAAGTGCATCGATCAGTGGTTGCGTGCGTGTGTCTTGCCAGACGATCGCGTTGTAGATGGGCGTGCCGGTGTGCCTGTTCCAGACGATGGCGGTCTCGCGCTGATTTGTGATGCCGATGCCGGCGAGGTCGCTCGCCTGCACCCCGGCGGTTTCGAGGGCCGCCGTGATCACCCACTGCGTGTTCGCCCAGATTTCTGCCGGGTCGTGTTCGACCCAGCCCGGGCGCGGAAAGATCTGCTCGTGCTCGCGCTGCGCAACGCCGGCGATCGTCGCGTCGTGGGTGAACAGGATCGCCCTCGTACTCGTGGTGCCCTGGTCGATCGCCATTACGTACTTCGCCACAGCACCCCTGCTCACATTGTCACGCCCGCAGGCACTTCTTCTTCGACACGATATCGCCCCTGCCGCTCGAGCATCGCCAGCACGGCCTCCTCCTCGCGTGCGATGTCGTCCTCGTCCCAGCCGAGGGTGTCGGCGATCGTTTCGGCCACGTCTCGCACCGTTTCGGCACCCGCGTCGCCCGTGAAGACGAGGCTCGTGCGCCGACGCAAGAGGTCGTCGAGGTGCACGACGTGTTCGGTGGCTGCAAGATGGCGCAGTTCAGCGGTGCTGTAGGCCGCGGCATCCCGAATCGGACGATCTGTCTCATCAGCCGAAATTGCGGCGATGACCTCGGTCGCGCGCGTGCCGTAGCGCGCAAGCAGGCGGGCGGCACGTTCGCGGCCCACACCCGCAGAGTTCGTTGCGAGCCAGCGGCGCAGGGCGCGTTCGGTGCGCGGATACCCCGCCCCACCGCCGATCGCAACGCCCTTCGTGCTCGACACCCGCTGCGCCCGCAGGATGCCAAGGGCCTCGTTGCTCAGGTGCTCGGCGAGGGCGCGGAATGTGGTCCATTTGCCGCCGATGAGGTTGAGCACCTGGGTCGTGCCGGTGGTTGCGAGGCTCGCGCGCTCGATCCGGTAGTCGCGCGAGACGAAGCCGGGCGATAGATCGCCGTGCCCGGGAAGCGGCCGCACGCCCGCAAAGCGGTACACAATGTGCGATCGATCCACGTAAATATCGGGAAACACGTGACGCACGAGCCCAAAGAAGTAGTCAACCTCGTCTTCGGTGCAGACGATCGGGTCGTGCATGTCGTGCTCGAGGTCGGTGGTGCCCACGAGCACGCGCCCGTTGAGCGGATAGATCAGCACGATGCGCCCGTCGCTGTGCTCGAAGAAGATCTCGCGCCCACCGGTCGCGGCGAACAGCTCGGGGTGGTCGAGCACGATGTGTGAGCCTTTTGTGCCGCCCATAAAGTGCGTGTCGCGGCCCAGCGCTTCGTTGGTGAGGTCTGTCCACGGGCCTGAGGCATTAATGATGACGGATGCCGTCAGCACAGCCTCCTCGCCGGTGACAACATCGCGCACGCGAATGCCCCCGGCATCCACACCGATCGCCTCAACGTAGTTGGCCGCTCGCGCGAGCGCGCCCGACCCCATCTCGGCACCGCCAGGGCCAAGCGCACCCGGTGCGCGCCCCGCTTTCATTCCGTCGTGCAGCACATCGAGCGCGAGGCGTTCAGGGTCGTGCATCGACGCGTCGTAGTAGGTCGCGGTGTACCGGATATCGGGGTTCAGCCGCGGCAGCTTTTCGAGTGAGCGGCGGCGGCGCAAGAACTCGTGACGCGGCACGCGGCCCCCACCCCGCGAGAACGAGTCGTAGATCACGAGGCCCACCTTGATGAGGACGGCGCCACGTTCGCGCGGCTTGCCGGCGCCGTGCCGGAGAAAGCGCAGCGGCGCGCTGAGCACGCCAGAGAACGTGGAGAAGATCGGCACGGTCGTCTTCAACGGCTTGACGTAGTGCGGTGCGATCTGCAGCAACCCGTTGCGCTCGGTGACCGACTCGTGCACGAGACGAAACTCGCCATTTTCGAGATAGCGGATGCCGCCATGAATCATGTGCGACGACGCCGACGACGCACCGCTGACGTAGTCCGCGCGCTCGATCAGCATGACGTCGATGCCCTGCATCGCGAGGTCACGCATCGTGGCGATGCCGTTGATCCCCCCGCCAATGACCAGCACCTGCGCTGAAGGTCGCTCCACAAGCCTTGCGAATGCGCCCCGCCTTCGCACTGGTCCTGCCGTCATCGATGCCCCCTTCGATTGCGCCTCCTCCCATCTTCTGTGGGGATCCCCGATCTCGCAACCGCGGGCATCCGACCCGCCTATCGCGACCCAAGATGGTGACCGAAACGCAACACCACCCCGCGTGGCGACTAGACTCAGATGAGTAACGTGCTCCGGGGTCGGTGAGAGTCCGAACCGGCGGTGAAAGTCCGCGAGCCGAGGCATCCATGCGTTTTCGACGCATCGCCACGGCTGATCCGGTGAAATTCCGGAACCGACGGTTATGCGTGCAACCAGGTTGCGCGC
Organism: Actinomycetes bacterium; assembly: GCA_029777095.1. Taxonomy (GTDB): domain Bacteria; phylum Actinomycetota; class Actinomycetes; order Actinomycetales; family Microbacteriaceae; genus Microbacterium. Next base: position 190,640 of record JAKOTS010000032.1, on the reverse strand, counting down.
GAGTCCGGATGAGAGGCGCACGTGTGGGTGTCTTTGTGAACCCATAGCGCGTCGCGTGAACCCCGGAGTGCCTCAAGACAGAGGGAACGATGACCGGAATCACGCAGGCAGAACGCAGCGCCATGGTGCGCGCGTTCGACCTCGCCCGTCGTGGCCCGCTCGGCATCAACCCGCAGGTCGGCTGCGTGCTCCTCGATGCGAACGGCACGGTGATTGCCGAGGGCTGGCACCTCGGTGTCGGGATGCCACATGCCGAGGTTGCCGCGCTCGCATCGTTGCCCGCGGGCGGCGCACAGGGCGCAACTGCGGTGGTGTCACTCGAACCGTGCAACCACACCGGGCACACCGGACCTTGCAGCGAGGCGCTCCTCGCGGCCGGCGTTACCCGGGTGGTGTACTCGGTGACCGATCCCGGCACCGACTCCAGCGGGGGCGGCGATCGACTTCGCGAAGCCGGTGTCGCCGTCGAGTGCGGCGTCATGCGCGAAGAGGGCGAGGCTCTGCTCGGCCCATGGCTCATCGCCGCACGGCTCCGCCGCCCGCACGTCACGGTCAAGTGGGCGCAGAGCCTCGACGGCCGCGCGGCCGCCACCGACGGCACCAGCCAGTGGATCACCGGCCCCGAAGCCCGCGCCGACGTGCACCGCCGCCGGGCCGCCGCACACGCGGTCATCGCCGGCACCGGCACGATTCTCGCCGACGACGCCGCCCTCACCGCACGCGATGCGGCCGGGGCGCTGCTTCCGACGCAACCCGTGCCCGTCGTTGTCGGCACACGCGCGGTTCCCCCGCATGCGGCCGTGCGGGCGCACCCGCGCGAGCCCATCTTCTTGCCCGGCCCAGACCTGCGGGTTGTGCTTGCCGAGTTGTATGGGCGGGGCATCCAGAGCGTCTTCGTCGAAGGCGGGCCCACGCTCGCGAGCGCATTCATTCGTGAAGGCCTCGCCGATGAGCTGCTCGTCTACACAGCACCCATGCTGCTCGGCGGACCGCGCGGTGCGCTCACCGACATCGGCGTCGACACCATCACCGACGCGCACCGCCTATGCATCAGCGAGGTGCAGCGCGTCGGCGACGACCTGCTGATCATTGCGAGCCCAGCGGATGCCGCGGCCTCGCGCAGCGGTACCGCCAGCGCACCGAGTCCCAGCGCACCCAGTCCCAGCGCACCCAGTCCCAGCGAAGTCACTCCCAATGAAGGGCACGATTGATATGTTCACCGGAATCGTCGAAGAGCTCGGCCGCATCACGGCCATCGAGCGCACGGCAGATGCCGCCCGGCTCACGATCGATGCGCCCCTGAGCGTTTCGGATGCCGCGCACGGCGACTCAATTGCGGTCAGCGGCGTATGCCTGACCGTTGTCGAGCGCGAGGGCGACACGTTCACCGCCGACGTCATGCAGCAGACGCTCGATATGTCGACACTCTCGGCCGCGGCCGTCGGCTTGGCCGTCAACCTCGAACGCGCGACCTCGGTGGGCGATCGCCTCGGCGGCCACATCGTGCAGGGTCACGTCGACGGCACCGGCACGGTCCTCTCGATCGAGGAGGGCGGCGCGTGGCGCGTCGTTCGCATCTCGCTCGATCGCGCACTCGCGCCGCTCGTCGTCGACAAGGGCTCAATCGCCGTCGACGGAGTCTCGCTCACCGTCTCATCGGTCAGCCCCGCAGCCGAGCCAGCGCAGTGGTTCGAAGTCTCACTCATTCCCGAAACGCTCGTTGCCACCACCCTCGGCGCGCGCGTTGCTGGCGACTCCGTCAACCTTGAAACCGACATTCTTGCCCGTCACGTACAGCGAATGCTGTCGTTCGGGCGGCCCGATGTATCCATCTCACCTGAGAATCACACAGAAGGAGGCTCGCGATGAGCCTGTCAACAATTCCTGAAGCACTCACCGCCCTCAAGGCAGGTCGACCGGTCATCGTCGCTGACGACGAGAACCGCGAGAACGAGGGCGACATCATCATTTCGGCCGAGCTCGCAAGCCCCGAGTGGATCGCGTGGATGGTGCGCTGGACCTCCGGCCTCATCTGCGCACCGATGCCCGGCGACATCGCCGATGCTCTCGATCTGCCGCCGATGGTGGCCCGCAACGAAGACATGCGCTCAACGGCATACACCGTGAGTGTGGATGCCGCCGACCGTCGTGATTCAACCGGCATCAGCGCATCCGACCGCGCGAACACGCTCAACGTGCTGGCAAACCCCGCTTCTACGCAGGCGAGCCTGATCCGCCCCGGCCACATCCTCCCGTTGCGTGCGGTCGATGGTGGCGTCCGTGACCGCGCCGGTCACACCGAGGCCGCGGTCGAGCTCATGCGCCTGGCCGGTCTGCACCCGGTGGGAGCAATCGCCGAGGTGGTCGACCACGACGGCAGCATGATGCGCATGCCGGGGCTTTTCGAGCTCGGCGAGCGTGACGGCATCCACGTCATCACAATCGAGCAGCTCATCGAATACCTCGACGAGCACGAGCCGCGTACCGAAGACGAGGGCGCGCCCCGCCGTCTCGTGAGCCTGCGCGCCGAATCGACCGTGCCGACGACGCACGGCGAGTTCCGCTTTCTTGCGTACAAGGATCGCCAGACCGGCACCGATCACCTCGCGGTGATCTCGGGCGATATCGGCGACGCGCCGCTCGTGCGCGTGCACTCCGAATGCCTGACCGGCGAGGCGTTCCACTCGCTCAAGTGCGAGTGCGGCTGGCAGCTGGATGCGGCACTCGACGCAGTTGCGGCCGAAGGCGGCATCGTCATCTACATGCGCGGGCATGAGGGTCGCGGCATCGGCCTCATCAACAAGCTGCGCGCCTACAGCCTGCAGGAGCAGGGCCTCGACACCGTCGATGCAAACCTTGCCCTCGGGTTCCCGATCGACTCGCGCGATTACGCGGCGGCCGCCGGCATCCTGGGCGATCTCGGCGTGGGTGCCGTCCGGCTGCTCACCAACAACCCCGACAAGGTTGCGCAGCTGCGCGAGCTCGGGGTGAACGTGGTGGAGCAGGTGCCGTTGCTCGTCGGTGTTGGCGCCAACAACCACCAGTACCTGGTCACCAAGCGCGAGCGCATGGGCCACACCATCGGCGAACAAGAACTCAACGACGCCTTCGACGGCGCGCCACGAAAGGGCAACGCATGAGCGGGCACGGAGCAGCAGAGCGCACACACATCGACGCGAAGGGCCTCCGGGTCGTGATCATCGCCGGGACCTGGCACGAGGTGATCTCTGACGGCCTCATTGCGGGTGCAGTGCGGCAATTGGATGCCTCTGGTGCCACGTATTCACTCGTGCGCGTGCCGGGCAGCTTCGAGCTGCCAGTGGCCGCAAAGGCCGCGCTTGAGGCTGGCGCTGACGCGGTGGTGGCGCTCGGCGTGATCATCCGTGGCGGCACGCCGCACTTCGAGTTCGTCTCGGCCGCGGCGACGGATGGTCTCACTCGCGTCGCGCTCGACACCGGCAAGCCGGTCGGGTTTGGCGTGCTCACGCTCGACGACGAAGCGCAGGGCATCGACCGCGCCGGGTTCCCCGACTCGGCAGAAGACAAGGGCGGCGAGTCGGCGCACGCCGCGATCGCGACCGCACTGGTGTTGCGCGACCTGCGCGCGGGCGCGTAGTACCAAGAAAACGACGGGAGGGTGGATGCTTCGGCATCCACCCTCCCGTCGTTCAAGTGCGTGTTACGGCTTCCAGATCATCAGCACGACCACGGCCAGCAGGAGCAGTGCGGCCACGCCGCTGCTCCCCGCGATGGCGCCGTAGCCCGAGGGCTTCGTGCCGGGGGTCGATCCGTCGACCTCTGCGGCTGCCTTGTTCATCTGCGCCACGACGAACATCGTGAGAATGAACGCGAGGGCATAGAGGATGACCGACCACAGGATCCACGGCGTCATGAAGCTGATGCCCCATGCCTTGCCCGACATGCCGAGGATGCCAAACCCGAAGACGAAGACGAGTAGCGAGAGCCACGTGAAGATCGAGGTCGACTTGGCGAGCGTGCGAACCTGCGCACCGTTGCCGGAGCGAAGGGCGCGAAGACCCGTCATTGGAAGGATTGCCATTGGCCCGACGATAAATACCGCCGAGGCGACGTGAAGAATGCTGAGCACTGTGTCCATAGGGCCCAGCTTACGCCGTCACACTGCACAGCAATGGGTGCGTGTCGGTCACCTGGCCCGCCTGCGAACTGCTCGCCGGCACCTGCGCCAACTCGCGCTGCACAGCAACGACCGCGATCCATGCCCCGATGACGATACCGAGGAGCACGGCCGCGACCGCCGCGAGAATCATGCGCCTCCGGCCGCGGCTTGGCGCGCGCTTCTTCGGGGCGAACACGGGCGTTGGCCGCGGCTGAAAGGAGTCACTGGCGGGGTCGATCCTCACACCCCCGAGTCTTCGCGGTGCTGCACGCCCGTGCCCTCGTGCGGGGGCTCGGCTGCGGCATCCCACAACCGGATCGCCGACACCGGCAGCGGCCCCGCCAGGTCGACGCGCCACACCAGGTCGAGCGTGGCCGAGCCGCCACCACCGTAGGGCACGAGCGAAACCGGCGCATCTGCCCGAAACTCGAGGTCGGCTTCGAGTCGCTCCGGAAGCACGAGCAGGCTCTGCACGTGCTCGTGATAGCCCTCCTGCACCTGCCGCTCCGACATGCTCACGGCGCTGAGCGGCGTGACCGGGTCGCGGCGGCCGGCGAGCGAGCCGAGCAGGAAGTCATCCCATGGCAGGTCTTCGACGGCCCCACCCACGACGTCCGTGGAGGCAATCTCGCGCAGCGGGTTGTCGCCAACCGGGTGCACAAGCGGGCGGCTTCCGTGCAGCGCCGAGCGCTGGATCGACGCCATCAGCTCGCGCAGTCGCGGTGCGGCGACGCGCTGCAGTACGGCCTCGTTGCCCATGTTTTCGCGCAGCATCTCGCGGGTGTGGTTCGACGAATGCGGCAAGTCCTCGTCGAGCGCGGCGAGCCCGAACGATGCCGAGCCCTGCCCGAGTTCGGCGGCAACCTCGGCGATCAGCGCCGTAAAGGCTTGCTGGCGCCAGCCCCGCACGACAAGCCGCTCCTTCGTCATGCGCTTGAGCCGGGTCGCGGCCGCATGGTCTTCGTCTTGCACCTGCCCGATCTGCATCGCGAACGGCATCGCGTCGCGCGCCCCCGCATAGGAGGGCCGTTGCGACCATTCTTCGGGGACGAGCCATGGCCGATGGATGCCGCGTGCCAGCAGCACGAGCCAATCAACCGTCTGCCGGTGCAGCGACCCAAGGCGCGCGACCTCGATGCGAGCGTGCACGGAGCCCTGCGAGACCCGCGTGAGATGCACCTGTGCAAGGTCGATGCGCCGTTGGAACTGTGACCAACCTCGGTGGTACGTCGCGAGCGCGATGAGCGTCAAGACAACCGCGGCGAGCGCCGCCACCGTGAAGATGGTCGGGTCGTTGGGGTACCAGGACGCGTTTGGGCGAAGGTCTTCGAACCACACGGGGAGCAGAATGAGGAGCGCGGCAACGGCCACGATGATCAGCCAGCCCACCAGCATGGTGAGGTGAAAGCGCTTGCGCAGGGCAATCAGCGCGCCGGGCTTCTGCACGTCGAGCGCGTCGATGCCCTGGGCGAACGAGTCGGCCGCGGCCTGGGCGCCACGGCGCTCGTGTGCAAGGCGTGCGAGCAGGCGCCACACGAACGAGCGTTCGTGGCGCACGGCCCAGACGTCGAAGCTCTCGACCGCCGCGGCGGACGCGATGCGCGCCGCAGCGACTTCGCGCTCATGCGCCTCGGCCGCTGCAAGTCGAGCTTCGGCAGCCGCGATGGATGCCTCGAGGCGCGGGTCGCGGGCGGGTGCTGACGCTGCGGCTGGTGCTGGTGCTGCTGCTGCTGGCGTGCCAGGCTCCTCGGCATCCACGCTCGTTGCAGTCTCGGCCGTGGGTTCGACACCCGCTTCGTTGTCGATGTCGGTGTCGGTGTCCGGATCGGTAGCTGCTTCGGCCTCGGCTTCTGCCTCTGCTTCTGCTTCTGCTTCTGCCTCTGCTTTCAGCGCGGCCCGAGTAAGGGGAGTTTCGGTCTTCTCCTCCACGCCATTCGTGTCGTCAGTGTCGTCGCGGTCGTCGCTGTCATCCGCGTCGTCGTCGTTGGGTGAAACGCCGGGCCCGTTCACGACGTCGGCCGTCGGAGCGGCGTCAGCCGCGGCAGCACCGTTGCCAGCGGCATCCGCGTCAGACTCAGCGATCGCGATCGAAATCGTGCCGTCGAGCACGCTCTGCCACTCGCCCACCTCGCGCTGATGATGCAGCTCAGCGACCGTGCGCTGGGCAAGCGTCAACTGGGCCTCGGCCTGCTCCTGATCGTTCGCGCTCCGCACCGCAGACTCTACGAGCACCGCGCGCGGGTTCTCGAGCGCGATGTCGTGCCAGCCAATCGGCGCCCCGCCGGCCCGGGCAGCCCCGTCGGGGGGCGACCACAGCTCGTCGGGTGCTTCAAACACATCGCTGACCCGGCCAAACACCGGGACCTTACCCTCGACCTCGGCGAACCCGAGGTCGCTCAGATCTGAACTTCCGTCGAGCGAGCCAAACACGAGCTCGCGCAGGCGGGTCCACAAGCGTGGGGTGGTGTGCTGCTGCCCGACGCCAACCGGACCAGCCATCATGGCGCGCGCGGCCTGCTCATGTTCGAGGACGCGTCCGCGTTCGAGCAGCAGGAGCCGGTCGCGCAGATCGAATGCCTGATCGAGGTCTTCGCCTACGACGTGCGTGCCGTCATCGCCGTGGAGGCGACGTGTGAGCGAGCGAGCCGTGCTCGAGGTGACCCAGCGCCACGTCCAGCGCGGCATGCCCGCGAGCTTGTCACCCGAGAACGAGAAGAAGCTGCCGAACTGCGCACCGATGCCGATGCGGCGCTGCGGCGGGTCGGCCACCACCGCGGGTGGGTGAAAGGCGAGCGCGGCGGCGTCGAGCGAGAGCACCGCGTCGACCATCGCTGCGGTGAACCCGGCAACGTCACCGTCGTCGATGTAAAACGTGCCCTCTGGTGGTGATCCAACGCTGGGATCGATCAGGAGCGAGTCGGCGCGGCCTGCTTCTTCGAGCACGCCGGCGGCGGTCCGTCGACCGATCGATTCGGTGAGCACCGCGTTGAGGAAGACCCGCGAGACCCACACGCTACCGACGCCTGAGGTCTGGCTCGGGAAAAGCTCGAAGGTGCCCTTCTCGACGCCGCTCCAGAGCCCTGCAACGCTCGCGAGGTGCATCAACACAAAGCCGACGAAACGGTCGTTGTCGCGCACAAACGCGTCACCTGACCACGGGCTCGAGCGGTCTTCGGGTGAGGCCACCACGACCGTGCCATATTCTTTGACCGCCCAGTCGACGCGCGTTTGCAACTGAAACTCGCTGGGGGCGCAAATGAGCGTGACCCGAGCGAGGTCGGTGGCACGGTCGGCCACATTCGCGGTGGGCGTCGCCATCGGCATCGACTGGCTGAGGGTTGCGGCAACGGTGTCGGCGATGCCGTCTTGCTCAGCATCGAGCTCGCGCGATGCGCTCGCCGATCGCAGCTTGATCATGCGCACGAGCCGGAGCTCTTCGCGCGCGAGGGTCTCGAATAGGTCGACCTCGAGCGTGACCAGTTGTTGCTCACGCCCGACGCCCAGCACGGTTGCACCGATGACCGCGGGGCCGCCGGTGCCGATGGAGACCCGCTCGGGCAGCACCCACAGCGCCGGGCCGAGCAGACCCATTTGGGTCCATTGCGCGGCGCGCTCAAGCACGGCGAGACCCTGCTTGCCGCTCGGCAGCAAGATCACACTGGCTTTGCCGCCCGGCCAGAACCGTTGCGTCACGCTAAACGCCCGTGTCCGGGGCACGCGTCGACATCACCGAGGAGGTGAGGTCGTCGAGTGCCGTCAAGATGAGGTCGCGAATCTCCCAGCTCACCGGGTAGTCGTACACCGACTCGAGGAAGTCGTGATTGACGACGCCCTCCGTGAACGCGACGGTCTGCTGACGGAAGAACTCGCTCAGGGCAAGCTGACGCGACTCGAGGCTGCCCGCGCTTCCGCCGGCACGTCCCTCGTCGGGCAACGCCGATCCTTCGGGCACCCGGCCATTTTGCACCCAGTTCATCAGCACGGGCGCCATCTCGAGCCGTGGTCCACCGAGCGCCTTGAGCGCTTGGTAGCCCGCGAGCGGCTCGAGCGAGCCTTCCGAGTTGCACAGCGCCAAAGCGATCGTGAGCGACTGCATCACGACGCCCGGGAAGTCCGCGGCGGGTGCATTCCGGGGGTGCAGAAGCGGATGCGGGAACCACACGTCGCTTCGACGCTCCGAGTCCCACACCCCAAGCTTCGGGCCACGCTCGCTGGTCTCGGTTGGCGCTTTCAGCCAGCCCAACGCCTTGGCGACATACCAGCCACGAATCATCGCGCGCGTGACCTGCGGGTCGGCCGGAATGGCTTCTTCGAGCAGCCGGCTCTTCTTGAACTGCCAGAACGATTCACGGGCATCCTGCGAGTGCGACTGGGCAAGCCAGTCCCGGGCGATGGGTTCCATCACCGAATCCATCACGATCGGCTGGTAGGGGAATCCAGACATCGCGAATACCTCGATGCCGTCGACACGGGCGTCATGGAACCAACCGTCAGAGACAGCGTCATCCCAGAAGCCCATGTTGCCAAGCACCGTCTTCGTGACGGCGTACATTTCGGTGCCCTCCTTGAAGGGGATCGAGCTGAACACGAGCCCGGTGGAGTCACCGATCGCCTTGTCATGCACGATCCGAAGGAGCGACGGGTTGAGCTTGACCAGCGGTTCGCTCGCGCCGAGAGCCGCCGTGAGCTGCTCGCGATACTTCTCGCGACGGCGACCGAACACGTCGGGCGGCAACTCGACGTCGTCGAAGAACGTCATCAGGTCTTCGGTGACATAGGCGTTGAAGGGCGTACCTTCGCGGCGCATCCACGCACGCGCGCGCTGCACGTAGGTATCGGGTTGCGCGGCCATCGCGAAGCGCGGCGCCTGCTTCGTGCGGGAGGTTCCGTCGGTCAGGACCGAGGGCACCCAGGTGCGGTTGATCGAGACCAGGGCCCATGACGTGTCGGAATCCTGGTCAACATCGTTGGGCGCCTCACCGACGATGAGCTCGGAGATGACCCCAAGGATGGCGTCACCGAAGCGGGTTGCAGGGCCACCGGCGCTTGCGCGCACGAGCCGGTCGAACTCCGTCGGGTATTCGGTGTGCTCGACCAGGAGCCGCTCATTCGGTGCCGGTTCGTACTTGCGCGGCACGGTCGTGTCTTCGCGCGTGGGCCAGAAGGGATACCCGTTGTCACGGTCATCGCTGGTCTTCGGCGCCTTCGCACGCTGGCCAAGCTCGTCAAGCGTGCTCTGCAAATAGTGGCGCAGCGGCCCCAAGAAGTCGGTGCGAAGCTCCGAGATCAGCTGCGCGGCCGAGGACCGCAGCTTTGCCTCGCTCGCCCAGCGCAGTCCCTGGCCGATGCGCTCGATGGCGCCCGCCACCGCGTCTTGATCGGGACGAATCGACTGCTGGTTGGGAGCGGACTGCAGCTCCTGGCTCACCAAGGAGTTGAGCTGCTGGACCCAGCCGTGACGAGTACCCGCCTCGGCGATGAGACTGTCGGACGCGGCCTTGAGGTCGCCCTCGAGCTGGTGCAACATCTTGATGACCACGGGCAACCCGGAGCTCGAGATGTAGCGGGCAATCGTGTGCAGAATGTTGGAGGGCACCGACGCGATCCAGGCATCCAAATTCGCCTGTCGCGCCTGCTGATCACGCAGCAACAGTGCCGGGGCACGGTAGGTGTATTCGATGAGCAGGCGCTCGGACCACGAGCTGATGTCGAGCCCGCCGTTGCGATCGAGCTGTGCCGGATCGGCAAGGCGCGCCTGCACCTCGTGTTCGAGGCTCGCCACCAGGTTGTTGATCATGTCGCCGGCGCGGAGCGCGTCGACGACGTCGTTGTGCTCCTCGGTGTCTTCGTTCAGGCGCAGCTCGGTGATGAAGCGCTGGTACGCCTCGGAGGCGCGGACGGCAACCCACTCTTCCTCGGTACGCTGCATGAATTGTTTGTCGTCTTCGATGTGCGCAAACAGCATGCGATCCACCGAGGAACGCGCGAAGCGCTCCGCCGAGTATTCAAGAAACTTCTCGCGGCCGAGCGTCACGCGGCCAAAGCCGATCGACGAGAACGGCGGCGAATTGCGCGCCGGGCTCATCAGGCCAGTGGCGTCGCTGAGCACGCTGGCGCCCACCCGACTCTGCCAGTTGCCGGTGGCATAGGCCGTGATCTCGTCTTGCACACGGTCGTCGGTCATCCACGCCGTGAGGCTGGTCGCGACGGCGTCGTAGACGGCACTCTGGTCGGCGAATGTCACCTTCGAGTTGCTTCGCCCGATGATGAATGGATACGCCGCCCCGACGTTGTCCATCGCCCCGCCATACGAGGGCGCGATGCCCTGGTTCTTGAGGAGTTCAAGCGTTGACTGCGAGGGCGTGTCGGTCCAGAACCCGTTCATCGTTTCCGCGATCGCGGCGATGGCGTTGCCGGGCATTCCGGCGGTCACCGGGAGCTGGTCAAACACATCCGGCGCGTACAGCATGCTGAAGAACTGGTTCGACCAGGGGTACTGTTTCGCGGTCGACTTCACGACCTCGATCACATCGAGGAACTGTCCCGCGCCAGAACCACCGGCGATCGACGAGATAACAATGACCGTGGGCGAGCTTGATGCGGCGCCGTCGTCGCGCGCACGGAGGGCGCGGCCGAGGGTCTGCAGCTGCGCGAGCGCCTGCGCGTCACCGAGGCGACCGATCGCCGCACGGGCCGCCGCCGCGATCTCTTTCGTCGACGAGAGCGCGACGGCGCGGCCGACGGCACGGTACTGGCCGGCACCCTTGGTGACGTCGACGCGCACGATCTGTGGGTCGGGCAATTGCCGCTGGATGTCTTTGTGCACGCTCGCGTTCGTGGCGTGTGCGCGCTCGATTGAGCGGTACACGGTGTCGTAGGTCGCCCCTGCGCTCACCAGCCCCTTGTATTCCTGCGGCGGAAGGAAGGGGATGGCATAGTCGATGCCGTCCTGCACCGTCGGCGTATCGAAGTGCAGAAACTGCCATGCGTCCGGGATCCCACCGCGCCAACCCACCTGCTGCAGCTTGAGCTCGAGTTGGTACTTGATGCCGCGCAGAGTCTTTCCACCGGAGCCGCCGACGCCGATGATGAGGAACGGTCTAAGCATGGTTTCGCCTTCTGAGTAGGTGTGGTCAGGTGCAAGATCAGTTGTGCCCGGCGCAGGATGCGCGAGGTACACGGCTACCCGCCGCGCGAGGGCGGAGGCGGCGGCGGGGGCGGGCCGCCCCGGGAGGGCGGGGGCGGCGATCCACCAACGCCTGGCGCGGGCGGCGCTCCGTTGCCACCGGGGCCCGGCGGGATCGCCCCGCCGTCGCGCGCGGGTGGCGGCGGCGTGGCTCCCCCACCGCTGCGCGGGGGCGGGGCATCCGCGCGCCCGCGTTCAGGCGCGGGTGCAGATGCAGGTACGCGTCCCGCGTCCGTTGGCATTACCGCCGTTGCCGTTGCCGTTGCCGCGCCGGCAGCGAGGCTCTCGCGCAGCCGGTCGACGCGCGAAAGCAGGTCTGACTCGGCCTGCAGCTCGGCAAACCTGGCGGTGTATTGGTCTGACACGCCAGGCTCGGGCCGGTGGTAGAACACCACGCGCGCCGAGACCGCGTCTCCTCTTCGCGTGCGGCGGAGTTCTTCTTCGTTCACCACGACCGCGGTGAACGAGTCAAGCGGCAGGTTCGAGAAGCGCACAGCACGGTCGTCGGGGTTGGCTCGAGAACCGAGCGAGCCCGCGCGAGTGCTGGTGCGGGCGAGCACGATGGCCGACCCAGTGGGCGGCACAACTTCGAACCAGGTGTCGTTGACTGGCCACCACGGCACGCGGGCCCGAAGCACCCCGAGATCGGGGTCGTGGATCGAGCGCTCGCGCTCGATTGGTGGCCGGTTCTGAAACACGGTGGCCCCGAGCGACGACTCGTCGATCGCGACGTTCGTGCGCACACCGGCGCTGTCGATCGTCACGGGCAGCATGCCTCGTTGCGTGTTGCGCGCGATGCTCAGGGTGGTCGTCAACCAGTTAACGATCCAGAGAATGATGAGTGGGAGCAGGACCCCCAACACAAGGAGCCCGAGCGCGATGAGGCCCGTCGCCGCCGCATTCAGCGGACGCGTCGAAGAAAAGGTCAGCGGCACCTGCTGGACGATTTCGTCGCCCGCAGCCGAGACGAAAGTCACCGGCACCGAAGCGCGAACGTCGCTGTCGGCCGGCACGCTGTTGGCCGCCGTGATCGGAATCTCGACGACACTGGTGCCCGCGGGGACCGCGATGCAGGATGCCTCGACCGTTGCGCTCTCGCCCACGGTCCACGCCCAGGTCTGCCCACGCTCGGCGGCATCGCTTGCCACCGTGACATCGGCCGACGTGCACACCTGCGTCGCGCTGCCATCGGGGGCGGGCTCGACGCGGATCACCCCGGTCGCGAGCCCGTCGCGACCGACGAGATCGGCAAGTCTCACGGGGAGGGTGGGAATCCTGGGGAAGGACGCGGGAAGCACCGTCGGAATCCGCTGTTGCGTGGTCACCGGCGCGAGCGCGAGGCCGTGCGGTGCCGTCGTCAGCGGGTCGATGGACGCACTCAGGAGCAGCTCGGCGGAGTCGATGTCGGCGGGCAGCGGAATCTTCACCGTGCCCGAGGTCGGATCAACCTCAGCGCCCGCAAGCGGGATCGGTGCAGAACCGTCTGCGGGGATGATCGCCGCGTGAAACGCCGCATCACCATAAACCGCGAGGTCGGCGGGCTTGCCATCGGGGCCCTGCACGGTGCCGCCGATGGTCGATGAGGCCGCGCCGTCGGCACCGAGCTCAATCTTGTTCTGGGCATCGAACACGATGCGAAGGTCGCTAAAGAGGAACACATCACGGACGTCCCCGGCATCCAATCGCCACTTTCCGAGCTGCGTCGCCTCGCCGATCGGCACCTCGATCACCGTCGCGCTACCGGACGGGGTGATCTTGACACCGGGCCAAGGACTCGCTGCTGTCATCGGTGAGAGGCCGGTTTCGGGGGGCGCCTCGAGCACCCAATCGCCACCGCCGATCACGAACTGAAACCGCGCAACGCCCGCGTCGATGAAGAACGAGCCGTCGGCCGCGAGGGGTGCCGGATACCCGCCGCCAATGCGGGTTGCGAGTTCAAGAAAGACGAGCGCCAGCGCGGCAGGATCGGCCGCCTCGATCACCGCGCCGTGCACGTGTGTGCTCGGAATCGGTTGCTGTCCGCACGTGGTTTCTTGGCCCCCAACCGTGCCGGTGCCTTCGACCAGCGGTCGCAAGATTTCGGCGTCGGCACTGACCTGTTGGTCTGCCAGGAGCACGCCGAGCACGACGGTACCCGACTGACGCATCGCGTTGAGCACACCAAAATCGCTCGGCCCGCTCCCGCACAGGGCCGCCATCGCGGGGGCTTCGTCGGCGTTGTTTGGGAGGTCCATCATTCCGTCGGTGAGCCACACGACCACTTGGCAACCGGGCGCGACGCGCTCCTGAGCCGCGAGCGCGTTCTGTGCACCGCGCAGGCCCCCAAGCCAGTTGGTGTACCCGCCGGGCTTCTTGCCACGAATCGAGTCGGCGAGTTGGGCGTTGCTCTGCGACGTCCACCCCTGCCAGCCAATGGCGGGCGTGAAATCGGTGCTGAAGAACCCGGCTGCCCAGTTGACCTGGTGCCCCGCGCCGAGCGCGCCGAGCTGCTGCAGGCTGTTGCCAAGGATCTCGGCGCGCACCGTTTCGGGGTCGGTACCCGGCGTGACGCCGTCGTCTTCGAGCGCAAGCGAGAGTGAATTGTCGATCAGATAGTAGACGTTGAGTACGTCTTCAGAGGCGAGGCAGGTGCGGAGGTCGTCGATTGCGGCCTGCCCAGTTTGCGAGAGGGGCGCGGCGGCCATCGGACGCACCTGGATGGGCGCAGCGGATGCCTCAGCAATGCCTCCGGTGAGCGCGCTCACCGGAGCCAGCACCATCGCCGCGGCGAGCGCCGCCCCGGTCACGATTCGTCTCAGCACCCTCATCCGAGCCCCCACGCTTCTGTCAGCGGTACCGCGAGGTTCAGCACGTGCCAGGCACCGAGCACGATGCCGATGATCATCAACCACTTGAGCATGCGCGTGTAACCGGGGCGCAGCACCACGTTGCGGTTGTGCGCCCGGGCCCCCCGCTGCCATGCCACGTCCCATCCGTAGCAGAGGATGACGACGAGCGGCGTGAGCACGTAGCCGACGAGGTTGAGCGCCCAGTTACCGGATGAGACGAGCGGCAGTGAGAAGCCCGCAAACAACTGCGCCGGTGCGCTCAAGAACGCCAACACCACGATCGCGAAGATCAGGCTCAGCGTGGTGGCCCCGGCGCCGATCAGGAGCGGGAGCCTGCTGGCGACCGCACGGCCACGCGAAGGGCCCTGTGTGACGGCGGGCCTGACCGGGGACGATGGCCGCCCAAATGCACGACCGCGGGCCGGCGGCGCGGCATGTGCCGACGAAGATGCGCTCAACGACCCTCCCCAATCCGATGCAATACCGAGTCGGACGATTCGACGGCTCGTATCGCACACACTACCCAGCAGGGGGGACATTCATCATGAAAGCTCCCTGAATGCGGCGGCCGCGGCGGCCGCGGCATCCGCTCAATCAAGAAAGCGCGCGCGGCCACCTCCGTCACAGACAACACAAAGTACGGTCGTAGGTGCGGTTCGCACTGTTTCGCCCCGCTCCCTCGCAGACGCTAGGAACATCGTTATGTCTTCGCCCGCCACACCCTCCGATTCGGCACGAGTGGATGCCGCGGCATCCGCTCACCCGACTGCCACCGCGCCCCGATCCCGTGGTACAGCCCGTGGCACAGCCCCGGCGACCGGTCGGCCACGTCGAGGGGGCGGCATGCGGCGCCGCGGAAAAGAACCGGAAGGCCCCCGCGCGAGCCTCAAGCAGCTGCTGCCGTTCATCTTCGAGCACAAGCGGATCCTCGTCGTCGTGGTCGTGCTCAGCATCTTTGGCGCCGCCGCGTCGCTCGCCCAGCCGTTGCTGGTGGGCCAGCTGATTCAGCTCGTCGGTGAAGGCAAGGGCCTCGGGATGCTGGTGTGGGCGCTGATCGCCCTCGTTGTGATCTCGTCCGTCGTTTCTGGCTACCAGCACTATCTTTTGCAGCGCACCGGCACGGCGGTGGTCTATTCGTCACGGCGACAGCTGATCGCACGCATCTTCCACCTCCCCATCCGCGAGTTTGACGCCCGCCGCACGGGCGATCTCGTCTCGCGCGTCGGCACCGACACAACGCTGCTCTACGCGGTGCTGACCCAGGGCCTCGCCGACGGGGTTGGCAACGCGCTCCTCTTTGTGGGCGCGATCATCGCGATGGCGATCATCGACCCACTCCTGCTCGGGCTCATCCTCGTCGTCATCACCGTGTCGATCCTCACGGTCATCATGCTTGGCTCGCGCATCCGGGTCGCTTCGACGCAGCAGCAGGAGAAGGTCGGCGAGCTTGCCTCAGGCGTCGAGCGTGCGGTCAGTTCGATTCGCACGGTCCGCGCATCGGGCGCCACCGACCGCGAAGTGAACGCCGTGACCGACCTCGCCACCGAGGCGTACGGCGTGGGCGTTCGCATCGCAAAGGTCTCGGCCCTCGTCGTGCCGGTCGCCGGCATCGCGATGCAGGTATCGCTCCTGGTCGTGCTCGGTGTGGGCGGCTTCCGCGTCGCCGACGGCGCCATCACGATCGCGAGCCTCGTCACATTCATCATGTTCCTATTCATGGTGATCCAGCCGCTCGCAAGCACGTTCGGCGCCATCACGAGTGTCAACCAGGCGCTCGGCGCGCTCGGTCGCATCCAAGAAGTGCTCGATCTTCCGAACGAAGACGCCGACGACGCGGCGATCGCGAAGCGAGTCGAAGCGGATGCCGCAGCCGCGCGTCGCACGACGGACTCTGGGGTTGGGGCTCTCGTTGGGGTTGGGCCTCTCGTTGGGGGCGCCTCTGTTGCTGGCGCCGCGCCTGCCGCGCTCGAGTTCGTCGACGTGCGATTCCACTACCCCGAGGCCGTCGTTGCCGCGCGCGCTTCGGCAAGCGCCGAGGCGGAAGCCCTCTTGGAGAGCGCACACATGACCTCGCGTTCGTCGGCTGCGACCGCCATTTCGGATGCCTCGGCCAGCGTGTCCGCTGGTGCTGGTGCTGGTGCTGGTGCCGGTTTTGCCGGCGACGGTTCCGGTTCTGCCGGCGACGGTTCCGGTGCGGCTGCCGGCGAAGTCCTCAAGGGCGTCTCGTTCCGGGTCCCCCGCGGCGCACGCGTGGCAATCGTTGGCCCCTCCGGCGCCGGCAAAAGCACCACGCTTACCCTCATCGAGCGCTTCTACGACCCGACCGGCGGCGCGATTCTCCTCGAGGGTCGCGACATCCGCACGCTCGACCGCGCCACGCTCCGAGCGCAGTTGGGTTATGTCGAACAGGATGCCCCGACCCTCGCCGGCACGATCGGTGACAACCTGCGCCTCGCCGCCCCCGACGCAAGCGACGTCGAGTGCGAGCAGGTGCTGCGCTCGGTGAATCTCGGCGAGGTGCTCGAGCGAAATCCACTCGGCCTTGACGCCCCCGTCGGCGAAGACGGGGTCATGCTCTCGGGCGGCGAACGTCAACGCCTGGCCATCGCCCGCGCGCTGCTCGCCGCCGCGCCGGTCCTGCTGCTCGACGAGTCGACATCGTCGCTCGATGGGCTCAACGAGCAGCGGATGCGTGAGGCAATCGATGCCGTCGCCACTGGCCGCACGCTCATCGTGATCGCGCACCGGCTCTCGACCGTCGTCGACAGCGACCACATCGTGGTGCTCGACCACGGTCGCGTCGTGGGGCAAGGGACGCACTCGGAGCTCGTGGCATCCACACCGCTGTATCGCGAACTCGCGAAGCACCAGCTCCTCGTCTGACCGCCCGCCCTACCCCGCCCCGCCCCTCCAACCTTCGCTCAGCAGTCGCAAACGGTCGCAAAACACGACCCCACGCGGCGATTCGCGACGGGGGAACGGGAGGTGCACGGCGGACGGTGCGGGGCGAGCGGCGGACAGCGTGCGCTCCCGACCACACCCCTCGCTCAGCAGTCGCAAACGGTCGAAAACCCGGCCGCGCACGGCGATTCGCGACGGGGGAACGGGAGGGTGCAGGCGCGGCGGGCGAGGCGCGGCGGGCGGACCAGCGAGGGGGAACGACAACACCCGGGGCAGAGCCCTGGGTGTTGTCGTTCGAGTTCGCTAGTTCGTTGCCGCGGCCTGCGCTGCCGTCAGCCGGTAGCGCAGCGAGGCAAGCTCTGCCTGGAGCGCCGCCGGGACCTTGCCATCGAAGGTTGCGTAAAACTCTTCGGTGAGGTCGGCTTCATGCAACCACGACGTGGGATCAATCGAGAACAGCTCGTCGAGGTCAGCCTGCGGAACCTCGATGCCCTCAAGGTTGAGGTCGGCGGTGTTCGGCAGACGACCGATCGGCGACTCGATTGACTCGACCTCGCCAGAGATGCGACGGATAATCCAGTCGATCACGCGCGAGTTGTCGCCAAAACCGGGCCACAGGAACCGGCCATCGGCGCCGCGACGGAACCAGTTGACCTGGAAGATACGCGGTGCGAGGTCGTGACGGAGCTTGCCGCCGACCGTGAGCCAGTGACCGAAGTAGTCGGCCATGTTGTATCCACAGAACGGAAGCATCGCGAACGGGTCGCGGCGAAGCTCGCCGAGCGTGCCTTCCGCCGCGGCGGTGCGCTCCGACGAAATCGTCGAGCCAAGGAACACGCCGTGCGCCCAGTCGGTTGCCTCGACAACCAGCGGCACGTTCGTTGCACGCCGACCACCGAAAAGGATGACATCGAGCGGCACGCCCTGCGGGGCATCCCAGTCTTCTGCGATCTGCGGGCACTGCGCGGCAGCAACCGTGAATCGTGAGTTGGGGTGCGCTGCGGGAGTTCCACTCTGCGGCGTCCAGGGGTTGCCCTGCCAATCGGTGAGGTTCGCGGGAATCTCGTCGGTCAGGCCCTCCCACCAGACGTCACCGTCGGGGCGGAGCGCGACGTTCGTGAAGATCGTGTTGCCCCAGAGCGTCTCGATCGCGGTGACGTTTGTCGACTCACCGGTACCGGGTGCGACGCCGAAGAACCCCGCCTCAGGGTTGATCGCCCAGAGACGACCGTCTTCACCGGGACGGATCCAGGCGATGTCGTCGCCGAGCGTCTCGACGTGCCAGCCGGGAATCGTCGGACGGAGCATTGCGAGGTTGGTCTTGCCACACGCCGACGGGAACGCGGCGGCCACGTGGTAGGCCTTGCCCTTCGGGTCGATCACGCGGATGAGCAACATGTGCTCGGCAAGCCAACCCTGGTCGCGACCAATCACCGATGCGATGCGCAGCGCAAAGCACTTCTTGGCGAGGATGGCGTTGCCGCCGTAGCCCGAACCGTAGGAGAAGACCTCGAGCGTTTCGGGGAAGTGCACGACGTACTTCGTGTCGCTGCACGGCCACGGGACGTCCTGCTCGCCAGGGGCCAGCGGTGCGCCGACCGAGTGGACGGTGCGAACCCAGTCCGCGCCCTCCGCGATGAGCTTTGTGACGTCCTTGCCGACGCGGGTCATGATGCTCATGCTGACGACGGCGTAAGCCGAGTCGGTCAGCTGCACACCGATGTGTGAGAGGGGGCCGCCGACGGCACCCATCGAGAAGGGCACGACGTACATCGTGCGACCGCGCATGCTGCCGTCGAAGACACCCTCGAGCTCGGCGCGCATGGCCGTGGGCTCGGCCCAGTTGTTGGTGGGGCCGGCGTCTTCTTCACGCTCGGATGCGATGAAAGTGCGACCCTCAGTGCGAGCAACGTCGCCGGGGTGCGAACGTGCCAGGTAGGAACCCGGACGCCATTCGGGGTTGAGCTTGATAAGGCGACCTTCGTCGACCATGCCGCGAAGGAGCGTCTCGTTCTCGGCGCGCGAGCCGTCGACCCAGTGGATGCGGGCGGGCTTCGTCAGCGCTGCAATCTCATCGACCCACGCACGCAGGGCGTCCATGCCGGCACCCGAATAGGCGGGAACGGCGCTCACAACGGGACGGGGCGTGTTCTTGCCCCCAGCGATGCTGGGGTTGAGGGTCTCGGCAATGGCCATATTGAGCTCCATTCGGTGTGTACCTCCATAATTCGTCAGAAATGGGGTGTGTTTGCACCAAAAGGCACTGAAAGAAACGAGGTTCTTTAGATATGATCAAAGAATGTCGACATCGCTCGAACTTACGACTCTCGGTCACCGCATTCGCCATCACCGCACACGCAATGGGATGACGCTCGACGAGCTGGGCGCCCTCGTCGGCGTTGCCGGGAGCCAGCTCAGTTTGATCGAGAATGGCAAACGCGAGCCGAAGCTCTCCCTCCTCCAAGCGATTGCGGCCGCGACCGGCACCGATGTCAGCGATCTCATCTCGGGCGCGGCTCCGAACCGGCGTGCGGCGCTCGAAATCGAATTGGATCGCGTGCAATCAAGCAGCGTCTTTCGAGGCCTCGGCATCGCCCCCGTGCGAGTGACGAAGGGCGTCAGCGACGACACGCTCGAATCGATCCTCGGCCTGCACCGAGAGCTGCAGCGCCGCGAACGCGAAGCGATCGCCACCCCCGAGGAGGCGCGCCGCGCGAACACCGACCTTCGCCTCATGATGCGCACCCGCAACAACTACCTGCCCGACATCGAGCGACTCGCCGAGGCGCAGCTTCGCGATGCGGGGCACGTCAGTGGCGCGCTCAAGCACCGCACAGTGACGATCATGGCCGAGCGGTTGGGCTTCGAGTTGATGTATGTCAGCGACCTGCCGCATTCGGCGCGCTCGGTGACCGACCTCGAGAACGGGCGCATCTACCTCCCACCGACATCGATTCCCGGCGGCCACGGTCTGCGTTCAATGGCCTTGCAGGCGCTCGGGCACCGGGTGCTCGGCCATTCGCGCCCCGAAAACTATGCCGACTTCTTGCAACAGCGGCTCGAGATCAACTACTTCGCGGCGTGCTGCCTGATGCCGGAGACCGCGGCCGTCGCCTTCCTCTCGCAGGCAAAGAAGGATCGCAACCTCGCGGTGGAAGACTTCCGCGACGCGTTCGGTGTCACCCATGATTCCGCGGGCATGCGCCTGAGCAACCTCGCGACCTCCCACCTCGACATGCAAATGCACTTCCTCCGCGTCGATGAGAACGGCGCACTGAGCCGGGGTTACGAAAATGATGGGCTCCCCCTCCCGCAGGATGTGACGGGCTCGATCGAAGGGCAGATCGTGTGCCGCAAGTGGAGCGCGCGCGCGGCGTTCACGCAACAGAACCGCACCACAGAGCAGTACCAGTACACGGACACTCCCGCCGGCACGTTTTGGTGCTCAACTCAAACGGGTGCGACGGGCGCGGGCGAGTACTCGATCTCGGTCGGCGTCCCGTTCGACGACGCGCGATGGTTTCGCGGCCGCGAGACCCAGCAGCGTGCGGTGTCGACGTGCCCCGATGAGAGCTGCTGCCGCCGCCCGCCTGGCGACGTCGCAGAACGCTGGTCAGGCAAGGCCTGGCCGAGTGCGCGCGTACACACCCACATGTTCTCGCCGCTTCCCCGAGGTGCGTTCCCCGGCGTCGACGACAACGAGGTCTACACGTTTCTCGATCGGCACGCTGCCGAATAGGGCGGGTCGGCAGCAGAGGGCGGGTCGCCAGAACGGGCCGGGTCGGCAGCGCCGGCCCCTAGCGCGGGCCGGGTCGGCAACACCGGCTCAGTCGCGGAGCGGCTCGGCGAGCGCGAGCTCCGCCCCCGCATGCGCGAGTTCGGCCAGCGCCGCCTCGCTCGAGGCGGGTGCAACCCCGGCGACCAGGTCGGTGAAGATGCGCACGCGCGTGCCGTGCGCGATGGCATCCAGCCCGGTGGCCCGCACACAGTAGTCCGTCGCGATCCCAACGAGATCGACTTCGAGCACACCGCGATCGCGTAGGAGCTCGGCGACCGCGGCGCCGTCATCCGTCACACCCTCAAAGAGCGAGTACGCCGGGATCCCCTGCCCTTTCTTCAGATGAACGCCGATATGGCTCAGGTCAAGCCCCGGATCGTATTCGGCACCCTCGGTGCCGGCGACGCAGTGCACGGGCCATGTCGAGACGAAATCGGGAGCGGCATCCGTGGCGAAATGTCCACCATTGTCGTCGCTCGCGCTGTGCCAGTCGCGCGATGCGACGATCAGCGCGTAGTCGCCGTGATGCGCTGCAAGATGCCGCGTGATCGCCAGCGCGACGGCCGCGCCACCCTCGACACCGAGCGACCCTCCCTCGGTGAAGTCGTTCTGGACGTCGACAATAAACAGTGCCTTGACCATGCGGCCAGTGTAGGGGTCCCGACGCGGACCGGCTAGGCCGCGATGAACATCACGATCAGCGACACGGCAAGGGCCAAGACGCCAACGCCCGTGACGATCCCGCCCAGCAGGCGCAAGAGACGCACTACCGCGGAAGCACGCTCGAGGCGCATCCGGTGCGCCGCGCCGCGGCGGAAGTACACCTGCAGCCAGTCCTCACCATGCGCCTGAGCAAACTGTGCACGGGTGAGCCCATGCGCGTGCACCGCGCCGTCGTCACCAAACCAGCGCACCAACGGGCCGTGCTCGTCATGCTCGACTGCGGCGCGCGTCGAGATCCAGGTCCCGTCGAACAAGACCGCCACGAGCGCGGCGAGCAGCAAAGCAATTCCGACCGTCAGCCCGCCGACCGAGAAAATCTCGGCGACGTTCGAGACGACAGCAAGACCGGGATTCATTGGAGCCACCTTGGGGATTCGAACCCCAGACCTATTCATTACGAGTGAATTGCTCTACCAGCTGAGCTAAGGCGGCGTGCAATGCCGAAGCACCGTGCACAGGGAACGATGTTACAGGGTCGCGAGCCGCCACGCGAACCGGCGCACAGTGCTACTCACATAGGAGCGGCCCGTCGGGCACCTTCCCGCTGAGGAAGTAAGCCTCAACCGCGGCATCCACACACGCATTACCCTGCGAATAGCCGGTGTGGCCCTCGCCGACGCGAGTAATCAAGACGCCCGAATCGAGCTGTTCGGCGAGCGCGACTGACCACTCGTACGGCGTCGCCGGGTCGTTGGTCGTGCCCACCACAAGAATCGGCGCTGCGCCCTTCGCGTGAATCTCGCCGCGGGTACCGACCGGCGGTGCGGGCCACTGCTCACACTGGTCTGGGGCATCCGACACCCAGAACGGTGCGATCGTCGGCGCGCCCGCGAGCACACGAGCATTGGATGCCGCAATCGCGACTGGATCGTTTTCGACCGGGTAGTCCACACAGTTGTAGGCGGTGAACGCCTCGGTGGAGTTGTCAAGATATCGGCCGTCTTCGCGGTTGTAGTAGAAATCGGCGAGGAACAGCATCTGGCTGCCGTCACCCGTGAGCGCGGCGGCGAGGGCGTTGCGCAGGAACTCCCAGCTGCCCTGCGAATAGAGCGCGGCGATGATGCCGGTGAGCATCGTATCGGAGCCCACGAGACGGCCATCCGCCGTGGGCAGGGGGCTTCGTTCGGCCGCAGCAAGGAGCGCCCCGAGGTCGGCCATTGCCTGGTCGACGGTGCCACGGAACGCGCAGCCCTTCGTGGTGAGGCAATCTGCCATGAACGCACGCAGCGCCGATTCGAAGCCCAGCGCCTGCGTCGTGCCGACGTCAAGCGACGACGTCGTAGGGTCGATCGCGCCGTCGAGCACCAGACGCCCGACACGCTCCGGGAAGAGTTCGGCATAGGTGGCTCCGAGGAACGTGCCGTACGAGAATCCGAGGTAGTTGAGTTTCTCGTCTCCGAGCACTCCGCGGAGCAGATCGAGGTCGCGCGCGGCGCTTTTCGTGTTGATGTACGGCAGGATCCCGCCGCTGTTCTTCTCGCACGCCGCCGCGAACTCGGCGCCGCTGGCGACGACCTCGTCGATCCAGGCTGGCGAATTGCGTGGGGCATCCGCGATGCCGAAGAGGTAGTTGTCCATCTCAGCGGTGTCGAAACACTTCACGGCCGTCGACTCTCCAACGCCGCGCGGATCGAAGCCGATCACGTCGTAGCTGCGTCGCAGGTCTTTGCCGATGACGTAGTCGACCGAATCGCGGATCAGGCCGACGCCACTCGCGCCAGGGCCGCCGGGGTTGGTCAGGAGTGAGCCCAGCGGTTCGCCGCCGGCCGCACGCTTTCGAATCACGGCAAGTTCGATCTCGCCGACGGACGGGTCGGCCCAGTCGAGCGGCGCCGTCACGGTCGTGCAGTCAAGGCCGGCCTCGCACGCCTCCCACACCAGCTCCTGCTCGTAGTACGGCAGCAACTCGGCGCTCACCCCGGACGCGTCGGGCGCCCGGTCGGGGGTCTTCGACGGGGGGCTCGGCACTGCGAAGCATCCGCTCAGAAGAATGGATGCCGCGGCCAACACCGCAACGACGAGCCCGCGAC
Organism: Actinomycetes bacterium; assembly: GCA_029777095.1. GTDB lineage: Bacteria > Actinomycetota > Actinomycetes > Actinomycetales > Microbacteriaceae > Microbacterium. Next base: position 167,056 of record JAKOTS010000032.1, on the reverse strand, counting down.
GAACGGGTTTGTGGGCGCGGGTCATGGTGTCCTTCCGCTCGCGATAGTCACGAGCATGCTTTCGACGGCGAGGAGGGGTGCGGCGTTGTGTTGCAGACTGCGGCGGGTGGCGGCGATGGCGTCGAGCGCAATGAGCGCGCGCTCGGGCCCCCAGCCTTCGCCGACCGCGGCGATCTCGATCTGGAACTCAGTGTTGATAAGCGTTTCGGTACGGCCATATTGGACCATCAGCATGTCGCGGAACACTGATTGCAAGTCGGTGAGGACGCGGTCGATGCCGTCACGCAGGCTGCGGGTGGCACGCCGCTTCTGATCATCTTCGAGGGCGCTCAGCTGCGAACGGAACGCTGGCGGCACGGGCGCCCCTTCGACAAGCCCCATGCTGCGACGCATCTGCTCGCGCTCCGACACATCGCGGTCAGCGCTCAGCGCCTTTGCGTCTTCGGTGGCGATCGCGATGATCTTGCCGGCCGCATCGACCGCGTCAGACACCGAGCGCAGATCGAGCACCGCACGCACCGTTGCCTCGCGGCGGGCGCGCGCATCGGCATCTGTCGCCAAACGCTGCGCCATACCGATGTGTCGTTGTGCGTGACGTGCAGACTGCTCGGCGAGCGCGGGGTCGACGCCCGTGCGCTGCACGATGAGGCCCGCGACGTCGGCGACTTCGGGTTCATTCAAACGCACGACCCGAACCCGCGAGCGGATGGTGGGGAGGAGGTCGGCGTCGCTCGGCGCACACAGCACCCACACGGTGCGCTCGGGCGGTTCTTCGAGCGCCTTGAGGAGCACGTTCGAGGTGCGCTCGCTCATGCGGTCGGCGTCTTCGACGATGATCACACGGTGGCGCCCGAGCGAGGGCGCGTAATACGCGCCGCGCACAAGCTCGCGGGCCTCAGCGATAGAGATGATGACACGGTCGGTTCGCAACGCGGTGAGGTCAGGATGCGTCCGTGCCTGCACCTGGGCGATCGTTGCGACGTCGTCAGGAGACGTGGCAATCAGCTCGGCCGCGAACGCTGAAGCAAGCGTTGATCGGCCCGATCCCGCCGGCCCGGTGATGAGCCAGGCGTGCGTCATCATGCCGCGCGCGGCATCTGGGGCGGCCGCGCCCCGCAGGGTCGCGACTGCCTCGTCTTGCCCCCAGACTGCATCCCATGCGCTCATCGCATCCAGCCTAACCGGGGCCGACGACATTCAACTCCGAGAGCCGAGCTCTCCCTCGACGCGGGCACGAATGCGCTGTGCAATCACATCAGCCGGCAGCGCAGCATCCAACACAAAGAATCGATCTGGCTCGGCGGCAGCAAGCTCGAGGAAGGCCTCGCGCACGCGCACGTGAAACTCCTCCTGCTCGGACTCGAGCCGATCAAACGGCTTGTCATCGCCGTCGAGTCGCTGCCGCGCGACCGAGGGATCGAGATCGAGCAGAATCGTCAGGTTTGGGAGAAGCCCACCGGCGGCCCACATCGAGATGCCACGCACCTCATCGGCATCGAGCACACGACCCGCGCCCTGGTAGGCGACCGATGAGTCGAGGTAGCGGTCCTGGAGCACAACTTCACCCCGCTCGAGCGAGGGAACGACAAGTTCGGCGACGTGGTGCGCGCGATCTGCCGCATAGAGCAACGCCTCGGCTCGGGGGGCGATGTGCCCCCGGTGGTGCAGCACAATCTCGCGAATGAGGGTGCCGACCGGGGTGCCACCTGGTTCGCGGGTGTGCACGACCGTGCGACCGCGCTCTCGGAGCCACTCGTCAAGGAGCGCAACCTGCGTGCTCTTGCCGACGCCGTCGCCGCCTTCGAAGGTGATCCACAGTCCTTCGCCGGCCCAGCGCACAGGGCGCGGGGCCGGGTCCGGCGTGCCGGTCACTCTGCCGTCGCCTCGGGCGCCGCGGGCTTTTTGGCTGCGGGTTTCTTTGCTGCGGTGGTCTTCGCGGCTGTCGCCTTCGCCGCAGTCGCCTTCGCGGCAGCCGTTTTCGCAGCGGGCGCCTTTTTCGCAGCCGGAGCCTTCTTTGCGGCAGCGGGCTTCTTGGCCGGCGCCTTCTTGGCCGGAGCCTTCTTCGCCGCGGTCTTCTTCACTGCCGGCGGCTTCGCCCGCTTGTCGGCCAGCATCTGCACGGCGCGCTCAAAGGTAATGTCGTCGGGCTGCTCGCCGCGAGGGATCGTCACGTTTGTCGTGCCATCCGTGACGTACGGCCCGAATCGGCCGTCGCGCACGCGAATCGGCTTGCCGCTGACCGGGTCAGCCTCGAATTCTTTCAGCGCGCTCGACGCCTTGCGGGCGCCGTACTTCGGCTGGCTAAACAGATCGAGTGCGGTCGCGAGGTCGACGCTGAAGATCTGGCTCTCGGCCTCGAGCGAGCGGGTGTCGGTGCCCTTCGTGAGGTACGGACCGTAGCGGCCGTTCTGCGCGAGAATCGGGTCATTCGATTCGGGGTCGACACCGACCAGTCGCGGCAGATCGAGCAGCTGCAGCGCCGTGTCGAGGTCGACTTCCTCAGGGTTCATGTCTTTGAACAGCGAGGCGGTACGGGGCTTGGGCGCGGCATCCTTCTTCTTCGCGGGTGCACGCTTTTTTGCGGCCGGCTTCGCATCGGGGTCAGTGGGTGGTTCTTCGATCACGGCGGATGTCTCAGCCTGCACCGACGCCAACACCTCACCCGTTGCCGGGTCAACGGCGACAGGCTCTTCGGGGTCGGCCTCTGTGACGTAGGGACCAAAGCGCCCCTTCTTCACCAGCACGACCTTGCCCGTCTCGGGGTTTTCACCCAGGACTCGGTCGGTGATCACGGGCGCGTCGGCGAGCTCACGCGCCTTCTCGGGCGTGAGCTCGTCAGGTGCGAGCTCTTCAGGCACGTTGACGTTACGCGGCTTCGCTTCGGGGTCGTCGAGATCGACAACTTCGAGGAACGGGCCGTACTTGCCCACGCGCAGCGTGATGCCGGGTGTGATGGGAATCGAGTTGATCTCGCGCGCATCGATATCGCCGAGATTTTCGATGATGCCGCGCAGGCCCTGCTCGTCGCCAGCGCCGAAGTACCAGTCGTGAAGCCAGTCGGCCCGGCCGCGCTCGCCACGGGCGATCTCGTCGAGGTCGTTCTCCATCTCGGCGGTGAAGTCGTACTGCACGAGCTTGCCGAAGTGGTCTTCGAGCAGCTTGACGACGCTGAAGGCCTTCCAGTTCGGCACGAGTGCCTGGCCGCGCTTGCTCACATAGCGGCCGAGAATGGTGTCGATGATCGACGAGAAGGTCGACGGTCGGCCGATCCCCTTCTCTTCAAGCGCCTTGACGAGGGTTGCTTCAGTGAAGCGGGCGCGTGGGGTGGTCGCGTGACCCTTGGGCTCGAGCTCGGTCAGCTGCACGGTTGCGCCAACCTGGAGTGCGGGAAGCTTCACATCGGCGGCCTGGTCGGCGTCGCCGCGCTTTTCGTCCTTGCCCTCTTCATACGCGGCGAGGAACCCCGCGAAGGTGACAACGGTGCCGGAGGCAGTGAAGTCGACGGTCTTGCCATCTGCTTCGGTGCGCAGCGTCACGGTCGTGGTCTCGACCTTGGCGTCAGCCATCTGGCTGGCGACGGTGCGCTTCCAAATCAGGTCGTAGAGGCGCGCCTCGCCACCATGCAACGAGCCGGCGAGTGATGCGGGCGTGCGGAAGTGCTCGCCCGAGGGGCGCACCGCCTCGTGCGCTTCCTGCGCGTTCTTGCTCTTGCTGGCGTAGGTGCGGGGCTTTTCAGGAATCGAGTCGGCGCCGTAAAGTTCAACGGCCTGCGTGCGGGCCGCGTTGATGGCCTGCGTGCTGAGCGACGACGAGTCGGTTCGCATATAAGTGATGTAGCCGTGCTCGTAGAGCGACTGCGCCACCGACATGGTCTGCTTCGAGGTGAAGCCGAGCTTGCGGCTCGCCTCCTGCTGCAGCGTCGAGGTCGTAAACGGTGCGGCGGGGCGACGGGTTTGCGGCTTCGCCTCGACCGCGTTCACGGTCGCGGTTCCGGCAGCTTCGAGGGCCGCGGCGAGCGCGCGGGCCGCTGCTTCATCGAGCGCAACGACATCGCGCTTGAGCGCACCGTTGTCGTCGAAGTCGGCGCCGCGAGCGATGCCGCGGCCATCAACGCGAGCGAGCCGCGCCGGGAACGACGAGGCGCTGGCGACGGCGAGGGTCGAGATGTCCCAGTACGAGGCAGACACAAACGCGATGCGCTCGCGCTCGCGCTCGACAATCAGACGGATCGCGGGCGACTGCACACGGCCCGCAGAGAGGCCCTGCGAGACCTTGCGCCACAGCACCGGCGAAACCTCGAAGCCGAAGAGCCGGTCAAGGATGCGGCGGGTTTCTTGTGCGTCGACGAGGTTCAAATCGAGGTCGCGCGTCTTCTCGACGGCGGCACGAATCGCATCTTCGGTGATCTCGTGGAACACCATGCGCTTGACAGGGACCTTGGGCTTGAGAACTTCGCGCAGGTGCCAGGCAATGGCCTCACCTTCGCGGTCCTCATCAGTCGCGAGCAGGAGTTCGTCGGCGTTTTTCAGCGCACGCTTCAACTCGGTGACGGTGCGGCGAGCGCGGTCGCTGGAGAGCTCGTAATAGGGCTCGAATCCATCGTCGACGTTGACTGCGAAGCGCCCAAACGGGCCCTTCTTCATCTCGGCCGGCATTTCGCGCGGTTCTGGAAGGTCGCGAATGTGCCCCACCGAGCTGAGTACCTCATAGCCGTCTCCGAGGTATGCCTGGATCGACTGCATCTTGGTTGGTGACTCCACGATGACAAGCTTCTTAGTGCTGGCCACATCCGTCCTTTCGTTCGTTGCACACCATACACACCGCGTCAAGGTCCTGCTTGCCCACTTGCTGGGAGAATTCTGGACCCAAACATCCACGATCACAATCAGGCGTTGCCAGCACGCGCCGTGACGCGCACAGGAAACGCGCCGAATCGGGTATCGACAACGACCGTGACGGCCACCCCTGCCGAGTCGTCGCTCACCTGGCACTGGGCAAGGCGTGCGCCCGTTGCTTGAACGATTCGGGATGCCACGGCACACGGATCGCCCGACACCAACCCCATCGCGACATCTGCGGCGGCCAGGGCCGCGTTGTCGGCGGCACCCGAGGCCGTCTGCGAGACGCCCGCGGCACCAGCGACCATCCCCATTCCGATGGCGCCCGTGCCGGCGACCACCAGGATCGCCGCGGCAAGTACTGTGCCCGCCATGTTTTGCTCCTCATCTGTGGCGTTTTCGCAGTTCGGGCGCCTCACCGCGCGATGTCACCCGACAGCCCGTCGTCGAGCGCGCAGGCGTAGCCGCGCACCTGCACAACGGGCAACGTCACGATGATGCGCGCGGGTGCGCGCAGCGTGACGCAGACCAAGCCCTCAGCGCGGTCGATGTCGAGCGAGGGTGCCCGCACCACCCGGGTGGCCAGTGCGAGCGCGGCCGACGCTGGTTCGCCCCGGCCAAGCATGCGGGCGGCGTTGGCCGCGGCATCCTGAACCTGCACGTGCTGCGCCCCCACCCCCGCGCTCCCGAGCACAACGGCCAGGAGCAGCACGACGGCGGGGAGGGTGATCGCGAACTCCGCGACAACCATGCCCTCGTCGCCGCGCAGGAGCGCGAACGTGCGGTCGACCAGTGCGCGTCGACGCGGCCGCATCATTCGACCGTGAGCGCCCTGCGAACGAGGTCGGTGAGGATGCCGCGGACCTCGTCGCTGCGCATGATGACGACGAGGAGGCTCGCGAATGCCACGGCCGCCATCGTGGCGATCGCGTATTCTGCGGTCGCGGCGCCGGTGTCGTCACGCAAGACCGCGCGGGCATGGGCGATGGTGGTTCGGAAATTCGACATGGTGGTGTTCCTTTCGTTGGGTGCGGGGCATTCCCCCGCGTTGGGGTCGGGCCACAGCCGGTCACAGCGTGAGACCCTGCATGTTCATCACGGCGATCGCCATCGGTGCGACGCCCAGCAGCATGAATGCGGGCAGCGTGCAGACGCCGAGTGGCAGGAGCAACGTCGACGAGAGACGTGCCGCCGCCACCCGACCCGACGTGCGCGCCTCGCGCCGGCTGCGCTCGGCATCGGCGCGCAGCAGGTCGGCGATCGGGACGCCTGCGCTGGCCGACAGGGTGAGGATGCCGTCGATGCGATCGCGGGACGCATTCGTAGGTGCGGTTTCGGTCGTAGCGCCTTCTGCACCCTCTTCGCCCTCCGCAATGGCCGCGTCAGTGAGCGCCCGCGCGCGGTCTATTGACGCCCCTCCCCCGAGCGCGACGGCAAGGAGCTCGGCATAGAGCCCCGGGATTCCCGGTGGAGTCTGTGCCCGCCGCACGAGTTTCGCGGTCCACCTGCGCGCCGTGTAAATAAGGGCGAGGCCGAAGGCGAGGCATCCCCACCCCAATGGCCCAGCCAGAAGCGCACCGATCGGATCGAAGCCCAGCGCGAGGCCGAGCGCCAGCCCGAGCGGTGGCAACCACGACATGAGGCGCGCAGTCGAGGCGGGTTCGCTGAGCGCGACCCGAACATCGTCGGCGGTTTGTGCGCCCTCACGCGCCGCGGCCGCATAGTTGCGCAGCGCCCCGGCCAGCGGCGCGCCAACCGTCTCGGCCAGGTTCCACGCGGCGGCGAGGCCCGCCCAAGCCGCACCCTGCGCACGGAGCGCGACCGGAATGTTGGCGCCGCGCTCGATCGCCGCGCTGACCGGTGCCGCTTCTGGTGCCAGGCCGGAGGCCGCGAGGTGCCGCCAGGCCGCCGCCGGCGCCGCACCCGCTTGCAACAGCGCGGCAAGTTGCTGCACGGTGTCGGCCATCGCCGCGGCCGATGCGCCTTCTGCGTGGCGTCGACCGCCGCGCGCGCCCTTCACCGTCGCCGTCACTGCCATGGCCGCGTCTCAGTCACTGCGAGGCGCCCGTCACGAACGTCGAGCACGCCCACCTCGGCGAGCAGGTGCCCGGCGTCAGTGCGCTCGACGTGCAGCACGAGTCCGATCGCGCTGACCGCTTGGCGCGCAAGAGCGTGATCGCTCAGTCCGCACAGCGCGCCCAGTGCCTCCAACCGCGCGGGCACCTCGGCCAGCCCGTTTGCGTGCACCGTGCCCGCACCACCGGAATGACCAGTGTTGAGCGCCGAAAGCAGCTCGCGCACCTCCGCCCCGCGGCACTCGCCCACCACAAGCCGGTCGGGGCGCATCCGCAGCGCCTCGCGCACCAGCCTCGCGAGACTGATTTCGCCCGCACCTTCGATGTTCGACTGGCGGGCCTCGAGCGACACGTGGTGTGGGTGATCGATCCGCAGTTCGGCGACGTCTTCGATCGTCACGATGCGTTCGTTGGCGGATGCCGCAGCCAACATCGCCGCCAAAAGCGTGGTCTTGCCCGCACCCGCGGCGCCAGAGATCAGCACGTTCGTGCGCGCGCGAACCTGTGTCTGCACCCACTCATACATTGCGACCTCGCCACCAAACATTCCCCGTGCGGCAAGATCGGCGAGGTGCGGCCGCCCGAGCCGCGGGACCCGCACCGAGATCGTGGTGCCATGCCGAGCTATAGGCGGCAGGACGGCGTGCACACGCGCGCCTTCGGCAAGCCGCACGTCAACGCACGGGCTCGCCTCGTCGACGTGTCGCCCGCCGCGCGAGATCAGCGCGACGGCCAGCGCACGCACCTCAGCCTCGTCGGCCTGCCACGACGGTTCGCGCACCGGGCCGTCTCCGCGGTCGACGAAAAGCCCCTGTTCGCCGTTAACAAAGAGGTCGGTGACGGCGGGATCGGTGGCGAACGGTGCGAGCGCACCCAATTCTTCTCGCCAGACCCGCGGCGCAGGTCTCGAGAACGCCTCGGTCGGGAAGGCAGGGCTTGAGAACGCCGGGCCGTGTGCCCGCCGGACCGGCGTGAACGCTGGGTCGATGGTCTGCGCGACGGCGCCCGCGACAGGGTCGGTTGCGTGTGCCATGGGCGCTGCGGCCGCGAGATCGGCGAACCGGTGCGCCGGCCCCGCAACCGACACCACAGGCGCCACAGGCGCCGATCTGGCCCGAGGCACCGGCACGAACACTGAAGTCATGAGGCGACGCTATGGGCCCGGCGCCGCGGAGCACCGTGCGAAAGCGCCTGCGGTGGATGCCGGCATCCACCGCGCTTCATGTGGACGAGCAGTCGCACCCCGGCCCCACAAACGAGGGCGCACCAGTGCCAAAAAGAAGTGGCGGCATCCGACGGGGGGAATCGGATGCCGCCACACAATGTGACGCCCATATCAGGGGGGTGACCTGGACGTCACGATGCCAGAATCGAATATTCGGCCGAGCTTGAGCATACGCAACTTTGGCCACCCAGCAAATCATTGTTTTGTGCTCACAAGACGGACCCGAATCCCTGGAGTAGATTTGGGAACGTCTCACAATGAAGCTCGACCCCGGAGACGTCGCAAAGGAGCGTAAGACCGCATGAGCACGCAAATTGACCACCTCCTCAACGAAACTCGGCGTTTTGCGCCAAAGAAGAAGTTCGTTGCCCAGGCCGTGGGCACACCCGAACTCTTCGAGGAAGCGGCGGCCGACCGTCTCGAGTTCTGGGCGAACCAGGCTCGCACGCTCCTGCACTGGGACAAGCCGTTCACGCAGACGCTCGACTGGAGTAACCCGCCGTTCGCGAAGTGGTTTGCCGACGGAGAGCTGAACGTCGCATATAACTGCCTCGATCGCCACGTTGAAGCGGGCAACGGCGAGCGCGTCGCGCTGCTGTGGGAGGGCGAAAACGGCGACGAGCGCCGCGTCACATATGCCGAGATGACCGACGAGGTCAAGCGCCTCGCCAATGTGCTCACCGACCTGGGCATCGTCCAGGGCGACCGCGTCGCAATCTATATGCCGATGATTCCCGAGGCCATCGCCGCGATGCTCGCGGTTGCGCGCCTCGGCGCGATCCATTCCGTGGTCTTCGGCGGGTTCTCGGCCGACAGCCTGCGTTCGCGCATCGACGATGCCGGCGCGAAGGTCGTCATCACGGCCGATGGCGGATATCGCAAGGGCAAGGTTTCGGCCCTCAAGCCGGCCGTCGACCTGGCCCTCGCCGACCACAACGGTATGGGCGAGCAGGGCACGGTCGAGCACGTGATCGTCGTCAAGCGCGGCGGCAACGAGGTCGAGTGGACCGAGGGTCGCGACCTGTGGTGGCACGACGTGGTGCCCGCGGCATCCAATGTTCACCAATACGAAGCGTTCCCCTCAGAGAACCCGCTGTTCATTCTTTATACGTCGGGCACGACGGGCAAGCCGAAGGGCATCTTGCACACGTCGGGTGGATACCTCACCCAGGCCACATTCACGAACCGGGTCGCGCACGACCTCCACCCCGAAACCGATGTGTTCTGGTGCACCGCCGACATCGGCTGGGTGACCGGTCACACCTACGTCACGTACGCGCCGCTCTCGAACGGCGCCACGCAGGTGATGTACGAGGGCACGCCAGACACCCCGCACCCGGGCCGCTGGTGGGACATCATCCAGAAGTACGGCGTCACGACGCTGTACGCCGCGCCGACCGCGATTCGCTCGTTCATGAAGACGGGCCGCAAGATTCCGAAGCAGTACGACCTGTCGTCGCTGCGACTGCTCGGCTCGGTGGGCGAACCAATCAACCCCGAGGCATGGATGTGGTACCGCAAGGTGATCGGCGGTAAGAAGACGCCGATCATCGACACGTGGTGGCAGACCGAGACGGGCGCGATGATGATCTCGGTGCTCCCCGGTGTCGCCGAGACCAAGCCCGGTTCCGCGCAGGTGCCGATCCCGGGCATCTCGCTCGACGTCGTCGACGAGCAGGGCGAGCACGTCGGCAACGGCAACGGTGGCCTCCTCGTGATCACCGAGCCGTGGCCCGCCATGCTGCGCGGCATCTGGGGAGACCCGGATCGCTTCGTCGAAACGTACTGGGAGAAGTTCGCCGACAAGGGCTATTACTTCGCCGGCGACGGCGCCCGCCTCGATGAGGACGGCGATGTCTGGTTGCTCGGCCGCGTCGACGACGTGATGAACGTGTCGGGCCACCGCCTCTCGACCACCGAGATCGAATCTGCGCTCGTCGCAAACGAGGCCGTCGCCGAGGCCGCCGTTGTCGGCGCCGCCGACGAGACCACCGGCCAGGCAGTCGCGGCGTTCGTGATCATCAAGGAGAGCTACCTCGCCGAGCACTCGATCGAAGGCCTAGCGCAGGAGCTGCGCCTGTGGGTCGGCGAGCAGATCGGCCCGATCGCACGGCCGCGCGATGTCTACATCGTGGAGGAGCTTCCGAAGACCCGTTCGGGCAAGATCATGCGCCGCCTGCTCAAAGACGTGGCCGAGGGCCGCGAAGTTGGCGACACGACGACGCTGGCCGACACCTCGGTGATGAGCGTCATCAGCGCGCAGGTGCGATAGCCGCGGCATCCGCGCACTGCGTCATAAACGGCGCTCGATGCCCAACTGAAAAGAGCTTCGCCCCGCGGCAAACCACCGCGGGGCGAAGCTCTTTTCAGCGAAAAACTGATTACACAGCGAACTCGAAGATGACTTCAACTTCGACGGGGCTGTCGAGCGGGAGCACCGCAACGCCGACGGCCGAGCGCGCGTGCGCGCCCGCTTCACCGAAGACCTCGCGAAGCAGCTCGGAGGCGCCATTGATCACGCCGGGGATCGCCGTGAACGTGGGATCTGCCGCAACGAACCCAACGACCCTGACGACGCCGGTGAGCTTATCGACGCCGCCAACCGCCGCGGCAGCCGCCGCGATCGCGTTGATTGCGCACTGACGGGCGTAGCCCTTCGCGTCAGACGCGGGCACGAGGCCGTGGCCGTCGCCGACCTTGCCGGTTGCCTCGAGCTCACCAGACACCATCGGCAGCTGACCCGCCGTGAACACCTGTGAACCACTGGTTTTCGCAGAGACGTAGGCCGCCAACGGGGCCACAACCTCGGGCAGCTCGATTCCGAGTTCTGCCATGCGCTTCGAAATAGTCATGCTCATTCTCCTTCGAATTGTTTCGCCGCTTGGGCGGCGGCTGCGAGGCCAGCGTTGGCTGCCTCACCCCCGTCTGCGAGCGGACGCTTCAGGTATGCAACCAGCCCGCCCTCGGGCCCGGTCACCACCTGCACGAGCTCCCAACCCTGCTTTCCCCAGTTGTTGAGGATCGCGGCGGTGTTGTGAATAAGCAGTGGCGTGGTCAAGTACTCCCACGTGGTCATGTTGACTCCCTCGAGCATCAGATGGACGCCGCCATGCGGCACGACGACGTGAATTTGAGGCATCCATCACAGGATTCGCTCAGGACTTCACGCGGGTCTGTGACCTACGATCAATCTTATGCCCGAACCCAAATCCACTGCTACCGGTGTGCTCGGAGGCCTGGCCGGCATCGTCGGCCTGAGCGTCGTCGCCGGCATGCTGGTGACCGCCACCGTGACCCCCGCGATCGCTGTTTCTGGTGCAGCCGCGTCAAGCGCAATCACGATGTTCAACGGTTTGCCGAGCTACCTCGAGATCGGAGAGCTCATGCAGCCCTCCACGATGTACTACACAAATCCCGAGGGCCAGCACGTCGAAATGGCGACCTTCTTCGATCAAGACCGCGAGCCGGTCGCGTTCGATCAGGTCGCCACCGTCATGTACGACGCAATCATCTCGAGTGAAGACCCGCGCTTCTACGAGCACGGCGGCATCGACATCATCGGCACGGCGCGCGCGGTCATCAAGACGTATTCGGGCGGCGCTGTGCAGGGCGGCTCGTCGATCAGCCAGCAGTATGTCAAGAACGTGCAGGTGCAGGCGTGTAACGCCGACGCCGAGACCGGCGCCGATCTGAAGGCGTGCTACGACGAGGCAGTGACCTCCGACGGCACCTCGGGCATGGCCCGCAAGCTCCAAGAGATGCGCTACTCGATCGAGCTTGAGAAGCAGTACAACAAAGACGATATTTTGCTCGGATACCTCAACATCGCCGGTTTCGGTGGGTTGACCTACGGCGTCCAGGCCGCCGCGCAGCGCTACTTCAGCGTCAATGCCGCAGACCTGAACGTGGGCCAGGCAGCGGCACTCGCCGGCATGGTGCAGAACCCCAACGAGTTCCGGCTCGACCGCCCGGAGCGTGAAGTCAACGGCGCGGCCGACGGCTACAGCAAGACGAAGCAGCGCCAGAAGTACGTGCTCGGCCAGATGCTACGTGAGGGCAAGATCACGCAGGAGCAGTACCAGGAGGCCTACGACGCCCCGATTGTGCCAGCGATCTCCGATCCCCAGGTGGGCTGCGGTGCGGTGAGCGCTGGCGCCGGCTACTTCTGTGACTACGTGACGTGGTCGATCAAGAATGACCCCGCATTTGGCGAGACACAGGAAGACCGTGACCTCCTCCTCCGCCGCGGTGGCCTCCAGATCTACACCACCCTCGACATGCGCGTGCAAGGACCTGCGCAGGAGGCCATGGACCGCTACGTTCCGGCATCCGTTGACTTCATGAGCCTCGGCGCCTCGGGCGTCTCGCTCGAGGTCTCGACGGGGCGCATCCTGTCGATGGTGCAGAACACGCACTTCGCACAGTCGCTGGCGCTGATCGAGCAGGACCCTTCGTACTCAGCACTGAACTTCAATACGACACGCGCTTACGGCGGATCCAGCGGGTTCCCGATGGGGTCGACGTACAAGCTGTTCACCCTGCTCGACTGGCTCGAGCAAGGGCACTCGGTCAACGAAGTACTCAACGGCCGGATGCGCCTCTTCCCGAAGTTCTCGGCGAAGTGCGAGCCCGGCGGCGTCCTCGTCAACAAAGACCTTATGAACAACTTTGGCAAGGCCGGCGGCAATGTCGGCACGGTGATGGACTTCACCTCCGCCTCGCTCAACACCGGCTTCCTCGCGATGGCAGCCGAGCTTGACCTCTGCGACATCAACGAGATGGCCAAGCGCCTCGGAGTGAGCTACGGCGATGGCTCAGACATCACGAAAGACAAGTACGACGAAGCAGGCAACCAGATCGAGGCCGCAAACGCACCGTACGCCAGCGTGCTCGGTTCGAAGAACGTGTCGCCGATGGCGATGGCCGGGGCATACGCCACCGTCGCCAATGGCGGCAAGTACTGCCAGCCGACAGCCATCGATAGTATTACCGGTCCAAATGGTGAAGCTATCGAGCCACCGAAGACCACCTGCGAGCAGGTCATTTCGCCCGAGGTCGCTGCGACCGCAGCGCACGCGCTCCAGCGCGTGATGTCGAGCGGCACCGGAACGCCGTCGAACACGTGGGATGGCACGCCGCTGATCGGCAAGACCGGTACCGACGACAGCTTCCACACCGCGATGGTCGAGTCGAGCTCGAAGGTCGCGACGGCTGTGTGGGTGGGCAACTACCGCGATCGCGTCTCTCTCTGGAACAACTCAGTCAATGGTGTGCGCCTCTCGGACGTGCGTCACAAGCTGGCACCCGCCATCCAACGCGCAGCGAACGCCGCCTACGGCAGCGACCGCTTCCCGCAGCCCGATCCCAAGCTGACCCGTCCGGTCCTGAAGGACCTCCCGAATGTGATCGGCAAGTCGATCGAGGATGCCACCAGCATCCTTGAGAAGGCAGGTTTCTCGGTCAGCGTTGGAGACCCCGTCGACTCGGGCGAAGCAGCCGGCACGGTCGGCGCGCAGTCGCCGGACGCCGGCAAGGTCGCCGGTGGCAGCACCGTCACGATCAACCCGAGCAACGGCGAGGGCACGAATGTTCCCCTGGTCAACGGCAAGACCCCGGCCGACGCGGTCGCCGCCCTGCAGTCTGCAGGGTTTAGCAAAGCCGAGCTCGGCCAGTGCACCGTGACGCCGAACGCACCGCCCGCCGGTGCCGCCACCAGCACCGATCCTCCGGCAGGCTCCACGGCGAGCCGCAACGCGAAAATCTCGGTCAACTACAACGCGATCAGCTGCCCGTAGTGGCAAGCAGCACCCAGCACCCCGTCCGCACCGCCGTATTGGCGGTGGGGGCGGTGGGTGCTGCCGCCGCGGTCTGGGGCATCGGGATCGAGCGCCACCTCTACACGCTGCGCCGACACACCGTCGCCGTCTTGGCGCCCGGCTCAGCGCCCATCCGCGTGCTGCACATCTCAGATGTGCACATGGCCCCCTGGCAACGCCGCAAGCAGGCGTGGATCGCCTCACTCGCATCGCTCCGCCCCGACCTGATCATCAACACCGGCGACAATCTTGGGCACCCCGACGCCGTGCGCGGCATCCGCGCCGCCTTCGCAGGATTTCGAGGCATCCCCGGAGCATTCGTGCACGGCTCGAACGATCTCTTCGCATCGGCACCGCGCAACCCACTTCGCTACTTCCTCGGGCCATCGAAGAATCACAGCCGAGAGGTTCGCCTCGACACCGAAGCGATGGACTCGTTCTTCACCTCGACGCTCGGTTGGCATGATGTGAACAACGCCGCTGCGACGGTCGACGTGCACGGGCGGCGCGTCAACCTCGTGGGCGTCAACGATGCGCACCGCAACTGGGACCGTCTCGATCTCCTCCCGGGCCTCTTCGACCAGTTGCAGGCGGCCTCAACCGATCTCGACGGCGACGGCCTTGCTGACCCCGAAGCCGATCCCCACCCGCTCACGGTCGCCGTCACGCACGCCCCCTACCGACGGGTCTTGGATGCCTTCACGGGCGCTGGCGCGGATGTCATCTTCGGCGGACACACACACGGCGGGCAGGTGCGTGTTCCAGGCTTTGGTGCGCTGGTCGCGAACTGCGACATCCCGCTGAAGCAGGCCAGCGGCCTGAGCTCATGGCACCGGCTCGGCCACACCGCCGCGCTCAATGTCAGCGCGGGTCTTGGCCACTCGATCTACGCACCCGTGCGATTCGCTTGCCCGCCCGAAGCGTCCCTGCTCACGCTGGTGGCACGCGAAGCGTAGGCACTCGGCCCGACGTGGTTCGAGCTGCGCCTGCGGATCAGGTAGACTCGACTGGTTGCCACCGGGGTGTGGCGCAGTTTGGTAGCGCGCGTCGTTCGGGACGACGAGGCCGCAGGTTCAAATCCTGTCACCCCGACCAACTCTGAAGAGGGATCATCCGCAAGGATGGTCCCTCTTCTGTTTTTGCTCCCGCCTGCATCGCGCCTGTGGGCACCGAAATCTTCCGCGTGCGAACACCCCGCCTGCAATACACTTGCACCGGAGCTTGGGGGCTCTGCAACCACGATTCGGCACTTGGGGGTGACGAACTTGGCTCACCTTTTGGCGCGCCGTCGACGCACGACGATCATTGCCGCAGTACTCGGGCTTTGCTACGTCGCTCTTTTGGTGACCCTCAGCATGCTCTCGTACCCGAGCGAGACGAGCGTGTTGACCACCGGCGGCGAGTTCATCCCCGACCCCGGATCGATCAGCCTGATCCCCGGCATCCTGCCGAGGCAAACCGGCATCCGCTCGCTGATCTGGGGAACCATCTTCTTCGTGCCTGTCGGCATCTTTGCCTACCTCACGCTGCCCCGCTGGGCCTGGCCCCTCAGCCTGCTGATCGGCCCGGTCGTGACGATCATGCTGCAGCTCATCGCGTGGGCCGCAATGCCCGGGCACGAGGCCGATCCGTTGCGCTGGCTCTGCAACGTCGGTGGTTCGGCGCTGGGCGTTGCTCTCGCGGCCGCCGCAACCTGGCTCACCGCTCGCCCCCGCGTGCCATCCGCGTAGACTCAAACCGCACGATTCTGACCCTGCACACACCCTCTGGAGCCGCATGACGACCCCACCGCGCCTCGTGGCATTCGACCTCGACGACACCCTCGCCCCCTCAAAGACGGCAATCAGCGACCGCATGGGCGCGTTGCTGCTGCAGCTGGCAGAGCGCGTGCAAGTGTGCATCATCTCGGGCGGTCAGGTGCAGCAGTTTCGCACGCAGGTGCTCGCAAGGCTGACGGATGCCTCGCCGGCAGCGCTCGCGGCGCTCCACCTCATGCCCACCTGCGGCACGCAGTACTACCGTGTCGACGCCGACGCCTCGCTGCAGACGATCTATGCGCACTCGCTCAGCGACGATGAGAAGGCGCGCGCCTGCGCCGCCGTCGAGGGAGAGGCGCGCCGCCTCGGACTCTGGGCCGACGAGCCCTGGGGCGACATCCTCGAAGACCGTGGCTCGCAGATCACGTTCTCGGCGCTCGGTCAGCGGGCCCCGCTCGAAGCGAAGCTCGCGTGGGATCCGACCGGGGCGAAGAAGTCGCAGCTGCGTGCCGCCGTCGCAGCCCTCGTGCCCGATCTTGAGGTGCGTTCCGGCGGTTCGACATCGGTCGACATCACCCACCACGGCATCGACAAGGCCTACGGCATGACGAAGCTCGCCGAGCACACCGGCATCCCGCTCGGCGAGATGCTGTTCTTCGGCGACCGTCTCGACCCCGATGGCAACGATTACCCGGTGCTCGCGCTTGGCGTGCCGAGCATCGCCGTCGAGGGCTGGGAGCAGACCGCGTCGCACCTCGAAGCACTGATCCCGACGCTGCCAATCAACGCCGGGACCGCCTCGCTTTAAGCCTTGATCGCAGCTGCGGTTGCGGCATCCGTCAGCGACTGCGACACCGGCACCAGGCGCGCAAGCTGCGTGACGTGGCCGGGGTGCAGTTCGTCGAGCGATGCGACGCCCAACAGGCGCATCGTGCGCTCGATCTCGGTGCGCAAGATCTTGATCATGTGGTCGACGCCCTCGCGTCCGCCCGCCATGAGGCCGTAGAGGTACGCGCGGCCGACGAGCGTGAACTTCGCGCCGAGCGCCATGGATGCCACGATGTCGGCGCCGTTCATGATGCCCGTGTCGATCATCACGGTCGCGTCCTTGCCGACCTCGCGCACGACCTGCGGGAGGAGGTGGAACGGAATCGGGGCACGGTCGAGCTGGCGCCCACCGTGGTTCGAGAGGATGATGCCGTCGACGCCGAGGTCGATCAGGCGCTTCGAGTCCTCGACGTTCTGCACGCCCTTGACCACGATTTTGCCGGGCCACATACCGCGAATGATCTCGAGGTCTTCGAAGCTGATCGTCGGGTCCATCGCTGAGTCGAGCAGCTCCCCGACCGTGCCGCCGGTGGTCGAAAGCGAGGCGAACTCGAGCGAGGGGGTGGTGAGGAAGTCGAACCACCACCACGGACGCGGGATCGCATTGATGATCGTGCCGAGCGTGAGCTGCGGCGGGATCGAGAAGCCGTTGCGGGCATCGCGCAGGCGCGCGCCAGCGACCGGGGTGTCGACCGTGAACATCAGGGTGTCGTAGCCGGCCTCGGCCGCACGTCGCGTGAGCCCGTACGAGATCTCGCGATCTTTCATGACATACAGCTGGAACCAGTTACGTCCGTGCGCATTTGCGTCGCGCACCGCCTCAATCGAGCTCGTACCGAGCGTCGACAGCGTGAACGGGATGCCGGCGGCCCCCGCCGCGGACGCCCCGGCGATCTCACCCTCGGTCTGCATCAGACGCGTGAAGCCGGTCGGCGCGATGCCGAACGGGAGCGCGCTCGGGCCGCCCAGGATGTCGACGGAGGTGTTCACGTCTGGCGCGGGGCGCAGGATGCCGGGGTGAAACTCGATGTCTTCGAAGGCCTGGCGGGCACGGGCCAGCGACAGCTCACCCTCGGCTGCGCCATCCGTGTAGTCAAATGCCGCCTTCGGCGTGCGCCGCTTGGCAATCGTGCGAAGGTCAGCAATCGTGAGCGCCTTGTCGAGGCGGCGTTTGCGGCCGTTGAGTTCGGGTTTCTTGAACTTCATCAGTTCGAGCAACTCGGCGGGGTTTGGAAGTTGGCGCTGGACCATGCTCATGCCTTTCGTGGGACTTCGCGGGCAAGCCCCGCTTCGGCGTAATAGCCGGAGATGTGGTGGTGGATCAGGTCGCGCGCCGTGTCGGCGTCGCGGGCATCGATTGCGTCGATGATGGCGTGGTGTTCGTGGCGCAGGCGGTGGGCCGTGGCATCCCAATCGCTCAGCGCAGTTGCGCCCGCCTGCACGTACGACTCGATAGAGGTGCGGAGCCCCGCCATCATTGCCGCGATGACGGTGTTGCCCGAAGCCTCGGCAAGCGCGAGGTGGAGCTGTGCGTCGAGGGCGAGGAACTCGGCAGCGGTCAGGTCGGTGGCATCCATCGCGCGCAGTGTTGCGCGGGCGGCGGCGAGTGGCGGCGCGCTCGGCTCTACCGGTGCTGGTGTTGTTGCCGTGGCCGGTGCCGGTGCCGTGGCGAGTTCGGTCACGACGGCGGTTTCGAGTACCAGGCGGGTGCGCACGACGTCGTCGAGCGGGAAGCCGTGTGCCGCGACTTGCAGGCGCAGGAGCGCAGACATACCGCCCTGCGGTGTCGCGATGATGATCGCGCCCGAGCTTGGCCCCGAGCCGGTGCCGGTGCGGATGAGGCCCATGACCTCGAGCACGCGGAGCGCTTCGCGCACGCTGGATCGACCCACCCCGAGCTGGGTCGCGAGCTCGCGCTCGGAGGACAGACGGTCGCCCGGGGCGAGCACGCCGTCGAGGAGGTCGCGCTCGATGCGCTCAAGCACGAGGCGCCAAGCGCGAGCGGGGGTTGGGGTTGCCGTCGTTGCAGTATCGATGCCGTGCCCCTTCCCTGTGGTCAGACCACAGTATCGGGTGTGGTCTGACCACACAAGCCGCCGCGTGCGCGGGCGTGGCGCGGGGCGCACCATTCGGCCTGCGCTGCGCCCCTCACCACCCCGCGAAACACACCGCTGACGCCGAAACACACGCGCACCCGCTGTGTCTCAGAGTCAGCGCCGCGTCTCGAGCCCGACCCGGCCGCCGAAACCTGGCCCGCACGCTGGGCTGCGGCATCCGCTCGCCCAACCGACCGTCACCACGCTGGGCTGCGGCATCCGCTCGCCCGACCAGCCCTCACCACCCCGCGAAACACACCGCTGACGTCGAAACACACGCGCACCCGCTGTGTCTCGGAGGGGACGCTGTGTCTCGGAATGTTGCGACCCCCGGACCGCGCACTCACCTCAGCCGCGATACCCGGCCGGATTGCGCTCCTGCCAGCGCCAGTAGTCGGCGCAGGCCTGGTCGATCGACAATTCGGCGCTCCAGTCGAGCTCGCGCCGCGCTTTGCCCGGGTCGGCATAGCTCGAAGCGACATCGCCTGCGCGCCGCGGCGCGACGGTTGCCGTGATCGGGCGACCGCTGGCGAGCCGAAACGCCTCGATCAGTTCGAGTACGCTCACAGGCTTGCCCGTGCCGAGGTTGAAGATCGCATAGCCATCACGCGCGCGCTCGAGGCTCGCAACGTGCCCCGCGGCCAGATCGGTGACGTGGATGTAGTCGCGCAGGCCCGTGCCATCGGGCGTGTCGTAGTCGTCGCCATAGATCGACACGCCGGGCATCGATCCGATCGCCACGCGCGAGAGGATCGGCATGAGGTTGTTTGGAATCCCGACCGGATCTTCGCCAATCAGCCCGCTCGGGTGCGCGCCGACAGGATTGAAGTATCGGAGGCTCACGGCTTGCAGGCGCGGGTCGGCGGCAGCGGCATCCCGCAGAATCTCTTCGATCATGCGCTTCGTCTTGCCATATGGGTTGGCGAGGTCAATGCCGGTCGTCGACGCCTCGGTGAGCGGCAGCGCCTCGGGCGCAGGGTCACCATAGACGGTGGCTGAGCTCGAGAAGACGATCGTGTGGATGCCGGTCTCTGCCATGACCTCCAGCACAGTGAGTGCCGTGCCGATGTTGACGTCGTAGTACCGCACGGGCTGCGCCATGGATTCGCCGACGGCCTTGAGCCCAGCGAAATGGATGACAGCGTCAACCGGTGCGTGTTCGCGCACGAAGCCGAGGAGCGCCGTCTTGTCGCGGGCATCGGCCGCGAGGACAGGCACTTTGGCACCCGTGATCGTCTCGATGCGTCGTACCGCCTCCGGGCTCGACGCAGAGAAGTCGTCGACGATGAGCACGTCGTGCCCCGCTTCAATGAGCGCGACGGCCGTGTGGGCACCGATATAGCCGGCACCGCCGGTGAGAAGGACTCGCATTGACCAAGCCTATGCGCTGCCCCGCGGGGCACGCGCAAAGACGCAGCCGCAGACCGCATCGCAGTCCGCAACACAGTCAACAGGTCAACCTCAGCCGAGGTGGCCGCCCGACTCCTGGAGGTAGCAGTGGCCGCACAGCGACTCGTACGTCACTTCTTGCCCGTCGATGGCAACCTGGTCGCCGTCGAAGATGAACGCACCGTCGACCAGACGCCCGTTGAAGAGCGCCTTGCGACCGCACCGGCAGATGGTCTTCAACTCTTCCAGGCTGTGCGCGATCTCGAGCAGGCGCCGCGAGCCTGGAAACGCGGCCGTACGAAAGTCGGTGCGGATCCCATATGCCATCACGGGAATGTTATCGATCACGGCGATCCGCAACAGATCGTCGACCTGCACGGGCGACAAGAACTGCGCCTCGTCGATCAGCAAGCACGCCACCTCACGCGGCCCTGTGCTGAGGCCCGAGAGCTCTTCATGCGAGCCGCGCACGCGAGCCTGGTGCTCCGCAAACAGGCCGCGGGCATCGTCGTTTGCGCCGATCAGAAAGTCGACGGCCCGGGTCATCCCGAGGCGGCTCGAAACCTGGTCGGCACCCTTGGTGTCGATGCGCGGCTTCGCGAGCAGCACGTGCTGGCCGCGCTCTTCGTAGTTGTACGCGGCCTGCAAAAGGGCGGTCGACTTGCCCGAGTTCATCGCCCCGTAACGGAAATAGAGTTTGGCCACTCGCCGATTCTACGGAACTGACAGACGTTCAGTGGATGCCCCGGCTGCGGCATCCACTCTCCCCCGCGAAAACGCGGCTACAAGTTGATCGAGAGCACCTCGGCCGTTGCCTTCATCGAGGCTTCTGCGGCCGCGCGGTCGGTGTTCAGCGTTGTGCCATAGCTCGGGATGAGCTCGCGCAGGCTGGGCTTCCAGCCGTCAATGTGTTCTGGGAAGCATCGCCCCAGCAGGTCGAGCATGATCGACACGGCCGTCGATGCGCCGGGTGAAGCACCGAGCAGACCCGCGATTGTGCCGTCGGCCGAGGTGATGACCTCGGTGCCAAACTGCAGCGCGGGCCCGGTCTTCGGGTCGCGCTTCATGACCTGAGCGCGCTGGCCCGCGTTGATGAGCTCCCAGTCGGCGTTCTTCGCCGACGGCATGAACTCGCGCAGGCTTTCGACCTTCTTGCTGTGGTTCTTGAGCAGCTCGGTGACGAGGTACTTGATGAGCCCCGGGTTGTCGAACGCGACCTTGAGCATCGTGCCAAGGTTCGACGGGCGAACCTGCGCGACGATGTCGGTGATCTTGCCGTTCTTGAGGAACTTCGGGCTGAACGTGGCAAATGGGCCGAACATCAGCGATGCGGTGCCGTCGACGACACGGGTGTCGAGGTGCGGGACCGACATCGGCGGTGCACCGACGGATGCCTGCGAATAGACCTTGGCCTGGTGTTCAGCGACAATCTTCGGGTCGCTGGTCTTCAAGAACTGTCCGCCAATGGGGAAGACGCCGAAGCCCTTGATTTCGTCGATGCCCGATGACTGCAGAAGCTTGAGCGCCCAGCCGCCCGCGCCAACGAAGACGAAGCGCGCGTTGATGCTGCCGGGCGTCTTGCCGATGGTGCGGCGGAAGTTGACGTTCCATGTGCCGTCGCTGGCGCGGCGGAGGTTTCGCACCTCGGTGTTGGTCTGCACGCTCACACCCTGCTCGCGCAGGTTGTCAACGAGCTGGTGGGTGAGCGCGCCGAAATCGACGTCGGTACCGGCGGGCACGCGCGTGGCGGCAAAGACTTCGCCCTTGCGGCGCTGCTTCATCAGCAGGGGTGCCCACTTGTGGATGACGCGGCTGTCTTCGCTGTACTCAATGCCGGCGAAAAGCGGCTCGTGGCGAAGCGCCTCGTAGCGGCGCTTCAGGTAGGAGACACCCTTCTCGCCCTGCACAAACGTCATGTGGGGGGTCGAGTTGATGAAGGTTGAGGGGCCATCGAGGACGCCTTCCTCGATCAGCGACGACCACAGCTGGCGGCTCTGCTGGAACTGCTCGTTGATGCTCACGGCCTTGCCCGGGTCGACGGAACCGTCGCTCGCTTCGGGCATGTAGTTGAGCTCACAGAGCGCCGCATGGCCAGTGCCAGCGTTGTTCCAGGCATTGGAGCTCTCCAACGCAACATCACTAAGCCGCTCAAACACCTCGATGGTCCACTCTGGCTGGAGCTTCTTAATCAGGGTGCCGAGGGTTGCGCTCATGATGCCGCCACCAATGAGGACGACGTCGACTGTTCTCTTCACTCGTCAAGTCTAGGTGCGTGGGCCCTTCTACCTAAATTCGATGACACCCACAAGAGCTCAAGCATCCGATTCGCTGAAAATTTGCGAATCTTTGCACGCAAAAGGACGGCCGGGCAAAATGCCGCGGCCGTCCTTGCACGTCAGTTTTGCGCGTTACGCCTTGACCGCGAGGGAGGCCGTGAGCGAGGCCGCGACGACCTCGGCGATCTGCACGGCGTTGAGCGCGGCGCCCTTGCGCAGGTTGTCGTTGCTGATGAACAACACGAGGCCCTTGCCCTCAGGAGCCGACTGGTCTGCCCGGATCCGGCCAACAAAGCTGGGGTCTTGTCCGGCTGCCTGGAGCGGCGTCGGCACTTCGTCGAGCTGCACACCGGGTGCCGATGCGAGCACCTCGCGGGCACGATCGGGGGTGATGTCGCGCGCGAACTCGACGTGAATGCTCAGCGAGTGGCCCGTGAAAACCGGCACGCGCACGCAGGTCCCGGCGACGCGGAGGCCCGGCAGCTCAAGGATGCGGCGGCTCTCGTTGCGCAGCTTCTTCTCTTCGTCGGTCTCGTTCTCGCCGTCGTCGACGAGGTTGCCGGCGAACGGGATGACGTTGAACGCGATGGGCGCGATGTACTTCTCGGGCTGCGGGAAGTCGACGGCCGAGCCATCGTGCACGAGGCGGAGCGTGTCGCCCTGGGCGAGCACACCCTCAATCTGCCCGAGCAGCTCTTCAGCGCCGGCCATGCCCGAACCGCTCACCGCCTGGTAGGTGCTCACCGTGAGGCGCTCAAGGCCTGCCTCGGTGTCGAGTGCCTTCAGTACGGGCATCGCGGCCATGGTGGTGCAGTTGGGGTTCGCGATGATCCCCTTGCGCGCCTCGGTGATCGCGTGCGGGTTGACTTCGCTCACGACCAGCGGCACGTCCGGGTCGAGGCGCCAGGCGCTCGAGTTGTCGATGACGATGGCGCCCGCTTCGACGAAGCGTGGGGCGTGTGCCCGGCTGCCCGTCGCGCCGGCCGAGAACATCGCGATGTCGATGCCGCCGAGATCGGCGGTGGCAACGTCCTCGATGATGATCGTGGTTGCGCCGAACTTCGCCGCGGTGCCTGCCGAACGGGCCGTGGCGAACAGTCGCAGTTCACGCACGGGGAACGAGCGCTCGGCAAGCAGTTCTTGAATGACCGTCCCTACCTGTCCGGTCGCGCCAACGATGGCGACAGAGAAGCCTGAGTCTGAGATGCGAGCCATGACAATTCCTCAACGATCTGGGTTTTGGGGGTTACCCGATTGTACGGGCGAACTCTGGATGCCGCGGCCCACGTGGACCGGACGGCGAAACGCGGCGCGGGTGGGCGCCGAAAGCAGGGCGGGGAAGGGTAGCGAGCAGGGGCAGCGCTCGGGCTAGCGCCCGGTGCCGCCGTGCACGGCAGCGTCGATCTCGCTGTCGAGGCCATATGCCGTGTGCACGACGCGTGCCGCCTCGGGCAGCTTGTCGCCGCGCATCACGACGGAGATGCGAATCTCGCTGGTCGAGATCATCTCGATGTTGATGCCCGCGTCAGAAAGCGCTTCGAACAGCTTCGCGGAGACACCGGCGTTGGTACGCATGCCCGCGCCAACGACCGAGAGCTTGCCGATGCCGTCGTCGTGCTGCAGGCTCTCGAAGCCGACCTCGGCCTGCGACGCGATGAGCGCGTTGATTGCGAGCGTGGCGTCCGCCATGGGCAACGTGAACGAGATGTCGGCGCGACCGGTGGCTGCGGCGGAGACGTTCTGCACGATCATGTCGACGTTGGCGCCGGCCTTCGCGACGATCGTGAAGATGTCGGCGGCCTTGCCGGGCACGTCGGGAACGCCCACGATCGTGATCTTGGCGTGGCTGAGGTCGGTAGCGACGCCTGCGACGATTGGCTCTTCCATGGGATCTCCTTCAGCTCTCAGCTTCTCGCTGAGCAATTCATTGATAACGAGGGTGCCCTCGTTGGAGCTAAACGATGAACGTGCGTGGATGAGCACGCCGTGACGGCGTGCGAACTCGACGGCGCGGATGTAGAGCACCTTGGCGCCATTCGCGGCGAGTTCGAGCATCTCTTCGCTCGAGATCCGATCCATCTTGCGTGCCCGCGGCACGACACGGGGATCGGCGGTGTAGATGCCGTCGACGTCGCTGTAGATTTCGCACACCTCGGCGTTGAGCGCGGCGGCAAGCGCGACGGCGGTCGTGTCGGAGCCACCGCGACCGAGCGTCGTAATGTCGCGGGTATCGCGGTTGAAGCCCTGGAAGCCAGCCACGATGACGACCGCACCCTCATCGAGGGCTTCGCGCAGGCGCACGGGCGTGACGTCGACGATGCGCGCCGAACCGTGGTGCGCATCTGTGATCATTCCCGCCTGGCTCCCGGTGAACGAGCGAGCCTCGAACCCGAGCGAGTTGATCGCCATCGCGAGCAACGCCATCGAGATGCGCTCGCCGCTCGAGAGCAGCATGTCGAGCTCACGCGGCGCGGGCACCGGCGCAACGTGCGCCGCAAGGTCGAGCAGCTCGTCGGTGGTGTCACCCATCGCACTCACGGCGACAACAACATCGTGGCCTGCCCGGCGCGTGTCAACGACCCGCTTCGCGACACGGAGGATGCCCTCAGCATCGGCGACGGACGAGCCACCATACTTCTGCACGATCAACGCCACAATTGCTCTCCCACGAAAAAATGGTTGGGTCGGCACTGCACCCAATCGTCTATCTTACGGAGCCACACATGCCTCGCGGTTCATGTATCGAACGGGCATGCGACCCCACACGCTTTGGTGAGCGGATGCCTCAGCCGACGACCCTGCGACCCTCAAATGCGCGGCCCAGCGTCACCTCGTCGGCGTACTCGAGGTCACCGCCAACGGGCAGGCCCGAAGCCAGCCGCGTGACCCGAACTTCAAGCACCGTGAGCAACCGGCTGAGGTAGGTCGCCGTCGCCTCGCCCTCAAGGTTGGGGTTTGTCGCGAGGATGACCTCTTTGACGGTGCCGTCGGCGAGCCGTTGCACGAGTTGCGTGATGCGCAGGTCGTCGGGGCCGACGCCGTCGATCGGGCTGATCGCGCCGCCGAGCACGTGATAGAGCCCCTTGAACTCGCGCGTGCGCTCGATCGCCGCCACGTCTTTTGCGTCTTCAACCACGCAAATCACCTCGCCGCTGCGGCGAGGATCGCGGCAGACACCGCAACGCTCCTGCTCGGCGACGTTGCCGCACACCTCGCAAAAGCGCACCTTTTCACGCACTTCTGCCAGCAGGTGCGCCAGCCGTGAGACGTCAAAGTTTGGCGTCTGCAAAATGTGGAAGGTGATGCGCTGGGCCGACTTTGGGCCCACCCCGGGGAGCCGCCCGAACTCGTCAATCAGCTCTTGAACAATGCCGTCGTACACGGGCCTCAGCCTTCCCCGAAGCGCGTGCGCGGTTCGTAGGGTTCGTCATGCAGGAATGTTGCACCGAGCACCTGCCGCACCACGGGCTCGCCGTAACGCTGCACACCCGAGATCGGCGCGCGACTCGACACCGTCGGGCGGCGCGTGCCGCGATCGGGCAGCGCCGGCGCGGTGCCCGGCCCCGTGATGTCGAGGTTGCCCGCACCATCGTCGTCTTCATCTTCTGTGCGTTCGGGTGCGAGCGCGATGCCATCGGTGGATGCCGCCGCCCCGAGCCGCGCCGAAACCCCGAGCCGCACATCTTCTGGTTCGTCGTCGACCGCGAGCGCGGCGCTGGGCGCACCGGGGATGGGTGCGACGAACCAGCCGTCGACAACGGCCGGAGCGGTCGGCGCGGGAGCGGGCTGCGTTGCCGGAGCAGTCACCGCCGGAGCGGGCTGCGTTGCCGGAGCAGCACGGGGAGCCGGAGCAGCCTGCGCCGCCCGCTCGGGTGCTGGAGCGTGAGTCGACACGGCGACCGGCGCAGGCGCCCGACCCGCCGGGGCCGGGGCCGGGGCCGCAGCCTCGGTCGCCTCTGCGCGCTCGGCCGGCCCGGCATCGTACGGCGGATATTCGGCCGGGTCGGGGTCGCCGGAGGGCGCGTCTTCGTCGCGCGGCACCGGCGTCTGGTCGTTTTGGCGTTGTGCCTCGTGGCGCGCAATATATTTCACACGCACCCCCAGCACGGCGATGATCGCGGTGCGCAGGTCTTCGCTCGGCCCTTCGCCGCGCATAAGTTGCCGGAACTTGGCGACATCGTTCTGACTCTGGAATGCCAACGTCAGCACGTCGTCATCGAATGCGAGCACTCGTGCGCCGCTCGCGAGTAGCCAGGAAGCCCGGCTGATGTCTTGCAGGTGAGTGAGCACCGTGGGCCAGGCCTCGCGCATGCGCTCGAAGGTCACGGGGCCGGTCGGCGTGGGCGCAAGCTCGGCCACCGGCGCAGGCACCGCCGGAGCCTCAACCACGGCGGCAACAGTGCGCTCGGGAGCCGCGGGCGCGACAACCGGTGGCACTGCAGCCGAAGGCGCTGCAACCGGAGGCACCGCGGCCGGAGTCGTTGCAACCGGAGCCACCGCAACTGTCTGCGGCGCGCCACCAGGACCGGCGGGAGCGCCAGCACCAGCGGAGCCCGCAGTGCCAGCGCCAACACCCGTCGCCGTCAACACTCGCGCAACCATCAGCTCAAGCTGGAGGCGCGGCGAGGTGGCACCGCTCATGTCGTCGAGCGCCGCGCTCACGAGATCGGCCACCTTCGAGAGCGCGTCTGAGCCGAACACCGAGGCTTGCTGGCCCATACGCGCGAGCTCGTCGGCCGGCACACCGCGAAGCACAGCGGATGCCCCTTCGCCGGTCGCGGCCACCACGATGAGGTCGCGCAGGCGCTCAAGCAGGTCGTCGACGAAGCGCCTTGGGTCTTGCCCGGTCTGCACGACGCGGTCGATGCCACCGAACGCGGCCGCCGCGTCGCGCGCACCCAGCGCGTCGACCACGACGTCGAGCAGCTCACCGTGCGTGTAGCCAAGGAGCGAAACGGCCCGCTCGTAGGCGACCGGGTCGTTGCCCGAACCGGCGATGAGCTGGTCGAGCAGCGAGAGGGTGTCGCGCGGCGAGCCCCCACCTGCACGCACAACCAGCGGCAGCACGCCGGGCTGCACCACGACGCCCTCCGTCTCGCAGAGCTGCCCGACGTAGTCAAGCATCGCGCCGGGCGGCACGAGCCGGAACGGATAGTGGTGGGTGCGCGAGCGAATGGTGCCGAGCACCTTCTCGGGCTCGGTCGTCGCGAAGATGAACTTCACGTGGTCGGGCGGCTCTTCGACCAGCTTCAGCAGGGCGTTGAACCCCTGCTGCGTCACCATGTGCGCCTCGTCAAGGATGAAGATCTTGAATCGGTCGCGGGCCGGCGCGAAGATCGCTCGTTCGCGCAGGTCGCGGGCGTCGTCGACACCGTTGTGGCTCGCCGCGTCAATCTCGACGACGTCGAGCGAACCGCCGCCGGCACGCGAGAGCTCGACACAGCTCGGGCACACGCCACAGGGGTGGTCGGTCGGGCCTTCGGCACAGTTCAGACAGCGCGCGAGGATGCGCGCCGACGTCGTCTTGCCACAGCCTCGTGGGCCCGAAAACAGGTAGGCATGGTTGACGCGATCCGCGCGAAGCGCGGCCATCAACGGCTCGGTCACCTGCGACTGCCCGATCATCTCGGCAAAGGTCTCGGGCCGGTAGCGGCGGTATAGTGCGGTCGTCACGTGACTAGCCTACGGCGTGCCACCGACACCGGCCTGTGAACACCGAGGCATCCCGCCGCTCCCGCCCGAGATCACACGTCGGCAGGGTTCACCGCCCCGATCGCCGCGACGCCGGCCTGCACCATCGCGCCCAAATCTGTGAGCGTGAGGGTCGCGGTCGTCGGCACCGACGCGTGCAGCATCGTGCCGTCTTCGCGGCGCGCACCCTCGAACTGTCGCATCGACGGGGCGCCCGGAATGAGCGGACCCTGGTTCGCCAGCGACACGATGGCTGGGGCATCCATCGACGCAACAAACGACGCACCACGCACGCTGAACTCGACCGGCCCGCCACTTGCGACGACGAGCTGCAGCGTGTCGGCGGTAATCGTGACGCGCAACTGCCCGCCGTGCCACTGCAACGCAAACTCGAGCGATGGCCACGAAGCGGGCAGTCGCGGATCAAACGTGAGCTCACCCGCATAGTCGCGCATGCCGCCAAAGCCGCTCACGAGGGCCGACCACACGCCGCCCGCCGAGGCGACGTGCACGCCGTCGGCCGCATTGTGGTGCAGGTCGGCGAGGTCGACAAAAAGGGACTCCGTAAAGTACGAAAGCGCGAGGTCTTGATATCCCACCTCGGCCGCCATGATCGACTGCACAACCGCCGAGAGCGTCGAATCTCCCGTGGTCAGCGGGTCGTAGTACTCGAAGTTTGCAAGCTTCTCTTCGGGCGTGAAGTGGTTGCCCTGAAGGAAGAGCGCGAGCACCACATCGGCCTGCTTGAGCACCTGGAACCGGTAGATCACCAGCGGGTGAAAGTGCAGCAGCAAGGGCCGCTGCTCGGGCGGGGTCGCCGCCAGGTCCCACACCTCGCGCTCGAGGAACAGTGCATCTTGCGGGTGGATGCCGAAGGCCTCCGAATACGGAATGAACATCGCATCCGCCGCGCGGTCCCACGCCTCGGGCTCGCTCGGATCAAGCTGCAGGCGCTGCACCATGCGGTGGAACGCAGCCGGATCGGCGACCATGAGCTCGCGAACCGTGCGGGCCGCAAACCGGAGGTTGAAGCGGGCCATCACGTTCGTGAACAGGTTGTTGTTGACCACCGTGGTGTATTCGTCGGGACCAGTGACCCCGTGAATGTGGAACTCTTCTGCGTGCTCCGTGGTACGCCAGAAACCCAGCGTCGCCCAGAGACGCGCCGTTTCAACGGCGATGTCGATCGCGTGGCCCGCAAGGAACTCTTCGTCACCGGTCGCGTTCACGTACTTCGCAAGCCCGAAGCTCACGTCCGCGTTGATGTGGTACTGCGCGGTGCCCGCGGCATAGTACGCGGATGCCTCTTCGCCATTGATCGTGCGCCAGGGAAAGAGCGCCCCGGCTTCGTTCAGCTGCGACGCGCGCCGACGTGCGGCGGGAAGCATCAACTCGCGCATGCGGAGCGCGTTGCGCGCCCAGAGCGGGGTTGTGTAGGTGAGGAACGGCATCACGTAGATCTCGGTGTCCCAGAAGTAGTGGCCGCTGTAGCCGCTGCCGGTGACACCCTTCGCCGCGATTCCCCGGCTGTCGGCCCGTGCGGATGCCTGCGCGAGCTGGAAAATATTCCAGCGGACGGCCTGCTGCAACGAGTCGTCACCACCGATGCGCACGTCGGAGCGCTCCCAGAAATCGGCCAGCCAGTCGCGCTGCTGGGCGAAGATCGCCTCGACCCCTTCGGTCTGGGCTCGGTCGAGCGTGCGACGGCAGCGGTCGACGAGCTCACGCGCCGGGGCGCCCCTCGACGAGTGGTAGCTGATGAGCTTGGTGACCGTTACGGGCACGCCAGCCTTCGCCTGCACGCGGAACACGTTCTTGGCGATATCGGGCTCGACGAGGGTGCGGGCGGTGAACTTGTTCTCAGTGTCAATGATGTGGTCGGCCACCACGGCAACCGTCATCCCCGACTGGCGCACCTTATAGCTGAGCGTGCTCCGGCCGGTCTCCTGCCAGTGCTCGCGGGGCTCCAGCACCCGCTCCTGCATGCGCTCGGTCCTGCGCGGGTCGAATCCCGCGGCACCCTTGCGCCGGATCGGGATCCCGCCGTACTCGTCTTCGCCATCTTGACGGTTGATGAGCTGGCACGCGATCGTGACCGGCGCGTCAGCGTTGAGCACCGTCACGGTGAGCTTCTGGACCGCAAGGTGCTTCTCGGCGAACGACACGAGCCGCTCAAACTCGAGGCGCACCAGCTTGCCGGACGGGGTCATCCATGTGAGGTCGCGCCGCATGACGCCCTCGCGCATGTCGAGCGTGCGCTCATAGTGGCGCAGGTCTGCAACGTCGAGCGCGAGCGGCTCCTCGTCGACGTAGACCCGCATCACCTTCGCGTCGGGCGCGTTGACGATCGTCTGGCCCACCTCGGCGAAGCCATACGCCTGCTCGGCATGCCGAATCTGCCAGGTCTCGTGGAGGCCGTTGATGAACGTGCCGTGTTCGTGGGCTCCTCGGCCCTCGGGGTGATTCCCGCGCATGCCGAGGTATCCATTCGCCACCGAGAACAGCGTTTCGGTGACACCGGAATCCTCTTCGGCGTGCTGGCGCTCAATGAGGCGCCAGGGATCAGCGGGAAAGCGGTCGCGATCGATCATGAAACTGCGTGGTCCTCCGGGTGCGGGTCGAAAACTGCTCGATGAAGAATGTGAAGTGGAAACGAATGGATGCCTCGGCCTCACGGCACGAGTTCGTCAAGGTCGTCGACCACGATGTGCGCGCCTGCCGCCCGCAGGGCATCGGCCCCCGTGCCGCGATCGACGCCGACGACGAGCGCAAAGTTGCCGGCAGCGGCCGAGGCGACGCCAGAGATCGCGTCTTCGACCGCGGCAACTCGCGCGGGGCTCACGCCGAGACGCTCGGCCGCGACGAGGAACACGTCGGGCGCGGGCTTGCTCGGCAGGTTCTCGTTCTCGGCGACGACCCCGTCGACGATGATCGGAAAGCGATCGAGCAGCTTGGCCGCGGTGAGCACCTCGACCGCGTTCTTCGAGCTCGACACGACGGCAACGGGCACGCCCACATCTCGCAACAGGTCAAGCAATCGCACCGATCCCGGATAGGGCTCGACGCCCTCATCACGCAGAATCTGGGCAAAGATCACGTTCTTGCGGTTGCCGATCCCGCACACCGTCTCGGCTTCGGGGCCGTCGTCGGGGTTGCCCCACGGCACCTCGACGTCGCGCTGGCGCAGGAGCGCTGCCACGCCGTCGTATCGCTTCTTGCCATCGAGGCTCGCAAAATAGTCGGCGTCGCTGTACTCGGGCGTGATGCCCCAGTCGGCAAAGAGTTGCGTGAACATTGCGCGCCACGCGTGCATGTGCACTGCGGCGGTCGGGGTGAGCACCCCGTCAAGGTCGAACAGCACGGCGTCGTAGCCAGTCAGGTCGGGCAGTACCAGGTCGGCGTTGCCTGACATAAGGCCTCCTAGCGTCGACGCGTTGCGAACGGTCGAATGCGGGCGGGTAGATGCGGAAGGTGTAATGAAACGCATCGGCTCGCCTTCGTGCCGGTGTGCAACAAGCGTACCTTCGCAACCTGAACGCTGGATAGCCCGCGGGTGCAGTTCGGATGCGCGTCCCCACCCCAGTCGCGCACCCGAACAATGCCCCCCGCGGCTCTATTGAAGCAATTTCGCCCTCTGGAGGGTGTCCGAAACTGCCCAGTCAGACGTCTCCGGACGCTTCGGACAGTGCACGAAGCGTCCGGCACCCGAGAGCAACTGCAGCTATGTGCAGAGCGGTTCGCCGAGGTCGATGCTTTCGCCGCCCAGCGTGATCACGGCCACGGCACACAATCGGGTCTGTGGCGTCGGGCGCACGAGGAGCGTGGTGTACGCGCTCTGCACGTTGGGTTCGGTCGCTGCCTGCCGGTCGGGCCCGTGCGCCGCCGTCTCAGGATAAATCGCCACGGTCATCGAGTTGCCCGAGACCTGCTCGTCGTACCGGGTGATTCTGGCCCAACCCGCGTAGCACTTGTTCGACCAGATGATCTCGACCAGCGTGTGATTCGAGCGGGAGGATGCCGTGGCCACCTCGGCATCGTTGACGCACTGCGTCAGCGCCGGGTCAACGCCGTTGTGCACGTTGATCTGCGCCCTCGGATTTGCCGATGAATTCGCGATCTCGTCTCGCACCGCTTGCGCGGCGGCGACCTTTGCCTGCTCGACGACACTGCTCGAGATCGCCCAGCTCACACCGCCCGACAGCAGCAGGCCGACGATAAACGCGCCCACGATGGCCATGACGGCGGTGCGCTGCGTCCACGTGGCAATCGGCCTGGCCTGCGCCGCCGGGGCGCCCCCAACCTCGACGTCGTCCACCGGATCGTCTGCAGGCTCCGCACCCTCTTCGTCTGGCGCGGCGGCGATCGCGTCGCGGCGCCGGACCCACTCCGCAGCGTCGCCATCCAGGGCGCGCACGATCCGATCAACCGTGCGTGCGCTGGGGAGCCGTTTGCCACCGAAGGCTTCGGAGAGCACGCTGCGCGAGATCTCGGCATCGTGCTGCAGCTTAATAAACGTCGGGCTTCCAGCCTCGAGCCGGAGCGCGCGCAGGTCGGCCGCGAATTCGGCGACGACATCATTGTCAGGGTCGAAGGTCATGGCGGTCAGCTTCCGTTCGGAGGCAGGTGCGGCTCTGCATTGCCCCGGGCACTGTCGTGGTGGGCACTCTCGTGATGGGTGTTGTCGTGCTGGGTCGTGTCGAGCGCCTGCCTGGCAATCTCAAGCTCTTCATTTGTTGGCACTACAAGCACGGTCACCGTCGATGCGTCGGTAGAAATTCGGCGGATGCCGCGGCCCCGCGCCTCGTTACGTTCGTGGTCGATCTCAATACCGGCAAAGCCAAGGGTCGCGAGCGCCTCAGCCCGCACCGCGGGCACGTTTTCGCCGACACCGGCGGTGAACGAGATCACGTCGACGCCGCCAAGCTGGGCAATGTAGGCACCGGCGTAGTGGCGGAGGCGATGCACGTACACGTCGAATGCCAGCACCGAGGCGGGGTCACCCTCGGCCACCGCTTCGCGTAGCTCTCGCATATCGGCGTGCCCCGACATCCCAAAAATGCCACTGCCCCGGTTGAGGAGCGTGTCGAGCTCGTCGACGCTGAGGTCTGCCCGCCGAGCGAGGTGGATGAGCGCGGCCGGATCAATATCGCCCGAGCGGGTGCCCATCACGAGCCCCTCCAACGGGGTCAGCCCCATCGACGTTTCGACCGAACGGCCCCGGTCAATCGCGGTGACCGATGCCCCATTGCCGAGGTGGAACACCAGCTGGCGAAGCTCACCAAGCGGGCGTCCGATGAATTCGGCGGCGGCCTCAGAGACGAACTTGTGCGAGGTGCCGTGGAAGCCGTAGCGCCGAACACGGTGCGCGGCGGCGAGCGCCGCGTCGATCGCGTATGTGTAGGCCGCCGGCCCGAGGGTCTGGTGAAACGCGGTGTCGAACACGGCGACGTGCGCGACATCAGGAAACGCTGCCTGCGCGGCGAGGATTCCCGCAAGGTTGGCGGGGTTGTGCAGCGGCGCGAGTACCGAGAGCTCCGCGATCCCAATCTCGACCTGGGGTGTGACGGGCGTCGGGGCGAAGTAGCGTGCGCCGCCGTGCACCACACGGTGACCGATCGCGGCGGGCGGGAACGCGTCGAGCGAAGGGCCGTGCTCGGCAAATGCCTCGAGCATCACGCCGAAGCCGGCGGTGTGGTCGGCAATCGGTAGCTCGCGTTCCGAGGTTGCTTCGAGCACCGCGGGCGCGTTGCCGCCGACTGCGTGCAGGCCAGCCGCCGTCACGGTGTGGATGCTTCGACCCGCCGCCGCGCCGATGCGCTCAACGAGCCCCGAGGCGAGCAAGGCCTCCGTGCGCATATCGAGGAGTTGGTACTTGAACGACGAAGAGCCGCTGTTGACCACGAGCACAATTTCGGTCAACGGTCGACTCCCCCTGCTGTCGCGGTCGGCGCCGAGGCAGGAGTCTTTGCAGCTGCCCCGATGCCCTGCGCCTGGATCGCGGTGATCGCGACGGTGTTCACGATGTCTTCTACAAGCGCACCTCTCGAGAGGTCGTTGATCGGCTTGTTGAGGCCCTGGAGCACGGGCCCCATCGCCACGGCGCCAGCCGAGCGCTGCACTGCTTTATACGTGTTGTTGCCCGTGTTGAGGTCGGGGAAGATGAAGACCGTGGCTTTGCCGGCGACGGCGGAGCCGGGCATTTTCGCGGCGGCAACCGCGGCATCGGCCGCGGCATCGTATTGAATGGGGCCTTCGACGGCCAACTCGGGCGCTCGCGTACGAACGAAGGCCGTGGCATCCCTCACCTTTTCGACCTCGGCGCCGCTGCCCGACTCACCCGTCGAATACGAGAGCATCGCCACGCGGGCGTCAATGCCGAACTGCTCGGCCGTGGCCGCCGACGAGATGGCGATGTCGGCAAGCTGCTCGGCCGTCGGCTCGGGCACCACGGCGCAGTCGCCATAGACCAGCACGCGGTCGGCGAGCGCCATGAGGAAGACGCTCGACACGACCGACACCCCGGGCTGGGTCTTGATGATCTCGAACGCCGGGCGAATCGTGTGCGCGGTGGTGTGCACGGCGCCCGACACCATGCCGTCGGCGAGACCCATGTGCACCATCATCGTGCCGAAGTACGAGACGTCAGAGACGGTCTCGGCGGCCTGCTCGAGGGTGATCCCCTTGTGCGCGCGCAGCCGGGCGTATTCCTCCGCGAACTTCGATACGAGCACCGCATCGAAAGGGCTGAGGACGCGCGCGCTACGGATGTCGATGCCGAGCTCGATGGCACGGCCGCGCACCTCAATCTCTTCGCCGAGGATCGTGAGGTCGGCGACATCGCGTGCCAACAGCGTGGCCGCGGCACGAAGCACGCGGTCATCGCCACCCTCGGGCAACACAATGTGCTTGCGGTCGGCACGCGCGCGCTCCATCAGGACGTACTCAAACATCAGGGGCGTGACAACGGTCGTGCGGGCCAGACCGAGGGCCGTGACCAGCGCGTCGCGGTCAACGTGCCGTTCGAACAGCGCGAGCGCGGTGTTGTAGCGGCGTTGCGAATCGGCGGCGAGCCGGCCGCGCGCGTTCATCACGCGCACCGCGGTGTCATACGTGCCGAAGTTGGTCGAGATGATCGGCAGGTTCGAATCGAGGCCTTCGATCAGGCGGTCGATCTCTGCCGGCAGCGGGAATCCGCCGTTGAGCACCACACCCGAAATCGATGGAAACGTGTCGGAGGCGTGTGCGAGCAGCGTGGCGAGCAACACCTCGGTGCGGTCTGCTGCGATCACAATGACCGAGCTCTCAAGCAACCGAGGGAGCACGTTGACCATCGACATGCCGGCGACGACGACGTTCAGCGCTTCGCGAGTCATGAGTTCAGGGTCGCCCTTGATGAGCGTGCCGTCGACCGCGCGAAGGATGCCGCGCATGCTTGGCGCGACGAGGAACCGGTCTTCGGGCACGGCCCACACCGGAATGTCGCGCTCGCGGACGAGACGGGTGCTTTGGCGTGCGGCATCCACAATCTCGTCGAGACGATCAGGATCTGCACGGTTCACAACCACCGCAAAGAGCTCGGCCCGCTCGTCTGCCAGCTCGGCGATCGTCGTCGAGGCGATCTGGCCGACCGCCTCCGGCGAGCGCGGCGTAGTGGTGCCGAGCTGCTCGCCCTGCCCCTGATTGGCGCGGCCTCCAAGCACGAGCAGCACGGGCGCGCCCAGGTTTGCGGCGATGCGCGCGTTGAAGCCCAGCTCGGTCGGGGTGCCGACATCGGTGTAATCGCTGCCGATGATCACGACGGCGTCGCACTGCGCCTCGATCGCCTTATAGCGGCGAACGATGAGAGCCAGGGCGGCGTCGGGGTCGGCCCGGACCTGCTCGTACGTCGCACCAATGCAGTCTTCGTAGTCGAGCACGTGCGAGGTGTGGCCGAGCAGCATCTGCAGCACGTAGTCGGGCTCGTCGGTAGAGCGGGCGATCGCCCGAAACACGCCGACGCGCGGGGCAGTTCGCACGAGCGCATCGAGCACGCCGAGCGCGATGGTCGACTTGCCGGAATGCCCTTCGGCTGAGGTCAGGTAAATACTCTGGGCCACCAAAACAGCCTACCTTGCGCGCGTGCGCGGGCCGAGGAGCGGGGCGCGCACGCTGGCGGGGTATTAGTTGCGTTTGGGTCGCGCGCTCTGGGTATGCGGTCGAGCCTTCTAGGTTTTCGGTCGAGCCCTCAATGGTTGCCCGAACAAAAATTAATGACCCTCCGCGCACCCGGCAGAGCCCGGTTACCCTTGCTACGTTTCCGTCCTGGGGGATTTGGCCTGGGTACCGTCACGCGGAGAGCCGGGTCTAGTCTATGCCGAACTTCACGGTGCTCGTGTCCAGGGCGCCCTCGGGGCGCGCTCCGGATCGCCCTCCAGGTCGCCCTCCAGGTCGCCTTCCAGGTCGCACTCCTGTTCGCGCGAACAAATACTGCCCGCTCGAACAGGTAGGATGGCTGAGGCCCTCGGGCCAACCTGGAGGATTCGCCTAGTGGCCTATGGCGCACGCTTGGAAAGCGTGTTGAGTGAAAGCTCTCAGGGGTTCGAATCCCCTATCCTCCGCCGTTTTTCATCTGCTGCGCTTGCGCGCGACGCTCTTCCAGCGTGCCCATGGCACACTCGGCGGCGCGGCTAGCGATCCCAAAGACTCTTCTTGTTGGCTTCCCGCATCCTCACGCGCCGAGTCTGGATCCCGGTCAGCAGGCCCAGCACAAGGAACACAATTGCGATCGGTAGGACGACCGAGCCTCCACCGCCACCTGTGAAAAGGTTCACGAACAAGATCGTCACACCCAACCCGTTGAGCACGAGTGCGAGATACGCGAACTGAAGCGAGGTCCAGGGCCTACGCCCCTCGGGACGGTTTTGCGACACAATGATCCATTCGGTGAGACGTTTCACTGAGTTTACCTCGCCGGCCGCGCCCCGCCTCCGGGTTCGATGACGCGCCGAACCAGCAGATATGGTGGCGATGGCTCGGGAACCGGAAGCCTCCGGCTTGAGCAGCACGCGCCCGCGGCTGCAAGAGTCCCCTTCGCGTCGTCACGCACGCCGCGCGCATCCGTCGAGGAATCATCTATGTCTACCGTCGCCACCACGACGTCCGGGAGCTTGCCCCGGACCCAGTCCCTCATCGAGGCCAACGCCGCCCGCACCTTCGCCGACGATGGCTTCACGCTGCAGTCGTCGCCCGAGTTTGAGCAGCTGACCGCAGCCGCTGTGGCAGATGTTGTGCAGAAGCAGCGCGATGCCGGCATCACCCAGGTCGGCGACGGCGAATTTGGCAAAGCAATGTCGAACGCGGTCGACTATGGCGCCTGGTGGTCGTACTCGTTCCAGCGCGCGGCCGGCCTCTCGCTGACCGAGGTCAACGCGTTCAACGAGCCGCCCGTGCGCTCGGCGCCCGGCAATATTCAGCTCACGAGCTTCCTCGATCGTCGCGACCGCCACATCTTCCCCGCCGTGTACGCCGAGGCCGTCGATGCAGGCCAGGGTGCCACCGGGTTCCCGACCACCACCGGCCCGATCACCTACCGCGGGCAGGAGCAGGTCGCAGCCGACATCCGCCACATCACCGCAGCGCTGCGCCCCGGCGAGCAGGGTTTTCTCACCGCCATCGCACCCGGCTCGGCCGCGCGCGTGCGCAATGAGTACTACCCCACCGATGAAGCGCACATCTGGGCGTGGGCCGAGGCGCTGCGTGAGGAGTACCGTGCGATCACGGATGCCGGCCTCATCGTGCAGCTCGACGATCCCTCGCTCGCCGAGAACTTCGACCAGATCAATCCTGCCCCGACCATCGCCGAGTACCAGGCGTTCACGCAGATTCGTGTCGACGCGATCAACTACGCGATCGCCGGTCTCCCGAAGGACCTGGTGCGCCTGCACCTGTGCTGGGGCTCGTGGCACGGCCCGCACGTGACCGACGTCGAGCTCAAAGACATCCTCCCCGTCATCTTGAAGGCGAACGTCGGCTCGATCTCGTTCGAGGCCGGCAACGTTCGGCATGAGCACGAGTTCGGTGCATGGGCGGATGCCGCAGTCCCAGACGACCTCGTCCTCGTTCCCGGTGTGGTCAGCCACGCGACCAACGTCGTGGAGCACCCCGACCTGGTCGCGCAGCGCATCCGCCGCTTCACCGACATCGTTGGCGCCGACCGCGTGATTGCATCGACCGACTGCGGCCTCGGAGGACGCGTTCACGCCGACATCGCCTGGGCGAAGCTGCAGTCGCTGGGCG
Organism: Actinomycetes bacterium; assembly: GCA_029777095.1. Lineage (GTDB taxonomy): Bacteria > Actinomycetota > Actinomycetes > Actinomycetales > Microbacteriaceae > Microbacterium. The sequence continues at coordinate 128,790 of JAKOTS010000032.1, read as the reverse complement.
AGGGCGCGCGTCGCGCGTAGCGCTCCGCACCCTGTGTGACGAACGGGGTGGGGCCGCGGCATCCGCTGGCCTTCACCCCGTTCGCGCTCAGACGTTCGCTCTCACTCATTCGCCCTCATCGATCTCGAGCCACACGCGTGTTGGATATCCTTCAGAGATGACACAACCAGCGCCAATCGACGATGTTTCCATCGGCGGCGAGAGCATTCGCCTTGGCCAATTCATGAAGTTCGCTGGGCTCCTTGACTCCGGCGGAGACGTGAAAGAGGCGATCATTGACGGCTTCGTGACGGTCAACGGCGAGGTCGATCGTCGTCGTGGACGCCAGCTCCAGCTCGGCGATGTCGTCGGCTTCGAGGGGCACCGGGTACGCGTCTGCGCTTAAGTCAGGCCGGCGCACCACACCCCGTGCACGCGGGCTACCGGCCCGGGGCCCCAACAGCACTAACTCAGGAAAACCGCGGGGCACCGGCATCCCGGCCCGCGGAATACCGGGGTTGTTCGCGCCGACGTTCCAGTTTTTCCTGAGTTAGTGTCGCCCGGCACGGCCGCGCCGGCCCGAGCAGCACAGCCAGCCAGCCAGCCAGCCAGCCACGCTCAGGACCCCGCGCGCACCATTTCGCCGGACGGAATCAAGTACTGCCGCAGCAACCACGGCCCAGTGAGGCGGAGCTTCAGGCACGACTCAACCGTTGTGCACTTGAGCGCAACATCGTGCACGGCATACTTCACGAACGCGTCGAGCTTGCGCGCCAGCTCGTCGCCCTCAAGGTTCACCGGACGAGCCGTCACCGGATACCCCTGCGCATAGATGACCTTGCTCGAGTCGATGAGCCCGCGCGTCACGAGACCCGCCACGATGTTGCCGGTGTCGGCATGGTCGGGGTGGTCGCCCTGCGAGCCCTGGGCGAGTCCGGGCAACGCGGTCAGCACCGTGTCAGGGGCGTACGCGTCGTAGAGCTGCGACACCGTTGCAGGCAAGTCCGATGCCGTCAGCGGGGTTCCGCCGCCCACCCGCTGCACGTCCGGAACAACGCCATCGAGCAGTTTCGGGATGCTTCCGTGACCCGTTGCCGAGAATCCATTGGCGTCGAGACCACCGTCGGGGAGTCGCAGGAAGAAGAGTGTGATGCGCGGGTCGCCGGTCGGGCGGGTCATCACAAGCGTGATGCCGTTCGAGAGGAGCACCGTACGGTCTTCCCAAGGCGTGGAGGCTCCGCGGATCGCGTCGTACGCGGCTCGCAGGCCCGTTTCGCGATCGAGTCCGTACTGGTCACCACGACCCGCATCGGATGCCGTCAGGTAGAGGGTGCGCACGCACTGATTTGCGTCGAGTGCGCGCGGAATGGTCGGGCTTCCGAAGATGAGATCGTCGTCATAATGCGCCCAGACGGTGAGCATCGTGCCGCCCGGGCAAGGCGCATCAAGGTACTGCATCGGCGATACGAACGGGCGCGAGTAGTCGCCGGCGGCCAGCACCGTGCCCACATCGCCGCACTGACCCGTGGTGGCGAAGAAGTTGACCGCATCGACCCCGTATTGCGGAAGCACACGCAACACAGCGTCTGAGAGCACGTCCGGGCACAGCGCCGTGAGCTCTGCGATGCGTGCGGCGTCGAGAGCATTGGGCGGTGGCGTCGGTTCCGGGGTGGGTGTGGCTGTTGGTGTGCGTGTCGGCGTCGGCGTCGCGCTGGTGCGCGAGGGTTCCGGCGCTCCGAGCGCAGCGCACCCGCTTAGCGTCACCACAACGGCAACAAGCGCAGCGAATGCTGTGCCGAGCCTCTTTGCAGCCCCAGTTCTCATATGTCGAACCCCCCAAATTGCAAGATTAGGATGCCGCTTGCCTCCGCCCGCGCCAAAACGGCCGAGCCGCAACAGAATCGTTAGGCTCGGCCGCCCGGTGCGGCAGAACGGGTGGCTACACGACCTGCGTCTTCTCGCGCAGTGCGGCGATCAGCGCGTCGCTCAGACCTGCGGCACGCAGCGGAACCAGCGGGTCGCCATGGCGCTTCCGCAGCACGTCGAGCATCTGCGCCATGGCGTACTCGTCGAACGGCTTGTCGTCGGCGGCGGCACGGGCCGCGGCATCCAGATCAATGCCAATCTGCGCCATCAGCACGCTCATGACGGGGCGGGTGCGCTCGTGGATCGCGTCGATATTCGGGCCCGAGCGGCCGTAGTCGGCGACGATGTCGGCGTCGGTGGCGCCGAGGCAGAGCAGGAGCGACGCGGCGAGCACGCCGGTGCGGTCCTTGCCCGCGGTGCAGTGGAAGATCACGGTGCCGGGAGCGACCGCGATGATCGACAGCGCGGTGACAAGCGCGGGGGCGGCGCGTTCGAGCATTGCCGCGTAGTCGAGCCCAAAGTCGCTCGGGCGGGCGAACGCGCCCTGGTCTGCCATCGACGCACCGAGGCTCGCCATGAGCGGAAGGTGGTGGTAGGCAACGGGCTGCGCGGCCAGCGCGCCACGGCCGGTGAAGCCGACCTCTTCGCGCGAGCGCAGGTCGATGATCGTCGTCAGCCCGTTTTCGACGAGCTCCTGGGCGTAGTCGGCGGTGATGATCGAGAGGTCATCCGCGCGAATTGCGAGGCCCGCCGGCACGGCGCCACCGTCGATGGCGATACCGCCGAGGTCGCGCACGTTCACGGGAAGGGAACGCTGAAGGGTGTCAGCAATGATGGTCATGAGATTCGCTTTCTGATCAGGGCACTGCCCTGGTCGATGAGTGTGACGAGGACGATGATGCAGATGATGATCGCGCTGAGGTGGCCGTAGTCGTAGGTCTTCATCGCGGTGGTCAGTTCGAGCCCGATGCCGCCGGCACCGACGAGTCCGAGAATGGTCGCTCCGCGCACATTGCCCTCGAACAGCAGCAGCGTGTAAGAGACGAGCAATGGGGATGCCTGGGGCACCACCCCGTACTGAATGAGCTGTCGCTTCGACGCACCCACCGCCTCCATGGCCGCGAGCGGACCACGGTCGACGGCCTCCATGGCCTCGGCGTAGACCTTGCCGATCGACCCGATCGAGCCGAGGGTCATCGCGAGGATTCCGGCGAAGGGGCCAAGGCCGACCGCCGAGACGAACATCAGCGCGAACACCAGGTCGGGCACCGACCGGATGATGTTCATCACCCAGCGCGTCGGGTAGTACAACCACTTCGGGGCGATGTTCGACGAGGCACCGAACGCGACGATGAGCGAGAGCACGGCGCCGAGGAAGGTGCCGACGATCGCCATCTGCAGCGTCTCGATCAGGAGCGCGAAGATCCGGTCGAACTTGCCGAAGTCTGGCGGAAACAGGCGGAGGAGGAACGCCCCCATGTTGACCGCGCCGTCGCCGAGCTTTGCGAAGTTGAACTGCGCGCCAACGAACGACCAGACGAGGACCAGCGCGCCGATGACGACCCCGATCACGAAGCGGGCACGCGGCACGCGGAAGGCCTGCTCGAGGCGCTCGCGCTCGTCCGTGGTGAGCGCCGGCGCCTGCTTCGAGCGCTGGGCGCGCTCAGGCGTTGCCGTCGACATCGTCGTCCTCCTCGTGGTGGTAGACGCCCTCGAGATCGCGGGCATCGAGGTGCGTGGTGGGCGCCGAGATGACGACTTCACCGTGCTTGAGCCCGACGATGCGGTCGGCGTGGCGCATCGCCAGGTCGACCACGTGCAGGCTCACGAGCACCGGGATGCCGTCTTCGCGCGCAATGCCGCGCAGAAGCTCAAGCACCGAATCCGACATCCGTGGGTCGAGGGATGCCACTGGCTCATCCGCGAGGATCAGCCGAGGTTGCTGCATCAGGGCACGCGCGATTGCGACGCGCTGCTGCTGTCCGCCCGAGAGCGAGCGCGCCGGCTCCGACGCCTTGTGGGCGATGCCCACGCGGTCAAGGAGTTCCATAGCTCGCACGCGGTCTGCGTGCGAGAATCCTCCGACCAGATTGATCGCCCCGGCCTTGTGCAGGGTGCCCGTGAGCACGTTGGTCAACACGCTCAGGCGCCCGATCAGGTTGAACTGCTGGAACACCTGGCCGGCGCTGGCGCGGAGCTGGCGCACCTGCCCGCGCTGGAGGTTTGCGACGTCGTAGCCCGCGACGCGGACGCTGCCCGAGGTGATTGGGGCGAACCCGGTGAGGCTCTTCATGAGTGTCGACTTGCCGGATCCCGAGGAGCCAAGCAGCGCCACCGTCTCGCCGGGGAAGAGATCAAGGTCGACGCCGTCGAGCACGAGCTCGCCCGGGTTGTAGGCGACCCGGAGCTTGCGCACCGACACGATCGGCAACTGCGCGCGCAGCTCGGCCGTCGTGGGCTCGACCACGTGCACCGTTGGCTGCGCGGTGTTCGAACCCGAGGTCTTCGACACCGCGCGTTTCGTCTGCAGGGCGACCATCAGCCGAGGTCCGAAATGTCAACGCCGGCGATCTGTGCGATGCGCACGAAGGGCTTGAAGATGTCGCTCTTCGGCTCGAGCATCGGCTCGATACCGCCGGTGCCACCGTAGAGCGGGCCGAGGGCCTCGGCGTTCTTCTCCGAGAACACCGCAGGGATCGCAGCAAGGAGGAGGTCACGCTTTTCCTGCGTCATCTTGCGGTTGACGATGACGGTGGTCGATACCGGCATCGACTCGCTCTTCGCGATCGATCGAGTGTCGCCCTCGGAGAACGGGAAAAGGTCGGTGTCGACCATGGTGGTGAGCATGACGGCTGTGCACGCGACATCCACCTGGCCCTGCTTGAGCGCCATGAAGCTCATGTCGTGGCCGCCGGCGAACATCGCCTTGTAGTCGACATCTTTCTTCAGACCGGCCTGGTCGAGCGTGTACACGGGCATGAAGTAGCCGCTGCTCGATGCCGGGTCGGCGAAGGCGATCACGGTGTCGGGGGTGATGTCATCGAGGCTCTTGAGGGGCGAGTCTTTGAGCACGATGCACGTCGAGACCGGCTCGTCGGATCCGGGCCAGGCCACAAGGGCGTCAATCTCGCCCGTGTTGACGGCAAGCGCCGAGGGGAACCCACTCATCAGCCCGAAGTCGACGTGACCGCCGCGGATCGCTTCGACCACCGCAAGGTAGTCGGGCACGTCGGTGACCTTGACCTCGCGGCCGGTCTCTTCAGACATCAGGGCGGTCAGCACCTTGATGGGGTTCTGGGCGGTGGGGTCTTCACCGAGCGGGGCTGACGCGAAGGTCAGTGGGGCATCGGCAGCATCTGCGTCATCGACGGGGGCCGAGCACCCGGTGAACAGCAGAGCGGCGCCGACAGTGAGAGCGCCAAGACCGGTGAGAGCACGCGTGCGCATGCGGTTCCTTTCAGAAGCGGACGATGGGGGTTCGTCCTGTGAATGCCGCGAGAAGGGCGACATCGACAGATAAGCCGGGCAAGGTGTCGCGTTTGACGAAGCGCGTGAGACGGACGGTCAACGCAGAGTAAACACTTGGGGCCGGGCCGGCCGTGTGAGAGCATCATCGGGCACACACGCTCAGACGCCGGGGTGCGGCATCCATTCATAGGAATAGATTCGCGCGCACGATGATTGGACTGGATATGCAACGTTTTGGAACCCTTTCCTTCGGTCACTACGGGCCGCTCGGCGGCGGCCGCGAGCTCACCGCCCGCGATTCGCTGCACCAGGCGATCGACCTCGCCCAGGGCATGGATGAGCTCGGCGTCAACGGCGCATACTTTCGCGTGCACCACTTCGCGCGCCAGCAGGCATCCCCGATGCCCTTGCTCGCGGCGATCGCGGCACGTACGAAACACATCGAGGTGGGCACCGGCGTGATCGACATGCGCTACGAGAACCCGCTCTACCTGGCCGAGGAGGCCGCGGCGGTCGACCTCATCAGCGATGGCCGACTCGCGCTCGGCGTGAGCCGTGGGTCACCCGAGTCGGTCGTGCGCGGATACGAGGCGTTCGGCTACACCGGCTCCAACGACCCGCGCGGTGCCGACATCGCTCGCGAGCATTTCGAGACGTTCTTGCGCGCGATCGAGGGCGAGGGGATGGCCGAGGGCGACCCCACCAGCCCGTTTGGCGGCACCCCCGGACTCCAGCCAATCGAACCGCAGTCCCCCGGCCTGCGCTCGCGCATTTGGTGGGGTGCTGGCAACCGAGACACCGCAGAGTGGGCCGGGCGCATTGGCGTGAACCTCATGTCGTCGACGCTGTTGACGTCTACCGATGGGCGGCCGTTCGACATTCTCCAGGCCGAGCAGATCGACGCGTTTCGTGCGGCGTGGCGCGAGGCGGGCCACCCTGGCGAGCCACGCACGTCGATCAGCCGCAGCGTCTTCCCGATCACCACGGCCGAAGAAGACATGTACTTTGGCGGGCGTCAGGATGGTGACCAGATCGGCATCATCGATGGGGTTCGCTCGACATTTGGCAAGACCTATGCGGCCGCACCCGATGTGCTCGTCGAGCAGTTGTTGAACGACGCGGCCATCCAGGCCGCTGACACGCTCATGTTGACGATCCCGAGCCAGTTGGGTGTCGAGTTCAACCTGCGCGTCGTCGAGTCGTTCGCGAAGTACGTCGCGCCGGCACTCGGATGGACGCCCAGCACTGCCCTGCCACCCGTCACAGATCTGCCGCCGGTCACCGCCGGGTAACTTTCGGGCGCCAAGGTGCGGCGCGGCACGGCCGTCGGCGCCCGACTACTTGACGGATTGGAAAGTGATCGCCTACGCTTTCCACTATGGAAAGCAATGAGATCCGCGAACAGCTGCTCGAGGCCGAGCGCGCGGCCGCTGCTCCGTATGTGATTTACCCGAAGGATCCGTGGTGGTATCCGGTGCTCGTCGGGTTCATCGGCCCACTGTTGGTGCTCGTCTTCACGCAGACAATCGGGGCGTTCGCCGGCAAGACGACGTGGGGCGCGCTCCCGAGCCTCGCGATTACGCTCATCGCCCTGTACATCGTGTTCGACCAGCGAAGGCGCCGCGGCACGATGCCGCGCGGCAAGGCTCCGCGCGAGCTGCGCGGCGTCTATCGCTGGTACTTCACCGGCGCGGTCGTCGTGGCCATCGGCATCGGCGCGCTCGCCCTTTTGGCCCCCATCTACGTGAGTCTTCCCGCGAGCTTTCTCCTGGCATTCGGCGGCATCATGTGGTTCGGTGCCGCCTACGAGCGCGCAGCCGCACGAGTCCGGGCACGACTGGCATGAACGCGAGCTTCGGCCTCAACCCGACAATCCACGCACCCAAACGGCTCGCCTTCATGGCGCTCCTCGCCCACGCGCAAGACGCCGACTTCGCCTTCGTGCGCGACACGCTCCGCGTGAGCGACTCCGACCTGTCGAAGCAGGCAACAGCCCTGTTCGAAGCCGGCTATATCTACATCACAAAATCCGGCCGGGGGCGCGGAAGCACCACCCGATTTCACATCACAAAGGAGGGCCGCGCGGCCTATCTGGCCCACCGCCAGGCGCTCGAAGCGCTCCTCGCCGGAGCCGACTTCGGCGAACCAACTGGCACCGCGTGATGGCGATCAACCAGAGCCGCAAGGCACGAGCGTCGCGCCGTCGCGCACGCCGGGTCGCGGCCGCCGATAACGACCTCACCGCGCAGGAATGGGCAGCTCTCTGCTCCCATTGGGGCGGATGCGCCTACTGCGGCGAGCTCGAAACCTCGCTCACCAGCACGCTCCAAAAGGATTGCGTGCAGCCCATCTCGCGCGGCGGCCGCTACACGCTCACCAACGTGGTGCCCGCATGCCGGTCATGCAACGCGAGCAAATCGAACGGTGAAGTCACCGGGTGGATGCGCCGCAAAAAGCTCGACGAACCGACATTCTTGCTGCGCTTTCGTGAAATCACGCTCGCGCTGGCCGAAGGCCCCGCGACCCCCGACCCCGCGGCATCCCCAATCAACTAGCGCCGACCGTTGCCAAACAGCCCGCGGATCACACCGTTGAGCAGGGTCTGCGTGCTCTTCGCGCCCAACACCTGCTCGAGCGGCGAGCGCTGCGAGGTGCGCGACGTGGTCGTGCGCGAGGTGCCCTGGGTCTGCTTCAGTAGCCGCTGATACTCGGCCTGCGCCTTCTTGTCGGCGGCCGCCGCGGCCTTATCGATTGCCGCCTGTTGCTTCGCGAGCTCGGCATCGACCTTCGCCTTCTCGAGCGCCGCTGTCGCAGCCTCAGCTGCGGCGGTCGCGGCGTTCATCCGCACGGTCAGGATTTCGCGCGCCGACTCGCGATCGATCGCCGTCCCATATCTTGGCAACAGTGCGGATGCCGCGACCGCCGCTTCGATCTGCGCATCCGGTGTGGGCGACATGAGCCCCTGCGGTGCACGCATGCGCGTCCAAGCGACCGGCGTCGGAGCCCCCTTCTCGCTCATCACGGTGACGATTGCCTCGCCCGTCCCAAGCTGTTGCAGGGCCTGATCGAGGTCATACCCGCTCTTGGGATACGTCCCGACCGTCGCGCGCAGGGCTTTCGCATCGTCTGGCGTAAACGCGCGCAGGGCGTGCTGCACCCTCGAGCCGAGCTGCGCGAGCACATCGCTCGGCACATCCTTCGGCGTCTGCGTGACGAAAAACACGCCGACGCCCTTCGAACGAATGAGCCGGACGGTCTGGGTGATTGCAGCGATGAAGTCTTTCGAGGCATCCCGAAACAGCAGGTGTGCCTCGTCGAAGAAGAACACGAGCTTCGGTTTGTCGAGGTCGCCGACCTCGGGCAACACCTCGAAGAGTTCGGCAAGCAGCCACATGAGGAACGTCGAAAACAGCGCGGGTTTGTCGGCAACGCCGGGCACCTCGAGCAGGCTGATGATGCCGCGACCGTCGGCGGCGACCCGCAAGAAGTCGCTCACATCGATCTCGGGCTCCCCAAAAAACACGTCGGCGCCCTGGTCGGCAAATGCGATGAGCTCGCGCAGGATCACACCAACCGTCGCCTTCGACAGGCCCCCGAGGCCCTCCAACTCGGCGCGCCCCTCATCGCTCGTGAGGTACGTGAGCACCGCACGCAGGTCGCTGAGATCAACAAGCGCGAGCCCCTCCCGATCCGCGTAGTGAAACACCAGTCCAAGGCTCGACTCCTGCGTCGAGTTCAGCCCCAGCACCTTCGAGAGCAACATCGGCCCGAAACCCGTGATCGTCGCCCGCACGGGAACGCCCTTGCCAATGCCGCCGAGCGCGAAATACTCGGTGACGGATGCCTCTGGCTTCCACTCCTGCCCGATCGCCCGGGTGCGAGCCAACAACTTCTCGTTCGCCTCACCGGGCGTCGCAACGCCCGAGAGATCACCCTTGATATCGGCCGCGAAGACCGGGACGCCCTTGGCGGCGAGTTGTTCGGCGAGCCCCTGCAACGTGCGGGTCTTGCCCGTGCCTGTGGCGCCCGCGACGAGCCCGTGCCGATTCATCATTGCGAGCGGGATCCGCACCTGCGCCCCAGGGATCGGGTCGGTGTTGACCAGCGCCCCGACGTCGAGCGTCTCACCGTCAAACGTGTAGCCGGCGACCACCGCGGCGACCTGCGCATCGGTGAGCGGCCCCGCAACGGCGGACGCCGCGGGGGCCGGAGGCGGGTCGGCCGGCGCCGCCGGCGTCTCGGCTGCGGATGCGGATGCCGATGCCGGTGCCGGTGCCGGTGCGGATGCGGGCGCGGATGCCGCAACCCCCGCGGCGGCCTGCGCCTCGGCGGCCGCGAGCTGCGCACGCGCCTCGGCAAGCGCGGCGGCGGCCTGCGCCGCCGCAAGGTCGGCCTCGGCCTGGGCCGCGACAGCGCGCAGCCGCGCAAGTTCTGCGTCGGCCGCACCGGTGCCGGTGGTGCCAGTCGTGGGATCTGCGTTCGTGCCCGAGTCGCTCATGGCGTCAGCCTAGCGAGCGGGCAGTTCCTGATCACGTGGTTTGGGCAGAAGCATCCGCTCTCGTGAAAGCGGCACCGCAAAGGCCGCGGCCACCAACAGCACGACGCCGGCCCCGATGAGCGCTCCGCCGACGGTGTCGCTCGCCCAGTGTGCGCCCATCAGCGTGCGACTGAACGCCATGAGCAACACCCACACAGCCCCCGCGATCGCCACCCACACCCGGGGAAAAATGATGAACAACACCACGGCGATCGTCGCCGCGTTTGCCGTATGCCCGGAGGGGAATGAACCCGCATCTGACGCGGTCAGGATCTCGAGCGGGCGGGGGCGCTCGAAGCTCCGCTTGAGTACCTGCACCACACCAACACTTACAAGGGCGGAGACCGCGAAGAACACGGCGCCCCAGCGGTGACCACGCAGCCACAACAGCGCCAGGATGATCACCGGGAGCCCAACCACCGAGAACCAGCCGCCGCCGATCCAGTTCATCGCGTATCCGAATCCGAGCAAGACGCTTGTGCGGATCGTCAGCATCTCGTCCATCCACCCCCGGTCAACCGGGAGCGGGGCGTTGCCCGCGGCGAGCGCGATCGTGACGCCGAGCGAGATGCCCAGGGCGAGGAGCACGCCGCCGAGGATCAGTCGCTGACGTACGAGCGGTCGCAAGAGCGAGGCATCCATTTCGATCGTCACCAGCCCAGTGTGGCAGTGCTACGGCGAGAGTTGACCGATAGTTTTCGGGCGCACGATGAACCAGAGCGCGAGCACGGCGAGCACCGCGCACCCGGCCATCACGACCGACATCGTGCCCGCGGTGATGCCGCCCTGCGACACCAGGCCGACCACCGGCGAGACGAGCCCGGCGATCGAGAAGTTTGCCGCACCCGTCAACGACGCTGCCGTGCCCGCCTCACGGCCGTGCCGGTCGAGGGCGAGCACCTGCACGCAGGGGAACGTGAATCCGCACGAGGTGATGAACAAGAACAGCGGCACGAGCGTGCCCCACAGCCCGAGGTCGAGCAGCGAGAAGACGTAAATCATCGAGCCGAAGACAAACAACCCAGCGGTCGAATACGCCATCACCCACTGCGGGCCGAAGCGCGCGGCGAGGCGGGAGGCGGTCTGCACACCGAGCACCACACCGAGCGAATTGACCGCGAACAGCACGCCGTACTGTTGCGGATCGAAGCCATAGGTCTCTTGAAACAGGAATGACGACGCCGAGAGGTACGAGAACAGTCCGCTGAAGGTCATCGAGCCGATCACGAGAAGCCCGAGGAAGACCCGGTCGCTGAGCACGTTTCGGTAGCGTTGCCAGACCGTCGTCGAACCGCGTTCCTGGCGCCGCTCCTTCGGTAGCGTCTCGGGCACCAGGAAGATTGCGCTCGCGAGCATCGCCGTGCCATAGATCGCAAGCACGAGGAAGATCCCGCGCCAGTCGGTGATCAACAGGAGCCCCGAGCCGATCAGCGGAGCGATCACTGGCGCGACGCCCGACACAAGCGCGAGCCGCGAAAGCATCAGCACGAGGGGCTTGCCGCCGAAGAGGTCGCGCACGATCGCGACGGCAACGACGCCGCCCGCCGCCGCTCCGGCGCCCTGCACCACGCGAGCGGCAGCCAGCAGCTCGAGCGTCGGGGCGATTGCCGCGGCGATGCTTGCCAAGATGTGCACGCTGGTGGTCGTGAGCAGCGGGATGCGCCTGCCCACCTTGTCGCTCCAGGGGCCAACCACGAGCTGCCCGAGCCCGAATCCGATCATCGTTCCGGTCAGGGTCAGCTGAATTGCCGACGCCGTCGTGTTGAAATCGTGCTCGAGAATCGGGAACGCGGGCAGGTAGAGATCGATCGTGAACGGGCCCAGCGCCGTGAGCGCCCCGAGCACGAGAATGTAGAGCACGCGAGTGCGACGAGAAATGCTGTCGCCAGGGTGCAGCATGATGGGCGCGGTTGCGGGATTCGGGCCGAGGGACCGGATCGCGCCGGTGGCCGGATGGCGCTGCCCAGCCTCGCCCGTCGGGCCCACGGCACCGGTGCCGTCAGCAGAATTCGTGGGCGTGCGGGGCGTGTTCGTCACGGCGACCTAACAGAAGAATCTTTCGATTCGGGTGGCAAAGCGTCTGCATGATTCTACCGTCGGGTGCATCGCCGAACTAGACGCGGCCCCGGGCCCCGGCATCCCCACCCAGTGCACGGTTCTCAGCCCCGCCCCAGTCGTGCCCGCATAGGGTTGCAGCAGGTGCCGGCAACCGGCACACCCCGAGCCGAGATCACACACATGACCCCGACACAGCCCCAGGGCAACAACCGTAAGAACCGCACGAGCGGCAACCCCGCCACCCAGGCGCGGCTGAACCAGCACGCGGCGCAGCAACACAAGGAAGATCGCAAGGCCGAGGCCGCCCAGCACCAACGCATGCTCGCCTCGCGGCAGCGGCGCAAGGTCGCGTGGTGGACCGGCGGCACCGTCGCGGCGCTCGCAATTGTCGGCGTGGTGATCGCGTCGTTCGTGTTCGCCCCGAAGCCACCGCCCGAGGCGACCTACGACATCGGCGGAACCGGCGCAAAGATCGAGGGCGTCGAAACGTTCGACAACGGCAATCAGCACGTCAGCGAGCGCGTCGAGTACCCACAGACGCCCCCCGCTGGCGGCAATCACTTCAACGCCTGGCTCAACTGCGGCGTCTACACCGAACCGCAAGAGAACGAGCTGGCCGTGCACTCGCAGGAGCATGGCGCCGTGTGGGTCACCTACGACGCGAAGCGGGTCGACGCCGAGGCACTGGCATCCATCGAAGCCAAATTGCCCTCGACATACATCGTGGTCTCGCCGTTCGAAGGCCTCGACAGCCCCCTCGTGTTGAGCGCTTGGAACGCGCAGCTGAAACTCGACTCGGTGGCCGACCCCCGCATCGAAGAGTTCCTCGAGGAGTACTGGCGCAACCAGAACGTCCCCGAGCCGACCTCCGCCTGCACCGGGGCCATCGATGGCCCCGGTCGGCGCTGATTCGGCGCGCGAGATGCAACCCGAAGGCGCTGCGGATGCCGCCGCCCCGCGCCGCACACCCCGCTGGCTGATCCCCGCCCTCGCCGTGCTCGCCGCCGCCGCACTAGCGTTCGGTATCGGCCGATTCACGGCGTTCGACACCCACGCGTCGCAGAGCGTTGCACCGCTGCCCGGCACCCACAGCCCGGAGGCCGGCTTCGCGCGCGATATGCAACTGCACCACGCGCAGGCGGTCGACATGGCGATGGAGATCTATCGCAAGACCGAAGACGAAGAGATTCGGATGATGGCGTACGACATGGCCACCGCGCAGTCGGCACAGATCGGCGAGATGTACTCGTGGCTCGTGAACTGGGGACTCCCCCAGCGCGGCGACCCGCTTATGGCATGGATGGGCCACGGCACCCCGGACTCCGAAGGCGCTGCCGGTGGGCACGGCGCTCACGCGGCAGAGCCCGCGGCGACGCCCCAGCCCGAAACCGAGCTCTACGAAGCGATGGGCATGGCCAGCCCTGCACAGCTCGAGCGACTGTCGGCGGCAACCGGCACCGAAGCCGACTGCCTCTTTCTCACGCTCATGATTCGGCACCACGTTGGCGGCATCGAGATGCTCGATGCCGTGCTCGAGCTCGGCACCAACCCCCGCGTGAGGGCGGTCGCCGGAGCGATGAACGAGGTGCAACAGTTCGAACTCGATGCCATGCAGGCTTCGCTCCTGCGGCTCGGATGCTCCTAGCCCACGTCCGCTGATCCGCCCTACTTCTGCGAACCCGCCAGCAGCGCCTGCACGAAGTATCGCTGGAACGCGAAGAACACGATGAGCGGCACGATCATCGATACGAACGCGCCCGTCGAGAGCACATCGAGGTTCGCGCCATATTGCCGCAGCTGCGATTGGATCGCCACCGTCAACGGTTGCGACTCGGAGTTCGTAAAGATGAGCGCGACGAGCATGTCATTCCAGGTCCACAAGAACTGGAAGATCGCGAGCGAGGCGATGGCGGGGAGACCGAGCGGCAAGATCACCCGGAAGAAGATCCGCCAGTCGCCAGCCCCATCAATGCGCGCGGCTTCGAGCAGCTCGGTGGGCACCTGCGTGAAGAAGTTGCGCAGCAGGAAGATCGCGAACGGAAGCCCGAAAGCAGTGTGAAACAGGATCACGCCAAACACGCTGCCGAAGATCCCGAGTGTGCCAAAGAGCCGGGCGAGCGGGATGAGCGCCACCTGGAGCGGCACGGCGAGCAGGATGATCACAACGATCAGCAACCAGTCGCGGCCAGGAAAGTGGAGGAACGCGAACCCGTAGGCGGCGATCGCACCAAGCATGACGACAAGAATCGTCGTGGGCACCGCGATCACGATCGTGTTCCAGAACGAACCGGTGATCGTCGGGTTCGACAGCAGGTTGGCGTAGTTCTCGATCGTGAGTTGCGCCGGCGCCGTGAAGACGGTCCACCAGCCGCTCGCCGCAATATCGCCCGAGGTGCGCAGCGAGGTGAAGAACAGGCCCACGGTCGGCACAAGCCAGAACACGGCGACGATCAGGAGCACGACGTTGACGATGCTCGAGTTGAACACCGCCAGGATGCGCTGTGCGGCGTTTTTCTTGGGGCGCACCAGTGTCAGTTCACTCATCGGCCGCGCTCCTCACGGAATCGGCGGACGTTGATAATCATTGACGGCAACACGAGGATCAGCAGCAGGATCGCGAGCGCCGAGCCGAGGCCCTGGTTGGCACCGCCACCAAATGACACGGTCCACATCTCAACCGCGATCACGTTCGCCGCGGGTTTCGACGAGCCGGGCGGAATCACGTAGACCAGGTCGAAGATCTTCAGCACGTTAATGATCAGCGTGACAAACACCACGATCAGCACCGGCGAGAGCAGCGGCGCGGTGATCTTTGTGAACACCTGCCACTCGTTCGCACCGTCAATGCGCGAGGCCTCCTGCAGCGAGCGGTCCATGGCCGAGAGCCCGGACGCGATCATCACCATCGCGAAGCCGGCCCAAATCCAGATGTACGAGAGGATGACGACGCCGTTAATAAAGGAGGCGCTCAGCCACGAGACGCCCTGGAAACCCTCGTCGAAGTTCGATGCCGGGAGGGCGATCGTGTAGGTCTCTCCGACGGTCAGGCCGTCGATGACGAAGGTGCCGCCGGCGCCCGTCGTTGCAAAGCCGTGGATCGACCCGTCGGGGGCGACCGCATCGACGCGCACACCGGGAAGCCCGCTCTTGCCCGGTTCGATCTCGCCATTCACGCCGCCACCGCCGCGGAGCACATCGAGAAACACTGTGCCCGTGACCTGGGTGTCGCTCGCTGTCGGTGCCGCGACCGCTTGCTCTGCTTCGGCTGGCAGGTTAGTGGCTCGGATGCCGGTGAGTGGAAAGTCGTGTGTCGTGCCGGGCGAGACTGTGCCTTCGGTCGCGATGACGCCACGGTCTTCGATAATCCCAAAGCCGTCGCGCGGCTTCGCCCCCGGATAATCTGCGGAGTCGGAGAAGATGTTGTTCACCCCGACGATGAACGCGTTGACGACGCCAAGGTTCGGGTTCTCCTGGAACATGCCGCGGAAGATCACGCCGGCTGCCAGCATCGAGATTGCCATCGGCATAAAGATGATGAGCTTGAATGCGGTTTTCCACTTGAGCTTCTCAAGGAGTACCGCGAAAATCAGCCCGAGGATCGTGCACGATGCGGGTGCGATGATCACCCACATGATGTTGTTGCGGATCGCGGTGAACGTCGTGTCGTTCGTGAACATGGTGACGTAGTTGTCCCAGCCCGCGAAGTTCTCGCCGCCCTGGTCGTAGAACGACCGAACGATGGTGAACACGATGGGGTACACGACGAGCGCTCCCAGCACGATCAGTGCGGGGAGCAGGAACGACGCAATGATTGCGCCTCGCCGGAGACGGGCCTTGCCGGGGGAAGGAGCCTTCGCTCCCTCCCCCGGTGTCAGCTCAGTCTTCGCGTTAACCACATCGGTCACGCTTGTACCTCTTCGTTCGTTAGTTCGACCTAGTATGCCGCGAGTGCCGCGGCTTCGAGGCGCTGCTGCGTGCCAGCAACGTCGGTCGGGTTCTCGTAGAACGAGATCATTTCTTGCCAGAAGCCCTGGCCGGGGGTGCCACCGAAGGCGCTCGGCGTCAGGTCTGACATGTCGAAGCGGAACGTCTTCGCACCGGTGAGCGCCTCTGCGATCTGGCGCGCGGTGGCGTCAGGGTAGAGGGCGGTATCGACAGCCTTGTTGGGCGAGGTCAGGCCACCGTTGGGAACCCAGATCTCGGCGGCTTCCGGCGATGCGAGGTAGGCCATCAGGGCCATCGTCGCGTCGTCGTTCACCATCGCGATTGCCACGTCGCCGCCACCGACAACGGCGGCAGCCGAGCCGTCGATCGACGGGAAGTCGTAGAACAGTGCGTTCTTGCCCACGACGGAGTTGCCGTCTTCGGTGATGACACCAGCGACGAAGTCACCCTCGTAGACGGTGCCAGCCTTCGGGTCAGCGCCGAAGACCTGCGTGACCGCGTCGCCGAATGCGCGCTGTGCGCCACCCGGCTCGAGCACGTCGCTGCTCCAGAGCGTTGCCATCACGTCGAGCGCCTTGGTGACCGACGGGTCGGTCCAGGGAATCTCGTGGTTCGTGAGCTTGTCGTACATCTCTTCACCTGCGGTGCGGAGGTAGACGTTCTCGAACCAGTCGGTGAGCGGCCAACCGACGTCGGCGCCGACGGAGATGCCCGCGAAGCCCGAGTCCTGCACAACCTGCAGCTGCGTCATGAAGTCGTCCCAGTCGGTGGGGACCGTGGCGCCAGCCTCGTCGTAGATGTCGGAGTTGTACCACATGGTCGACTTGTTCGATGCCTTGAACCACACGCCATAGAGCTCGCCATCGGCAGAGCCGAGGTCGATCCAGCTCTTCGAGTAGTTCTTCTCGACAGCCTTCTTGACGTCGTCACTCACGGGGAACAGGTCACCGTTCGCCGCGAGCGACTGCAGCAGTGCGGGCTGACCGGTCAGCGCGATGTTGGGAGGCGTGCCACCCTCGAGCTGGCCCTGAATGTAGGTGGGGCCGTTGTCGCCGAAGCTCGTGTAGTTGACCGTCGCGCCGGTGTCGTCTTCAAACTTCTTGAGCACAAGCTCAAAGTTCTTCTGCTCGGCGCCCGACCAAGCCGCAACGACGTTCAGCGTCTGTCCGGCGAAATCGCCGGTCCCCGGAGCAGCGGAGCTGTCGCCGCCGCCACCGCCCGAGCAACCCGCGATAACGATGCTTGTGGCGGCCAGAGCCGCGAGTGAAATAACGACGCGTTGACGTCTGCGATGAGTCATGCGTTCCTCCTTCGAAGGATGTAGTGGGCATGCTGGCCCTCACTCGGCGGGTACCGACGGTAAGGAACCGCTTCCACAGTCACCGTATGCCGGGCGCCAACCCTCCGCAAGCCGATCGAGGTCTCGGTTTGGCCACGACACGCGTCGAAAGGGGCGGGGATTGACCGCTTGTTTGAAATCACGGCGTGAGTACTATGGAATCGTTTTCAGGTTCACTCACATCTACAACTCGGCGGGGTCATCACATGGCAGGGATCGCGGAGGTCGCACGCCTCGCGGGCGTGTCACAGGCAACGGCAAGCCGTGCGCTCACAGGGCGAGGCTACGTGTCGGCCGCCACACGAACCCGGGTGATCGAGGCGGCAACCGCGCTGCAGTACGTCGCCTCAAGCACCGCGGCAAGCCTCGTGACCGGGCGGATGCAAAACATCGGCGTGATCGTTCCCACCATCGGCCGATGGTTCTTCAGCGAGGTCTTAGAAGGCATCCACGAAGCCCTGCTCGAACAGCGCTACGACCTCTCGCTCTACGATGCCGAGCCCGAGACGGCCGCGCGCGACACAATCTTTGCCCAGCTGTTGGCCCGCAAACGCTTCGACGGGCTGATCGCCGCGGGTATCGAACCCGAGCACCGTGAACTCGACCGCCTCCTCAGCTTTGGCAAACCGGTTGTCACGATCGGCAGCCCAGAGGCGGAGGTCAGCGGCATCACGATCGACAACCGCGACCTGACCCGTCGCGCCACCGAGCATCTCCTCGAACTCGGTCACGAACGCATCGTGCTCCTCGGCGGCCACCCCGGTGGGCGCGAGACGAGCTTCGGCGACCAGGAACGCGTACGTGGGTACACCGACACGATGCGGAGCGCGGGTCTCGGCGCCGAGGCCCGCCACATTCCCTCGACCGTCTCGATGCCCGGCGGGTATGCGGCCGCCGCCCAGGTGCTCGGCGACTCCCGCGTGCGGCCGACGGCCATTGTCGGCATCTGCGACGAGGTTGCCATCGGCGCCATCATCGCGGCGCGGCGCATGGGCATCATGGTGCCGGCCGACCTCAGCGTGGTCGGCATCGACGACCACGAAAACGCCGAAATGTTCTCGCTCACCACGCTCGCGCAGCGCCCGCGCGAACAGGGGCACGCAGCCGTCGCTCTCCTCATGCGGCACATTTCTGAATCGGATGCCCCACCCGAGCGCATCTTCGAACCAGCAACCCTGATCGTCCGCAGCTCGACGGCCCCAATCAGCCGCGAGCATTCGGCGGTGATCGCGGGGATCAGCCCGCGCCGCTGAGCCGCCCGCCGCGCCGCGCGCAACGCAGAACAGGACGAAGCACCACGCACAAAAGCCCCGGATACCGAAGTATCCAGGGCTTTCGTAGAAGTCAGTGCGCCGAAGCGCGTCGACTACTTGAGGGTGACGGTGGCGCCGGCCTCTTCGAGGGCAGCCTTTGCCTTCTCGGCAGCTTCCTTCGAAGCGCCCTCGAGCACTGCCTTGGGCGCGCTGTCAACGACAGCCTTCGCCTCGCCGAGTCCCAGGCTGGTGAGCTCGCGCACAACCTTGATGACCTGGATCTTCTTCTCGCCAGCCGACTCGAGCACGACGTCGAATGCCGACTGCTCTTCAGCCTCTTCAGCGGCGGCACCAGCGGCAGCGGGGCCAGCAACGGCGACCGGAGCAGCAGCGGTGACCTCGAAGGTCTCCTCGAACGCCTTGACGAACTCGCTGAGCTCGATGAGGGTGAGCTCCTTGAACGCGTTGAGCAGCTCCTCAGTGGTGAGCTTTGCCATGATGTATCTCCTTGATTGGTGTGTCGATCCGGCCGCTGTGCGGCCCCCTCGACATGAAGGTTTGTGTGGTTTTTACCGTGCCCGAGGCGTGAGCCTAGGCTGCGGCTTCCTGCTTCTCGCGCAGCGCCTCGACCGTGCGAACGGTCTTCGAGAGCGGTGCGGTGAACAGGTACGCGGCTCCGAACAGCGAGGCCTTCATCGCGCCGGCGAGCTTCGCCAGCAGGACTTCACGGCTCTCGAGGTCAGCAAGCTTGCCTACCTCTGCAGCGCTCAGGGCGGCGCCATCGAAGTAGCCGCCCTTGATCACGAGAAGAGGGTGTGCCTTGGCGAAGGCGCGCAGACCCTTTGCAACGGCGACAGGGTCACCGTGCACGAAGGCGATGGCTGACGGGCCGTTAAGCTCGTCGTCCAGGCCCGTGATGCCAGCCTTGGCGGCGGCAATCTTGGTCAGCGTGTTCTTCACCACGGCGTAGTTTGCGTCTTCACGAATAGAGTTGCGCAGCTCTTTGAGCTCAGCAACCGTGAGTCCGCGGTACTCGGTCAGCAGAACGGCGGTCGAGTCCTCGAAATTCTTCGTGAGCTCGGCAACCGAAGCATCCTTCCGTGCCATGGCCACTCCTTTTGTCTTCGAGACGTTCCACGGTGGTGGATCGTCGGCCTCAGTGCCAATCTCGGAGATCGTCGCGGGCAATGAAAAAAGCTCCGGCGCGGGCGCACGGAGCTTGGAATCAGATTGCTCTGAAAGTCTCAGTTACACCTGCGCGGGCCCCTGCATTGCAGAGCTTCGATCGATATGCGCTTGCACGCATTCCGATGACCGGCGGTCTTTGGCTTCCATAAGAGTAATGGATGCCCCATCCCTCACCAAATCGAAGCCCTCCGCGTCGACCCGCCGGCGTGACGCCTCAGCGACCGAGGGCGAGCGCGCTGCGTGCGACGGTCCCGCGACGGGGTGGCGGGCCCTCGGGCGGGGGTGGCTGAGGTTAGGGTCAATGGGTGCACCCTGAACTCGCCGCGCGCATTGTCGCCGACTCCACCGATCGGGTGGCGTGGCTGCGCGCGCGGGCACGAGGCATCACCGCGACCGATGTTGCAAGCCTCAGTACGCCCCGTTCGATCGAGAACGCGGCAACCGCAAAATTGCAGGGCTCCGGGTTCACCGGCAACGCCTATACCGACCACGGCCGCCGACGCGAGCCGGAGATCGCACGCTGGGTTGCCGCAACCCACGGCATCCTTCCGTCCACCGCACTGTTTCGGGCCCGAGAAGAGGCGCGTCATCTCGCGACACCCGACGGGCTGGCAATGATCGGCGATGCCGTACACCTGTGCGAGATCAAGACGACAACGAAGCCGTGGCGAAGCATCCCGCGCAATTATCTTCGTCAGGTTTGGTGGCAACAGTACGTGCTGGGCGCCGAGCGCACGCTCGTGGTCTGGGAGGAGCATCGCGACTTTGTGCCGGTCGATGACGAGCCGCGGAGTGTGTGGATCGACCGCGATGAGATCGAGATCGCCAAGCTCGTGGGGTTGGCAGATGCCCTCATCGATGAACTCCATCGCCGTACGGCCCGCGTGCACCCGGTCACCGACACGAGCCGGCCCGGCGCCGACTCTCCGGCGGTCGCAGCTGCGGTCGCCGCACACGAGTTCGTCTCACGCGGCACAGTGCCCGAGTACGCGTTGACCCCGGCACATCAGCGCGAGATTCGTCGCGCGATGGCGCTCGGAGGCGACTGACCGGCACGAAATTCGCGGCCCGAGCACGGAACGCAAGCACTCGGCACGAAATTCAGCACGGCACGCGCTTGACGTGATTGGCTCAGAAACATATAGTTGACCTTTATCAACAATCTCGCGCCAGCGTTGTCGCACCCAATTTTTTGTAAAGGTCGTCAATGACAGCTGCATCCACGTCGCCCGCTTCCGCGGCATCCGCCGACGAACCAGATATGACGCCACGCGAGGTCATCAAGACCATCTCGGGCTTGCTCATCGGCATGTTCGTGTCGATCCTTGCGGGCACGGTCGTCTCGACCTCGCTCCCGATCATCATTCACGACATCGGCGGCGACCAGACGGCCTTCACCTGGGTTGTCACCGCGACCCTGTTGACGACGGCAATCTTCACCCCGATTTGGGGCAAGCTGGCCGACCTCTTCAACCGCAAGATGCTCATCCAGACCGCGATGATCATCTTCGTGGGAGCCACCGCGATTGCGGGCTTCGCACAAGACCCCGGCACGATGATCGCGTTCCGCGCGCTTCAGGGCGTCGGCGCCGGTGGCCTCGCGGCCCTCGGCCAGATCCTCATGGCCGATGTGATCAGCCCGCGCGAGCGTGGCCGCTACATGGGCCTGTTCGGTGCAATCATGGCGCTCGGCACCGTGGGCGGCCCGTTGCTCGGTGGCGTCATCACCGACGCGTTCGGCTGGCGCTGGAACTTCTTCGTTTCGATTCCGTTCGCAATCGCCGCGATCTGGATCCTGCACCGCACCCTGCACCTCCCGAAGCATCCCCGCACCAAGCGCCACATCGACTACCTCGGCATGGTGCTGCTGTCGGTCTCGGTCTCGCTGATCCTGATCTGGGTCACCAACGCGGGCAAGAGCTACGAGTGGTGGAGCCTCGAGACGATCCTCATGGCAGGCGGCGGCCTTGTGATGGCTGCGCTCTTCGTCGTGGTTGAGCTCCGCTCCCCCGAGCCACTCATCCCGCTCACGCTGTTCCGCAACCGCACCTTCACCCTCGCCGTGATCGCCTCGATCGCCACCGGCATCGCAATGTTCGGCACCTCGGTCTACCTCAGCCAGTACATGCAGATGGCGCGCGGCGCAACGCCGACCGAAGCGGGCCTGTTGACGTTGCCGATGATCTTCGGCCTGCTTCTGACCTCGATCACGGCCGGCCAGCTCATCACGAAGTACGGCAAGTGGAAGCCCTACATGATCGCGGGCAGCCTGCTGATGATCGCCGGCTCGTTCATGCTCACCACGCTGCGCTACGACACGAACTTCGTGCTGGTCTCGCTCTACATGTTCCTGCTTGGTGCCGGTGTCGGCATGACGATGCAGAACCTGGTGCTCGTTGTGCAGAACACCGCACGACCCGAAGAAATGGGTGTCGCGAGCTCCGGCGTCGCGTTCTTCCGTAGCCTCGGTGGCACCGTCGGCGTTTCGGTGATGGGCGCCGCGCTCGCGTCGAGCGCCAGCGGGCTGTTTGCCATCAACAAGCAGGCACTCGGCGAGGCAATCGCCGGGCTCGGCGAAAAGGGCGCCGCGGTTGCCGAGCAGCTCACGTCCGGGGCGCTCCCCCAGGTGAGTCTGCTGCCCGACGCCGTGCGATTCATCGTCGAAGACATCTACGCGCAGGCGATCTCATCGTCGTTCATGATTGCCGCACCGCTCGCGGTCGTCAGCTTCATCGCCATCCTGTTCCTGCCGAACCACCCGCTCAACAACATGACGACCTCGCAGCGCATCGCAGCGGGCGAGGCTGGCCTTGCAACGGATGCCGCGGGCGAGGGCGTTGCGATGATCGCCAGCGAAATCGCTGCCGATGATGCAGCCGCTGAGATCCGTGCACACCAGAGCGAGGACACGGCGCGATAGTGACCGACATCGTCATGCCGGGGCTCGGCACTTCCGAGCCCCGGCGCGTCGCCGCAGCACGCAGCATCGAGGCAGAGCTCAGCGAGCTCGTGAGCCGCATTCGCGTGCACATGCGCCGGT
This sequence comes from Actinomycetes bacterium, assembly GCA_029777095.1. Taxonomy (GTDB): domain Bacteria; phylum Actinomycetota; class Actinomycetes; order Actinomycetales; family Microbacteriaceae; genus Microbacterium. The sequence continues at coordinate 106,117 of JAKOTS010000032.1, read as the reverse complement.
CGGCCGAAGCTGTTGCCCCGGGTCTCACGCCCGCGAGCTACAAGGCGCTCAGCTTGATCGATCGACGAGGACCCATCACGCTCTCGGCCCTCACCGAGATCTTCGGGGTCGACAAGTCGCTGATTAGTCGCGCGGTGCGCGAACTCGAAGACCACGAGTTCATCAGCCGCACGCGTGATCCTAACGACGGAAGATCGCAACTGCTCAGTGCGACCCCGCACGCGCGAGCACGGCTCGAGGTAGCCCGCAAGCGAGATGAGGGTCGCCTCCTCGGTGTGCTCGCCGACTGGGATCTGCTCGACATCGAACGCCTCGCTGACCTGCTCCATGCGCTCAATGTCGGCGATGCGACCACGAAAACCAAAGTGGATTAGCGGGCGCAGCTGCACACGGGCCCGCGCCCGTCACTGATTCGAACACACTGCGTCACTGATTCGAGAACGCCGAGTCGAATGCCGCGGCGGGCGGGTCCCACAACAGCGAGCGCACAAATGTCACGGCTTCGGCCGCGCCGTGCAGCCGGTCCATGCCCGCGTCCTCCCATTCGACGGAGATCGGGCCGGTGTATCCGATCGAGTGCAACGCGCGAAACGCGTCTTCCCATGGCACATCGCCTCGCCCGGTCGAGACGAAGTCCCATCCGCGTCTCGGGTCGCCCCACGGCAGGTGCGACCCGAGGACGCCCGCACGGCCGTTGTTCGGGCGAAGCCTCGTGTCTTTGCAGTCGACGTGATAGATCCGTTCGGCGAAGTCGACGATGAACCCGACCGGGTCGATCCCTTGCCACATCATGTGCGAGGGGTCCCAGTTGAAGCCGAAGGCCTCTCGGCGCCCGATCGCGTCGAGCGTGCGCACGGCGCTCCAGTAGTCATAGGCGATCTCACTCGGGTGCACCTCGTGCGCAAACCGCACACCCTCAGCGTCAAACACGTCAAGGATCGGGTTCCAGCGCTGCGCAAAGTCGTCGAAGCCGCGCTCGATCACCGAGGCATCGACCGGCGGAAACATCGCGATGTACTGCCAGATCGACGAGCCAGTGAAACCGACCACCGTGTCGATGCCGAGCTTGCGGGCGACGCGGGCCGAGCGCTTCATGTCTTCTGCCGCGCGCTGGCGCACTCCCTCGGCGTCACCATCGCCCCACACGTAGTCGCGCAGGATCGCCTGATGGCGAAAGTCGATGGGCGCATCGCACACGGCCTGGCCGGCGAGATGGTTCGAGATCGCGAAGACCTTGAGGCCATAGCGATCGAGCACCTCGAGACGGGATGCCAGGTATGCATCGTCTTCGTCGGCTCGGCGCAGATCGAGGTGATCGCCCGAAGCGGCGATCTCGAGGCCGTCGTAGCCCCACGACGAGGCGAGGCGCGCCACCTCCTCGAACGGCAAATCGGCCCACTGGCCGGTGAACAGGGTGACCGGATGCGTCGACATGTTCGTGCTCCTTAGGCGGGTTCGTTCTCGTGTGCGCGCTCGTCTTGCAGCGCGCGAAGGTAGGCAAGCGAGCGCTCGGCGAGCGCGTCTTGCGTCGGTGCGAGGGGGCGCCACACAGAGGCAGCAACCGCGATGGTCTCGTTCTCGCCGGTGAAACTTTCGACCCCGAGCGGGCCCGCATAACCCGCGTCGTCGAGCGCATCGAGCATGCCCGGCCAGTCGGTGTGGTCGTCGCCGACCGGCCCGCGGTCGTTGCCGCAGACCTGCACGTACGCGATCGCGTCGCCGGCCAGGCGGATGGCATCGGCCGGGCGCTGCTCTTCGATGTTCAGGTGATAGCTGTCGAGCGCAAGCCCGAGGCCGGGCCCGAGCAGCGGAGCGAGAACCTCGAGACCCTGCGCGACCGTGTTGATCACGCTCGTCTCGTAGCGGTTGAGGGGCTCGATCGCGAGGGTACGGCCAGCCGCGGCGGCGGCGGCCACGATTGGGGTGAGCGATGTTCGCAGTTCGGCTGCGGCATCCGCGCGTTCTTCGGGGCTCATGCGCCACGTCGCGCCGGTCGGCGCGTAGAACGGCCCAGCCACGATCGGTGCGCCGACGACCCCGGCGACCTCGAGGCAGTGGTGGAGGTATTGCTGCGTGGCAGCGACGTCGCCGGCACGCGCGAGCAACGAGCGAGCCGAGCCCATCGCCCCGACAATGATCGGTTGCAAGCCGAATTGCTGCAGCAGGTCGCGGGCGCGCACCGCACTCCAGTCCCCCGGGTTTTCGATCGGCAGTTCGACGGCATCAAAACCCATGCCCGCGATTTTTCGCAGCAGGGGCTCGAGCGTGGTGTCGTCGAGGGGGGAGGTCCATACCCAGGTGTTCACACCGAGAGGGCGGCGCATCGTTGCTCCAATGGATCAGGCGTGCGCGCACGCGGTGCACGCTGGAGGTGAGGTGGTGCGCGCGGCGGGGTGACTCCGGTACTCCGAAGTCGCCCCGCCGCACGCGCGAGGTGTCAGCCCGGGTTAGGGGATGAGGCGCTTCTGCCAGACCTCGGGGTAGCCGGGCAGGTTCTCTCCGCCGAACTTGGCATAGTGACCGTCGGGCATGCCCTCGTTCTCGGTGAGGTAGCGATCGAGCTCTTCAGCGTTGATCGGGTTCTGCGGGAGCACCCACTCCTTGGGCACTTCTTCGCCCTTGAAGATCATCGCGGCCGCCAGCAGCGGGGTGCGCCACTGGAAGTTCGAGTAGACGGGCGCGAGGCCGGTCAGGCCCGTTGCCTTCCACTTGCGAAGGAACGACATCTCGTCTTCACCGGTCATGACTGGGTAGTCGGCACCGGCGTCTTCGAACGCCTCGATTGCAGCAACGGCGCCGTCACCGGCATCCATCCAAATGCCCTGCACGTCGCCCTTTGCGAGCTCATCGCTGATGATGCTCTTGATCTTTGCCGGGTCTGCACCGGTGAAGTAGTCAACCGCTTCGATGCCAGCCTCGGCGAAGAGCTTCTCGGCTCCGGCCCAGCGCTGCTCAAGCACGTCAACGCCGGGAAGGATGCGAAGGCCAACGACCTTGTCGCCCTTCTTGAGGTTGTCGATCAAGAACTCGGCCGTGTCGATGCCCCACGCAAAGCCACCGATCGGGTGGATGAACGTGACCTGGCAGTCGGTCTCGACCCCACGGTCGAAGACGATGACCGGCTTGTCGGTCGCGCACGCGCGCTCGACGGCCGGCGTCATTGCCGCCGTGCTGTTGGGCGAGATGAGGAACACATCGCAGTTGCCCTCGTTGATGAAGTAGTCGATGTCGGCGATCTGCGTGTCATCGGAGTCCTGCGCGTCGCGGGTCTCCATCGTGCTGATCGCGCCCGACTCCTGCAGCACCTTCAGCTGCTGGTTCATCGTGATCCAGCCCGTCTGTCGCCACGGGTTTGAAATCGAGGCGTTTGCGAAGCAGGCCTTCTTGGCCCCCGCGCTCGCATAGGCCGAGGTGTCGACCATTTCGGCGTTGATGTGCTGCAGATAGACCTCGTCTTCGGGGCCCGCGGGCACGACCGTGCGCTCGGCGAACTGCTTGTCGTAGACCTTCTGGTCAAACCATTCGTTGGTGCTGCCGGCACCCGGATCAGACGCCGACTCTGATGGAGCGGTGACGCCGGGGTCCGTGGTGCAACCGGCAAGCACGAACAGGCCGATAAGCGCCGCCGCAGCGGTGCCGACCTTGAGTGATCGTCGCATTGTTAACCTCCCTGGTTAGCATTGCTGCCCTCGCCTCTGAGGACATGTGAATCGGATTGAGCGGGTGCCACGGGTGGCTCCGGCTCCTTCCCCGGATCGGGAGAAGCTTGTGGGGATGCCGCGGCCCGCGGCCGCGCGCGGCGGGCGCGGAACGACACCCCGGCGTACGCGACGGCCGCGATGATGATCACGCCCTGCACGCTGTTGCGGAGCGTCGACGGCACACCGGCGATGTTCAGGAGAAGGAAGAGTGCTTCGAGCACGAATGCACCGGCAACCGCCGCGACCACCCAGCCGCGGCCGCCACCCAGCACCACACCGCCGAGCACCACCGCGGTGATCGCGATGAACTCGTAGCCGCGGCCCACCGAGGGGTGCACGCCCGCATAGCCGACGAGCAGGATGCCGGCGACGGTCGCCGAGAGCGAAGAAATGATGAAGCTCTGCGTGGTGACCCACCAGGTGCGCACCCCGGCGAAGCGTGCCGCCACGGGGTTGTCGCCGACGGCGATCATCTGCTTGCCGAGCGGCCGCTTCGTGATCCAGATCGCCAGTGCGAGCCAGCCGGCCAGCACCAGCACCGACCACGGCACGAAGTCGAGAAGCGGCACATCGCGCAAGCCGCCGCGGCCGATGTTGCGAAAGCTATCGGCCGGGTTGCCGGTTGCCGCGCCGCCGGTCCACCACAGAATCCCGCCGAGTAGCGCCAGCATCATGCCGAGCGTGACGATAAACGAGGGCACCTTCAGCAGCGTCGTGATGAGCCCGTTGATAAGCCCGATCACGGCTCCAAACACGAACATCAGCAGCATGACCGGGATCGTGCGCGAATCGTCTTGGCCGACAAGGTTGCCTGCGATCACGACCTGCGCCGTGATCAGCGAGCCTTGCGACAGGTCGAACTCGCCCGCGACAATCACAAAGTATTGACCGATCGCGATGATCGCCACCGGCGCGACGCGCTGGAGAAAGCGCATGAACTGCCCGGGTTCGGCAAACGCCGGGTTCAAGATGATGATCGCGACCAGCAGGATCGCGAGCAGCAAGAACACCGCGCCGCGCGGGCTGACCAGGGTGCGAAGTGTGTTTTTCACGACCCGTCACCTCCGTTGGCGGTGGATGCCGCGGGCACAGCGGGCGCCGGGGCAGCGGCATCCACACCCCGATCTTGTGATCCGCCCGGCCCGAAGCGTGCGCGCCGGGCGACCACGACTCGGCGGCTGTAGACGGCAACCGCGGCGACGATGACAACGCCGCGCACCACATCTTTGAGGAAGGGGTTGATCTGGAGGACGCTCATCACGTTGTCGACGACCGCGAAGATCGCGACGCCGCCGATCGTGCCCCATACCGAGCCGCGCCCGCCCAGCAGGAGCGTGCCGCCGAGCACCACGGCCGCGATGCTCAGCAGGTCGTAACCGCCCTGCTGGCCGACAACCGGGCTACCGACACCGAGGCGACTTGCCAGCAGCAGGCCCGCGAGGCCGGCGAACACCGAAGAGAGCACGTGCGCCGTCACCAGTGGGCGGCGGATGCGCAGGCCACTCAGGCGCGAAACCTCCGGGCTGCCACCGACGGCGAACAGGTGTGCGCCGACGCGCGTGCGATCGAGGATCAGCCAGACGAGGGCGGCGAGCGCGATCATGATCACGGTCGACACGGGGACGGGGCCGATGCCGGTCGCGCCAATCAGCTGAAATTCCCATGGCACCTTGCCCGCGCTGCCCTGGAAGTTGGTGTTGAGCACACCCTGCAGAATCAGGCCCATACCAAGGGTCGCGATGAAGCCATTGACGTTGAGCACCGTCACGATGAGGCCGTTCGCGAGGCCGATCGCGGCGCAAACGATGAGTGTGAGCGTCACCGCCCACGGGATATTCGCGGCGTTGCCGTTCATAGTGGTCGCGCCGATCAGGCTCGCCAGGCTGATCACATAGATCACCGAGAGGTCGAGCGAGGCGCCGAGAATGACGAGCGTCTGTCCGATCGCGACGAGCCCGAGCACGCTCATGCCGGTGAGGATGTCGCGGATGTTGCCGGCGCTGAAGAAGTTTCGGCCGACGGTGCCCACGAGGATCGCGCCGATCACGATCACAATCACGAGGGCGATGAGCACGATCTGGGTCGTGCCAATGCGGATGCGCTTCATGCTCACACCTCCCCCATACGCGGTGTACCGGTGTCTCGTGCGCCCGGCTCTTGTGTGCGTGCGCCGGTCGCGGCAGCCAGCACTTCGAGCTCGGATGCCCCGGCCGCAAGCTCTGCGCCGATGCGGCCGTCGCGCATCACGACGATGCGGTCGCTCATGCCGATCACTTCTGGCAGCTCTGACGAGACCATCAGCACGGCCTTGCCCTCGGCGGCGAGTCGGCGCATGAGGGTGTAGACCGCGACCTTGGCGCCCACGTCGATGCCGCGAGTCGGCTCGTCGAACAGCACCACCTGCGGATCGGTGACGAGCCACTTGGCAAGCACCACCTTTTGCTGGTTGCCGCCCGAGAGCGTCTGCACTTCTTGGTCGATCCCGCGCGCGGTGATCTCGAGGCTCGAAAGGATGCCGGGCACCCGCTTGCGGGCGGTCCGGGTGCGGCTGGCGAACACGCCCCGCACTACGAGCAGCGCGTTGTCGAGGATCGATTGCCCCAGCACAAGACCCTGCGCCTTGCGGTCTTCGGTTACGAGGGCGATGCCCGCTCGCACGGCTTGGCGCGGGGAGGTCATGCGCACCGGTCGCCCGGCCAGCATCATCGTGCCGCGCGTGAATGCGTGTGCGCCAAAAATGCCCTCGAGAATCTCGGTGCGGCCCGATCCCTGAAGGCCCGCGAGCCCCAAGATCTCGCCGGTGCGCACGTCGAGGTCGACTCCGTCGACGAAGTCGTTACCAACGCCGCGCAGGCGCACCCGTGCCTCACCGACCTCGGTGCCGGGCTCCGCACCCGGGTAGTAGCTCTGGATGGGCCGTCCGACCATGCGGCGGACGAGTTCGTCTTGCGTCAGGTCGGCTGCGGGATCTGTAGAGACCAGCGCACCGTCTTTCAAGATCGTGATGCGGTCGCACAGATCGAAGATCTCTTTCAAGCGGTGCGAGACGTAGATGACCGCAACGCCGCGGGCGGTCAGCCGTCGAATGATCGCGTAGAGCAGTTCGACCTCGTGCTCGCTCAGCGCGGCGGTGGGTTCGTCCATCGAGATCACCCGCGCGTCGAACGAGAGCGCCTTGACGATCTCGACGATCTGCTGCTCGGCAACGGTCAGCGAGCCGACTCGCTCGGTGGGCTCGATGAAGTCAACGCCCAGGTCGTCCAAGATCGCACGGGTGCGCGCAATCATCGTCTTCTTGTCGATCAGCCCGCCTTTCAGCGGCTCTCGACCGAGGTAGACGTTCTGAGCGACGGTGCGCTCGGGCAGCAGGTTGAACTCTTGAAACACGGTGACCAGGCCCGCGTTCATTGCCTGCAGCGGATGCGTGAACGCCACCGTCTGCCCGGCGAACTCGATGCTGCCCGCGTCTGCCTGGTGCACACCCGCAAGCACCTTCATCAGGGTGGACTTGCCGGCGCCGTTTTCTCCAACGAGGCCATGCACCTCCCCCTGGACGACGTCGAATGAGACGTCGTGCAGCACCTGCACTCCGAAGAATGCCTTGTCGATTCCGGTGGCACGCAACACGACGTCGCTCGCCGCTCCCGCTGCAAGCGTCTCGTGCGCCAGGGTCTCGTTCATCGGGGCGCCGCCTCTGTGACTTCGATCCACTGCTTCGTTGCAGCCGAGTCGAGCACCGCCTGGGTCAGCCGCACGGCGCGCAGGCCATCCTCGAACGTGGGCAACCCGTCGACCTGTTCTCCCCGCACCGCGGCGTACGCATCGGCGATGAACGCGTTGAATGCGTCTTGGTAGCCCATGGGGTGACCGGCTGGCACCAACGAGAGTCGCGCCGCGTCGGGCGAGGCTGTTTCTGGGTCACGCAGAAGCACATAGGAGCCCGTGCGCCGACCGACCCAGAGTTCGTCAGGGCGCTCCTGCACAAACCGCACACTCTCGGCGGTGCCGTGCACCTCAAGCACCAGCGCGTTCTTGCGCCCGGGAGCGGTTTGCGAGACGAGCATGGTGCCAAGTGCCCCACCGCTGAGCTCAAACAGCACTGCCGCAATGTCTTCCGTCGTGACCGCGCTGCCGGCCCGCTCGGTGTGCACCGTGCGCGTGCGCGCGCCAAGCCTCACGATGCGCTCGCCGGTGACGAACTCGATCAGGTCGCACAGGTGCGAGCCGATGTCGGCAAAGGCCCGGGAGCTGCCACCGAGTGCCGGGTTCACCCGCCAGTCAACGTCACCCGAGTCGAGCAGCCAGTCTTGGAGGTAGCTGCAGTCCAACGTGAGGAGCGCGCCGAGTTCGCCCTTCGCAATGCGAGCCCGCGCCTCACGCACCATCGGGTGGTAGCGATAGACAAACGGCACCGCGGCGATGAGGCCGCTCGTGCGGGCCGTCGCCGCCAGCACCTCGGCGTCACCAACGCTGATGGCGAGTGGCTTCTCGCAGATCACGTGTTTGCCCGCGGCGAGCGCCGACCCGGCAAAAGCGGCGTGGGTCGAGTTGGGCGTGCACACGTGCACCACGTCGACGTCACTCGCAATGAGCGCGGCCGGATCACTCGCAACGGCCGCAATGCCGAGGTCTTCTGCGGCCATTGCCGACGACCCCGGGTTCGATGCGGCGATCAGCGCCGGTGTCGCTCGCGCTGCACGCACGGCACGACTATGCACGGCAGCCATGAAGCCACCACCCAGAAAGCCTCCACGCAGTGCGCGGGCGACGGTGCCGGTGACATTCGTTGTCATGCGGTGATTCTGACACACGTCCGACAACTTTTGTAAGGCTTTCGACAGAAGTCATGTGTTCGTGACATTGAGTATGGCGATTGCAAGCAGAAGTGGTTGACTTGCGACATGGTCGAACTCCACCGCACCGGCACCCCAAGTACGCCCGGGGCTGGCGAGCTCCTGCAGATCTTGCGCGACGGTGGTGCACGCACCAAGGCAGAACTCGCCGCGTACACCGGCCTCGCCCGCTCGACCGTCGCCGGGCGCATCGACGTGCTCTTGGCCGCGGGCCTCGCCAGCCCGGCAGGAGAGGCGGCGTCAACGGGCGGCCGGCCCCCAGCGCGGGTGGCGTTCAACCCTCGCGCGGGCATCGTGCTTGCGATCGATCTCGGGGCGACCCACGCGACGATCGCCATCGTCGACCTCGCGCACCAGATTCTCGACTCACACGCAACCCCCCTCGATATTGCCGCTGGCCCCGAAACCGTGCTCAATCTCGTCCTGGCCGAGGGCGCGACGCTGATGGCCCGCGGCAAGCACGATGTCTCGACGCTTCTGGGGGTCGGCATCGGTGTGCCCGGTCCGGTCGAGTACTCAACCGGGCGCCCCACCAATCCGCCGATCATGCCCGGCTGGGACCGCTTCGACGTACCCGGCTACGTGCAGCGGGCGCTGCCCGTGCCCGTGTTCGTCGACAACGACGTCAACGTGCTGGCGCTCGGCGAGCACGCCCTGAGCTGGCCCGACGTTGATGATCTGATCTTTGTGAAAGTGTCGACCGGTATCGGCGCCGGCATCATTTCAGGTGGCGCGCTCCAGCGCGGTGCGCAGGGTTCGGCCGGCGACATGGGGCATGTGCAGGTGCCCTACAGCCACGATTCACCGCGTACGCCTGGCGATGAGCGCGACCTCGAAGCCGTCGCCAGCGGCAGCGCCCTGGCAGCGTCGCTCACGGCGGCGGGCCTTGCAGCCAGCGGAAGCCAGGATGTGGTGGACCTCGTGCGCGGTGGCAACCCCGCGGCGATCGCCGCCACCCGCCAGGCCGGGCGCGAGGTGGGCGAGGTGCTCGCAACCGTGGTCAACATGTTGAACCCGTCGATGATCGTGCTCGGCGGCAGCATCTCGCGCGCTGGCGAACACCTGCTCGCCGGGGTCCGCGAGGTCGTCTACCGTCGTTCGATCCCGCTCGCCACCCAGCATCTCGCGATTGTGCAGTCGATGGCCGGCACGACCGCCGGCGTACTCGGCGCGGCCCTGATGGTCACTCAGCGCGTGCTCGACCCGTCGAACATCGACGCGCTCGCGGCAACCCTGACCCCACGCACCTAGCGGCCGGCAGAGTCGGCCTGGCCGGCTGGCAAAGCGAGCGGTCCCGCACACACCCGCACGCAACGCACGAAGGGCCCCACCGAAACGGTGAGGCCCTTCGTAAATGCGTCGTCAGACTAGATTGCGTTGACGTCGAGGGGGATGCCAGGACCAAATGTGGTCGAGACGGCACCCTTCGCGATGTAACGGCCCTTAGCGCTGGCGGGCTTGAGGCGAACGATCTCTTCGAGCGCTGCCTGCACGTTGTCGTCGAGCTGCTCTGCCGTGAAGCTTGCCTTGCCGACCACGAAGTGGACGTTGGCGTGCTTGTCGACGCGGAACTCGATCTTTCCGCCCTTGATGTCCGACACAGCCTTGGCGGGGTCGGGCGTCACGGTGCCGGTCTTCGGGTTGGGCATGAGGCCGCGGGGGCCGAGCACCTTACCGAGACGACCGACCTGGCCCATGAGCTCAGGGGTCGACACAGCTGCGTCGAAGTTGGTGTAACCAGCGGCCACCTTCTCGATGAGCTCGGCGCCGCCGACCTCATCTGCGCCTGCGGCGATTGCAGCCTCAGCGGCGGGGCCCGTCGCGAAGACAATCACGCGGGCGGTCTTGCCGGTTCCGTGGGGCAGGATGACGGTGCCGCGCACCATCTGGTCTGCCTTGCGGGGGTCAACGCTGAGCTTGAGGGCAACCTCGACAGTGCTGTCGAACTTGGCCGAGCCAGTTTCCTTTGCGAGGGCAACTGCCTCGGTCGGGGTGTAGTAACGGCCGGCGTCAATCTTTGCTGCGGCGGCTTCGTATGCCTTGGACTTTCCCATGGTGTTCTCCTCCCCTTCCTACTGCTCGACCGTGATGCCCATGGAGCGGGCGGTGCCCGCGACAATGAGCGATGCGGCTTCGATGTCGTTTGCGTTCAAGTCGGGCATCTTCTGCTCGGCGATCTCGCGAACCTGAGCCTTGGTGAGCTGAGCGACCTTGACGGTGTGCGGCGTTGCCGAACCCTTGGCGACGCCAGCTGCCTTCTTGATGAGCTCTGCCGCCGGCGGAGTCTTCAGGATGAAGGTAAAGCTACGGTCTTCGTAGACGGTGATCTCAACGGGAATCACGTTGCCGCGCTGCGCCTCGGTGGCCGCGTTGTACGCCTTGCAGAATTCCATGATGTTGACGCCATGCTGACCGAGCGCGGGGCCGATAGGCGGCGCTGGGTTGGCGGCACCGGCTTTGATCTGAAGCTTGATCAGACCGGTGACTTTCTTCTTCGGGGCCATTTCTGTCCTTTCACATCGAGTGGATGCCTGAGCATCCGCTCTCCCGCACTCCCGGCATTTCCGGGCCGCGGTTCTCCGAAGTCGAGCTTCGGAAGTTCTTGTTAGTCCTGCTTGGTGACCTGGTCGAACGAGAGCTCGACCGGCGTCTCACGCTCGAAGAGCGAGACGAGCACGGTGAGCTTGCCACTTTCGGGCTTGATCTCACTGATCGTTCCGGGCAGACCCGCGAACGAGCCTTCCTTGATCGTGATGGTCTCGCCGACCTCGAAGTCGACCTCGGTGATGACGGTGCGTGCCGTGGTGGCCGCGCCCTTGGCGCCGCCCGCCTTGGCAGTGGCAACCTCTTTGACCTCGACCAGGCTCTTCAACATGTTGAAGGCCTCTTCGAAGCGCAGGGGCGTCGGGTTGTGCGCGTTGCCCACGAAGCCGGTCACGCCGGGCGTGTGGCGAACAACCGACCACGTGTCTTCGTTCAGGTCCATGCGCACCAGCACGTAGCCGGGGATCCGCACTCGAGTGACCATCTTGCGCTGGCCGTTCTTGATCTCGACGACGTCTTCCATCGGCACCTCGATCTGGTGGATCGAGGTTTCGACCTCCAGGGTCGACTTGCGCTGTTCGAGGTTGGCCTTCACCTTGCGCTCGAAACCGGCGTACGAGTGAATAACGAACCAGCGACCAGGCTGCGTGCGCAGCTCGAGACGGAACGCCTCGTAGGGGTCGATGTCTTCGGCAGCTTCTGCAGCTTCGATGTCGTCTTCGACGTCGGCGATGTCGTCGAGCAGCTCGGGGTCAACGACCGGAGCGTCGGGCTCGCCGTTTACGTCGGGGCCGTCGTAGTCGGCAACCTCGTCAGCCAGGTCGGCCGCGAGCTCGGCAACTTCTTCAGCAACGGCGTCGTTCAGCACCTCAGCGGCGGCCTCGGTCTCGGCTGCCTCGTCGAGGTTCAATGCGTCGTTCACGATGGCGTCTGCCTCCGGGTCGTCAATGTCAATTTCGTCAAGGTCAGAGAAGTCGTCGTCTTCGTCGTCTCCACCCTCGATGTGGAGCGCGGCGTGCTCGGCAGGCTCAGACGAGGCGACCTCGCCGGCAAGCCAGTTGCCTTCCTGGGCCTCGTCGTCTTCCGACGACTGCTCGGCGCTCGGCGCCCAATCGACGTCGTCAAGATTTCGCTCAGACACTGAATCTCTTCCGTTTCTTTATGAATATCGGATGCCCCAGTTCAAGGGACGATGCCCCAACCGGCGCATCCTGCAGCAGGCCTCGCGCTAGCGCGGGATGCCGAATACTGCGTTTACAACGAGAGCAAAGAGCAGATCAAGCCCGTAGACAATGCCCATCATGATGACCACGAAGGCAAGTACGACCGCGGTGAACTTGACCAGCTCTTGGCGAGTCGGCGTGATCACCTTGCGCAGTTCAGCAAAAACTTGCCGGACGAACAGGGCAATCCGCGCGAAGATGTTTGGCTTCTTTGCGCGCCCAGCCTTGCTCACCGCAACGAATTCCTCGTTCGGCTCGTCAATGACGTCTGAACTCACCTGAATGTACCTTTCGTGTGCCGACACGGGGTCGGCGCGCAGGGCGGACAGGACTCGAACCTGCAACCTGCGGTTTTGGAGACCGCTGCTCTACCAATTGAGCCACCGCCCTATGGGTTGCCACAAGCAACCCTCAGGGAATCTACATTCTTCGACCCCGCTTGTTGTCGGGATGTTGCTCCGACTCTGGGCACGGCAAAAGAATGCAGACTACAACTGCACGTTCAAGTGTACGGCATGGGATTGGCCGCCGCGAACTCAGCCGCCCATTGCGGCCCGGCCGCGCGCGTCAGTCGTTGGGGAGCAGGGTGTACTTCGTCGCGAGGTATTCGTGGATGCCCTCCGGCCCGCCCTCGCGGCCAAGCCCCGACTGGCGCACGCCGCCGAACGGCGCGGCAGCGTTCGAGACAACCCCGACGTTCAGGCCCATCATGCCCGTTTCGAGACGGTCGATCATGCGATGCCCTCGGGCGAGATCGCGCGTGAAGACGTACGAGACCAGGCCATATTCTGTGTCGTTTGCCAGGCGCACGGCCTCGTCTTCGTCGGCGAACGTGCTGATTGCCAGCACGGGCCCGAATATCTCCTGCCTCAGGATCTCGGCACCGGCAGGGACCCCAGAGATCACGGTCGGTTCGAAGAACGTGCCGCGAAGCACCGCACCGCCTGTGTGCACCGTCGCGCCTCGCGCAACGGCGTCGGCAACGAGGCTGGATGCCTTGGCCACAGCGTGCTCGTCGATCAGTGGTCCGATCTCGATGCCGTCATCGGTGCCGCGGCCCACGGTCAGCGCCGCAACACGGGCGCTCACCCGCGCCGTGAACTCGGCCGCAAGCGACTCGTGCACGATGAACCGGTTGGCCGCCGTGCAGGCCTCGCCGATGTTACGAAACTTTGCGGCCATCGCACCCTCGACCGCGGCGGCGAGGTCGGCATCCTCAAACACCACGAAGGGGGCATTGCCGCCGAGTTCCATCGACACGCGCAGCACACCGTCGGCCGCCTGGGCGAGCAGCGCCTGCCCGACCTGGGTCGACCCGGTGAACGAGAGCTTGCGCAGGTGCGGGTCGGCCATGATCGCGGCCGACACGTCGCCCGATCGCGTCGTCGTGACAACGTTGACCACCCCGGCTGGAACGCCCGCCTGCGCAAGAATGGTCGCGAACAGAAGCGTGGTCAGCGGCGTGAGGCCTGCGGGCTTCACCACCACCGTGCACCCCGCGGCGAGCGCCGGGGCGATCTTGCGGGTAGCCATCGCGAGGGGAAAGTTCCACGGCGTGATCAACAGCGCGGGCCCAACGGGCCGCTGCGACACGATCATGCGCCCAGTACCCTCCGGGTTCGAGCCGTAGCGCCCGCTCACGCGGACGGCTTCCTCCGAGAACCAGCGCAAGAACTCGCCACCATACGCCACCTCGGCGCGCGATTCGGCGAGCGGTTTGCCCATTTCGAGCGTCATCAGCAGCGCGAGGTCTTCTTTGCGTTGCTGCACGAGGTCGAACGCACGCCGCAAAATCTCACTCCGCACGCGCGGCGCGGTCGCGGCCCACGATTCCTGCGCCGCGACGGCCGCGTCGAGCGCGCGGAGCCCATCGTCGGCGTCAGCGTCGGCAATCGTGCGGATGACGGCGCCGGTCGCCGGATCTCGGACATCGAACGTGGCGGAGGCTGCGGCATCCACCCATTCGCCCGCAAGAAACAGCCCGGTGGGCACCGTGCTCAGCAGTGCCGCTTCGCTTGCATCACTCATGCGTGCATCCCTTCGGCGAGTCGCGCCGACCCGACATCAACGCGGCGCGTGTGCCTCGAGAAACTCGTAGACGTCGGTCGTGTCGACCCCGGGAAACGCGCCGGTCGGCAACGTTGCCAGCAGTGTACGCGGGGTGCGAACGTTCGGCCATGAGTGCTTGCGCCAGGCCTCTTCAAGGTTGGCGGGCGCCCGGCGGCAGCACACATCGACCGCGTGGCGCGAGACGCCGCGGTTGGTGGTTTCGCGGCCGATGAACCAGCGGGTGTCGTCGAAGCGCACGCCGACACTCACCGAGTGATCGCCATCGGTGGATGACTCGACCCGGGCCGTGCACCAGTACGTGCCGTTGCCCGTGTCGGTGTATTGGTAGTACGGGTTGAAGCGGTCGGGCTCGTCAAACACCACGCGGCTCGTCCACTTGCGGCAACACATCTGCCCCTCGATCGACCCGAGGGTGTCGGTCGGAAAGTTGACGTCGTCGTTCTCGTAGGCCTTGGTGATCGTGCCCGACTCGTGCACCTTGAGAAAGTGCACACGAATGTCGAGGTGGCGGGTCGCCAGGTTCGTGAAGCGGTGCGCCGCGGTTTCGTACGAGACCGAGTACGCGTCACGCAGGTCTTCGATCGAGATCGCCTTGCGCGATTTTGCCTCCTGCAGGAACGGCACGGCGTGGGCCTCGGGGATCAGCAGGGCGCCGGTGAGGTAGTTCGTTTCGACACGCTGGCGCAGGAATGAGGCGTAGCTGACGGGTTCTTCGTGCCCAAGCATCCGACTCGACAATGCCTGCAACACGGCGGTGCGCGGGTCGCCCTTCGCGGTCAGCGCGCTCGAAAGGTAGAGCCGGCCGTTCTTGATGTCGGCCACGCTCCGGGTGGTCTGCGGCAGGTCTGACACATAATGCAGCGTGAAGCCGAGGTGGGCGGCGATGTCGCTCGCCGTGCGCTGGGTGAGCGGCCCGCCCGGGTGGTTCACCGCGTCGAGGATCTCGCGGGCGTGCTCTTCGAGATCCGGAAAGTAGTTGTTCTGCGAGCGCATCAGGCGGCGCAGGGCGACGTTTGCGCGACGCGCCTCTTCTGGGGTCGCCGCGCGCTCATCTTGGAGCCGCTCGATCTCGCCCTGCAACGCAAGCACCGTCTTGAGCATGCCCGTCGGAATCGCCTTGCCGATGCGGAACGGCTCGATGCCGAGGCTTTGGAAGGTCGAGCCCTTCATGGCCCGCTCGAGCGAAATCTCAAGCGACGAACGCTCGTCGAGGGGGCCCGCTTCGAGCACCGCGTCGATCGTGGTGTCGAGCGCCCGCGCGATTGCGCGCAGCAGCGTGAGCTTCGGTTCGCGCTTGCCGTTCTCGATCATCGAAAGCTGGCTCGGCGCGCGATCTACCGCTGCGGCAAGTTCGTCGAGCGTGATCGAGCGTTCGGTGCGCAGTTGGCGGATGCGACGGCCAATCGTGAGGGCGTCGACTTCGAGCTCTTCAGCCGCATCGGCGGGGGTATCGATGGTCGTCATGCCCCGATTCTGCCACAAAACAGAAATTTCGCGTTTCTTCGCATCCGTTTTGGTGATCGCGCACGAGAAACTTCACTCAGAGTGGAGTCAAGAGTTCATGCATCTGCACTGTGTGTCTTCCGACACGGAACTCTCTCAACACACACCCAGACAGGACACGGCCATGACCCCACCCGCCACGGGCATCGCGCCCCAGACAACCAGCAGCACTCCCGAGAGCCCGTCGATCGAGGTCGTCGGTACGCTTCACCCGCGTTATGACGAGGTACTTACGCCGGCGGCCATGGCGTTCCTCGTCGAACTTCACCACCGTTTTGGTGGGCAGCGTCACGACCGCCTTGCCGACCGCATGCGTCGTCGTTTCGAAATTGGCAACGGGCACGACCCGAGCTTCCGCGAAGACACCAGCCACATCCGCGATGACGCGCAGTGGCGAGTTGCAGGTGCAGGCCCCGGACTCGAAGACCGCCGCATCGAGATCACCGGCCCCACCGACCCCAAGACCACGATCAACGCGCTCAACTCGGGCGCCAAGGTGTGGCTGGCCGACCAAGAAGACGCGACCTCGCCCACCTGGCGCAACGTGATCGATGGTCAGATCACCCTCTACGACGCGATCCGCGGCGAGCTGACCTACACCTGCTCGAAGGGCAAGCACTACGAGGTCACCGCCGAGCAGACGCCCACGATCGTGATGCGTCCCCGCGGATGGCACCTGCCCGAGCAGCACCTGCTCTACACAGACCGCACTGGTCGCACGCTTGCCGCCTCCGGCTCGCTGGTTGACTTCGGTCTCTACTTCTTCCACAACGCCGCGCGGCTCATCGCCGACGGCCGTGGCCCCTACTTCTACCTCGCCAAGCTCGAGAGCTCGGAAGAAGCACGCCTCTGGAACGATGTGTTCACGTTCAGCGAGCAGTACATCGGGATCCCTCACGGCACGATCCGCGCGACGGTGCTGGTCGAGACCCTGCCCGCCGCGTTCGAGATGGACGAGATCCTCTTCGAACTGCGCGACCACTGCGCCGGGCTCAACGCCGGCCGCTGGGACTACATCTTCTCGATCATCAAGAACTACCGCGGCCGCGGCGCACGCTTCGTGTTCCCCGACCGCAACGAGGTCACGATGACGGTGCCGTTCATGCGCGCCTACACCGAGCTGCTCGTGAAGACCTGCCACCGCCGCGGTGCGCACGCCATCGGCGGCATGAGCGCGTTCATCACCGACCCGAGCGACCCCGAGGGCAACGCACAGGTCATCGAGCGCGTCCGCGCCGACAAGCGCCGCGAGGCTGGCGACGGCTTCGACGGCACCTGGGTGGCACGGGCCGACCTGGTGCCCGAGGCTCGCGCCGAGTTTGACGCGGTCCTGGGCGATCGGCCGAACCAGCTCGACCGCCAGCGCGACGATGTCGAGGTCACGGCGGCACAGCTGCTCGACGTGCACACCGGCCGTTCGATCACCGATCAGGGCGTGTACGAGAACGTGTCGGGCGCGATCCGCTACATCGAGTCGTGGCTTCGCGGCCACGGCGCGGTGCCGATCGACCACGTCGTCTCTGACGCGGCGACCGCCGAGATCAGCCGCTCGCAGATCTGGCAGTGGATCCACCAGGACCAGCGCACGGCCGAGGGCACCCCGGTGACCCGCGACTACGTGCAGGGCCTCGTGGACCAGTTGCTCGGCGAGGCCGAGCGCTCGGAGCACGACCGCTTCGAAGACGCCGCCGAGGTGTTCCGTGAGGTGGCTCTGAGCCTCGAGTTCCCGACGTTCCTCACCACCTCGGCCTACAGCCGTTACCTGGTCGAGCGCCCCTAACTCGCATCAACAATGCGGCCCCGGTCGCGGCATCCCATCACTGGGCGCCGCGACCGGGGCCGCTTTGCGTGTTGCGTGTTGCGAGTCGCGAGTCGCGCTACGCGATCTCGCCGGCGTGCACGGTCTCGGCCAGCGCTTGCACGCGCGGCAGGTGGTGGGCGCCATAGAAATCGGCGGCAACAAGGCGCTGTGCGTCGCCGTCTTCTTCGTGCTGGTGCGCCAGCACCGCGACGACCGCGAGCCCATGCATCCACCCGCCCGCGAGCGTGCCGAGGAGCATGAGGTACGGAACGCTCACGGCATAGCCATCGCGCGGGTTCTCGGTAAAGCCCAACAGTGACACGGTCGCGGCCTCGGCCGCCTCGACGGCGCGAACGAGGCGCTGCCCGGTGCGGGCAGCGAGCGGATGCTCCAGCCCATCCAGCACCGAAATCGTCTCGTTGATCTGCGCGAACAACGCCTGGGCAGTCGCGCCACCGTCGCGCACCACCTTGCGCCCGAGCAGATCGTTCGACTGGATCGCGGTGGTGCCCTCGTAGATCGTGGTGATGCGGGCGTCGCGGTAGTGCTGCGCGATCCCCGTCTCTTCGATGAAGCCCATGCCGCCGAAGACCTGGATGGCATCGGACGTCACGGTGAGTGCCTCTTCGGTGGCCCAGCCCTTCAGGATCGGGACGAAGAACTCGGCGAGTGCGCGAGTGCCCCGGCCAGCGGCATCCGCACCGCGCGTATCGGCGCCTGTACCGTCGCCCGCACGTGCCAGCGCGGCCCGGTCGAAGAGGTCGCTCACAAAGACGCCAAGCGCTCGCATCGCGAAGACGCGGCTCGACATCGACAGCAGCAGTCGCCGCACATCGGGGTGCTCAGCGATCGGGGCGCCGGGCTCCCGGCCGATCACGGGGCCCTGGATGCGCTCGTGTGCATAGGCGTTGGCCTGTTGCAGGGCGCGGTCGGAGATGCCGGTTGCCTGAAAACCCATCGCTATGCGCGCCGAGTTCATCATGACGAACATGCCCTGCAGGCCGCCGTGCACCTCGCCGACGAGAAAACCGGTGGCGTCTTCGTATGCGAGCACGCAGGTCGGGCTGCCGTGAATGCCGAGCTTGTGCTCGACCGCGACCGTGGTCACACCGTTGCGCGCACCGAGTGTGCCGTCGGCGTCGACGAGGCGACGCGGCACGACAAAGAGCGAGAGCCCCTTGGCCCCCGCGGGGGCGTCGGGCGTGCGGGCAAGCACGAGGTGCACGATGTTTTCTGCAGCATCGTGATCGCCCCAGGTAATGAAGATCTTCTGGCCGCTGATCGACCAGGTGCCGTCTTCGCGGGGCGTGGCCAGCGTGCGGATCGCCCCGAGGTCGGTGCCGGCCTCGGGCTCGGTGAGGTTCATGGTGCCGGTCCACTCGCCGCTGACGAGTTTCGTAAGAAACGTGTCGCGCACGAACGGCGAGGCGAACGCGTCAAGCGCGTGGATCTGGCCCGCCGTCAGCAGCCAGCACAGCGCCAGCGCTGCGTTCGAACCGTTCCAGATCTCGCCGAGTCCCGCGCGCACAACACCCGGCAGGCCGTCGCCACCAGCCGAGACCGGTGCCTCGGCGCTGATCCAGCCCGCGTCGGCAAACTGGCGGTAGGCCGCGGCGAAGCCCTCCGGCATCCGCACCTGCCCGTCGACAAGGCGCGCGCCGTCGCGGTCGCCAACAGCGTTGAGCGGCGCGAGCACGGAGGCCGCGAAACTGCCCGCGCCGGCGAGCACTTCTTCTGCGTCGCTGGCGGTCAACGCACCCCCGGTCGCTCGCGCCACGACGTCGAGACCGAAGGCCTCCTCGTAGAGGAAGGCGTAGTCGGCGGTGGGCGGTTCGTATGCAGATTGGGTAGCCATGACGGGCTCCTCACAGATCGGCCATGATGGGACTCGGGATCATTCTATTCGAGACGGAGTGCCAGAGCTTGATGCCGGATCCCGGAATCTCAGCAGAGGAAGTACGCTCGAACATGTGACTGAACGAGCACCCCTCTCCCGCAAGCTGTCCGCCATCGCCGAATCAGCAACCCTGAAGGTCGATGCCAAGGCGAAAGCACTCCAGGCCGCCGGCCGCCCCGTGATTAGCTTTGCCGCTGGCGAGCCCGATTTCAGCACCCCGCAGTTCATTGTGGATGCCGCAGCCAAGGCGCTACAAGACCCCAAGAACTTCCGCTACACCCCCGCCGCAGGTTTGCCTGAACTGCGTGCCGCGATCGCAGCGAAGACGCTGCGCGACTCCGGCGTCGTTGTCGACCCGTCGCAGGTGCTCGTCACCAACGGTGGCAAGCAGGCCGTCTACCAGGCGTTCCAGACGGTGCTGAACCCGGGCGATGAGGTCTTGCTGCCCGCGCCGTACTGGACCACCTACCCCGAGGCGATCGCCCTCGCCGACGGCGTGCCCGTCGAGGTGTTCGCCGACTCGTCGCAGGGCTACCTGGTTACGGTCGAGCAACTCGAGGCCGCGCGCACCGAGCGCACCCGCGTGCTGGTGTTTGTGTCGCCCTCGAACCCGACCGGTGCCGTCTACTCCGCCGAGCAGATCAAGGCGATCGGCGAATGGGCGCTCGAGCACGGCATCTGGGTCATCACCGACGAGATCTACCAGAACCTCGTGTACGGCGAGGTGCTCTTTACCTCGATCGTTGCCGCGGTGCCCGAACTGGCCGGCCAGACATTGCTCGTCAACGGTGTTGCCAAGACCTATGCAATGACCGGATGGCGTGTGGGCTGGATGATTGGCCCCGCAGACGCGATCAAAGTGGCATCCAACCTGCAATCGCACCTCTCGAGCAACGTCAACAACATCGCGCAGCGCGCTGCCCTTGCGGCGTTGACCGGCCCTCAAGACGAGGTTGAGCGGTTCCGCGAGGCGTTCGACCGCCGCCGACAGCTGATCGTTGCCGAGCTGCGCAAGATCCCCGGTGTCACGGTGCCCATGCCGGAGGGTGCGTTCTATGTGTACCCCGACGTCACCGGACTGCTCGGTCGCGAGTGGGGTGGCGTCACCCCGACGACGTCACTCGAGCTCGCAGACCTGATCCTCGAGCAGGCCGAGGTTGCCGTTGTGCCGGGCGAGGCTTTTGGCCCCTCCGGCTACCTCCGACTCTCGTACGCGCTCGACGACGCGTCGTTGCTTGAGGGCGTGCAGCGCCTCCAGAAGC
Organism: Actinomycetes bacterium; assembly: GCA_029777095.1. Lineage (GTDB taxonomy): Bacteria > Actinomycetota > Actinomycetes > Actinomycetales > Microbacteriaceae > Microbacterium. The sequence goes on along the minus strand of JAKOTS010000032.1, from coordinate 85,263 downwards.
TCTTCAGCTAGGCGAACGCTCGGGCGGTCGACGGCCGGGCGGTCGGCGCTCTCGCTAGAGCTCGACCCCAACGAGCACGGGCTCGGGCTGCAGCGGGATGCCGAATTCGGCGTGCACGCGACTCTGAATAAACCGGGCCAGCTCGGCGATCTCGGCCGCGTTTGCAGAACCGCGGTTCGTGAGCGCGAGCGCGTGCTTGGTCGACAAGCCGGCACGCGAGCGCGGAATGCGGAAGCCCTTGCGCAGGCCAGAGTGCTCGATGAGCCAGCCCGCGCTGATCTTCACGTCAGAGCTTGCGCCCGACGGCATCGGCAGTGTGCCGTCGTAGTCTTCGATCGGAATCACCGTCACGGCGTCGACATCGGGATGTACCGGCCAGCGTGGGCACTCTGCGGGCAGCGTGCGCGCGATCGCCGCCGAGACGATGACGTTCTGGAAGAACGAACCGGCACTGTAGGTGTCGGGGTCGGCGTCGTCGAGCACCATGCCCTTGCTTGCGCGGATCTCGAGCACGCGGTCGCGGATCTGCTGCAGGGTGGCGAGCTCGCCCACCGCAAGCCCGAGGGCCTGCCTGAGCTGGGCACCGGCCACGGGCCGCGCCTCGTCGCCGGTTTCGAGCAGTTCGAGCGTGACCGACAGAATCACCGCGGAACGCTCGGGCACCGAGCCGTAGTGCTGTTTCAGTACCGAGGTGCGAAACCCGAGTCCAAGCTCGGCCGCGGGCACCACCGAAACGTCGCCGCCGCGCTCGTCGATCAATTCGACCTCGACGAGCGAGCTGATGATCTCCTGCCCGTAGGCCCCAACATTCTGCACAGGGGCGGCGCCAACCGTGCCGGGAATGCCAGACATCGCCTCGATGCCAGAGAGCCCGTGTGCCACCGTGTAGGCGACCAGGTCATCCCAGTTATGGCCAGCCTGCACGCGCAGTCGCACGCGGCCCGGCGACGCGGGCAGCTGTTCGATCCCCGCCGTGCGCACCCGCACGACCGTGCCGTCAAACTCGTCGTCGCCCACAAACAGGTTGGAGCCGCCGCCAAGCACGAACCACTCCTCGCCCGTCGCCCACACCGAGCGCAGCACCGCAATCAGCTCGTCGCGGCTTTCTGCGTCGATCATGCGGGCCGGCGCCCCGCCCACCCGCAGCGTGGTGAGCTCCTTCAACGGAATCGGAGTGATCTCGGCCATGGCTAGGCGAAGCTCCGCGCGGCCACACGCACCTGCGACTTGCCGAGCACGGTCTTGCCCCCGGCCGAGACGACCAGGTCGATCCGTGCGGTTCCCGCCTCGGCGTCGACCTCGCCCACCTTCGCCGCAACGGTCAGCGTCGCACCCGTCACGGGGTCGACAACGACGGGCCGGGTGAAGCGCGTGCTGTAGCTCGTGATGACCAGCTCTGCGCCGACCCAGCTCGAGATGGCCTCGACGGCGAGGCCCATGGTCAGCATCCCGTGCGCGAGCACGCCCGGAAGCCCCATCTCGGCCGCAACGTCGTCGCGGTAGTGAATCGAGTTGAAGTCGCCCGAGGCGCCGGCATAGCGCACGAGCGATTCGCGGCTGAGCTCGATGGTCCGCTCCGAGACGACGTCGCCGACACTCAGGGCCGAAAGCTTGGTGTTGGATGCCTCACTCATGCGTCTGCCTCTCCCACCAACAAGACCGAACCGGCCGTGACGACGTGCTCGCCCGCCGCATCGCGAATCTCTGCCTCGCTCGTGACCATTGAGCTGCCACCCATCATGCGGATGCCCGTGACGCTCAGCGTGGCAGTCAGTTCGTCACCAGCGACGATCGGGCGGGTGTAGCGGAAGCTCTGCTCGGCGTGCAGGACGCGCGAGAGCACAATCCCAGAGCCGGGCTCTGCGAGCAGCTGCTGCAGCGTGAAGTCTTGCAACACGATCGGGAAGGTGGTGGGCGCGACAACGTCGGCGTAGCCGGCGGCACGAGCGGCCAGCGGGTCGAGGTGCAGCGGGTCGGTCGAACGCAGCGCGCGGGCGAACTCGCGCACCTTCTCACGACCAACGAGGTACGGGGGTGTCGGCGCAAATTCCTTGCCGATAAGTTCAGGGTTCACAGGCACCCGACCATCCTACCGAGCGGCCTCAGTCGACCCGCCGGAGCCTCGCGATCAGTAGCGGTTGCGCAGCGCCTGCAGCGCCATACGCGCCCCGACGGCGAGGAGGAACACCGCGAACACAATGTTGCCGGTCATCGGGTCGATCGATTTTGACAGCCACGCGCCGAGTGCGGTGGTCGTGCATGCGGCACCGCCGATGAGCAGTGCCGCCACGATGTCGACGTTCTTGTTCCTCAGGTTGCCGACGGTGCCCGACAGCGCGGTCGGAATCATCATCAGCAGCGATGTGCCCTTGGCGGCGAGGTCGCTGACGCCGAAGAGCAAGACGAGCATCGGCACGACGATGATGCCGCCGCCCACGCCAAGCAGGCCCGAGAGGGTGCCCGTGATCATGCCGAGCACGACCAGGCCGATGCCGCTGACCACGGTAATTTCGAATACACCGTCACGCGAGGGGATCACAAGGAACAGGCTGACGATCACCGCCACCAAGAACACGACGAAGCCCCACTGCAGGATGCGCTGCGGGATGCGCGGGGCGAGGCTCGTACCAATCTGTGCGCCGACGACCGCGGCGGCCGCCAGCACGAGCGCGGGCAGCCACAGGACGGCGCCGCTTGTCGCGTACGAAATCACGCCGACGGTCGCGGTTGGCACGATTGCCGCGAGCGAGGTGCCCGCCGCAAGCCGCTGGTTGTAGCCGGCGAGCAAGACGAGCGCCGGCACGATCACAATGCCGCCACCGACACCAAACAGCCCCGACAAAAACCCCGCGAACAGGCCGATGCCGATCAGCGTCAGGACGGTGCGGGCAGAGCGGCCTGAGCCAGCTCCGTCACGGGTATCGGCGGCATCCGTCATGTATCTTCCTCAGCGCGGTGAACCGCAAACCGGCAACGGTCCCTCTGACCGCAAACTCTCCCCAATGCTAGTTGGCCCGGCGGAGCAACGAGATTGGCCCCCTCGAATAGGCCATTGGGGACTGGACAATTCGAGAGGGCCCGTTCGAAGCCAGCACGCCGTGGCACACCGTTTTGGGGAAACGACGGCTCGCAATTTGGGGATAGCGATACGGCGCAGTATTGATGGCTTCGAGTCAAGAATAGCGGGTTTCGGTCGCGAGCGGTGTCCCCCATTTGGCCAGGTTGGTGAACACATCGAAAACCTGCCGCGAACTACCGTGACCGGTCCGCGCCGGCGGTCGGGGCATCCACCCGCACATCGATACGCTCGGCCGTGCGATGCGTGCTCCAGATCAACTCGCGACCCTCGGCGCCGTGCTGCGCCGCCCGCACCGCGCGCTCATCGGCCCATCCATTCAGGCGGTGGCCGGAGTGCCCGCGGACGTGCTCCAACTCGACGTCTGGCATGCCGGCCGCCCGGCGCGCATCCCGCGCCGCGATCAGCATTTCGAGGATGTCGATGTTCTTGGTCGCGGCCCCCGTCGACGTGCGCCAGCCACGGCGCGCGTGGCCATCCATCCACGAGCTGTACGTGTTGATCGCATACATCGAATCGGCCTGCACGGTCAGCCGCGGCACGTGCGCGTGATCGCGAATCGCGTGCAGGAGCGCGAGCAACTCACCGATGTTGTTCGTGCCAGCTTCGATCGAACCCGCGGCCCAATGCCCGTCCTCGGCAACCCAGGCCCACCCGGCGGGCCCGGGATTACGCTGGCACGCCCCATCGGTCGCGACCACGTAGGGCTTGGCGTCTTCGGCGTGCTGCGCGTTCACAGCGTCTCCTCCCGGGCCAGTTCTGGCCCGCATGCGTCTGATTTAGGATGCTTCGCCCACAACAACGTGGAGGAGCCGGGGCCCAATGGGCCCCGGCTCCTCCACGTCACCAGGACTGTGTGTCGCAGCTTATGCGCGTGCCGCTTCGATCGTCGCGACGACGGCTTCGAGCGCCTCGATCTGCGTGACGAGCTCGTCACGAGTGGTGCTTGCCTTGGCGTCGGCGACGATGGTCTCGAGCGCGGGAACGATCTCGGCGTAGACCTCGGGGCTCACTGCGTCGGCAGACAGCACGATGAGCTTCGAGGAGGTGTTGACGACCTCGTACTTGGCGCTCGACATGTCGGGGCCGATGGTGGCTGCAAACTCAAGCGCCTCGTCGAGGGTCTTGACCTTCGACGATGACGTGATGCCTGCGTCGGCGGTTGCCGAGGAGGGGGCTGATGACGGGCTTGCGCTCTCGGTGGCCGGCGGGGTTGCCGCGCAGCCGACGAGGAGCGTTGCCGCCAGAACGATGGGGGCGAATCTCGTGAACTTCATACCCTCAAGAATAAACCTCTCGCGAATCGCCCTCAAACATGCTAAGAGCCGCTAGCGAAAGAGCCCTTGCGTCCTTAGACGCTCGCGAGGCGGACGTCGTCGCGCTTGGGGAAGACCACGGGGTGCGCCCCGGCCATGTGCTCCAGCACGCGGATCACCTGGTACGAGTAGCCATACTCGTTGTCATACCAGACGTAGAGCACCATGTTGACGTCGTTCGCGATCGTCGCGAGTCCATCGACGATCCCGGCGCGGTGCGAGCCGACGAAGTCGGTCGAGACGACCTCGGGCGACTCGACGTAGTCGATCTGCTGTCGCAGCTGCGAGTGCAGCGATGCGCGGCGCAGGTAGTCGTTGACCTCATCCTTCGTCGCGGGACGCGAGAGGGTGAGGTTCAGGATCGCAAGCGACACGTTGGGGGTAGGGACGCGGATGCTGCTGCCGGTGAGCTTGCCCGCAAACTCGGGGAGCGCCTTGGCCACTGCCGTCGCCGCACCGGTTTCGGTGATGACCATGTTCAGCACCGCGGAGCGGCCACGGCGATCGCCGGTGTGGAAGTTGTCGGTGAGGTTCTGGTCGTTGGTGAACGAGTGCACCGTCTCGACGTGGCCACGCTCGACACCGTACGCCTCATCGATTGCCTTGAGCACCGGTGTGATCGCGTTCGTGGTGCAGGATGCCGCCGACAAGATGCGGTCCGTGGGCTCGATGTCGTTGTGGTTAATGCCGTAGACGATGTTCTTCAGCGGCGACTTGCCGGGCGCGGTGAGCAGCACGCGTGCCACACCCTTGCTCTTGAGGTGCTGGCTCAGGCCATCTTCGTCGCGCCAGCGGCCCGTGTTGTCGACGACGACGGCGTCGTTGATGCCGTAGGAGGTGTAGTCGATTGCGGCCGGGTCGTTCGCGTAGATCATCTGAATGCGGGTGCCGTTGGCGATGATGACCTCGTTCTCTTCATCGACCGTCACCGTCCCGGGGAAGAGGCCGTGCACCGAGTCGCGCTCAAGCAGGCTCGCGCGCTTGACGAGATCGTTGCTCGCACCACGACGAACGACGACGGCGCGGAGGCGAAGCCCGTGGCCATTGCCGCCGTGCGTGATCAGGATGCGGGCGAGGAGGCGACCGATACGGCCAAACCCATAGAGCACAACATCGGTGCTGTTGGCAGACGGCGTCGGCTCGGTCGCAAGCAACTCGGCGAGCTCGGCGCGAAGGTGCGCTTCGACATCAACGTCGGCACCTGCCGCGTCGAGCGAGGCCGCGAGCCGCGCAATGTCGAGCGAGGCGGGGCCGGGCTCGATCGCGATCAGCGCCTCAAGCACCGTGCGCGACTGCTCAAGCGCGAGCTGCTGGTGGCCCAGCTGCCAGACGCGCTCGTGCGCCTCGATGACACCCATCGCCGAGAGGTTGATGATGCGGTGGCCGTGCACCGAGGTCACGACGCCGAAGTCACGGTAGAGGCGTCCGATCAGCGGAATCAATCGCTCTGCGAGCTCTTCGCGTGATACCCAGGCGCTGCGGTGGTCTTCGTATGCAGAGGTCGACACGATCGCTCCTTTGGCGCCGCGTCATCGGACGGCACCGTTGTCGTTTACTAAAAGGGGCGTACAAGCAACCAAAAAAGTGGGCGCGTACGACCCAAGCCTAATCGCTCAGTGCGCGTGCGCCGTGATGCATGACGACGGGCCCGCTGTGCGGGCGTCGCACGGCGGCAACGGCATCCATCGCCATATCAAGCGCGTCGCCGAGCGACAGCCCTGCCGGCGCCGCCGAGCGACGCGCAGCCGAGAGCGCGGCAAACGCCGCCGCGACAACCGCGGTGTGGCCCAGCGTGCTCTGCGATGCACGCTCTACGCCCGCCGCGCCCGAAGCACCCACGCCGGCGGACACACCCTCGCGCCGCACAAGCTCGGCAACAATCAGCCGCTGCGCACGCTCCATGCGTTCGAGATAACCCGCGCGCAGGGTGTCGGATGCCTGGATGACCCGGTCAAGCGCCGCGGCCCGCGCGCCAAGCTCGGGGTCTGAGATGTAAGCGACGACGCCGTCAAACATGCGGCGAAGCGCCTCCCACGGCTCTTCGTCGGCTGGACGAGCCGCGAGCAGCTCGGCAAAGGATTCGCCCTGGCGGTCGTACTTGCCAAGCACGAGGGCCTCTTTGCCGCCAAAATACCTGAAGAAACTGCGCCGCGAGATACCCACGGCCTCCGCGATCTCGTCGACCGTGACCGCCTCATAACCGCGCAGCGCGAACAGCTCCTGCGCGGCGTCGATGAGCTCAGATTGCACGGCGCGGCGCGTGCGCTCCCGCAGGCTCTCCGCGCGGTTCGGCTCAGTCATGCCCTCATCCTACGCCAAATGCCAGAGTTGGCACCGAGTGCCAGTTGTGCCATAGAGTGCAAGGACAGGTATATCGAGGAGGATTTCCAATGGCAAAAACTTGGTTCATCACCGGCGCCGGCCGCGGGTTCGGCATGGAGTTTGCAAAGAACGCGCTCGAGCGCGGTGACCGCGTCGCCGCCACCGCACGCAACACGAGCGCCCTCGAGCCGCTCGTGGCTGCCCACGGCGATGCCATCCTGCCGTTGCAGCTCGACGTCACCGACCGCGACGCCGTCTTCGCCGCGGTGAACAAGGCCGCCGAGCACTTCGGTCGCCTCGACGTCGTCGTGAACAACGCCGGCTACGGCCTCTTCGGCGCGATCGAAGAGATCACTGAGCAGGAGCTGCGCGACCAGATGGAGGTCAACCTCTTCGGCGTGCTGCACGTCGTGCACGCTGTGCTGCCGATCCTGCGCGCGCAGGGCTCCGGGCACATCATCCAGATTTCGACCATCGGCGGGCTGGTCGCGTTCCCCAACCTCGGCGGCTACCACGCCTCGAAGTGGGCGCTCGAAGGCCTGTCTGAGTCGCTGGCGCAGGAGGTCGCGGGCCAGGGCATCAAGGTCACGCTCGTCGAGCCGGGCGGGTTCAACACCGACTGGTCAGGCAACAGCGCCGTGCACGCGACGCGCAAGCCCGAGTACGACGGCCTTCGCAAGGCGTCGGCCGAGGCATCCGCCGCCAACCCCGACTCGCCGATGCGCAAGCTCGGCGACCCGGTTGCTGCTGGCAAGGCGATCCTGAAGATTGTGGATGCCGAGAACCCGCCCCTGCGCGCATTCTTCGGCATTGCCCCGACCATGGTCGTGCCCGCAATGTACGCACAGCGCCTGGCGACGTGGGAAGAGTGGAAGCCGGTCGCGCTCGAAGCAAACGGCTAGCGAGCTGCTGGCGAAACGCTCGCGAACAGCCAGCAAACGCTGCACGCGAGGGGCGGGTGGGCATGCGCCTGCCCGCCCCTCGCGGCGTTCGCACCCCTCCCCTAGGCTGGCGCCATGAGCGGCATCACGACGTTGTGCATCTTGGGTGCGTCAGGCGATCTGGCATCCAGACTTCTTCTTCCGGCCCTCGGCCAATTGCTCGCCGCCGAGCCCACCCGCGAGGTGCGGCTGCTCGGCGCGGGGCAAGACGACTGGAGCGATGAGCGGTGGCGCGACGTCGTGCAGCGCGCATTTTCGACGCTGGATGCCACGGGCCCGGCCGTCGATGCCCTTCTGGCTTCGACCACCTATCGCCGCGCCGATGTGACCGACCCGGCCGCCCTCTCGGCGCTGCTTGCCGCCAGCCAAGGGCACGTCGCCCTCTACTTTGCGCTGCCGCCGGCGGTTGCCGCCAAGGCTTGCGCCGCGCTCGGCTCGGTCGATCTGCCGCCCCGCATCGTGCTCGCCCTTGAGAAGCCGTTCGGCACCGACGAGCGCAGCGCCCACGCGTTGAACGCGCTGCTTGCCACGCTCGTTCCCGAAGCGCAGGTGCACCGCGTCGACCATTTCTTGGGCCGGTCGACCGTACTGAACGTGATCGGCATGCGCTTCGCGAACCGCGTATTTGAGCCGGTGTGGTCGGCGGAGCACGTTGAGTCTGTGGTCATTCGGTACGACGAAGAGCTGGGGCTCGAGGGTCGCGCCGACTACTACGACCGCGCCGGGGCGCTCGTCGACATGCTGCAGAGCCACCTCCTGCAGGTGCTCGCGGTAGTCGCGATGGAGCTGCCCGCGACGCTGCACACGCATGATCTGCGGGACGCCAGTTCGGCCGCGCTGGAGGCCACGAGCGTGTGGAACGACGACCCGGCACATTTCTCCCGGCGCGCGCGCTACACCGCCGGCACGGTGGGCGGCCGGAGTTTCGTCTCGTATGCGGATGCCCCCGGCGTTGACCCCGCCCGCGAGACCGAAACCCTGGCCGAGATCACGCTCAAGGTCGACACCGAACGCTGGGCGGGCGTGCCGTTCACCCTGCGTTCGGGCAAGGCCCTCGGAAAACTTCGCCGCGAAGTCGTGATCACGTTCAAGCGGGTCGACAGGCTTCCGGCCGGGTTCACCGGTGTGCCCGAGCCCTCCGTCTTGCGCATCCTGCTCGGGCCCGACCGCATCGAGCTCGGCATCAACATCAACGCGTCGAGCGACCCGTTCGCGCTCAACCACACCGTGCTCTCGACGAACTTTGCCGAGAGCAGCCTGAGCCCCTATGCCGAGGTCCTCTCTGGCATTCTCGACGGCGACCCCACCCTCTCGGTGCGCGGCGACACGGCCGAGCAGTGCTGGCACATCGTGCAGCCGGTGCTCGATGCCTGGCGCGCGGGCACGGTGCCGCTGGATGAATACGCCGCGGGCACGGGCGGGCCGAGCAGCTGGGCGGTGCTGTAGGGGGCGGGATGCGGCATCCCACCCCGCACTATGCCGTCGGTTCGCTCGCCTCTTCTGGCGATGGGGTTGCGGGTGCCCGCGTCGGGGCCGCCGGCGTGGCGTGCCTCGCCGTGGTGACCCCGAACGCCGTCAATGAGGAGATAAGGAGCACGCCCACAGACACCAACAGCACCGTGCGGAACGCCACTTCTGGCCCGAGCGCCTGCATCGAGCCGACGATCGCGAACAGCATGCTGATGCCGATGACGTAGCCAATCTGGCGTGCCATCGTGCTCATCCCCGTGCCGGTGGAGCTTTGTGCCGGCGGCAGGTTGTGCGTCGCGGCGGCCATCAGGTTCGGCGACGCGAGCCCAACACCCATTCCGCTGACGATGGTTCCAGGGAAGTAGCCGAGCCAGTAGTTCGCCTCGGACCCGGCGCTCAGGGCGATGTAGACCGTAGCGACCGCCACCAGCACGGCACCGACCGAGGCCAAGCGTTCGGGCCTCGCACGGCGCAGGAAGCGCGACGTCAGCGCGACCGTGATGGGCACCATCGCGGGCCCCGGTGCGATGGCGAGCCCGGTGAGGAGCGGTGACCAGCCCCACACCTGCTGCATCCAAAGCACGAAGATGAGGGTGTTCGCCGCAAACGCGACGTTGAAGATGAGCATCGACGCGTTCGCCCACATGAATGACCGCACGCGCAGGAGCCTCGGGTCGATGACCGGCGCGGCGTGACGGCGCGAGCGCACGACGAACAGGAACGCAAACACGACCGAGGCGGCGAGCGCGCCCAGCGTCGCCGGGCTACCCCAACCCCATTCCGGGCTTTGCACGAGTCCAAGCGCAAACAAGCCCACCGCCGCGGCGAGCAACAGCGCGCCCAGCAGGTCGGGGGTCTTCGCATCTTCGTCGTGTTCAGTGTCGCGCACGTGGCGCACTGCCAACCACAGCAGCACGACGCCGATGGGCAGGTTGATCAAGAAGACCCAGTGCCACGAGATCCCCGTGAGGAAGCCGCCGATCGTGGGCCCCAGGGCAGCTGCCGCGGCACCCGTCGCGGACCACATGCGCACGCCACCGATGCGCTTTTCGGGCGGCAACGCCGCCATCAGAATACTGAGGCTCGTTGGCGTCATGGCTGCGGCACCAGCGGCTTGCAGGCCACGAAAGAGCACCAGCATCCACACGTTGCCGCTCAGCGCACACGCGGCACTTGCCGCGACAAACAGGGCCAGGCCACCGACAAACACAGTCTTGCGGCCGTACCGGTCGGCGATCCGGCCGAGCGGGACGAGCAGCGCGGCGTAGACCACCGCGTAGATGTTGAGGATCCAACTCATGTCGGCGATCGTCGGGCCACCATCGGTGCCGACGCCGAGGCTCACACCGATCTGGTCGAATGCGACGTTGACCACGAACAGGTCGAGCCCCGACATGAACGCGGCACCGACCGCGATGAGCACGATGACGCGGCTTCGTGCCGGGCTCTGCGCTCGGGTACGCGACACCATGCCGTGCCGTCCTAACCCTGCGCCACCGGTACGGCAGCCTTGGCCTTTTTCGAGGCCATGCCGAGGCCCGTGATCGCCGTCACGACGAGCAGCGCTGTCGACACCCACCAGGTCACAAGGAAGCCATCGGCGGCGGCCGGCCCCTGGCTGTCGCCAATGATGGCGAACAAGAGGCTAATGCCGATCACGAAGCCGATTTGACGGGCCATCGAGACGATCGCGGTGCCCGTCGAGGTCTGCGCCGGCGGCAGGTCTCTCGCGGCGCCCGCCATCAGGTTGGGGAGAGCGAAGCCCACACCGATGCCACCGATCACCCAGCCAGGCAAGTAGCCGAGCCAGTAGTTCGGCTCGATCGCAATGCTCGAGGCAACAAGGGCGGTGCCGATACCGAACAGCAGCGCCCCAAGCACGACCAACTGCGACGGCGTTGCCTTCGGCAGGAGCTTGTTCGTGAGCGCAACAGTGATCGGCACCATCGCCGGCCCCGCCGCGATCGCAATGCCAGTGGTGAGCGCCGACCAACCCCAGATCTGCTGCATCCAAAGAATGCCCACCAGGAGGTTGATCGCGAACGCGACGTTGAAGATCAGCATCGAAATGTTTGCCCAGAGGAACGTCTTCACCTTGAGCAGCGCCGGGTCGATGACCGGCGAAATGTGATGGTTCGAACGCCACGCGAACACGAGCATGAGCACCAGGGCGCCCGCGAGCGAACCGATTGTGCCGAAGCTCGCCCAGCCCCAATCGGGGCTGTTGACGAGTCCCAGCGCCAGCAGGGCGACGGCGGCAGCGAACAGGAGCGCGCCGCCGAGGTCAGGCGTCGTGGCATCCTCATTGTGCTTGCTCTCACGCACGTGTCGCACGGCGAACCACAGCAGCACGATGCCGATCGGCAAGTTGATCAAGAACACCCACTGCCAAGAGATCTGCGTGAGGATGCCGCCAACCGTGGGCCCGATCGCGGCGGCAATCGCGCCCGTGGCCGACCAGAGGCGCACACCGCCCATGCGCTTTTCTTCTGGCAGCGCAGCCATCAGGATGGCGAGGCTTGTCGGCGTCATCGCCGCCGCGCCGGCTGCCTGCAGGGCACGGAAGATCACGAGGGCCCAGACTCCCCCGCTGACCGCACAGGCGACACTCGCAAGCACGAACAGCGCGAGCCCACCAACGAAGATGCTCTTGCGGCCGTAGCGGTCGGCGAGGCGACCGAATGGCACGAGGAGCGCGGCAAAGACCACCGCGTAGATGTTGAGGATCCAGCTCATGTCGGCCATCGTCGGGCCGCCTGAGCGCCCCACCCCGAAGGCCGCTCCGATCTCGTCGAACGCAACGTTCACGACGAAGAGATCGAGCCCCGACATGAATGCTGCACCGACCGCGACAAGGACGATGAGACGGGTCTTCGTCTGACTCTGGGATTCCATAGTCAGCAACACTAGGGGGCTAGCTACCAGTTCGGCAAGTCAGTTACACTTGTTCCATGCCCATCAAGCTCGCCGGGAATCTCACCAGCCGCGGCAACAGCCCTGCTGGCGATAAATGTCCGATCGACCGCGCCATGCAGGTCGTAGGCTCGCGCTCCACAATGCTCCTCATGCGCGAGGCGTATTACGGCACGACCCGCTTCGACACGTTCGCCGCACGCTCGGGAATGACAGAGGCCGTCACCGCAAAGCGGCTCCGTGAGCTCGTCGAAGCGGGGCTCCTCAGCCGCCAGCCGTACCGCGAACCCGGGCAGCGCACACGGCACGAGTACGTGCTCACCGAGAGCGGGCGCGACCTCCTACCAGCTGTGATAGCCCTCGGCCAGTGGGGCAACAAGCATCTCCCGCGCGAAGGCTCGCCGTGGCTGAGCCACGACGAGTGTGATGCTCGCGTTCAGGTCGAGCTACGGTGCGCGAACGGCCACGTCACGGACGTCGACCACCTGGTCTTGACCAGCTGACGGCATCGGCGAACACGAGCGCCCAGCGAACGCCACCACGGCGAGCGCAACGAGGCACCCGACCGTGGCGGCCAGTGCGATACCGCTAGCTGACGATGGCGGCATCCCACGCCAAGATGTCGGCGTACTTCGCGCGCACCTTCGCCACGAGCTCGCCCGCCATCTGCTGCCGCGGCAGGTCGACCTCGGCCGGGAACGTGATCACCGAACGCGATTGGTTGAGCCACGCGAGCAGTTCGGCATCGCTCCCCCACTGCGCCACGCGCTCCGCGATCTCGATCATGTAGCCAAGGAGGTCCTGCGCGCTGTCGGGGTGCGGCGCCGGCACGCAGACTTCGTTGCGGGTGGCGTCGTCCGCAGTAGTCGCTTCAATGTGCGCGATAAGTGCAGCGCTGAAGACCTGCTGGCACGGGATGATGCACTGGAGCGTGATCTTCGACCCCTCGTAGACGGGTACGGTCGGGCGCCGCTCGAGGCCGTCTGAGGTGCAGTCGATGTAGAGCGTGTCGGGGTGCGCGGGAATCGTCGCGTCGTCGAGCTCGATGCTGTCGACATTTAGGCGCTTGACCCGACCCCGCCGCACGATGTTCTTGATGCGGCGAAGGCTCGCGATCTCCGCGTGCGTGACGGTCGCGCAACGGTACGCGGTGGGCCGGACGTCGGGCGTGAGGCGCATGACCATGCCAGCCGCCTCAAACGCTTCGAGCACCTGATCGATCTCGGTGGCTTCGAGGGCACCCTGCAACCACACTCCCCGGTTGCCGGGAGCCACACCCGCGGGCTTCGGCTGGATGCCCGCACGGTCGAGCAGCCAGGCGTCACGCGGCATGATCCACGTGATGTTGTCAGGGTCGACGTCATGCTCGAGCAGCCAGAGGCACGCGTCGATCCCGGTCTTGCCCGAGCCGACGACGGTGTAGCGAGCCCACGGCGACGAGAGCTTGACCAGCGCGTTCGGCGGAACAACCTCGACGCCGTCGGCGAACTCGTAGCGCGGCGGCGTGGTCGCAGGAATCGAGACGTTTTGGTAGGTCGCGTCGACGACTCGGCGGCCCACGATCACATCGGTCGGCGCACCGGTCACGAGCGAGTGGAAGCGCTCGACGCCGAGGCGAGCAGGGTCGGCGCCGTCGTAGTTCGACATGGGGAAGTACGAGACGCGCCCGCTCTTCAAGAAGGTGTCGCGCATGACGTGATCGAAGTAGTCGAGAATCTCGTCGGCGCTTGCAAGTTCGTTCAGCCCGGCATTCGGACCGTCGGCGTCGATCGCACCCGTGCCGAGGCCTTTTGAAATCACGCCATAGAACACGGAGGGCTGGTGGAGGCGCACGAACGGGTAAGCGTTTGTCCAGTGCCCACCAGGCTTGTGGTTGCGGTCGATGATCGCAATGGTCGCGTCGGTCTCACTCAGGAGCGTGTCAACAAACGCCATTCCCATTGCACCGGCGCCGATGACGAGATAATCAACTTCGAGGGTACTGTTCGCGCGTGCTTCGGTCATTCGTTACTCTCCTGTAGGGCTCGTCATTGTGCTCACACTGGCGTTAGATACGGTACGTATCGTACCTAACAGGTGTGAGCGTATACTTCCCCTCGAACGAACGCAATGAACTTTTGAGAGTTGGGCGCCATGGCCACGGTCGAAAAGTCCACCGTCGCCACGCGACGCCACGGCGCCGAGCTTGACGAAGCCATTCGGCAGGCGGTGCGTGACGAACTCGAGCAGCACACCTACACGGGCGTCACGTTCGAAGGTGTCGCGCGGCGCGCGCAGACCTCCAAGCCCGTGATCTACCGGCGCTACTCATCGCGCGCGCACATGGTCATCGATGCGTGGCTGCAATACGTCGACTCTGAAGATCCGCAGTTTGTGAGCTCTGGCGACCTGCGGAGCGACCTCTTCGTCGTGGCCCGCACCTTTGCCAACCGTTTTGAGCTCATCGGCATCGACACCATGCGCGGCCTGCTCGCCGAGATGCCCACCGAACACCTCCAGCTACTCACGGAGCCCTCGTCTTGGGTCATCGGCGCCATGGAATCGCTTTTGAATGCCGCCCACGACCGGGGCGAAATCACGCGGTGGCCGATCCCCGCCCGACTGGAATCACTGCCGCTCGCACTCGCGCGGGACGAGCTCATCTTCACCGGCGCCTTCGGCGACGAGGCGCTCACCGACATCATTGACACGATCTGGTTGCCACTGCTGCTGGCGCACGCGTAGCCGGGCCCTGGCGAACGCCGGGAACGGTCGGAACACCGCGGAACGCCGGGTCACGTCAATCGGCGGAGAATTCGATCCCGCGCCGAAGCGCAAAGACGGCGACCAACGTGCACGCCGCGAACACCGCGGCACCCGCCGCCACGGCAAGTGAGACATTGACCGTGGCAAGGAGGCCGCCGAGCGCGGCCCCGACAGCGAGCCCGAGCAGCCCACACACGCGACCTGCCGCACCGACGCGCCCGAGCAAGTTGTCGGGCACGAGACGTTGCCGGAGCGAGGCCGCGCAGATGTTCCAGACGACGGCGTGCAAGATATAGAGCGCGAGCAGGATGCCGGCTACCACCGCATCTGAGGTGAACGCCAGGCCCGCGAGCGTCATCGCGCCAAGGGCAAGGCTCGCAACGATCGTCCATCGATACCCCACTGCATCGCGGAGGCGCGGGGCGATGAACGAACCGAGCAGTCCGCCGAGTGCGGAGAACGCGAGCAGCACCCCGTACCCTCCCCCATCGAGCCCAAGGTTTTGTTCAGCGACGAGCACGAGGATCGAGAACGGCAGCATGTAGCCAACACTGGCCAACGCCCCGATCAGGGCCAGACTCCCGACGATCCGATGCCGCACGAGCCATCGCACGCCATCCCGCGCTTCGGCGTACACCGAACGTCGCGGAGGACGCGGGCCAGCATCGGCCGTTCGGCGCGGCAATGCGAGCGCGAACAGCCCCGCAAGCCCCCAAAGGCTGCCCATCGCGAGCATCGGCGCCGCGGCCGCAAGCGCGAACAAGAATCCGCCAAGCGGCGGCCCGACGAATTCATCGGCGATGAGCTGCACTGCCGCGATACGGCCGTTGGCCTTGTCGAGACGCTCGCGCCTGACGAGTGAGGGCAAAATCGCCACCGCGGCATTGTCCGCGAGGCTTTCAAACACCCCCACGAGCGCCATCACCACGTAGAGCATCAGCAGCGACGCGAACCCGAATTGGATGGTGAATGCGAACGCGAGCAGCGCGGCGCCTCGCAGGAGATTGGCGGCAACAAGCAGCGAGCGCCGGTCAACTCGGTCGACCCACACCCCGATCGGCAACACGACGGTCAGCCGGACGATTGAGTACATCACGGCGAGACCTGCGATCATTCGCGGGTCATCGGTCATCGACGCGGCGAGGAGCGGCATCGAAACGAATGCGAGTCCGTCCGAAAGGTTCGACAGGGAGTTTGCGCTCCAGAGCACACCAAACCCTCGCCCCAAACTCACACCGCGAGCTTATCCCCGCGCACATCAGCGCCCGCGCCGCCTACGGCCAGAGCGAAGGCTGTCGCCGCGAATGCCGGGGCCTCTCAGCGGGCCGGCCGAACGTATCCTTGGAGTTGGTGAACGGGCGGGAGCGCCCAGACAGGGCAATACCGGTGATCCAGAACGAGGCACGAGCGAAGCTCGGCGTTGCGGCATCCGTCGGCGCTTCCCTGTTGTTCGCCGTCGTCTTCGTGCTCTCGGCGACGCTTGATTTCACCGGCAACGAGTTCTTCGGATGGCGCACCCTGGTCACGGTCGCGACGCTCATCGTCTTCTTGTCGGTGACGCGACGCTGGTCGGGCATGCGAACGCTTGCCAAACGCATCGCCGCGCGCCCGCTGCTCGGGCTTGCCCTTGTGCTCACCGCAGCACTGCTTGGCGTGCAGCAGTGGCTGTTCACCTGGGCCCCCGGGCAGGGCCAAGGCCTCCCGGTCGCGCTCGGCTACTTCGTTCTGCCGATCGTGCTCGCGCTGACCGGTCGCATTCTGTTCAAGGAACGCCTCGGCCCATGGCGGATCGCCGCGGTGAGCATGGCGGGCGTCGCCGTGGCCTACCAAATTTGGCAGTTCGGCGGACTCTCGTGGGAGACGCTCGTCGTCGCGCTCGGCTACCCCGTCTATTTCGCGCTTCGCCGCATGGTGAAGATCGGCGGCAGCGCGGGCCTGACCGCAGAACTCATGCTTTGCCTCCCGGTTGCCGTCGCGCTGCTCCTGCTCGACGACCCCACGTTGCAGACACTTCGCGACCCGGGATCAGCCCTGAGCCTGGTCGGCTTCGGCGTGCTCGGCGGCGTCGCCCTGCTGCTGTACATCGGCTCGAGCCAGCTGTTGCCGCTCAGCGTCTTCGGCCTGCTCAGCTACCTCGAGCCGATCCTGCTCGCGGCCGCCGCCGCCTTCGTGCTGGCAGAACCGACCTCACCGGAGGAGCTCCCGACGTACCTCGCGATCGCCGTTGCGCTTCTCCTGCTGGCGGTGGAGAGCATTCGGCGGCCGCGGGCGCCGCGGGTTTCGGGACCCGCCGCGTAGGCTGGGCGACGGTTAGCAACGAAACACCCCCGAATTCCGATGGCGACTCAAGCCTGGTGCGACCCGAACGAAGCCGCCCGGGCCTTCTCTCGCCCGAACGAATGCGATCAGAGAACCTATGAGGAGTGCTGATGCCTGGTGAGGTTGTGGCGAGAAGGACGGAGATCGCGAGGGAGCGTTGGGAGGCGATGACGACGTGGCCGTTGATTGCCGCATCGGTCCTGTTCCTGGTGGCCTACTCCTGGGGCATCCTCGATAGCGAGCTCACACCGGGAGGGCTCCTGGCCATCGGGCTGGTCTTGGGTCTGGTGTGGCTGGCGTTCCTCGTCGACTACGTGGTTCGCATTCTTCTCAGCGTCGACAAGCTGTACTTTGTCGCGCACAGCAAGATCGACTTGCTTTCCGTTCTTGTGCCAATCGCGCGTCCGTTCCGCCTGCTGAAAGGTCTGGCCCGAATGCCATTCCTTCGTGCGAATTCGGGTGCGGCGTTGCGCCGGCGGGTACTCATCATCGCGGGTGCGTTCGTGGTGATGTTCATCTACGTGATCTCGTTGGCCGAGTACGCCGTCGAGCGCGATGCGGAGGGTGCGCTGATCACCAGTTTCGGCGATTCCGTGTGGTGGGCGTGCGTGACTATGGCCACGGTCGGTTATGGCGACTATTACCCGGTCACCGTGACGGGCCGGATCCTCGCCGTCATTCTCATGGTCGGCGGAATCGCGATCGTTGGCGCGGCGACGGCAACGTTCGTGTCGTACGTCAACGAGCGGATGTCGACCGCACGAGAACACGAACACGAACACGAACACCGAGATTCGCACCATGAACCGGTCACTGGACGACCGACCGAGAGGGCACAATCCAGTTGACCCGCTGCCCACCTCCGCAGAATGTCAGTCCGAGGAACGAAAAAACCCCCGGATTCCGGGGGTTTTCATCTGTAGCAGGAGCGGGGCTTGAACCCGCGACCTCACGATTATGAGTCGTGCGCTCTAACCAGCTGAGCTACCCTGCCACGAGGCATCCGCCTCAAAATGATTTGGATGCTACGAGCCCCGAAACAGGATTGAACTGTTGACCTCTTCCTTACCAAGGAAGTGCTCTACCACTGAGCTACCGGAGCGAAGTTTGGAGCACCTGGCTCCAGACAACTAGACGAGAATACCATTGACTCGCGCCTGAGAACGAATCGGGCGCTAGCCCTGCCATCCTCCCGCGTGTTTTTGTAGCCACGGCAGCGGATCAATCGCCTCTTCACCGTTGACGCGGAGCTCGAAGTGCAGGTGCGCACCGAACGAACGGCCCGTGTTTCCGACCTTGCCGATCGGGTCGCCGGCCACGACCTGCTGGCCTTCGACAACCTGCAACGAGCCGTACTGCATGTGCGCGTAGTGGCTCGAGATCCGTTGCCCATCGATCACGTGATCAACGTAAACGTGCACACCGTAGCCGCCACCCGACTCTGTCGCGACGCGAACGACACCGGGGGCAACCGCCTGAATCTGCGCGCCAGGCCCGGGCGTGAAGTCGATGCCATCGTGCATCCGGCCCGAACGCGTGCCGTACCCGTAGCTCATGCCCACACCCACGGCGAAAGGCCACTGGATCTCGGAGTTTGCGTCGTTCACAAAGTTCGACGACATCTGGATGCCGGATTCGCGAGCGATCTGCTCGAACGTGGTGAGCGCGTAGTTCTGCTCACGATCGAGCTGCACAACCTCACCCTCGGCGGGTGCAACAAAGGCCTGAATTTCGTCTAGCTTGATGACCTTCGGCGCCGAGGCCGGTGCCATCGCCGTGACCGCGATCGAATCGCTCGCGGCTGCAAGCGCCTCAGCCGGAACCGTGACAGACACAGCCATGAGGCCAATGACGGTCATGACGCCCGCGGAGAACGCCGTGGTTGCCCAGCGACGTGCCGCGCGACGGACCTTCGGGCCCGACGGACGCGTCGAGGCCGTGGCCGTGGCCTCAGCACGCACGAATGCGGGTGCGGCCGGCCGGCGCGGCGCCATCACGGGGATGGCGGTTTCGCCGGTGAAAGAAAAGAGTCGAGCCGCGGTGTCGAAGTCGACAACAGGGCCGGTGGATGCCGCGGCCTCACTCGCGGGAAGCGCCGTCGCCTGCGCAGCATCGGTCACGATCGGCGTCGGTGCAACCGGCGCGGCGGGCACAACTGCCGCGGGTGCGATTGCCTCTGGCGCAATTGCCACTGGCGCGACTGCAGAGGCGGGTGCGACTGCCCCAACAACAACTGCCGCTGCAACGAGGGCGGCATCGGCTGCCGCGACCTGCGCGGCAAGCTGTTCGCGAAGCTCGCGACGCGTCAATGTCGTGGCCTCGGGAGCAGCTTCGAGAGGGGTCACCAACACACCGGACGTTCGGCTTGAGCGGCGCGAGGGCACAGCATCAGCCAGCGGTGTGTCAAAGGGCAACGAGCGAACTCTCTGTCTGGTCGCAGTGGAGCAACGGGTCAATCGGGCTTACGACCACGGATCTGCAGGGACAGAAACATGATTACGAATAGATAAACTTTAGCGATATCGCCCTGGGAATACCATGTACACGCCCTGGAATGTGAGATCTCTCACGGAAACGGCTCGCCAGCAGCGATGCGTTCGAGCAGTTGGTCGAACACCGCGGGTGCCGCCGCCACCGTCAACTCTCGGCTTGCCGCAGCCCCCGCGAAGCCGCCAACTCGGCCGCCCGCCTCGCTCACCAAGAGCGCGCCCGCCGCGTGGTCCCACGGCCACAGCCCGCGCTCGAAGTATGCGTCGAGCCGGCCCGCCGCGACGTAGGCGAGGTCGAGCGATGCCGCACCGATGCGCCGAATGTCTCGGGCGATCGGCATGACTCGCGCCAGCATTGCGAACTGCGCGGCGTGCACGGCCGGGTCGTAGCCGAAGCCGGTTGCAACCAGCAGGCCAGCGGGCGAGGGCTCGTCGTTCACCCGCAGCCGTTCTTCACCAAGCCATGCGCCACCGCCGCGCGTCGCGGTGAACAACTCGCCGACTGCCGGGTTGAAGACCGCGGCTCCCAGCCCGGCCCACGTCTGCGGATCGGGCTCACCCTCGACGGCCGCAATGCTCACTGCGTAGGCGGGAATCCCGTAGGCGTAGTTGACGGTGCCATCGATCGGGTCGACGACCCAGGTCACCCCCGAGGTGCCCTTTTCTGCGCCCGACTCTTCGCCAAGAAAACCGTCATTCGGGCGTGCGTCGGCCAGCAGCCCCCGAATCAGCAGCTCGACCTCGCGGTCGGCGTGGGTCACGATGTCGGCGACCACCGACTTTGTGGCGGCGATCTGCACGCCTTCGGTGCGGCGGGTGCGCGCCAATTCACCGGCGCGCACAGCAATGGATGCCGCCAACTCGGTCAGGTCTCGTTCAGCGGTCATATCTCGACGATACCCGCGCGGCCGGCGCCGCACCCCCTTAGACGGGAGGTGCGACGGGCGGCGCCTGGGGTGCAGGCGGTGCGACGGGCGCGGCAGGAGTCGCAGGTGCCACGGTCGGCGCGGGCGCCACCGGTGCTGCGGTCGGTGCCGCAGGCTCAGGCGGCGCGACGTGGACCGCGGGCGCCACCGGCTGCTCGACCATCGGCGCACCGGTCGGCGCCGGGTAGGTCGGGTAGCCCGTGTAGTACGCGTTGTAGTCAGGCGAACCGTCGGGCAACACCGGGAGCGGGGTCACACCGTCGACATACGTCGGCCAGGTCGGCTGGGGCGCGGCGAACTGCTGTACCGGCGCCGCGATCTCCTGCGGTGCATACTGCTGCGCCGCGTACGGCTCTGCGGGGTATTGCTGAGGCGCGTACTGCTGGGGTGCGTACTGCTGCCCGTAGCCCTGCTGTTGGTGCTGCGGGTCGTAGTAGACCGGAGCCACCGGCGGGTGCGTCTTGCGGGGCACGTTGATCGCGTTCATCAGCGGAATCAGCGCCGAGCCGAGCGCCGCGAGAATCGTGACCGCGACGACCGAGCGCCAGTAGAAGTCGCTGAAGGAGACCTGCGAGAGCAGTAGCGGCAGCACGATCATCACGGCCAGGGCCCAGACCAGGGCGGTGGTGGTCGCGGCAATCGCACGCGTAAAGGTCGTGACGTAGCGCTCGTGTGCGCGGAGGAAGATTCGTGTGTGCAGCAACGCGAGGCGGACCACGATGGCGATACCAATCAGCTCGGCAATGCGCGTGCCGACGTTATCGCTCCACGAGGAGGACGACTGTGTGAGGCCGAATGCGGAGTGCCACGGCATCCAAATTTTGACTGCACCGGCGATGAGGAGGAACACCCACGAGATCATGCTCGCCAGCGAGTACCACTGCGGCCGGCGGTCGGCGGCGCGCGCGTCATACAGCGCGACTCCCGCGAACGCGGCGAAGAGGGCGATCGTGAGCAGCGCGCGCGTGATGATGCCGTTCTGCCCCCCGACGAGCACGGCGATGGCGCACAACACTGCCGCGGCGATGAGCGAACCGATGGCCACGCGGATGGCAATGATGCGCAGTTGCACCTTGTTGGACGCCGGGGCGGCGCCGGGAACCGGGCCTTGGGGGTTGGACATGGTTGTCCTCTCAATTCGGTGCGGTCGGTCGTTTGGTTGATTCGACGCTTTTTATCCTGACACGAACGGGCCCCGCCCTGAACTGCCCCACGCGTTTCACGAGCATTGGGCAGGTTCTACGACCGTGTGTAGGAAGAGTCCCGCTCGCTCCGGGACGCTACTTCTTCGGCGCCCCGGTGACGACGACTTTGAGCTCCATGCCCTGCTGACGGTGGCCAGCGATCGTGCACCAACCCGCCATGTCTTCGGTGATGACGCCCACGTCGATAACCTCGCTGCGGCCCGACGTCAGGCGCTCCGAGCGCGCACCGTTGCCGAAGCGAATGTCGTGCACCTCGGGCGCCGTGTTCTCAAAGGTCACTTCGAGGCGGTTGCCGTACGGCACCTCGATCACGTCCGTGTCGTACAGCATGCCGTTGACGCCCACGGTCACCTTCGTAACCTCGCCCGTCGCGGCGTCGCTGTTGTCAGAGCCCGCGGCGGAGCATCCTGAAGCAAGCAGCACGAACACCGCCATCAGGGCGACAAGAGCGACCACGAGCCGCGGCCGCGAGGTGGGCAGAATCGAAGCGGAAGTGTGCGACATGGTGCGTGCTCCTTCAGTTGAGTGCGCCGCGCGGGCGCGGTGTGGGGATGCCACGAAACGAAAAAGCCCGAAGCCGCAATGACTGCGAAACTTCGGGCTTTTTCATCTTGTGGCGAGTGAGGGATTCGAACCCCCGAATGCTGAGCAGTCTGATTTACAGTCAGATCCCTTTGGCCGCTTGGGTAACTCGCCAAGGCGCACCCGTCCGACTTGTGCAGACGACCGGAGGCGCAGTTAGTAATCGTACTCTGCGTTGGGCCTCTCGCAGAAATCGAGGCTATGAGGAGGCGCGTCGGGCGGGTTGTTGCAGGAGAGCCCCCTCGGTACGGCAGGTCGCAGCCGCGATATCCATCGCCCGTTCCAGGGCCGATTGCCAGCCCGCGTGGGTGCTCGGCGCGCCGGTTTGGACGAACTCGGCAATGAGCGAAGAGAGCGTGGCGTCGCCCGCGCCCATCGTGTCGATGACTGGCCCGGGTAGCCGCGAAATCGGTGCCGACACCGTGCGTCCCTCGGCGTCGAGCGTGGCCCCATCGGCACCGCGCGTGGCGACGACGACGGGCGTGCCGAGCGCGATGAGCCGTTCGCGGAGCTCGTCGAGCGAGGTGCCATAAAGCAGCGCCGCATCGTCGTCGCCCACTTTCAGCAGCGCCGCGTCGGGCGCGAGCGCCTCGAAGCCCGCGATGAACTCGCCGCGATCATGCAGCATTCCACCCCTCGGATTCGGGTCGATCGCGACGATCGCGGCCGATTCGGCGAGCGCCTCGGCAAGTTCGGCCGTTTGCGGCTGGTCGTCAAACGGGAAGCAGCTGATCACGACGGCCGCGGCATCCGCAATCGCCGCACGCTCGCGATCGGTGAAATGGATGCGCCGCGCCTGCGCCGCATCGTTGAACTCATAGACCGGCTCGCCGCCGTGATCGCGCGTGCTGACCGCACGGGAGGTGCCGAGGGGCCCCACCGTGTCGATGAGCTCGACGCCATAGCGCGCGAGATAGCGCCGAATCTGCTCGCCCGCCGGGTCGTCGCCGACCATCGCGATGAGCGACGCCGACACACCAAGCTGTTGCAGGCCGACCGCGACGTTCAGCGCCGCGCCGCCGACGAGCTCGCGCACGCCGTCTTCGTCACGCAGTTCGTCGATCAGCGCGTCGCCAACGACGACGACCCGCGGATGCCCCGCCCCCGCCGCAACCCTCACGAGACCCGCACCGCCAGCACCTTGTCGACAAAGGATTCGAGGCGCCGGCGCGCACCGTCGATGCGCACGTCGACCATCCCGTCGGCGCGCACCTCAAGTGGAGTCAGGGGTGCCGCCAGACGCACATTCTCGTGGCACGTCAGGTCGGCGCAGATGTAGGTGCCGATTGCGTCGCCGGCCGCACCGGCGGCGCCCGCGCGGCGAGCGCTGAACAGCGTGACCTGGTCGCCGGGCTGCATCGTGTGACACATGTTGCACAGTGCGCTCTGCGCGTGGGAGGCCGAGGAGTTTGCGGCCCTGAGCACCACGGCGGTGGGCTTTCCGTCGCGCTCGACGACGAGGTATCCCCGCCCCCGCGCATGCGGATCGCACCACGTAAAGAAGTCGAGGAAGTCCCATTCGGTGAGCAGCAGGCTGTGCGGCATCGCCATCACCCGCAGGTCATCTTCGGTGGCGTTCACAAACGCACCCCGGATCTCGTCTTCAGTGAGTGGACGCATCGGCACCTCCCGTGTTGCATCAGGTTCTGCTTCAGCCTAGACGCGAGAGCACGCGTCGGGTCTGAACGGATGCTCCGTCCCTGAGCCAAATCGCTAGACTCGGGGGCATGGCTGATTCATCGTTCGACATCGTGAGCAAGGTCGACCACCAAGAGGCGGAAAACGCTCTCAACCAGGCGCGCAAAGAAATTGAGCAGCGCTTCGACTTCAAGAACACCGGCGCGTCCGTTGAGTGGAGCGGCGACGCGATCCTCATCAAGGCTGCAACCGAAGAGCGCGCGAAGGCGGTGCTCGATGTCTTCCAGACGAAGCTCATCAAGCGCGGCATCTCGCTGAAGAGCCTCGAGTCGGGCGAGCCCTTCGCCAGCGGCAAGGAGTACCGCATCTCTTCGACGCTGAAGGACGGTATCTCGCAGGAGAACGCGAAGAAGATCGGCAAGATCATCCGCGACGAGGCCCCCAAGGGTGTCAAGTCGCAGATTCAGGGCGACGAGCTGCGCGTGCAGTCGAAGAGCCGCGACGACCTGCAGGAAGTCATGCGCGTGCTGCGCGCGGCCGACCTTGAGGTCGACCTGCAGTTCATCAACTACCGGTAGGGCAACACCACCACGCGTCAAGGAGGACGTTCATGGTGCTTCACGAATCGGCCCGCGCCCAGCGGCTCTTGCCGGGCGCGGCGGTGATCGCGAGGATTCGTCGCCTCTTCGTATTGGCGCTGATCGCGTCGTTCGCATACGGGGTATTCAGCACTGGGGGCAGGGCTCTTGCCCTGGCGGGTTTGACGGTGACGGCGGTTTCATCGACGCGGCCGGCAACCCGACGAGCCAGGAGCCCCTGTGCATCACCGTGAACCTGCAGCCGAGTCCGCTCATGTTCCTCGGGATCGCGCTCATTGTCTTCTTCGCAATCGGGCGCGTCCTCAAAGCGGCTGATGAGCCGACGGCGCTTCGCACGCTTGACCGAGCCGCGATGGCGATCGCGATTCTCGTGGTCTGCGCGCTCGTGATTTCTCGGGTGTGGTTCGGCTTGTTCCCGCTCGCGGACATCGACCCGCGGTCGTTCCAGATCTTCGCACCGTTCCCATTCGGCGTCTTCGACATCGTTGTCACGCCGATGCAGGGCTCTTCGGGCGCCCTATGACCGGAACAGCGCGCGCGTCACGGCGACCGCCATTGGCAGGCGCTGCTGCACTTCTTGGTCTCGTCCTGCTCACCTCGGGTTGCGCAATCCTGTCTTCCTCCGAGGGCGACCGGCGGGCGGCGGACGCCGCCGAGCAGGCCGCGGAACAAATCGGCTCCCACTCCGCGAACACGCCGGAGATTACGCTGCTCGAAATGGTGGCCTGGTGGGTGCCCGAAGGACCGATCAGCGTCGACGCCGGCACTGCCATGGTGGAGCCACTGGCATGGTCTGGCGAGTCAGCTGGGAGCCAGGCGACAATTGATATTCGAGTCGTCGTCGACGTCCCTGCCAAATCGACCACCACCATCTTTGGCCAGGGCTGGGATGCCGGGAGTGCAACACATTGCTACCGACTCGAATGGGAGCAGTACGAGCCAGCGCGGCGCTTCGAGATCCCATGCGCTGAGAGCCCGGCCCCACCTCGGCCTACCCCTGCGCCCCGGCCAAGCCTCAGCGCACTCGACCAAGAACGAGTGGCCGAGATTGTGGCCAGCCACGATTCCGCACGCGTTACCGAGAGGGCGTTGCACGACGCGTACCCGCAGGAGTACATACGCATCGAGACGGAAGCTGTAGACGGCGGGGTGGTCGCTTCGGTCGGTATCCCCGCCGAACGCGAGTGCATCCTTGTGGTGCGTGACGAGGCTGGGGGGATCAGCTTCCCGGGATTCCGTCAGATTTCACTCGAACCAGGTGAGATGGGCTGTTCAACGAAGCTCTACACCGCGTCGCCGTTCTGACCTGCAGAAAACCACTGCTGCTGACCAGCGGAGCACCGGTGGCGACCGCGATGCAACGACCCTCAGTCGCGGTTCAAGTGCTGCAGCACCGCGAGCACGCGCCGGTGGGCGTCGGAGTCGACCGGTAGCGAGAGCGCATCGTAGATTCGGGATGCGTGTTGCACGACAGCTTTCTCCGTCAAAAAGAGCCGCGCCGCGATCGACGCGTTACTGCGCCCTTCGGCCATCAAACCGAGCACTTCTTGCTGTCGCGGCGTCAACGCTCCGACCGCCACGTTCGACCGGCGGGCACGCGACACCATGACAGCGACGACGTCGGGGTCGATCGCGGTGCCGCCCTCGGCCACGCGACGGAGGTCGCCCAAGAACTCGTCGACATCCGCGATGCGTTGCTTGAGCAAGTACCCGATGCCACCGGTCTGGTCTGAGAGCAGTTCGACCGCGTACCGCCGCTGCACGTGCTGCGAGAGCACCACGACGGCGGTCTGTGGAAATTGAGTGCGGATCCGGAGCGCCGCGAGCAGACCTTCGTCGGTGTAGCTCGGGGGCATCCGAATATCGGTGACCGCGAGCGCTGGCCTGTGCTCGGCGACGGCGGCCTCAAGTTCGGTCGCATCGCCCGCGACGGCCACCACATCGAATCCGGCGTCACCGAGCATGAGTTCGAGGCCACGCCGCAGCAGTGCCTCGTCTTCGCCAATTACGACACGCATGGGATCTCCGCTCGAATCGTTGTGCCGTGCCCATCCGCGCTCGTGATGCGCACGGCCCCGCCAAGTGCCTCCACGCGCTCCGCCATGCCGGTCAGGCCCGAGCCCGCGCCCGCCCGCGCTCCCCCATCGCCGTCGTCGCGCACCTCGACGTGCAGCACGTCGTCCTGCCGGCGGAGCAGCACGGCGATGGCACCGGCATCCGCGTGCTTCACCGCGTTCGCGAGCGCCTCGGCCACCACGAAGTAGGCGGTGCTCTCGACAACCGGCGGGCACTCATTGTCGACAACATCGAGAGTGAGGGTGGTGGGCACCGGCATCCGATCGACAAGATCTTCGGCGGCAGCCGACAGCCCACGCTGGGTCAGCGCGGCCGGCATGACCGCGTGCACTACCTCGCGGAGGTCAGCGGCGGCGGCGTCAATGCCCTTGCGCAAGACCGTCGCCCGCTCGCGCACGGCGCCGCCCACCCCGCCTGCGTTCGCGAGCTGCTGCGCTTCGAGGGCGAGCAAGACCAGCTGCACTTGCAACCCGTCGTGCAGGTCTTGCGCGATACGCCGGCGCTCTCCGTCGGCGACCTGCACGAGCCGTTCGCGCGAAGACTGCAAGGCACGGTGGCTGGCGAGAAGCTCTGCGATCAGGCGTTCGCGATCGAGCGCAATTGCCACGACCCGGCCGGCCGTGCGCACGAGGTCGGGCTCATCCATGAGCGCGATGTCGCATGAGATCGCGCCGATTCTGCGCCCGTCGAGCTCGACCGGCTCGAGCCCGCGACCCGTGTGCTGCCGGTCGGCCGTTACCGGTGCGCCATCCATGTCGACGTATCCGTCGCGCCCCGGCACCCAGAACCACACTTCCAGGGTCGGATCGCCGAGCGTGCGGGCAAGGGCGGCACCGATCGCAGGCTTCGTGTTGCCCGCCTCGCCGAGCCAAACGCCCAGCTCTTCGAGCTCGCCGGTGCGCGCAACCCCGCCGCGGAGGATCCCGAGCGCGAACGCGATCGGGACGCCACAGAACATGAGCAGTTGCAGCGCGGCGACGTCGGTCGGCGCCCAGCCGAACACCGGGCGCAGCAACCTGGACGCGAACAGCAAGACCACGACGGCGGCGATGCCGTACCCGTACAGCGGCACGAGCACGCGCCGCTCGGCGGTGGATGCGCGCCGGAGACGACGAACCAGCACCAGGAGCGTGCTCATCAGCACGAGGAACCCCACCAGTTCCTGGGCGATGTTGCCCCAGCGCGCAAGCTCCGGGGCGTCGACTATCGCCAGCCCCGGAGCCGTGGGATCTGGGATGAACAGATAGCGCGGAGCCTCCAGGACGATCGAGGTGGCGTAAGCCAGAGCGACCGTCGCGCGGGCGATGGTGCCCCGGACTCGGCCCTTGGGGAATGCGAGCAGCAAGTGCACGAATCCGGCGAGCGGCATGCTGCTCGCGATCGTGCCGAGCCACACCAGTGCGGGCACGTCGGTGTTGGCGGCCCCGCCGAGGAACACCCAGACGCCGGTGAGCAGGATCAACGCGCCCATCCGGTTGCTTGGCCGGTAGTGCCACGCCAACAGGCCAGCACCGAGGTACACCAGCACATTGATGGGGAAGAGTAGCAGCACCGCCCAGTACGGTCCCTGCCACGGGAGGAGCGCCACCAGGATGAGCACGAGGAGCAGTCCGAGGCACAGGATCGCGAAGAGCGCACGATCGAACGACCGCCGTATCGGTGCGCTCGCGCCCATGCTCATTCGGGAATCCTCAGCAGTAAAGTGTGTGCATCGCGCGGGGCGCTCTCTCACTATGACCGCGGTTTCGCTGCCCCTGCAAGTGCGAAACCGATCTTGATCGACCGCACCGCACACTTGGCGACCTAGGTCTCTAGGAGCACGTTTCGCGCAGAAATACGCTCTTCAGTATGGGCCTTTCACGCGTGCTTCCGTTTTCTCCATCGAGGCGTCGCGTCGCACTCCGCTCCGGCATCGCCGTCGCATTCGTGGCTGTTCTGGCCCTCACCGGCTGCACGCCGGCTGCCTCCGGTGCGGCCGAGAATCCGGCATCCGACAAAATCGCGACAACGCTCGACGAGGTCTCGCAGGAGGAGTTCACCGACCACGAGTTCACCTCCCTCGTGGCCCAGGTCATGGTCGAGGGCGAAGTGATCAGCACGGTGACGCTCGGTGAAGAGATGACCGGGTTCCCGATCACCGCCGACAGCCGCTTTCGCAACGGCGCGGTCGCGATCATGTACATGGCGGCCACGATGCTCGCCATGGCAGACGACGGCCTGATCGACATCGACGAGCCGATCTCGCGCTGGCTCCCCAACCTCCCCGACGCCGACAATGTCACCCCGCGCATGCTCGCGTCGATGACCTCCGGGTATCCCGACCACGTCGCGAACGGCGACTTCGTCATCGCGCAGGAGGCGAACCCGTTCCGCGCATGGACCGAGGAAGAGCTGCTCGCGTACAGCTCGGCGAGCCCGCGCCTGTTTGCCCCCGGCAAGAACTGGGACTATTCGCACGCCGGATACATCATCCTCGGCCATGTGCTCGAAGCCGAGAGCGGGAAGACCCTCGAGGAGCTCATCTCGCAGTACGTACTCGACCCGCTGAAACTCAACGGCACCGTTGCCGACGTCACCGCCGCCGTGCCCGACCCCGTGGTGCACGGCTTTACCGCGGAGCGCGGCCTGTTCGAGGACTCGACGTACTGGAACCCCTCGTGGACCCTCCCGCACGGCGCGATCGAGACGACGACGATCGGCGACATGACCTCAAGCTTTGACGCGATTGTTGGTCGGGGCGAGCTGCTCACTCCAAAGTCGCACGCGGCGATGATTTCGACCGACCTCATCGGCTTCGGCGCACCCCTCGACGGATGCCGTTCGTGCCACACACTGACGAAAGAGTGGACCTACGGTCTGGGCGTGTTCCTGCGCAACGACTGGGTCATGCAGACGCCGCTCTTCGGCGGGTACCAGGCCGCGGTCGCAACACTCCCGGAGGCGAGCTCCCCGATGGGCTCCGTCACGGTGTCGGTGTCGGTCGTTCCCGGCCCGAATACGTACACGACCGACGAGTGGAACGGCGCCCTGCAGAACTACGCGGCCACAATCGCGACAGACCTCGCTGCGCTGATCGTCCCCACCAATCCCCCGCCGGCTCCCACACCCGGCCATTGAACACACATCACCTTCAGGAGCGATGACATGACGAAGAACCTGACGACCGCGGCGGCGATTGTGCTCGGCGCGGCGCTCGTATTGAGCGGATGCGCGGGCACAACATCCGGAGCACCCTCCCCCGCGGCATCCGCACCCGAGAAGTCGATCCCCGCCTACGCCACCGCGTTGCAGACGCAGATTCCTGAGGTGATGAAGCAGAACGCGATCCCCGGGCTCGTCGTGCACATTCTCTCGCCCGAACGCGGCGACTGGTCGGCCACGTTCGGTACGGGCGAGATCGGCGAGGCGGTGCCGATGACGCTCGATGATGTCTTTCGGATCGGTAGCAACACGAAGACCATGACCTCGACGGTCATCCTGCAGCTGGTGCAGGAGGGCGTGCTCGCACTGGATGACCCGATCTCCAAGTTTCTGCCGGACGTGCCCGGTGGCGAGAACATCACGATCGCCCAGCTGTCAGAGATGCGCAGCGGCCTCTACAGCTACTCGTTCGATCCCGGCTTCAACGCGACCCTCGACGCCGAGCCACAGAAGGTCTGGACGCCCGACGAACTCCTCGCGATCGCGTTCACACACCCCGCGAAGTTCGCCCCCGGGACGCAGTACGACTACAGCAACACCAACATCGTGCTGCTCGGGCTTGTTATTGAGCAGCTGACCGGGATGTCGGCATCCGCTGCCTTCAAGGAGCGAATCTTCGAGCCGCTCGGGTTGCAGCACACCTTCCTGCCGGAGCCCAAGGATTCGAGCATCCCGACGCCGCACGCCAAGGGGTACCAGTTCGGCACCAACGTGGAGACGATCGATTCGTACGCGGTGCCGGCGGCGCAGTTGCCCTCGGCCCTCAACGGGACGCTGCTGCCGATCAATCAGACGGATGCCAACCCGTCGTGGGCGTGGACGGCCGGCGGTGCGATCTCGACGGTCGACGATCTTGCGGTCTACGTGAAGGCGCTCGTCGGCGGCGGCTTGCTCGACGACGCCACGCAGAAGCTCCGAATCGCAAGCGTGCAGCCCACCGTTGCCGGCCAGGCTGGCGGTGTGGGCTACGGCCTCGGCATCGCCCAGTTCGCCCCCGGCATTCTCGGCCACGACGGACAACTCCCGGGCTACTCGACCTTCATGGTCTACAACACGAACACCAACGAGACGATCATCATCGGCGCCAACCTCTCGGCATCGCCCGTCGACGGCGAAACTGCCGCCGTCGTGGTCGCAAAATCGATCATCGCCGAGCTGTACGGCGCGGCAGACGTGCCGAAGAACAACCCGGCCGCGCCGCCGACAACCCCGGCGGGCTGATCGCTCGGGCTGCGGCGGGGTCGTGGGCGGGTGTGGGGGCCCAGTCACCTGCACTCACGCCCCCGCCGCGGGGGGTGCCTTCCCCTGCCACACCCGGCTCATGCACCAAGATGGAACCGTGACCAACCAGGCCCCGACAACCCCCGCCCCCGCGCTGTCGCCCGCGCTTCGCATCTTGCTCGGCCTCGCCACCACGGTCATCGTGCTCGTGGGCGTGTTTCTGGCACGCGACATCGTCGGCCCGCTCGTGCTCGGCGCCGTGCTCGTGATCATCGTGATGCCGGTTCGGGTCGTGCTCGAACGCTGGGGCTGGCCGCGTTGGCTGGCAACGACGGGCGTGATCACGGTCGCGTACCTCGTGCTTGCCGCCCTCGTGTACATGCTCTACTACGCGGGCACGCAGTTCGTGAACCTCGTCATCAACTACGCGGGCGAACTCGAACAGACCGCACAGAAGCTCGTCGACTGGTTGCATTCCACGGGCCTCGATAAGCAAGCAGCCGATGCCGCAGTCAGCATCCTCGACCCCTCAACGTTGCTCGGTTTTGCGACGTCGCTCGGTGGCACCGCGCTCAGCGTGCTGACCGCCTTCTTCTTTGTGCTGGCCTACGTCATCTTCATGGCAGCGGATGCCTCGCGGTACAAAGACGCGGGTCGCGTCTTTGGCGCTGCCCGCACCGCAACATTGGAGCGCGTCCGCCGCTTCAACGTGGGCGTCCGCCGCTACTACGTCGTGAACGCGTCGTTCGGCCTGGTTGTGGCGGTGGTCGACACGCTGGCGCTGTGGGCCCTCGACATTCCGATTCCGATTGTGTGGGGCATCCTCGCGTTCGTCACCAACTTCGTACCCAACATCGGGTTCGTGCTGGGCCTCGTGCCGCCGGCGATGCTCGCGCTCGTGATCGGCGGACTGCCGCTGATGCTCGCCGTGATCGCGATCTATTCGGTCGTCAACGTGGTGCTACAGGTGCTCGTGCAGCCCAAGTTCGTGAGCGACGCGGTCAACCTCACGCTCACCCTGAGCTTCTTCTCGGTCATCTTTTGGACCTTCGTCATCGGCCCCCTCGGCGCGATTCTTTCGATTCCCCTGACGCTGCTCGTGCGCTCGCTGATCCTCGAAGGCGACCCGAAGAACGGCTGGTTGCGCTGGCTATCGGGCGATGGCGATCCAGAACCGGAACCCGCGCTCGCGCCGGTCGCCGAGCTCGAGCCGACACCAACACCAACACCAACGCCAGCCATAGAACCCGCGACCGATTCGGCCGCTACGAAACCGTCCGCAGGGGCTTAGCGGTACGACCCGGGCGCCAGCGGCGCGCGGGGGCGGCCGAGGCATCCGCTCACCCAACGATCCATCCGGTCGTAGGCAATGTCGCGGGCGTCGGCACGAGACAAGAAGACGTCGTGCAACGCGCCGGGGATGCGCTCCACCGTCACCGATTCGCCGAGGCTCAACGCCCTGTGCGCGATGATGTCGACCACAAGCACGGTGTCGGCGCGGGTGAGCTCGTCGCTCCACCTCGTCGGCGGCGCCGTGTGCGTCGAGAGCATGACCAGTACGGGCACGTCGATGTGCAGGCCGGATGCCACGGTCGCGTGCCCGTCAAGCACCGTGTGCAGCCACCCCATGCGGGCCGGGAACGCCTGTTCGGGGCGCCACGCTTCGTTGATCGCGAGCGGTGGCTCGTCGCCCCGGACCTCGCGTTGCGCGCGGGTATAAAAGCCGAGGTCGACCTGCGGCATCGCCTCGAGCGGGCGCAACCGCGCCTGAAGACCGAGCACCGGGGCGAACGCGCTGCGCGTGAAACCGCCCGGCTGAAACTCAAGCCACGGGCTGTTCAAGAGCACCGCGCTGGCGACCCCAGGGTGACGGTGCGCCCAGAGGCTCAGCACGAGCCCGCCGGTTGAGTGTCCGAAGAGCACGAGCCGGCGACCGGGGGCGGCGGCACGCGCGCTCCCACCCATCGCGGCGAGCGCCGCCGCGATGTCGGCGTCGTAGTCGTTGAGGTTGTCGATGTATCCGGGCGTCTGCCCGGCGCGAAGGCTCCGCCCGTACTTGCGCAGGTCGAGGGCGAAGAACCTCGCGCCGCGGTCGGTCCAATAGCGGGCAAGCTCGCGCTGAAAGAAGTAGTCCGACCAGCCGTGCACGTAGAGCACATCGACGTCTTCGAGCGGGCGCGGCGGCATCCAGAACGGACGCCGCTTGGGGAGCGCCCGCACGACGGTCGCAACGACCGGCCCCTCGAAATCGTCTCCGAGGCTGAGGGTCCGGGCTTCGAACGGCGCACCGAGCACATCGGGCACCCAGCCCTGCGGTTCTGTCTGGTGTGACGCCGTCATGGTCTGCCCCTCAGCTCGTCGCCCGCGCGGTGCCTACTCGGCCCGCGACACCCGCACCATCTCATCGCGCTCAACGACCTTGATGCGCACGCGCCCTTCGGCCTCACCGAGCGCCAGCTCGTGCTGGTCGAGGTTGTGCCAGCCGTCGAGGTCGGTGTACCGCACGCCGCGCTCTGCCAGCAGCGCCGGAATCGCAGCCTCGGAGGGGTCTTCGGGCTGCCACCACGAGCCCTGATCGTTGATCAGGTGCCGCACGGTTTCCATCGCGTCAGACTTGGTGTGCCCGATCAGTCCGACCGGCCCGCGCTTGATCCACCCGGTCGTGTAGGCACCGGGCACGACGTCGTTCGAGCCCGCCCGCAAGATCTGGCCCTCGTGGTTCGGGATCACGCCGTGGCGCTCATCGAAGGGCACGCCGGGCAGCGGCGAGCCGAAGTATCCGATCGCGCGATACATCGCCTGAATCGCAATCTCGCGAATCTCACCGGTGCCAACCACGCCGCCCTGACCGTCGGGTCGGGTGCGCTCGTATCGGAACGCGCTCACGCGGCCCTCGTCGTCGGCCACAATCTCGACCGGCTTCGCGTAGAAGTGCAAGTGCAGACGACGGGATGCCTCGCCGCCAACGCCGTTCGCACCTG
This sequence comes from Actinomycetes bacterium, assembly GCA_029777095.1. Taxonomy (GTDB): domain Bacteria; phylum Actinomycetota; class Actinomycetes; order Actinomycetales; family Microbacteriaceae; genus Microbacterium. The sequence goes on along the minus strand of JAKOTS010000032.1, from coordinate 51,243 downwards.
GCCGCTGCCGCCACGACTGCAGCACCCGGTCGATGACCATCACCTGCTTGTTGCTGGCGATCGCATCAAGCGAGGCCTGGTCGTAATCGAAGTCTTCGTCGTAGACGACCGTGTCGACGTCGTGCAGCTCGCCGAGCTCGCGCAGCTCAAGCGGGGTGAACTTCACCTGCGCCGGGCCACGACGGCCGAACACGTGCACGTCGGTGACCTTCGAGGCCTTCAGCCCGTCGTACACGTTTGCCGGAATCTCGGTCGGGAGCAGGTCATCGGCGTGCTTGGCGAGCATGCGAGCCACATCGAGGGCGACGTTGCCGTTGCCGAGCACCGCAACGCTCTCGGCTTCGAGCGGCCACTCGCGCGGCACGTCTGGGTGCCCGTCGAACCAACTCACGAAGTCGGCGGCGCCGTACGAACCCTCGGCGTCGATCCCGGGCAGGTCGAGCGTGGTGTCGCGCACCGCCCCGGTCGAGAAGATGACCGCATGGTAGTGGCGCTTCAGGTCGTCGAGCGTGATGTCTTCACCGAAACGCACGTTGCCGAACACGCGGATGTCACCGCGGTCGAGCACGTCGCGCAGGGCGTTGATGATGCCCTTGATGCGCGGGTGATCGGGGGCAACCCCGTAGCGCACGAGGCCATAGGGCGCGGGCAGCTGTTCGAAGAGGTCGATTGCGACGTTGAACTTGCGCTCTGCCTTCAGCAGAATATCGGCCGCGTAAATCCCCGCGGGTCCGGCGCCGACAATAGCCAGTCTGAGCTGCGTCATGGCGTCCTTTCAGTGTGGTGCTGTCATGGATGCCTCGGCCCACGCCGCGGCAAAACCTCGCCGAACTCCCCTGCCTACTGGCTTCGGTCGCTCACTGCTTCGGCGAAGCGGCGCAGCGCCTCGCGCACGGGCCCGCGCGGAAGCGGTGCGAGCGCGGCGATCGCGCTATCGGCCCATTCGTGCGCAAGCTCACGCGTGCGCTGGGTCGCGGCGTGCTCGCGCAGCGCGGTGATGTCATCGTCAAGAATCGCGGGATCGACGCCGGCGGCGACCTGGACAACGCCCGCGTCGATGCGCGCGACCAGTGCCCGCGAGGCCTCGTCGGTCTCGGCACGCAGGAGGAGCATCGGCATGGTCGGTACACCCGCACGCAGGTCGGTGCCGGGCACCTTGCCGGTCTCTTCGGCGTCGCCCGAAAGGTCGATCACGTCGTCGAGGAGCTGGAACGCAACGCCGACCTTCTCGCCGAAGATCCGCAGGGGATCTTCATATTCTTCGGGTGCGTTCGAGAAGATGATGCCGGACTCGGCCGCGGCCGCAATCAGCGACCCGGTCTTGTCGGCGAGCACCTGAAGGTAGAACTCGATCGGGTCTTCACCCTCGCGCGGCCCAACCGTTTCGTGCAGCTGCCCGAGCACGAGACGCTCAAAAGTGTCTGCCTGCAGGCGGATTGCCCGCACGCCGTGCTTCGCCATCAACTGGCTGGAGCGCGAAAACAGGAGGTCGCCCGTGAGGATCGCGACGTTGTTGCCCCAGACCGAGTGGGCGCTGGGGACGCCGCGACGCACGTCTGCGGCATCCATCACATCGTCGTGGTACAGCGACCCGAGGTGCGTGAGCTCAACCGCCTTGGCCGCCTCGATCACACGCTGCGTGTTGCCGTCGCCGAGCTGCGCGGTCAGAATCGCCAGCATCGGGCGCACCCGCTTGCCGCCGGCCTCGTAGAGGTAGCGGCTCGCGCTGTCGACCAGCACGTCGGTCGCACGGAGGTCGTCTGCCAACTGGCTCTCGACCAGGTCCATGCCGGCCTCGACCTGCGCGAGGAGTCGCCGCGATTGCGGCCCCACGAATACGCGATCGGTGAGGCCCAATCTTCCGGCCAGGCGAGAGCCCGGCGTCGAAGGGCTCGAAGTCACTTGTTCAGCCTATCGCTCAGGAGTGGTGGGGGTGGCTTCGGGTTTCGTTGCTCGGTGGAGCGCGACGATGCCGAATGAAAGGTCGCGGTGGGCCACGTTGGTCCACCCTGCCTCGCGGATCCAGGCGCTGAGTTTTGCCTGCGCCGGCCAGTCTTGAATTGATTCATTCAAGTAGTCATAGGCGGGTGCATTCGAGCTGACCGTCTTGGCGATCACCGGCAGCACCCGGTTGTTGTAGAAGCGGTAGAGCCCCGCGAACGCCGCGGACGGCGGGTGCGAGAACTCGCAGATCACCAGGCGACCGCCCGGCTTGGTCACGCGCAGCAACTCAGCGAGCGCCTTCTTGGGCTCGACCACGTTACGCAGCCCAAACGAGATGGTGACGGTGTCGAACTCGTCGTCGGCAAACGGCAGGGCCGTGGCATCCGCTTCAACAAAACTGAGATTCGGGATGCCGCCGTGCCGGCGCTTGCCCTCGGCGATCATGCCCGGCGAGAAGTCGGCCGCAACGACCTCAGCCCCACTGCGCGCGAATGACACGCTCGACGCCCCGGTGCCCGCCGCAAGATCGAGGATGCGCTGACCCGGGCGCGGTGCGACCGCGCGGGTCGTGGCGATGCGCCAGAGCTGGTCGTTGCCGAGGCTCAGCACCGTGTTTGTGCGGTCGTAGTGCGGTGCGACCTCGTCGAACATGCCCGAGACCCTCGAGGGGTCTTTGCCCAAATCGGCGCGGTGCGCCGCCGCGGCAGGCTGGTCGTTCGAGTCGTGGCTCACACCTCAATTGTAGGCAGGGTTTGGTGGGCCCCTTCCCTCCCCCGCGATTCGGCGCGCGCCGGGCGGGCACGATGCGGGGGTCGGCCCGCTGATCGAGCGGGGTGGTGCGGCCCGTTCGCTCCCCCCGGCGGCGAAGTCACGCAGGATCCGCCGCGACCGCGCGAGTCTAGGCTGGTGGAGTGAGCGCTGCGCATTCCCAGTTCGGACTCCGGCTCGTGGTTGAAACCCGCGAGGCCGAGCACGCCGACGACCTTCTCGAGTACGCCGATCCCCGCGACCCGCTGGTGTGGCTCCGCCGAGGCGAGGGCTTCGTGGCGGTCGGGGGCGCCGCACCCGTTGCCGCCATCCACATCCCGGGCGGCGAGGCCGAACGCTCGGTCCGCATGGCCGAGGCGTGGCGGGCGCTCAGCGCCGACGCGGTCGTTGACGACGCGGTGCAGGTGCCCGGTACCGGCCTCGTCGGCTTCACCGCACTCGCCTTCGACGACCGCTCCGCCGCCGCGAGCGTCCTCATCGTTCCCTCCGTCATCGTCGGCCGCCGCGGCGGCCGCTCTTGGATCACCCGCATCACCCGCGAGGGTGCGCCCCTCCCCGAGGCACCCACGGCGCCGACGCCCTATGGCCCGCACTGGTCGGCGACGCTTGGCCCCGGTGCGCTCGCGCCCGAGGGGTACCAAGCCGCGGTCCGCGGCGGCCTCGACGCGATCGCGTCGGGCGAGGTGAGCAAGGTCGTCGTGGCCCGCGACCTCGTCGGCACCATTCCCACCGGCGCCGACCTCCGCCGCCTCGCACGCGAGCTCTCGACCGGGTACCCCGACTGCTGGACGTTCGCCGTCGACGGCCTGATCGGCGCGAGCCCCGAAACGCTCGTCACCGTCTCGAAGGGCACGATCACCGCCCGTGTGCTCGCCGGGACCGCGTCACGCGGGGCTGATGCAGACGCGGATGCCGCGGCATCCGCTGCGCTCGCAACGAGCCCGAAAGACCAAGACGAGCATGCGTTCGCTGTGCAGAGTGTGCTGCGATCGCTCCGCCCGCACATGCGATCGCTCGCCGCGAGCGAGCAGCCGTTCACCCTGCGCCTGCCGAACGTGTGGCACCTCGCCACCGACGTGGAGGGCGAGCTTGCCGACGAGGCATCCGGTTTCGATCTGATTGCCGAACTGCACCCGACCGCCGCCGTCGCGGGCACGCCGACGAAGGTCGCGCTCGATGTGATCCAGCGCCTCGAACCCTTCGATCGCGGCCGCTATGCCGGGCCGGTCGGCTGGATCGATGGCAACGGCGACGGCGAGTGGGCGATTGCCCTGCGCTGTGCCCAGTTCGGCGCCGAGCCGATGGCCGGACCGAGCGGCGAGCTCGACCGCCTCCCCGTCACCGCCTACGCCGGCGCGGGCATCGTCGCCGGCAGCGACCCCGAGTCAGAGCTCATCGAGACCCGCGTGAAGTTTCGGCCGATCGTCGACGCACTGGCGTAGCGGCTGGGGCGGCTCTGGTGCCAGCCGGGCGCAGGCCCTGGTGCAGGCTCAGCGCGCGAGCGGAACCTCGATGAGCTGACGCCCACCGACCGCGGTCGTCAGCACCTGATCGAGCGCCGAGCGCGTCGTGACACGGTGATACTCCCAGCCGTAGGCGCGCGCGAGTTGCTCCAGGTCAACATCCTGCGGTGTGTATTGCACGCGCGTCATGTCATCAGCGGATGCCGTGGCCGCAACTTCAAGATCGTCAAAGATCGTGCCGCCACCGTCGTTGCCAACGATCACCTGGATGCGCGGTGCCGCCTCGACGGGCGGGAGCAGCATCGCGCCGACGTCGTGCAGCAACGTCAGGTCGCCGAGCAGCACGCGCGTGACGCCGGCCTGGCCATCGATCTGGCTCGCGGCGGCGATGCCCATGCCGGTCGCGATGGTGCCGTCGATACCCGCGAGTCCGCGGTTCGAGTGCACCACGACGGCCTTGCCCGGCAGCACCTCATCGGCGATGCGCACGATGCGCGACGAGCCAAACAGCAGCCGGTCGTGGGGCCAGGTCGCGCGCCAAATCGCGTCGACGAGACCCACGCGGTCGAGTTCGAGACGCACGACATCGAGCTCGGCCGCGACCGCGCGGAGTCGCTCGGCGTGGTCGGTCGAGTGGAGGCCCTCGACGTCTGGCGGCGGGGGGCTCAGGTCGACGGCCGCGGCCTGGGAGGCACGCATCCAGGCGCCGAACCATTCGCGATCGGTCTCGCCGTCGGCAACGGTCACGGCGTCGACGTGCGCCGTCGCCTTGTTGAGGTTGAGGGGCTCGCCGGTGCAGGTCACGGCGATCACTTCGGTGTCGGCACGCGAGATGAGCGCTGCGGTTTCGCGGCTGAGGGTTGGATGCCCGAACACCACGACGCGCTCGATCTGGCCGCCGAGCGCCGGGTCGTTCAAGAGCGCGCGGTAGCCGTGCACGACGTTGCGCCCGAACCGTGCGCCGCTCAAAATCTCGGCCACGAGCGGCCAGCCGCCCTCGTGCGCGAGCTGTTCGGCCGCCGGGCCGGCACCGGCCCCGGCAAGGACGACGGTGCGCGGGCCGCGCGCGAGCGTGAGATGCGCGCGCGGCTCTTCGGGCAGGTCGAGTGCTTCGATCGGCCAGGGCGAGCCGTCCGGGGCGGTCGGGGCGCCCAGCCAGGTCGGTAGCGCGCCCGCGAGCGGTTCGCGCAGGCCCAGGTTGAGCTGGACGGGGCCGGCGGTCGCGAGGGCGCGGCGGCTGCCGGTTGCGGCATCCCATGCCCTTCTCGCCCACGCGCGCGAACGCGCGCTCTGCACGCCGAGGCCGTCGTCGTCGACATCGGTGGGCACCGGCACATCAATGGCCACGAGCCGGCCAGCGTCGGCGAGGCCGGCGAACATGCCGAGCTGATCGGTGGTCTGGTTCGCTCCGATGCCGCGGAGCTCGGGGGGCCGGTCGGCCGTGAGCAGGATGAGGGGCACGCCGGAGTGGTGGGCTTCGAGGGCCGCCGGCAGGAGGTTCGCGGCGGCGGTGCCCGAGGTGCAGATCACCGCGGCGGGCATGCGCGATTCGCGTCCGATGCCAAGCGCAAGAAAACCGGCGACGCGCTCGTCGATGCGCACGTGCAGTTGCACGTCACCGCGACGTTCGAACTCGGCTGCCAGGAGCGCGAGTGCCTGCGAACGTGAACCCGGGCTGACGATGATGTGACGGAGGCCGAGCGAGATCAGTTCTGAGAGCAGGGCGGCTGAGGCATCCGTCGCGGGGCTTGCATTCACGCGCGTCGACGAGGCGCCGCTGCTGGCGGCATCGTGCGGCACGGCGTTCAGCCGTTCGCTCCGCGGTGCTCGTCGCCTTCAGTATCGGGCTTGGCGCCGGGGGTTGGTGCGGCGTTTGTCTTGCCGGGGGTCGCAGCGTTGTCGGGATTGTTCTTTGCTGTGTTTGCTGTGTTTGCTGTGTTGTTCGGCGCTGCTGGCGGCGTCGCCGGGCCAGCACCGTGAGCGCCCCAGCGGGGGTCGGCGTCTTCGGCGTCAAGCTGCGCGAGCTCTTCTTCAAGGCGGCGGATGCGCTCGTCCTGATCGTTCGGCACGGCCATGCGGCGCAAAAATTCGGGGTCGTCGTCGGGCGCACGCTGCGCCTCGCCCGCAACGTTGCCGCGGCCGATCACGAACCACAGCACGCCGCCAATGACGGGGAGAATCGCGATGATCACGATCCAGAGCGGCTTCGACACCCCACGATGGCGGGATGCCGGTTGCATGGCGCAGTCGACGAGGCTCACGATGACGAACACCACGGCCAGAACGGCAAGCACAATCAAGACACGAACCACACCTCTATCTTAGGCTTCAACCGGATGCCGCGCCCCAGCGCTCCCCAACTGTCAGGCGCTGTCCAGACCCGACGAATTGCCCAACGTAGACTGGTGCGGTGACTTCTCGGCCCGTTCTCGTCTATACCGTGTTGCGCCTGCTGGCATTTCTTGTGCCGCTGGGTGTCTTGTGGTTGCTGTTTCCCGACTTTCCGTTGGTCGCCGCAGTGATGGCGGCGGCGATCGGTGCGAGCCTGTCGATCCTGTTCCTGCGTCGCCCACGCGACGGGGTCTCGGAGCGCATCTACTCGGCGCGACAGAAGCGCACCAAGGTCACCGACGCCGACGTCGAAGACTCGGTCGTTGATGGAAATGACGGCGGTGCCGGTGCAGATTCCGGTGCCGACTCGGCTGAGGACAGCCCGCGCGCGTAGCTTGGGCTGCCGCACTTGCCGGCCACCGACCTGCACGACGGCACTAGCTCAGGAAAACCTGAGCCCGCCCGCCTGTCCTCCCCGTGTTTCCGGGGGCCTCGCACCCGACCACACCGTTTTACCTGAGTTAGTGTCGCCGGGCCCGCGGGCCGGGGCCAGAGCTTTGGCCACGTCACCGTCGGCCGCCCCGACCCAACAGCCAGCCCCGCGCGCACCACTCCGGGCCCACCCCACACCGGGCGCTGCCACTCAGAACCGTCCTGCGCCGCGCTCCGCGCGACACAGCAGCACTAACTCAGGAAAACCTCGCCGCGCGCGCCAAACACCCCCGGAAAACCGGAGTCAAAAATCCCGACCACACCGTTTTTCCTGAGTTAGTGTCGCCGGGCGCCCAGGCAGAAGTCCAGGGCCCGAGGCCCGAGGCCCCAGCCCAGCCCACACCCCCAACCAAACCTCAGCCGAAGAACGCCCAGAACAACCCGGCGCCATAGGCGAGCGCCGTCAGCGACGTGAGTGCGAGGCAGGTGACCAGCTCGCGAGGTTCGCGGTAGGTCCAGACGATCAGGATCGCGGGGAGCCCTGCGAGCAGGGCCAGCAGCGTCAACCACGCAATCGGGAAGAACAGCGCGAGCACGACCGCGATCCCGAACGGGATCAGCACGAACAGGGTGAACAGCACCTGCGTCGCGCGCTTGCCGATGCGCACCGACAGGGTGCGCTTGCCCGAGAGCCGGTCTTGGTCGATGTCGCGCAGGTTGTTCGCCAGCAGCACGGCGCAGGCAAGCAGCCCGGCGGCAACCGCGCCGAACCAGGCTTCCTGCGGCACGGTGAGCGCCTGCACATATGTCGTGCCGACCGTGGCAACAAGCCCGAAGAACACGAAGACGAACAGCTCGCCGAAACCGGCGTATCCGTAGGGCCGTTTGCCACCGGTGTAGAACCACGCGGCGACCACACAGGCCGCGCCCACGAGGAGCAACCACCACTGCTGCGAGACGATCACGATCGCGAGCCCCACGACGGCCGCGAGCGCAAAGAACCCGAAGGCCACCATGAGCACGGTGCGCGGCTTCGCCTTGCGAGAGCCGGTCATGCGGGCCGGGCCCACCCGGAAGTCATCGGTGCCGCGCACACCATCGCTGTAGTCGTTGGCGTAGTTCACGCCGATCTGCAGCGCGAGCGCGACGACCAGGCAGGCGAGCGCCATCACCCAGCGCAGCTCGACGGTCACGAGGGTCGCCGCGCCGGTTCCAATGAGCACCGGTGCGATCGCCAGCGGCAGGGTGCGCAGGCGCGCGGCCCCCACCCAATCACCAAACGTCGCCCGCTTCGTCGCCTGCGGGGCGCGCGACACGTGTGCTTTCTGCGGGTTGCCGCGAGGCTTCTGTGCACGAGTTTGGGGGTGCTTACGCTTGTTTCGAGGTTTACCTGCCACGTCAAGCATCCTAGGGTCTGTCACGAAGACGAGTCGGATGCCGGGGCCCCCGGCATCCCCCACCCCAACCGGCACGCACCAACGAAAGCTAGCCGGCGAACAACCGCCGCAGCGCCTGTCTGTCGGGTTTGCCCGAGCTGAGCATCGGAAGCTGCGGCACGATTTCGAGCTGCCGTGGTCGCGCTTTCGCGTCAACCGCGTCAGCCACCGCGGCACGCGCGGCCTCCAGCAGCGCGGCCGGGTCGAGTCCAGCAACACCCGCAGACGCCGAAACCCCAGCAGAAGCCGAAGCACCCAGCACAATCACGCTCGCTTCACCCCAGCGCTCGTCACTGACACCAACAACGACGGCGCGCTCAAGCCCGGGCACCGAGTGCACGGCGGCCTCGACGCGGTCGAGCGAGACGTTCACTCCACCGCTGATGATCACGTTGTCGCGGCGGCCCGTGACCGAAACCACGCCGTCGACGAAGGCGCCAGCATCGCCGGTGCGGTACCAGCGCTCGCCACCGTCTTCGACGAAAACGTCGGCGGTCAGTTCGGGGGCATCGAGGTATCCGTCGGCGAGCGTCGGCCCGCCAAGCTGCAGTTCGCCATCGACCGTGCGCACGCGCACACCGTCAAGCGGCACCCCGTCATAGACGCAGCCGCCAGCGGTCTCGCTTGAGCCGTACGTGCGCACGATGCGCGCGCCAAGCGCTTCGGCACGGGCGGCGAGCGCGGCAGGCAGGGCCTGCCCACCGATCAGGATCGCCTCAAACGAGCGCAGCGCCTCGGCTACCGCCGGGTCGTGCGGCGCGGCGTCGAGCACCGTCGCCAGCTGCGCGGGCACGAGCGATGTGTAGCTCGGCACCCGCACGCCACCAACGCTCGATTTCATGCTGAGGGATGCCGCAGCAAACCCCTCCGCCGAGAACTTGCCGCTCAAAATGGCCGGTTCGTGACCCTGCACGAGCGAGCGCACCAGCACCTGCAGCCCGGCAACATAGCTCGCCGGGAGGGCGAGGAGCCAGGCTCCTTCGCCGAGGCGCGCGGCCGTCGAGAGCGCGCTCGAGGTGAGGGCGCTACGGCTGAGGATGACCGATTTCGGCACCCCGGATGAGCCGGACGTGGTGACGACAACGGCCGTGCCGGCAGGCACTTCGCGGGGGGCGGGGTGGGCTGCGGCATCCGCTGCTTCGCTTGAAAGCCCGAGCGAGATCGCGGGCCCTGCGCCCAACACGGCGCCGCGCAGGGCACGGAGCACGTCGCGCGGGTCGTCGCCCCGGAGGGTTTCGAGCCTCACGTTAGTAGTGCCAGGGGTAGGCCGACCAGTCGGGATCGCGCTTCTCGAGGAACGAGTCGCGGCCCTCGACGGCCTCGTCGGTGCCGTAGGCGAGACGCGTCGCTTCGCCGGCGAAGACCTGCTGGCCGACGAGCCCGTCGTCAACCGCGTTGAAGGCGTACTTCAGCATGCGGATCGCGGTCGGCGACTTGGTGAGAATCGTGCGAGCCATGCGAATTGCCTCGACCTCAAGCTCGGCGTGCGGCACGACCTTGTTGACGGCGCCCATCTCGTAGGCGCGCTGCGCGGAGTACTCCTCGGCGAGGAAGAACACCTCGCGTGCGAGCTTCTGCCCGATCTGTCGCGCGAAGTACGCGCTGCCGTAGCCCGCGTCGAACGATCCGACATCGGCGTCGGTCTGCTTGAACTTGCCGTGCTCGGCCGAGGCGATCGTGAGGTCGCAGACCACGTGCAGCGAGTGTCCGCCGCCGGCGGCCCAGCCCGGAACCACGGCGATCACGGGCTTCGACATGAAGCGGATCAGGCGCTGCACCTCGAGGATGTGCAGGCGACCCGAGCGCGCCGCGTCGACGCCCTCGGCCGATTCGGTTTCAGAGTATTTGTAGCCATCGCGGCCGCGAATGCGCTGGTCGCCGCCCGAGCAGAACGCCCAGCCGCCGTCTTTCGGGCTCGGACCGTTGCCCGTAAGCAGCACCACGCCGACGCGCGAGTCTTGGCGGGCACCGTCGAGCGCCCGGTAGAGCTCATCGACCGTGTGCGGACGAAACGCGTTGCGCGACTCGGGTCGGTTGAACGCGATGCGGGCGATGCGCCCGTCGTTTGAGATGTGCGCGGTGATGTCGGTGAAGGATGCCGCACCAGGCGCCAGTTCCCATTCCGCCGGGTCGAAGAGCTCAGAGATCATGGAGTCCAGCCTATGGGTAGCGTCCGACACGGGCCGCTCCGCGACTACTTCTCGAAGGGATCGGTGTCGCGCCACCTGTAACCGAGCCCGGCCTTGCGCGACGCAGCTTTGACAACCTCACTCGGCGTATACCGGCGTCCGCGCTTGTCGCCGTGCGCGACGAGGAGCCCAGCCGCGGCGAGCGCACCAAGGTCTCGTGACGCGGTTTGCTCCGAGATTGCCCCGCCCGCTTCCTCCAACGCGGCCATGTACCTGGCACGCGTGACGGTGTTGCCAAACATCGCGCTGTAGAGCGCCTCGAGTGTTCGTTCTGGAAGCGCCGCTTCGGCCGCGAGATCCTCGACGGCTTGCGCCGCTTCGCCGGCTGCCGCGACGCGTTGCGCCAGCTCCAACGCCTGGTTGAGGTGCGCCGACAGCATAAAGCGGATCCACGGCCGTGCGAGCTCCGGATCGAAGTCAGCGGTGCTCCAGTCTCCCTGACCCACCTTGGCCAACACGTCGTAGTACGCCTGCGTCCGCCGACCGAGGTACTCCTCGATTCCCATGAAGATCGGCGCAGACTCGCTCAGCCTCGCAAGCCCGAGACTCTGGATGATGCGGGCCATACGCCCGTTGCCGTCTTTGAACGGGTGGATAAGTACGAAGTTCAGGTGTGCCATGGCGGCCGAAATCAGCGGGTCAGCACCGCTCAGGGCGCCTGCGGCAAACGTCGCCACCAGCGCCGCAACGTCATCGCCGCGCGCACCTTCATAAGCGATATCGCCGGTGCTTTCTTGGACGACGTAGACGGCCCCGGTCCTGAATCGTCCGGGCCACTTCGTGAGGTCGTAGGACGCGACCATGAAGTGCAGACTTCTGATCAGCGATGCATCAAGCTCGAAGTCCCCCTTCGCCAACTGCAACACATACGTCATCGCGAGTTGGTAGCCAGCGAGGGCTTTCTCTGTTTCTTCGTCTACCGACGATGGGGATTCCCCCACAGCGATCGCGCCTACCTCATCGACGCTCGCGAAAATGCCTTCAATACTGTTTGAACCCTGCACGTTGCGGGCCAGCGTGGAGCGGCGCAGCGCGCCCGTCCAGCGATTGCCGGTGCGAGCGTGGATGCGCAGCCGGTCGCCGATCGCTTCGATCTCGGCCCGAACAGCAAGCTCTTCCGCATCGAGCGCTGGCGCTGTGAACATGTTGCCCTCCGTCAATGACGCATATAAAACATCATTATAAGTGCGCATTGACAGTAAATAAACATCAATGCACCAACACGTCCCAACATCGGCTCCCATATTCAGCGCACGTGCGTCCGACATGCAAAGCGCAATGTCGGACGCACGCGGCATGATTGACCCATGAGCACCGATGGCTTCGCCCTCCCGTCCCTGAACGAGCTTCGCGAGAGCGCCCGGGTGGTGTCGCTGCCCATGGCGGCGCGCTTCCGCGGCATCGAGGTGCGCGAGGCGCTGCTGCTGCGCGGCCCCGCCGGCTGGACCGAGTTTTCGCCGTTCGCGGAGTACGCCGATGCTGAGGCATCCACTTGGCTCGCGAGTGCAATCGAGTTCGGCTGGACCGAAACGCCCGCCGCGCTGCGCACCGAGATCGGCGTGAACGCCACGGTGCCCGCGATCGCCGCCGAGCGCGTGCCCGAAGTGCTGGCACGTTTTGACGGATGCCGCACCGCCAAGGTGAAGGTCGCCGAGGCGGGCCAGACGCTCGCCGACGACATCGCCCGCGTGCGCATCGTGCGCGAACTGCTCGGCCCCGAGGGCCGGCTCCGCATCGACGTCAACGCCGCCTGGAACGTCGACGAGGCCGAACACGCGATCCACGCCCTGGCCGAGTACGACCTCGAATACGTCGAGCAGCCGTGTGCGTCGATCGAAGAGCTCGCCGAGGTGCGCAAGCGCATCAAGCACATGGGCATTCCGATCACGGCCGACGAGAGCGTGCGCCGCGCCGAAGACCCGCTCGCCGTAGCTCGCGCCGGGGCCGCCGACATCATCGTGATCAAGGCCCAGCCCCTCGGCGGCCTGCGCCGTGCCCTCGCGGTCGTTGCCGAGGCGGGCCTGCCCGCCGTGGTTTCGAGCGCGGTCGACACCTCGATCGGCCTGTCGATGGGTGCCGCCCTTGCGGCGGCCCTCCCCACGCTCGACTACGACTGCGGGCTCGGCACGTCCTCGCTGTTCGTCGAAGACATCGTGGTGCCCGCGGTGCGCCCCGTGAACGGCAAGATCAGCGTCGGTCGCGTCGCACCAGACCCCGCACGCCTCGACGAGTTCGCCGCGTCGGCAGAACGACGTGACTGGTGGATGTCGCGGCTCGAGCGTTGCCACGCGGTGCTGGCTGAGGCATCCGTTCGCCCGTAAAAACGAGCCCGCCGGTCAGCTGCCAGGCGCGTCGAGCAGCAGGAGTGCGAGCGCCCCGATCTCGTCGCTGACGCGCGCCGCGATCTCGGCGTCGTCGAGCCCCGCCATCGCCGCGTTCGCCGATGCGCTCTCGTAGAACGAGATGAGCAGGCGCGCCGCGTCGGCGGGCGACGTGCGAAACGTGAGGCCGTGCGCGGTGCCCAACTCGCGGATGATCTTCTCGACGCTCTTGACCATCTCTTGGCCGAGCGAGAGGTAAGCGGCGGCCATTTCGGGGGCGCGGAGCGCGCGAATGCGGATCTCGCTCATCAGCAGAATCGTCGCGCGCCCATCGCCCGAGACCTCGAGCACGCGCTGCACAATTTCGATCGGCGAGAGGGTCGGTCCGCCGGTCGGCCCATCACTCGGACCACCGCTCGGACCGCCGGCCACGAGTTCGCGCACCTTCTGCTCGACGGCGTCGACCTGGTCGCGCGCGACGCGTCCTGCCAATTCTAGGAACAGCTCATCTTTGGTCTCGAAGTTTGAGTAGAACGCCCCACGCGTGTACCCGGCTCGTTCGCAGATGGCCTCGACCGAGGCTCCGTCGAGGCCGGATTCGGCGAAGACGATGGCGGCGGCATCCATCAGTCGCTGCCGCGTGCGCTCACGACGCTGCGTCGGTTCGCGCTCGCCCGTCTCGGTGACCATGCAACTCCTTGTGTGTCGATGTGCGTGTCGGTGTGTGTGCCCTGCGGCAGCCGCATGCCAGTCTCACACGGCGTTGTCAGGAGGAGACCCAGCAACGTTGTTAGGATACATCCATGTATCGGATACATCGGTGTATCCACTCTTGAGCTCTCGTCACTCCCGGAGGCACCGTGTCTACTTTTCTCGCCGCGCTTGGCCGCTGGTCGTACCGGCATTCGTGGCGCGTCATCATCTCGTGGATCCTGCTGCTCGGCCTCGCCGGCACGGGAGCCATCGTGCTCGGCACGGGCACCGACAACTCGTTCTCGATTCCGGGCACCGAGTCTGAGGCGGGCATCGAACAGCTCTCCCGCACGTTCCCGCAGGTCAGCGGCACGAGCGCGCAGCTCGTGATTGTCACCGACGACAAGGCGCCCATCGAAGAGGCCCCCTACCGCGAGGCGATCACGACCGCGGTGACCGAGTTCGAGGCCCTGCCCCAGGTGAGCGCCGCGAACGACCCGTTCTCAGAGATGGTCAACGGCCTGGTCTCGCCCGAGGGCGATGCCGCGATCGTGCGCCTGCAGTTCGACGGCCAAACGTCGGATGTGACCCCCGCAACGCTCGACCGGCTCGAAGAAATCACGGCAGAACTGCAGGCCGCCCTGCCCGAGGGTTCGGTTGCCGCGCTCGGTGGCGACCTGTTCTCGCAAGACATTCCGGCACTCTCGATCACCGAGGCCATCGGCCTCATCATCGCGCTGCTGGTGCTGATCGTCACGTTCCGCTCGTTCGTCGTGGCAGGACTGCCCCTCCTGACGGCGCTCCTGGGCGTCGGCCTCTCGATGGCCTTCATCTTCTTCGCGACCGCATTCGCACCGATCTCGGCGACCACCCCGCTCCTTGCGCTCATGCTCGGGCTCGCCGTCGGCATCGACTACACGCTCTTCATCGTTGCGCGACATCAAGATCAAGTGCGCGAGGGCGTCGAGCTCGAAGAATCCGCGGCCCGCGCGACCGGCACCGCCGGCTCGGCCGTCGTGTTCGCCGGCGTGACCGTGCTGATCGCGTTGGTGGGCCTGTCGTTCGCAAACATCCCCTTCCTCACCACAATGGGCATCGCGGCCGCCGCCGCGGTCGCAATTTCGGTGCTCGTCGCCGTCACGCTGACCCCGGCCCTGCTCGGTCTCGTCAAGGGCCGCATCGTCGGCCGCCCACCGCGCGCCACGCGGCGGGCTCGCCGAAAGGCAGTGGGTGCGCCCGCAGGTGCATCGGATGCCGCAGCCCCCGCGACCGCCACACCCAAGGTCCCGTTCTCTCGGCGTTGGGTGCGGCTCGTGATGAAGCATCCGATCGTCACCACCGTCGCCGTGGTGGCGGGCCTCGGACTCGCCGCCGTGCCCCTCAGCGGCATCGCCCTGGCCCTGCCGAATGCGGGCATGCTGCCCGCCGACAGCCAGGCACGCCAGAGCTACGACCTCGCCTCTGAGCACTTCGGCGAGGGCTTCAACGGCCCCCTGATTCTCACCGGCACAATCGTCACCAGCACCGATCCGCTCGGGTTGATGAACGAGCTCGCCGACGACGTAGCGAAGCTTCCCGGCGTCGAAACCATCGCGCTGGCCACCCCGAACGAGACCGCCGACACCGGCATCGTGCAGGTCATTCCGACCACCGCGCCCGACGCCCCTGCCACGGCCGACCTCGTTCGCGAACTGCGCGCGCAACACGATCGCTGGCTCGACGAGTACGGCATCGACGTCAAGGTCACGGGCTTCACCGCCGTCGCGATCGACATTTCTGACCGCCTCGGCGCCGCGCTCATCCCGTTCGCACTCTTCGTCATCGGGCTCTCACTTGTGCTGCTGACCATCGTGTTCCGCTCGCTCTGGGTGCCCATCAAGGCGACCCTCGGCTACCTCCTCTCGGTCGGCGCCGCCTTCGGCGCGGTCGGCGCAGTGTTTGGCTGGGGCTGGTTCGCCGACGCCCTCAATGTCTCGACCATCGGGCCGATCATCAGCTTCTTGCCGATCCTCCTCATGGGCGTGCTCTTTGGTCTCGCGATGGACTACGAGGTCTTCCTCGTCGCCCGCATGCGCGAAGACTTCGTGCACCGCCGCCGTGAGCATCCACACGAAGACCCGAACGTCTCGGCGCGCGCCGCAATTGAGTCGGGCTTTGTCGGTTCAGCACGCGTGGTGACCGCCGCCGCACTGATCATGTTCGCCGTCTTCGCGGCATTCGTTCCGGACGGCGACCACAACATCAAGCCCATCGCCCTCGGCCTTGCGGTCGGTGTCGCGGTTGACGCGTTCGTCGTGCGCATGACCCTGGTGCCCGCGGTGCTGGCGCTGCTGGGCGCACGCGCCTGGTGGATGCCGAAGTGGCTCGACCGCGTGCTCCCCCACTTCGATGTCGAGGGCGAAGCCGTTCAGCGCGAGATCGCTCTGGCCGACTGGCCAGAGCCCAATTCGACCGCACTGGCCGTAGGCCATGAGGTGGGGCTGCGCGAGCGCGACGTCACGCTCTACGCCGACGTGTCGTTGCGCGTCGACCCCGGCAACGTCCTGGTCGTCACGGGTGCAGAGCGTCGCGGCATCCAAGCCCTGATGCTGACGCTCGCCGGCCGCCTCGCACCCACCGACGGCACCCTGAAGGTCAACGGACAGGTGCTGCCCGCGGCGGCCGCGTGGGTGCGTTCAAAGGTTGGCATCGCGCTCCTGCACGAGGTGCGCAAGCCTGCCGCCGAGCTGCGCCACGCGTTCAAGGGCGACCCCGCCCTCGTGGTTATCGACGGCATCGACTCGGCGATCGACGCCGCGGCGCGCGATCAGCTCGCGTCTGAGATTCGGGATGCCGCTGCCCGCGCCCGCACAATGTCCAAGCCGTTCACGCTCGTGGTTGGGGCCGACGACCCCCAGCTCGCATACGAGATCCTCGAGAGTGCCGGGGTCGGCCCGATCGAGACGCTCGACCTCTCGGTTGCCGCGGCGCCGCGCCGCGACATCCCCAGCCCGCACGACCCGAGTGCGACCTATCTTGCTACCGCGTCCGACGCGATCACGGGCGCTCCTGTCCATGACGCCGACGGACCCTCCGCCGCGACCACCGAGGTGCCCGCATGACCCTTCCCATCGAACGCGCGCGCACGCGCCGTCCCATCACCTGGCTGACCATACTCGGGGTAATTCTGCTCCCCGTGCTGATCGGCGGCGTGCTTGTTGCCGCGCTCTACAACCCGACCGAGCGCCTCGATAACCTCAGCGCCGCGATCGTAAACAACGACAAGCCCGTCACGATCGACGGCCAGCTTGTGCCGCTTGGCCGCCAGCTCACGGCGGGCCTGGTCGAGGGCAACGGCAACGAAGACGAGAACCTGAACTGGGTGATTTCGAACACTGAGGATGCCGCAGCCGGCCTTGCAGACGGCACCTTCCGCGCCGTCGTCACCATTCCCGAGAACTTCTCGGCCGCCGCGACGTCGACGGCCGATCCGGCCACCGCGCAGCAAGCCGTCATCGATGTGCAGACACCGAAGGACAGCCTGATTGTTGACGACGCGATCACGTCGCAGGTCACACAGGCTGCCGCCTCGGTGATGGGCACCGAGCTCTCGAAGGTCTACCTCGAGAACGTGTTCTTGGGCTTCACGACCCTCGGCGACCGGCTTGGCGAGGCCGCCACGGGCGCCCGCGCGCTCGCAACCGGCGCGTACGACGCGCGTGGCGGCGCCGAGTCGCTCGCCGACGGCGCGAACTCGATCGCCGACGGTGCAGGTGGCTTGGCAGGAGGTGCGAACCAACTGGCCGGCGGGCTCGACACGATCGCCGGCAAGACCCGCGAGGCCGCGGGTGGCGCAAACCAGATCGGTGCCGCGCTGAACGGCATCGCAGACCAGGTGGCCGGCACCCCGACGCTGCCACAGCCGCTGGTCGACCTCGCCATGGGCGCTCTCGCCCAGGCGCAGGCTGCCGCGACGCAGCTCGGTGACCTCAATACCTCCCTCGGTTCACTGAGTGCCGATTGCATGGCCGAGACGGGCGGGGCCCAGGCATTCTGCGACCGCGTTGCTGCTGCGGCTGGGCAAGCCGCAGGCGCTTCGGGGTCGCTCGACGCGGCGAAAGGCATGGCCGAGCAGCTCGCGTCCAGCCTGAAGCAGCTTGCCGAACTCGCCGGACCGGCGGCCGGGCAGCTCGTCGACGGCCTCCGCCAGATCGCGGCCGAGACCCAGGGCCTCGGCTCGGGGCTCACGCAGCTTGCGGGCGGCATCGACAGCTCGGCATCCGGTGCACGTGGACTCGCCACCGGCGCCACACAGTTGGGTACCGGGGCATCACAGCTCGGCACCGGCGCGACCTCGCTTGCCGACGGTGTTGCCGCGCTAGGCGACGGCGCGAACAGCCTCGCAAACGGGCTCGACGAGGCAACCTCCGCACTCCCGCACTACGACCAGACCCAGCGCGAAAGCCTCGCCGAGGTTGTCGCGAACCCGGTGAAGACCAGCGCGTCGAGCAACTCACTGTTCGGGGCATCCGCAATTCCGCTGCTCGCCGTGCTCGCGCTGTGGGTCGGCGGAATCGCGACCTACGTCGCGTTGCAGGCATCGAGCCGTCGCGCGCTGACATCGCGCAGCTCGTCGCTGACGCTCGCGCTTCGCGGGTTCGTACCCGGAGCGCTCATCGGCGCCGTGCAGGGTGTGCTCGTGGCCGTGGTCGTGCAAATCGCCGGCTCGTATGCCTGGGGTGACTGGTTCGCCTTCGCAGGGCTGTGCGTGCTCGCAGGCGTCGTGTTCGCCGCGGTCAACCAAGCCCTGGTCGCCGCGTTCGGCGGGTTCGGTCGCTGGATCGCCGCCCTCGTCACCGTGTTCGTGTTGGCAACCGGGGTCGTCTCGACCGTGCCCGCAGTGCTGACATCGATCGCGGGCATCCTGCCGACGGGGCCGGCCTACCAAGCACTGATCGGCGCACTCGCCGGTACGGGTGGGATCGGCGCCGCCGTCGCCGGGCTCGTCGTATTCGCGGTGCTGTCGTTCGCGGTGACGGTGTTCGCGGTTTCGCGCAGGCGCACCGTCTCGGCCGCGCGGCTGGTGGCGGCGACGGCGTAGTTGCGGGGTGCTGTAGCTGCGGGGTCGGTGCCGTTATGGTGCCGGCCCCGCGGTCGTCTGCGCACGGGGGCCGCGCCGCCCGCGCAACCGCGCCCGCGCGCAACCGCGCCCCGCGCGACACCAACTCAGGAAAACTGCGCTCGGCCCGCCGCACGACCCCCGGAAATCCGGGGAAGACCGCGCCCCCGGCACAGATCTACCTGAGTTAGTGTCGTCGCCGCCCGCGCAGCCCGAACCCGCACCGACGAGCAGGCCAGACGCACCCAACCCTGACCCGGCCCGACACGACCGAGGCGAACCCGCACCCGCGCCCCGCGCGACACCAACTCAGGAAAACCGGGCGCGACCCACCGCACGACCCCCGGAAATCCGGGGAAGACCGCGCCCCCGGCACAGATTTACCTGAGTTAGTGTCGTCGCCGCCCCGCGCCGAGCCCCGCGCACCGCGCGCCCAAACCCAGCCCGAGGCCCGAAGGCCGAAGGCCGAACGACAAAACACCAAGCCCAACGAGCGGCCAAAGGCCTACGTCAGGCCGCTGTACGCGTGCAAGCCCTTAAAGAACATGTTGACGATGGTGAAGTTGAACAGCACCGCCGTGAACCCGATGATCGACAACCAGGCCGAGCGGTTGCCGCGCCACCCGCGGGTTGCGCGCGCGTGAATGTATCCGGCATACAGCACCCAGATCACGAAGGTCCAGACTTCCTTCGTGTCGAAGCCCCAGTAGCGGCCCCAGGCATCCTGAGCCCAAATCGAACCCGCGATGAGCGTGAACGTCCAGAAGGCAAAACCGATGATCGCGAAGCGGTACGCGAGACTTTCGAGGACGTCTGCGCCGGGAAGCGTCCGCAAGAAGCGGAGCCCGCGTGCGAGCGGCTTCGAGTCAGGCAGCAGGGCGAGACGCTCGCGGCGCGACTGCATGAGCTGCAGCACCGAGAGGCCAAACGCCAGCGCAAAGAACGCGGTGCTGAGCGACGCAACAAAAACGTGAATGACGAGCCAGACCGAACGCAGCGGGTCGGCCAGGGGCACAACCTGCACGTAGAACGTCACCGCAGAACCGCCGAGCAGCACGACAGCGAGCCCCGAAATCAGCGTGCCCAAGAAGCGCAGGTCGTAGCGAATCAGCACGACCAGGTAGACGAGCACGATCATGAGCGTGCCGGTCATCGCGAACTCGTACATGTTCGACCACGGCACCCGCCCGGCCGCAATGCCGCGCGTGATTGTGCCTGCGAGGTGCATGACGAACGCGAGCACCATCAGCGACGTGCCGATGCGTGCCATCACGAAACGCTTGGTGGTGGATGCCCCATCCTTCGCGCCACCCTCAACCGAACCCGCGCGACCAGCGCCCGCGCGGCCCGTGCCGGCGGTGCGATTCGGCGGCGCGGCGGTGGTGGGTGTGACGGCGTCACCGAACTCGATCGAGACGGATCCGGTGGCAGTACCGGCGCCAGCGGCGGCCCCCACCAGCTCGCGCTTCCGCGACGTGGCGCCTCGTGCCGCGGCATCCTTCGTGTCGACGGCAGCGGCAGAGCGCGCGCCAAGATCGAGAGCGTAGGCGATGAAGGCGAGGGCGTACAAGACGACCGCCGTCCAAATCAACAACACTGAGACATCATCAAGACTCAGAGCATTCGGCATGTTTTTCATCCTACGCTTTCGGTTTTTCGTGCAGCATCAGCGCGGAACGCGGGGGAAGCTGCACAAACGTGGGCATTACGGGGTTTTGGATTCGCGGGGTTCGCGCGGCTCGAGGCCGAGCGACTCGATGTGGGTGCGCTCGACCGCTTCGACCGCGGCGGCGAGCGTGGGGTCATCGCCTCGAGCAAGCGCGGCGTATTCGAGGTGCACACCGGTGCCAGTGGCATCCGGAGTCGCCTTCACCCACATGCGGCGGCGCGGCACGAACAGCGCAGTCAAGAGACCGGCCAGGCTCAGCAATGCGAACACGAGCACCCAGGTGGCCGAGTCGTCGTGGTGCACCTGCAACGAGGCGAAGCGCTTGACCGACTTCAGGGGGTTGGGCGCGTCGGGCGTCTGGCTTTCGAACGTCACCGTGCCGAGCCCGTTCGGTAGGTCGACGGTCTGACCCGGGTCGATCTGCAGCGAAGCGACGTCGGTGGTGCGGCCGGTGAGCTTTGTCATGTCGCTCGTGTCGAGCGCATAGACCGAGCGCGGCACACCGTCGTCGATACCGAGGTCGCCCTCGTACACGTCGAGCGTGAGTCGCGGGCTCACGAGCGCGGGGAAGCTGGAGGTGAGCGCGCCCGAATCGAGCTCGGCGGCGGTCGGATAGAAGAAGCCGACCAGACCGATCTGCGTGGCGAGCCCGTCCGGCACCTTCACGATGCCGAGGGAGGTCATGTTGTTGTCTTGCGGCAAGAAGGCGACGTCATCGTGGAACACGACGTTGCCGTCGGCGTCCCGCACCGTAATCGTCGGCGCGTAGCCGTTGCCGAGCAGGTAGATCTTGTTGCCGTCGATGCTCAGCGGCACGTTCACGCGCACGCTGTCTTTCTTGGGCTCCTCACCGGGGTGCTGCGTTGAAACATGCGCGACAAAGCTGCCCGCCTGACCGATGGCGTTCTCGTTCTCAACCTCGTACTCGACCTCAAACTCGTCGAGCGTGAGCGAGTACAGCGGAAGATTGTCGGTGTCGACGAATCGGCCCGGGTTGAACGAGCTGTAGTCGAGCAGCGTGTTCGTGAACGACGTGCCCTCGATCACCACGCGCTGACCGGTGTAAGAGAAGCCGCCGCTGATGCCCACGGCGACCAGCACGCCGACGAGCGCACCGTGAAACACGAGGTTGCCGGTCTCGCGGAGGTATCCGCGTTCGGCCGACACCGAGAAGCTGCCGCGTGCGTCGTAGCGCTCGACCCGGTATCCCGACGCCCGCAACTGCGACTGTGCAAGATCAATGGCTCGGGATGCCGCAGCCACCGCATCGCCCTCAGCCCCGGCCGTGCCGGTTCCAGCGTCGCCGCCACCCTCGGCCCCGCCCAGTACCCAGTCGCGCTCACGGAAATCGGCAAGCCGCGACAGGCGCGCGGGCGTGCGCGGCGGACGCGAACGCAGCGCCTGCCAGTGATGCTTGGTGCGTGGCAGCACGCACCCGATCAGCGAGACAAAGAGCAGGATGTAGATCGCCGAGAACCACGGCGAAGAATAGACATCGAACATCCCGATCTTTTCGAGGAATCCCCCAAGCTCGGGATAGTTCCGCAGGTATTCAACGACACCGTTGGGGTCGGCCGTGCGCTGCGGCACCAGAGAGCCCGGGATCGCCGCGATTGCCAGGAGCAGCAGGAGCACGAGCGCGGTGCGCATGCTGGTGAGTTGGCGCCAGCCCCAGCGCATCCACCCGACGAAGCCCAGTGCGGGCGAGGTGACACCCTCGACCGGCGTCGCGGCCGCGACACCATCGACGTGGTCTGCGGGGCGCAGCGGGTCAGCGCTGCGTGCTTGCTTGTCCATTGCTTGATCCTTAAAGGGGAAGTTCTACGCTGCCGACCACGGAGGCGAGGCGCGACATGATTTCGTTCCACACTCCCGTCACCATCAGCAGGCCGAGCACGACGAGCAGACTGCCGCCGAAGATGTTCACCGTGCGAATATGCCGGCGGAGGAATGTGATCGATTTCGCGGCCCAGCCAAAGCCGAGTGCGATCAAAATAAACGGGATGCCGAGACCCAGTGAGTACGCAACCCCGAGCACCGCGGCCCGGCCGACGTCTCCGGTGTTGATCGACAGCGCGAGAATCGAACCCATTGTCGGTCCAATACACGGCGCCCAGCCGATGCCCATCGCGAGCCCCAGCAGCGGTGCACCGAAGAGCCCCGCGTTGCCGCGGAAGGCGGGACGCATCGTGCGTTGCGCGAAGCCGAACGCTCCCAAAAAGACGAGCCCGAGTGCGATCACGATCGCGCCCATGACCCGGGTGATGATGTCGCTGTATTCGAGAAAGAACAGGCCGACCGTGCCGCCCAGCACAAAGATCGTCACGAACACCACGGTGAATCCGCCGATAAACAGCAGCACCCCGGCAATCAGACGGCCGCGGCCAACGCCCGTCGCGGTGGCAAGCGTGGCACCGACATTCGAACCCGCTCCGGCAGCAGCACCAGCACCGCCGCCCCCGGCGGGCACCGCAACACGGCTTTCGCCGGGCGCCATGCCCGACAAGACTCCGAGATAACCCGGCACGAGCGGCAGCACACACGGCGAAAGAAACGAGACAAGGCCGGCGGCGATTGCAATCGCCACCGCGAGAAACATGCTTCCGTCGAAGATGATCTGCCCGGGGTTCACTGCCCTGTCTCCGCGGCGGCGCCCTCGGCGATCGTGTCGCGCACGAGCGTGCTGAGCGTCGATGGGCCCTCGATCGGGCCAACGATGCGGGCCGAGACCCGGCCCGTCGCATCGATCACGAGCGTGGTTGGGGTCGCTTGCAGTGGCGCCACCGCGGCGAACGCCATCTTGAGCGGTCCGTCGCCCGCCGCCATCGCGCTCGGGTAGGTGACGCCATAATCGTTCGCGAAGGTGATCACCGTGTCGGGCTTGTCGTAGATGTTCACGCCGAGGAAGCTTGCGCCCGCATCGGCGTACTCTTCGTGCACGGCTTCGAGGTCGGCGGCCTCGGCACGGCACGGGGCGCATCCTGCGTACCAAAAGTTCACCACGAGCACCTCGCCGAGGTAGTCGGCACTCGAGACGGCTTCGCCGGTCTCGGTGGTGCCGGTGAAGACCACGGGCTCGCCGCGCTGATCGACCGGAATCTCGACGACCCGCCCGTCGCCAGAGATGAAACCCTTGTCGCTTCCCTCGCGGAACTGCTGCGTCAGACCGTCGTTGTCGCTCGAACATGCCGCAAGCGACATCAACAGCGCGGGCAGCACCAGCAGCGCCGCCCAACGGGCCCGCCGCGGGCGCCGAGTCGAAAGATCGTGAGTCATACCGCTCCTACGTCCACGGCCGAATCGGTCGCTGCCGGCTCGGCATATGCCACTTCAGTCCATCCGACTCCGTCGGCGGTGCGCTCGAACGATGTGACGCTCGAGAGCGCGCACCGGCGCGACCGCGGATCGTGCGTCAACCGCTCGCCAGCGACGTGCAAGTGTGTGATCCAGATTGGCGCCTGGTGCGACACGATCACGACGTCACCGTCGTCGACGCCGCGCCATGCGGCATCCATCGCATCCGCCATTCGTGCGGCAATCTGCGCATTCGGCTCGCCCCAGCTCGGAACGCTTGGGCGGCGCAGGTGCCACCAGTTCAGCGGGTTTCGCAGGGCACGCTTCATCTGCTTGCCCTCGAACACGTTGGTGGGCTCGATCACGCGCTCATCAATGCGCGGTGTCAGCGCGAAGAGTTCGGCGAACGGCTCAGAAGATTCTTGGGCGCGCTGCAGCGGTGAGCTGACAAGTTCGGTGACGGGGCGCTCAAGCGCACGAACGTATTCGGCCGCGGCGAGCGCCATCCGCCGGCCGCTGTCGCTCAAACGAAAATTCGGCAACCGTCCATAGAGCACGCGATCGGGGTTAAAAACCTCCCCGTGGCGCACAAGATGAACACGGTTGGCGGGCACGAGGCCAGTTTACGTCGGCCGATCCTGGGTGCATCCTGAGGGCTGGCTGGGAGCGAAGCCGTTCGCGATCCGCCGACTTCGGTTCAGGATGCCGCCGCCCCGCGTCGCGCGACGACCGAGGCGTCCGGTTAGATGACGGTCCCGCTCACGCTTCCGATACTCGCGAGCACGAGACCGAGCACGAAGAGCAACACGATTGCGCCGATCCCGGCCAGGGGTGCCCACCAGGCCATGCGCCTGACCGTAATGCGCGCGATGGTGATGACGAGGAACACGATCGCGGTGATGATCACCCCGAGCGTGGCCAGGAACATGCCGGCCATGATGAGGCCGCTGTTGCATCCACCGTCGGTGCCGCAGCTCACCCCCGCCCAGCCGAGAAAGGTGCCGAGGGTCGCCCCGACCGCCGTGGCGGCAGCCAGCAGTACGAGGCCAACGATGGCTATCGGCACGTCCCAGCCGGGCCGGACCCGCCGCGTCACCGACGATTCCGACGCTTCTGCCGGCACACCCGAGTCGATGTCCGCGTTGTCACGGTTTGCGTGCGGGGGCACGCTACTGGGGATCTCTACGGACGAAACACGCCCCGCTTCGATGAAGCGGTCCGCCCCTTCCGGCTCTGTCGCCGAGTCGGTCATATGCACAGAGTATGCGACGCCGGGGTGTTTGCGCGGATTTCTCGCACCCACTCGAATGGGGAGAACCGCTGCGCGACCGTAGACTAGGCGCGTGAACGAACGCGTATTGGTGAAGCAGCTTCTTGGTCGTCCCGACGGCACCGTTTCGGTGTCGGGTTGGGTTGAGACGGTCCGCGATCAGAAGAAGGTGCAGTTCATCGTCCTGCGCGATGAATCCGGGGCCGTGCAGCTCGTCAACCCCGCCACGCGCGCACTCCCGGAGGGCGAAGAGCCCACGGCCGAGGCATCCGCAGCGCTTGCACTTACCGAAATGATCTCGCACCTTTCGCAGGGCACCTTCTTGACGGTCCACGGCGAGCTCAAGCACGACGAGCGCGTCAAGATGGGTGGCGTCGAGATCAAGATCCACACGCTGGATGTCGCAGCCCCCGCGCTGCCCGAGAACCCGATCGCCGCCGATTCGGGCCTCGACAAGCGCATGGACTGGCGCTTCCTCGACCTCCGTCAGGAGCGCAACAACCTCATCTTCCGTGTGCAGACCACGCTTGAGCACGCGATGCGCACCTACTGGATCGAGCGCGACTACATCGAGGTGCACTCGCCCAAGCTCATGGCCAGCGCCTCGGAGTCGAACGCCGAGCTGTTCGCCCTCGAATACTTCGAGACCACCGCGTACCTCGCGCAGAGCCCCCAGTTCTTCAAGCAGATGGCGCAGTCGGCCGGCTTCGGCAAGATCTTTGAGATCGGCGACGTGTACCGCGCCGACCCGTCGTTCACCTCGCGCCACGCAACCGAGTTCACCTCGATCGACGCCGAGATTTCATGGATCGACTCGCACGAAGACGTCGCTCGCATGCAGGAGGAGCTCCTCGCCTTCGCGATCGCCGCCGTCAAGGAGAAGCACGGCGACGACATCGAGCGCCTGTTCGGCCTCGTTGTCGAGGTTCCCACGCTTCCGTTCCCGCGCATCCCGCTTGCCGAGGCACTCGACATCGTGGCCGCACGTGGGCACGAAATTCTGCGCACCGACGGCGACCTCGACCCCGAGGGCGAACGCCAGATTTCTGCGCACGTGAAAGAGGCCTTCGGCCACGACTTCGTGTACATCACCGACTACCCGGCGCACATTCGGGCTTTTTACCACATGCGCGACGAAGAGACCGGGCTCACCAAGAGCTACGACCTGCTATACAAGGGCGTCGAGATTACGACGGGCGCGCAGCGCGAGCACCGTGTCGACGTGCTGATCGAACAGGCGAAGGAGAAAGGGCTCGACCCCGAGCACCTCGAGTTCTACTTCGACTTCTTCCGTTACGGCGTGCCGCCGCACGGTGGCTTCGGCATGGGCCTCGCCCGCTTGCTGATGCTGTTGCTTGGCGAGTCGTCGATCCGCGAGGTCACCTACCTGTTCCGCGGTCCGACACGCCTCGAGCCGTAGCCGTCGCGGTCGCGGTCGCGCCGGTGCGTGGCCGGTTTCGCCCGGTCGCGCACCCATGTGCGGCCGGGTAGCTCGCTGGGTGATGCTGCGGGTGATCTGGCGCGCGATGTTTGCACGGTGTCCCCCGCAATGTCGGCACGGCGTCTGGCATCGGCCCTATGCTGACGGCCATGACCTCGCTTCCCATCACCACCACGACCCTCGACGGCACCCACAACTTCCGCGACCTCGGCGGGCTTCCGCTCAGTGATGGCGGGACGACTCGGCCCGGCGTGTTCTTCCGCTCCGAAGCCCTCAACACGCTCACCGCGGAGGGCGAGGCGCAGCTTGCCGCCAGCCCGATCGGTGTTGTGGTCGACTTCCGTATGGACGCGGAGCGCGAAGCCGCGCCCGACGTGCTGCCCACGAGCCGGCCGTTTCAAGTCGTCAACCTCTCGGTGATGCAGGGCGCCCTTGCCGGCGCCGCACAGGCGGCGTTCGCAGCCCCTCCAGGCGCTGCGGCGGGCTCTGGCGCCGCACCCGACGCTGCCGTTACCGACCCCGCTGCGACCAAAAAGATGATGGAACAGGTGCTCGCGCAGATTCCGTCACTCGGTGACATGTACGTGTCGATGCTCGGCGGGGGCGCGGCAGCGTTCGCCGAGGTTGCCCGCCTGGTTGCGGCATCCACCGACGACGCACCGACCGCCGTGCTCATTCACTGCACCGCGGGCAAAGACCGCACCGGCGTCAGCGCCGCACTCATTCTCGAGGCCGTCGGGGTCGAGCGCGCGGCCGTCGTGGCCGACTACGCAAGCTCCGCCGCCAACCTGGCCGGGCCGTGGGCCGATGGCATGCTTGCCATGATGAAGAAGATGGGCGCGCCAGAATCGCCCGCCCTTGTCGAGCTCGTGACGGGCACCCCGGCCGCAGCCATGGAGCAGGCACTCGCGTGGGTCGACAAGAACCACGGGAGCTGCGCCGCCTACCTGCAGTCAGGTGGCCTCACAGACGCGCAGCTGGCCGCGCTCCGGGCACGCCTTACAGCTTGAGGTCGACGGCCACGCGGTCGCTGGCAACGCTCCGCACGTACACCGCCGCCTCTTCATGGCGCGGGTTCACGACGTAGCGTTCAAGCGCCGCGAGGTCGTCGAAGTCGGCGATGAGCGCCACGTCCCAGTTCTGGCCGGCGTATGCCGCGTTCGGCGCGACCGTGATGTCGAGGATCTCGGGAACAACGCCCTTCAGCGCCATCAGCTTTGCCGACACCGTTTCGGCCTGTTCGGCGCGGGTGGCCGCGTCTTCAGCGCGAAGCTTCCACAGCACAATGTGACGAATCATGGGTCTCCTCAGGAGTGTTCGGCGTGCGCGCCGGTGAGCGCATCTCGCAGGCGTTCGGGGTTCAGGCGCCAGTGCGCGTGAAGCTGGTTGTCGATCAGCACGACGGGGATCTTCTCCCACCACAGGTCAAACAGTGCGGGGTCGTCGTCGATGGATGCCTCGCGCACCTCGACGCGCTCGGCCACCGCTTCGGGCAGCTCGGCGAGCACGCGTTCGGTCACTTCGCGAGCAACATCGCACAGGTGGCAGCCGGGCTTGCCAATGAGGGTGATCGTGGTCATCGGCTAGCGGGCAATCTCGTACTCGGCGTCGATCCAGTCGGCGGTACCGCCCGCCACATTGACGGCGTCGTACTCGCGCGCCCGCAGCGCCACGACGGCGCGGCCTGAACGCCCACCGCTCTGGCAGATCACGAAGAACTGCTCGCCGTTTTGCGGAAGCTCATCGAGGCGACCGCCGAGCTCACCGAGCGGGATGTTCACCGCGCCGACCGCGTGGCCCGCTTCGAACTCGAAGACTTCGCGCACGTCGATGATCACGGCGTCTTTCGCGTTGTGTACGTGCTCAACGTTGGCCTCGGTGATTGCTTGCATGACGCTTCTCTCTCTCACGACTCGTTCAAGTCTGGCACGCGTCTGCATGGAGACACCAAAAACGCCGGCCCCGAAGGACCGGCGTCTGGATGAACAACCGCTCGCGCGATCGCTACTTCTTGTTGCGACGCTGGTGGCGAGTCTTACGAAGCAGTTTGCGGTGCTTCTTCTTCGCCATGCGCTTGCGGCGCTTCTTAATGACTGAACCCACGGAAAACCTCACAAAGATCGGGGCATGGATACCTAATTGGCATCCGGGTCGTACAACTAAATGCCTCCGGGAAGTCTACCCTACGGCTGAAGCATGAACGTCACACGTCCACACTTTCGTTGCGCCCGAACGCGGGTTTTGTCAGCCGACGTCGGCCGCGGGGCGCTGCAACGCGTGCGTTACCGCGGTCTCAGGAACACGGTATGACCGGCCAAAACGTACGGCAGGAAGCTCGCCGGCGTGCACGAGACGGTAGACCGTCATCTTCGACACGCGCATAATCGCGGCGACCTCGGCAACTGTCAAAAATTTCACATCCGGCAGTTCGGCCATGTTGATGCAACCACCCTTTTATGTGCAGCAAAGAATCCCCAACAAATCTGACGCTCACTCTAGGGGCTGGTGTGCGGCAAAGTAAACCCGTGTGACTGCTGTGACTCGTGGGGTTTACGCGACTCGCGTTAGACGCCGAGGCGCTTCATCGCGGTCGCAACGACGCGCTTCGCCTGCGCCGCGGTGCGACCAAACACCTCTGCCGCGTGTTGCGCCCCCTCGGGGAGCGCGGCGCTGCCCAGATCTCCCGCAAACGGGTCGGCGAGGATCGCGGTGTCGGTCTCATCGATGAGAAACGGCACGAGCCAATCGTCGACGGTGCCGAGAGGCTCGGACTCGAGGCTATAAAATCGGTGCTGCCCGTCTTCGCGTACCGACACGAGACCGGCATCGCGAAGCACCTTCAGGTGCTTCGACACCGTCGGCTGGCTCGCGCCAAGTGCCTGCACAATGTTCGAGACGCTGATGCCATCGTCTTGTTCTGATCCGGACCGCTCGAGCAGCAGCTGCAGAATGTCTCGCCGGGTGCCGTCTGCGATCACGTCGAAAATGTCCGCCATACCCATAGGTTAGTGGCGCGGGCGCACGACTACCATGACAACGTCACGGTCAGAGAGGAGGCGAGATGTCGGGCAACACAAAAACGAAGCAGGCGAAGCAGCCGCTCCTTCGTGGCATTAGGCGCATTCCACTGGCGTTTCGGGCGTTCACCACGTCATCCCCGCCGCGGTTCGCGTTGCTCGTCTTTTCGACCCTGGTCTTGCTGTTTACCGCGCTGCTCTCGCTGCCGGCCGCGGCAGCCGACGGCAAGCAGACCGCGTTTGCGGATGCACTCTTCACCGCGGTCTCGACCATCTGCGTCACCGGGCTGAGCACGGTCGACATGGCGACGCACTGGTCGCCGTTCGGCCGCTTCTTGATCTTTCTCGGCGTCAACATCGGCGGAATGGGCGTGCTCACGCTCGCCTCGATCCTCGGCCTTGTCATCTCGAAGCGCCTCGGATTGCGAGCAAAGCTCATCGCCGCGAGCGATTCAAACCCGCTCCGCGCGCACGGCGGACCGGTAAACGAAGGGCAGACGGTGCGGCTCGGCGAGGTCGGCCAGCTGCTTCGCACGGTCGCCCTGTCGACGCTCCTGATCGAGGGCATCATCGCCGTGCTCCTGTTCCCGGCACTGCTTGCCGCGAAGGTGCCGTTCGTCGCGGCAATCTGGGAGGCCCCGTTCTACGCCGCAATGGCCTTCACCAACACGGGCTTCACCCCCAATGCGGGCGGGCTGACACCGTTCGCCGACGATTACTTCCTGCTGAGCGTGCTCATGGTTGGCGTCTTCCTCGGGAGCATCGGCTTCCCCGTGATCTACACCCTCGCGCGCCACGTCTGGCATGTGCGCATGTGGTCGCTGCACGCGAAGCTGACGCTCATCACGACGGTCATTCTGTTCTTCGCGGGCGCCATCGCCTTCGCGGTCCTCGAGTACGGCAACCCAAAGACGTTCGGCAGCATGGATGCGGTCGACACGACCTTCCAGGCATTCTTCCTCTCGGCGATGACACGGTCAGGCGGGTTCTCGGTCATTGACATCGGCGACCTCAATGGTTCGTCTCTGGTGGTGGGCTCGATGCTCATGTTCGTCGGCGGTGGTTCAGCATCGACCGCCGGTGGCATCAAGGTCACCACGCTCGCCGTGCTGGCCCTGGCCGCCTGGTCGGAGGCCCGCGGCCGCACCTCGGTGCAGATCTTTGGCCGGCGCATCCCGCGCGACGTGCAGCGCGTCGCCCTCAGCGTTGTGGCGTGGGGCTCGACGATCGTGGCCCTCTCGACGATCATCATCACCCAGATCACCGGCGAGCAGGTCGGGCGCGTGCTGTTCGACGTTATTTCAGGCTTCGGCACCGTCGGGCTGTCGACGGGAGTCACCGCGAACCTGCCAGATTCCGCGATCTACGTGATGGCGTTGACTATCTTTATGGGCCGCATTGGTACAGTGACACTCGCCGCGGCAGTGGCTGCGACATCCCGCTCGCAGTTGTACGCGCTGCCCGTCGAAAGGCCGATCGTTGGTTGACCGAATCAGAAATGATGCCCCCGTCCTCGTCGTAGGGTTGGGCCGATTCGGCGCCGCCTGCGCAGGAGAGCTCGACCGTCTCGGGCGCGAGGTGCTGGCGATCGACGAGAGCCACGAACTCGTGCAGAAGTGGTCGGAGCGCGTCACGCACACGGTCCAGGCCGATGCGCGCAACCTCGAGGCGCTGAAGCAGATCGGTGCCCAAGACTTCTCGGTCGCGGTCGTCGCGGTCGGCTCGCTCATCGAGGCATCCGTGCTGATCACTGCGAACCTGGTCGACATGCAGGTGCCGCAGATCTGGGCGAAGGCGGTTTCGCAGGCGCACGGCAAGATCCTCTCGCGCGTCGGCGCGCACCACGTGATCTACCCCGAACGCGAAGCCGGCGAGCGCGTCGCCCACCTCGTCTCGGGCCGCATGCTCGACTTCATCCGGTTCGACGACGACTTCGTGCTGGCAAAGATGTACCCGCCGAAGTTCATCCGTGGCGTGGGCCTGCACGAGTCGCGCGTGCGCTCGAAGTACAAGATCACGGTCGTCGGCGTGAAATCGCCCGGCAAGGAGTTCCGCCACGCGGAAGCCAACACGGTCATCTCGAACCACGACCTGATCATCGTCTCGGGCACCAACCTCGACGTCGAACGCTTCGCGGCCCTCGACCGCTAGCCAACCTGCGCGTTTCTCAACGCTGACGCACGCCAGGTTTCGTCGCGCCCAGTTTCGTCACGTTCAGGATGCGCCGGCAGCGAGTTCGCGGGCACGTGCAAGTGCGGCATCCGTCGCCTCGTCAAATGTCGCGTCAAGCCCCGCCGCGGCGAGGACGGCGATGGCGCGCTCGGTCGTGCCCTTCGGGCTCGTGACACGTCGTCGCAGTTCTGCCGGCTCTTCGTCGCTCGCCGCAAGGAGCGCCGCGGCCCCGATGAAGGTGCCCTCGGACATCAACCGTGCCTGCGCGAGCGTGAAGCCCTTGTTGAGCGCGGCCTGCGTGAACGCCTCGATGAGCAAGAACACATAGGCCGGCCCCGACCCCGAGATCGTGCTCAGCGCATCGATCTGCGATTCGTCGATCTCGATGACGTCACCCACGGTCTCGAAGAGGCGCCGCACGACGGCCATGTCGGCGGCAGTCGCGTGCGTGCCGGCGGCGATGCCCGTGACCGCTTTGCCCACCACCGCGGGCGTGTTCGGCATCGAGCGCACCACCGCGACGTCGCGGCCCACGATCGCCTCGTACGTTGCGATCGTGACGCCCGCCGCGAGGCTGACCACGATGGTCCCGGGCCGCAGCGACGGCGCGAGCTCGCGCAGCAGGTCGGGCACCATGGCTGGCTTGACGCCGATGAGCACGATTTCTGCGGCGGCTGCGGCATCCACATTGCCCGTTGGTGACGTCTCGAGCGCGATGCTCGTCACACCGGCGAGGCCGGCCAGCTCGGCGGCCTTTGCACCCGTGCGGTTGGTTGCGGCGAGGCCCGCCGTCGCGAGCCCTGACGCGGCCAGGCCCTGCAAAATCGCGCCGCCCATCGACCCCGCTCCGAGAATGGCGATGGACGGAAGTGGCGATGCGACCTGAGCGTTCATGCGGCAATCCTACGAGAGCGCGCTCAACTGCAACCCGCTGACGCCTCATGGATGCCGCGGCTAGGATCGGGATCAGGACAGGTAGCTTGCTCGACCGAAGGACAGTCATGACACTCTTTCCAGGCATCGGCACGCGCGCTGTCAAGACCGAACGCCTCACGGTGAGCATCCTGGAGCGGACCGCCGATAACGCCGCGGCTCCCGATTCGCGCACCGTCGTATTTGTACACGGCAATCTTTCGTCGTCCGTCTTCTGGCAGGAGGCGATGCTTGCCCTGCCGCACGATGTGCGCGCGATCGCACTCGATCTGCGTGGCTTCGGCTCGAGCGAGGCACTGCCCGTCGACGCCACGCGCGGGCTCGCGGACTTCAGCGACGACCTCCGGGCCACCCTCAGCGCCCTCGAGCTCAGGTCGGCCCACCTGGTGGGTGCGGCGATGGGCGGCGGCGTGATTCTGCAGCACGCGCTCGACTACGGCGCACTCAGCCTCACGCTGGTCTCGCCAATCTCGCCGTTCGGCTTTGGCGGCACGCGGCGCGATGGCGAGCTCTTGACCGACGATGCTGCCGGAACCGGCGGCGGCACTGCCAACCCCGACTTCGTCGCGCGCTTGAAGGCCGGCGACGCGACCGACGAACACGAGGCGTCACCGCGCACGGTGTTCCGTGGCGCGTACGTGAGCCCCAGCTATTCGACCGCCCACGAAGACGAGTGGGTGGCCGCGATGCTTCGCACGTCGACAGCCGCGGGCAACTACCCGGGCGACAGCGTCGAGAGCGCCCACTGGCCGGGATTCGCTCCTGGAACCACGGGCGTACTCAACGCAATGTCCCCCCTGTTTCACAACGTGTCGGGGATCATCGACCTGCCAATCCTTCCCCCCGTGCTGTGGGTGCATGGCACCGCCGATGCGATCGTGTCGGATGCCTCCTACTTCGACGTCAGCTACCTCGGCCAGCAGGGCCTCTTCCCTGGTTGGCCCGGCGAGCGTGATGCCCCGGCCCAGCTGATGGTGACGCAGACGCGCGACGTGCTCAGCGACTACGCGGCCTACGGCGGCTCGGTGACCGAGGTCACCTTCGACGGCGTCGGCCACGACGTGCACCTCGAACGCCCGGCCGAGCTCGCCACTGCGATTGCCGATGTGATCCGGCGCGAGCCCACGGCATCCACCCCCCGCCAGCACCCAAACCCGCCGACCGAGGCGTTCATCATCCCTTCGTCGGATTAGGGCGGATGCCGCATCCCGCGGCACGCGGCGCCGCGGCGCCGTCATGGGGCTCGTAATGTCGTGCGATCCCAATAGGATCAACGCATGAGCGCATCTGGTGGCAACAAGGCGATTATCGCGGCGTTCCTTGCAAACATGGGGATCGCGCTCGCAAAGTTTGCGGCATGGGCACTTTCGGGCTCCGCCTCAATGCTCGCCGAAGCGGTGCACTCCGTCGCCGATTCGGGCAATCAGCTACTGCTCTTGCTCGGCGGACGCCGGGCAAAGCGGGCGGCCGACCAGGCGCATCCATTCGGCTACGGCCGTGAGCGGTTCGTCTACGCGTTTGTCGTCTCGATCATCTTGTTCTCGATCGGTGGCGTCTTCTCGATCTATGAGGGCGTGAACAAGCTCACGCACCCGCACATGCTCACCAACTGGTGGATCCCGGTCGGCGTGCTCGTGATCGCGATCGTGCTCGAGTCGTTCTCGCTGCGCACCGCGGTGCGTGAGAGCAACCACGTGCGGCTGCCGGGCCAGTCGTGGGTGTCGTTCGTGCGCCATTCCAAGGCGCCCGAGTTGCCCGTTGTGCTGCTCGAAGACGTGGGCGCGCTCGTGGGCCTGTGCTTCGCCCTGTTTGGCGTCGGCATGACCGTGCTCACCGGCAACCCGCTCTTCGACGCGCTCGGCACGCTCATGATCGGCGTGCTGCTCGTCGCGATTGCCATCATCCTGGGCATTGAGACCAAGAGCTTGCTCGTGGGCGAGGGCGCAAGCGAGGCCGACCACCGTGCGATTGTTGCCGCGATCGAGTCGGGCCCCGAGATCGAAAAGATCATCCACATCAAGACGCTCTACCTCGGCCCCGACGAACTACTTGTGGCGGCAAAACTTGGCTTCGTGTCGAACCGGTCGCTGCGCGAAGTCGCAGAAGACATCGACGTGATCGAAGCGCGGGTGCGGGCGGCGGTTCCCTCGGCCACTGTGCTCTATCTCGAACCCGATGTGTATCGCCCCGAACTTGAGGGCGCGCGCCCGGCCACCGACACGATTGTGCTCAAGTCGGCAGACTAGACAGCATGTTCTTCAACAGCTCGACCCTCCTTTTCGCCGGCATCCTGGTGACGGCTGGCGTGCTCATCGCGTGGATCGTCTGGTTTCGCCGGTCGCGCAAGCGCGGGCGTTCGGTCTGGAACACCGAAGAGCCGCCCCCGCCGACAGTCGCCGACATGCCGCAGGTCAGCCTGCTCGAATACCCCTATTCGGTCTCGCTGATCGTCCGCCCCGACGAGCCCGTAAACCTGGTCGACGCGCCGCTGATTCGCGTCTCCTCGCCGCTCACTGTCGATGGCCTTACGGCGTTCGGC
Organism: Actinomycetes bacterium; assembly: GCA_029777095.1. Classification (GTDB taxonomy): domain Bacteria; phylum Actinomycetota; class Actinomycetes; order Actinomycetales; family Microbacteriaceae; genus Microbacterium. The sequence continues at coordinate 16,233 of JAKOTS010000032.1, read as the reverse complement.
CGCATCGACGTCCCCGGCCGCAGTAGCCGCTACGCGTATTTCAATACCCGCGCGGTGGGCAACGATGGCGGGCTGCTTCGTGCGCGCGTGAACATGTTTGATGTGGATGCCTCGGCCCCCGGTCGCATGCCGCGCGGGTACCCCGGCGACGAAGACCTCTTCGTGTTTCGCTCCATCGTCGACGTCGTGGCAATGCCCCAGCCAAAGGTTTCTGAACCGTAATCGCCCACATGCGAACAGGTACGGCCAAGATGAAGGCATGGAATATTGCGTCTTCACCGAGCCCCAGCAGGGGGCAACATACGATGATCTCCTCCACGCCGCCCAGGCAACCGAGCGCCTCGGGTTCACTGGATTCTTCCGCTCCGACCACTACCTGACGATGGGCGGCGACGGGCTCCCCGGCCCGAGCGACGCCTGGACCAGCCTCGCCGGCCTGGCCCGCGAGACCGAGCGGGTGCGCCTCGGGACGCTCGTGTCGTCGGTGACCTACCGGCACCCGGGCATCCTCGCGATGCAGGTGGCGCAGGTCGACCAGATGTCGGGCGGGCGCGTCGAGTTGGGCCTCGGCACCGGTTGGTATCGCCGCGAACACCTGGCCTACGGCATCCCGTTTCCTGACAAGCGCTTCGGCCTCTTGGAGGAGCAACTCGAGATCGTGACCGGGTCGTGGGCCACCCCGGTGGGCGAGACCTACACGTTCGAGGGCGAGCACTATTCGCTGCAGGGTTCCCCCGCGCTGCCCAAGCCGACCCAGGCGCAGGTGCCCGTGATCGTCGGCGGCGGTGGGCCGAAGCGGACGCCTGAGATCGCCGCACGCTTCGCGACCGAGTTCAACATCGGGTTTCAGCCCGAGGCGGTGCTCGCCGAGAAGATCGACGGGGTGAAGGCCGCGGCGCAGCGTCTCGGCCGCGACCCGAAGTCGCTGAAGTACTCAGTAGCGGTGACCACATTCGTGGCCGACAACGAGACCGACCTCCTGCGCCGCGGCGCCGACGCGGGTCGCACACCCGAGCAGCTGCGCGGCGAAGCGAACGTGTGGGGCAATGCCGAACAGGCTGCCGAAAAGGTCAAGCGCCTCGTGGATCTCGGTGCGGAGCGCATATACTTTCAGCTTCTGAACCCGCGGGATCTTGACCTGATCGAGTACCTCGGGCAGGAAGTGTTGCCGCTGCTGCCGTAGTTCGTTGCGGTGGTGTGCCGCGCTGGTTCGCCGGGCCGGGCTGGGGGCTCAGGCAGAGCTACGGGCGCTCCGGGCGTTTTGCCGTGAAGAATGCCTGCAGGAGTGCCTTGGTTTCTTGCTCGCGCACACCACCGACGACCTCGGCGCGATAGGGAAGGCGCCGATCGCGCAGGAGGTCGTAGACCGAGCCAGCGGCGCCCGCCTTTTCGTCCCACGCGCCAAACACGACGCGCGACAACCGCGATTGCAATATTGCTCCCGCACACATGACGCACGGCTCGAGCGTCACGACGAGCGTGCATCCCTCGAGATTCCAGCCACCCCAGGCTGCGGATGCCGCGCGGATTGCCACGACTTCGGCATGCGCCGTGGGGTCATGCGTGACCTCGCGGAGGTTTTTGCCTTCGCCGATGATCTGGCCCGCGGCATCCACCACCACCGCACCGACGGGAACGTCACCGTCGGTGCCCGCCGAAATTGCGAGCCGCAGGGCGTGCGACATCCAGTCGTTGAAGATCGCGGGGGGAGGAAGCACGCTTCTAGTAGACAGCATCACGACGCCCGGCGGGCTTATTTCGTCTCGTGCCGGCTCTGAGACGCAGTAACCTTGGCCCATGCGCGTGCACGTAGCTGATCATCCACTCATCACCCACAAACTCACCGTGTTGCGCGACGAGCGCACCACGTCGCCGGTGTTTCGGCAACTCACCGAAGAACTCGTGACGCTGCTTGCCTATGAGGCCACCCGAGGCGTGCGCGTCGAGCCGATTGAGATTCAGACCCCCGTCACCAGGACGAGCGGCGTGAAAATCAGCGAGCCCCGCCCGATCGTTGTGCCGATTCTGCGTGCCGGGCTGGGCATGCTCGAGGGCATGGTCAAGCTATTGCCGACCGCCGAGGTTGGGTTCTTGGGCATCCTGCGCAACGAAGAGACGCTTGAGCCGTCGACCTACGCAGAGCGACTGCCCGACGACCTGAGCGACCGGCAGTGCTTCGTGCTCGACCCGATGCTCGCAACGGGCGGTTCGCTGGGCGCGGCAATCAACTACCTCTTCGATCGCGGCGCCGTCGACGTCACGGCCATCTGCATCCTTGCGGCGCCCGAGGGCCTCGCCGCCCTTGAGAAGCTTGTCGGTGACCGCGACGTGTCGCTGGTGCTCGGTGCCGTCGACGAGCGCCTCGACGAGCACGGCTACATCGTGCCGGGCCTCGGCGACGCCGGTGACCGGTTGTACGGCACGACCTGACGCGACAGTTTCACGGAGCCGGTCAGGCACCACCTCGGCCATCGTCGTCGCCCACGAGCCGCGCGAACGCACTGAGTTGCGCGACCCCGAGTGGGGTGCGCGGCAGATCGTCGAGGAGCGCTGGCGAGTAGAGCAGGTACGCCGCGAGCTTGGCGCGCGAAATCGCGACGTTGAGCCGATTGCGCATCAGAAGAAACTCGATGCCCCGCGGAACCTCGGCCGCCGATGACGCCGCCAGGCTCATGATCGCGACCGCGGCTTCTTGCCCCTGGAACTTGTCGACGGTGCCGACCGGCACGTCGTGCAAGCCGGCGGCGTCGAGCGCCGCGCGCACGCACTGCAACTGTGCGTTGTACGGGGTGACCACGATGATGTCGCTCTGCTCCAGCGGGCGCGCGGGCTCAGCGATGGCGACGCCGTTGCCGTCGACACGCACTTCGGTCCACGCTCGGCCGAGCACCTCGCGCGCGATTCGCACGACCTCGTCGGCTTCTTCGGTCGATGAGGTCGCATTGCCGCTGTGTTCGACCGCGATCGCGTGCAGCCCCGGCTCGATGCCGTCGAGGTGGCGGACCACCGCCGATGGGTGCGACAGAAGTTTGCCCTCGTAGGAGAGGTGCGACACCGGCGCGGCGATGGCGGGATGCATGCGCCAACTTTCGCTGAGAAAGAAGCCGAACTCGTCTGGGAGCACGGCGTGATCGCCGATGACCCAGCCGAGCGCCGACGTGTCGACGGGCTCGGGGTGCGTTCCCTGGCTCACCTGCGGAAGCTGCTGCGGGTCACCAAGGAGCAAGAGCCGGGGTGCGACGAGCGAGACCGCGATGGTGTTCGCGAGCGAGAACTGGCCCGCCTCGTCGATCACGAGCAGGTCGAGGCTGCCGCGGGGGATGTTCCGCGGGTTCGCGAAGTCCCATGCTGTGCCGCCGAGCACGAACCCGGTTGTGGCGTGCTCGCTCGCAAAGCGTGCGGCCGCAGGCTTGCTTGGGAGTGCGGTGAACGCGTGGTCTTCCGGCTGTGACCCGCTCAGCGCCTTGGCGACGAGCTCTGGGGCGACCCCCGCGGCGACGACGCCGTCAAGCACGTTTTCGACCACCCGGTGTGACTGTGCCACCACACCGATGCGCCAGCCATGCTCGCGCACCAGCCGAGCGATGACGCGCGAACCGACATAGGTCTTGCCCGTGCCCGGCGGGCCCTGGACTGCAACGAAACCGCGGTCGAGGTGTTCCAGCGCTCCGACCACGGCGCCAATGTTGTCGCCGGCGACCGGTTCGTTGCTCCCGGCGCGCGACGCCCGGCGCAGCAGCACATCGGTTGCGGGGTCGCGGCGGAGCTCGCGATCGGTGAGCAGCCGAGCCGCCCAGTCGGCGATGGCGGTTTCTTGCCCCTCGGTGCGGATGGGCCAGCCCGGCGCTACCGCCATCGGCAGGGTGTCCCAATTGCCGCCGTCGGCGCTTTCTTCGATGAGCAGCCCGTTGATCGTGACGCCATCGTCGAGCACCTCGATGATCTCGGCGTCTTGGGTACCGCGCATGTGCGGCTGCGCGGCCTGTCCGCCGAACGGCGTGGGCGGGTCGTAGAGCACGAAGACTCGCTCGCCCTGGCGCAGGGTGAACCCGGGCGCCATCGCCCCGCGAAGGCGGAGGCGGCGGCGCGCCTTGCGCTGCCGGCCCTCGGTGCCCCAGGGCTGTGTCACCGCGCTTCGATCGCGATCGACGAGCAGCACATTGCCGCGTTCGGCCCAGCTCTCGACGGGCTGCTCGAGCCGGAAGAAGTGCTCGGCCCAATAGCTTTTCCGCTCGCGCGGGTAGTAATCGAGCGCGGCCGCCGCGAGGCGGAGCGCATCGGCCTCCGCGGCGACATCGGCCCGGTCGTCATCACCCGCCCCCTCATCGAGGGTCTGCGCCCACTCGCGCAGACCGTGGGCGGTGGGTGATTCTTCGAAACTCACCTGCAGTTCGACGGGTACCACCGCCGGCGAAATGCCTCGTTCGCGGGCGAGCCCCAGCATCCAATCACGAAGCTTGAGCGTCGACACGCAGTCGTACTCGTTGTAATCGGCGATGCCGCGCAGGATCTCGGCTGACTCGGCGGCGCGCCCATCGGCGACGGCCGCCCGCCAGCTGAGATACACCTCGATCGACTGGTCGCCCTTGGTGACCGCCATGTCGGTGCGCGATTCGGCCCCCATATAGAGCGGCTCGAGCGCCTTGATCGAGTACGAACGTGAGCCCACCCGCACCGCACGCCGCACGATCGGGTAGAGGTCGACGAACACACCCTCGCGCAGCAGCGCGTCGACCTCGGCTTCGCAGACCCCATAGCGCGCGGCCATCGCGCTCAGGTGTGAGGTTTCGTAGGGCGCGTAGTGATAAATGTGCAGCCCTGGATGCCGCGACCGCCGCGCGCGCACAAACGCGACGAAATCGACCAGCGCCTGCCGCTCTTCGGCGAAGCTGTGCGCCCACAACGCAGCAAACACACCGTCGGCATCGACCCAGCCGAACAGGTAGTCGAGGCCCCAGAAACGGCCCGCCCCCTCGGTGTAGAGCGGGTCGCCCTCGAAGTCGAAGAAGAGGTCACCGGCATCGGGTGCAGGAATCGCGGCGAGCGCCTCGGCCTGCGCAACCTCATAAGGTGGGGCCACATCGTCGCCTTTTTGCACCGCGAGCAACTGCAATTGCGCCTGAGCCCGCAACCCTTCGAACGATTCGATGGCCATCGTCGATGGTGGGGCGGATGCCTCAGCAAGCGCCTCGATCGTCGTGATGCCGGCCTCGATCAGCCGGCCGCGCTGGGTCGGTCGCATCCCCGCAACAAGGAGCAGATCGCGCTCGCGCTCAACCTCCGGGGTGCACCACTCGCAACGCCCGCATGCACGAAACCGCGGGTCGCCCCACGCCGTGGGTGTGCCGGCTGCCGCACGTTCGATGACGAGGCTGCGCAGGCGGGCCCACTGGCGGCGAAAGACAGGCATGATGTCGTCGACGCGGTGTGTGCTGACCGACCCGTCGCCGAGCAGCAGCTGGACAGTGTCGCTTCGGGGGACGCCGAGCCGGTCGAGCTGCGCGACGTAGGCGGCGAGTTGCAAGAGCGCCGTCACACGCGCAGTGCGCGCCAGCTTGCTGTCTTGCACCATGTAGCGCCCATCGGCCTGCCGGACCAAGAAGTCGGCGAACCCGATGAACTCGTCGGTCGCAAACGTCGCCTGAAACACGACGTCGACGCCCGAGGCAAGCGCGGCCATCGTGTCGTCAACCGCGCGCGCAACCGAGTCGTCGTCTCGGAGATCTGGTTTGGCCACCGTCGTGACGCGTTGCCCGTGCGTGTGGACGAGTGAATCAAGCACGCGCTGCTCGTGTTCGTCGCCCAATACCGACGCCCGCTCGAGCATCGGGTCGTCTGGCTTGGCCACGGCCTCGATGCGGCCGAGGAGTGCATCGAGCTTGCGGAGCACCGCGAACTCGCAGTGCGCAGCCGCGCTCAGATCGCTGGCACTTGTGACGATGCTGCCGTTGTGGATGTACATGCACTCCCCTGTCTCGCCAGTCACGCTACCGGGCACCCCAGACATTGGCGGTGGGGGTGTCGCCAGGAGTGTCGTTCCGGTATCGATGCCAGTTCTCGTCGATCGCGTCGAAAAAACGCCGATAGGCTTACAATTCAGCTTGTCCCCGCATCAGAGGAACCGCATTGACCATTCCCCAAGACCCCCAGCAGCCTGGCGAGCCCAACACTCCGCCGGTCGACCCGACGCAGCCCACCACCCCGTACCCGGCCGGTGAGTTCCCCACCGAACTGCCGCCCGTCCCGCCGGCGCCGTACGGCCAGGCTCCGCAGCCGGGCTATGGTCAGGCCCCTCAGGCAGACTTCGGCCAGCAGCCGGGTCAGCCAGTGCCCCCGGCATACGGTCAGCCGCCCGCATACGGCCAGCCGCCGGCACAGCCCGGTTACGGTCAGCCGGTCTACGGTCAGCCCATGGCGCCGGTTGCACCCGGCGGGCCGCGCCCGAAGGTGCTCGCGATCATTGCACTCGTCCTCGCGGTGCTCGGCCTCATCATGGCCTTCGTGCCCGGCGCAAACCTGTTTGCCGGCGTCTTGTTGTTGCCCGCGTTCGTCATCGCCATCGTCGCGCTCGTGAAGAAGAACCAGGGCGGCAAGCCGTTCTCGATCGCAGCGCTCATCGTCTCGGTGATCGGTTGGATCGCCTCGATCGTCATGATTGTCGCGTTCTTCATCGCCGCCGCAGCTGCTGGTTTCGTTGACAACTCTGACTACGGCATTGACCTTGACCCCTCGTCCTCGTCGGACTGGATCGACGAGAGCGACGCGCCGTCGGATGTCGACAGCGACGTTGCCGCTGGCACGTACAGCGAGTCGGCGTTCGTCGCCGAGGCAAAGCCCGAGGTCACCCGCATTCTCGCTGACGCGATCCCCAATGCGACGCCCGAGCTCGTTGCGACGATGTTCCCCGACGAGGTCCTGCTGGTCCTCGGCCAGGCAATCGTCATGCAAGACAAGCTTGCTGGTGGCACGATGGGTGCCGAGCAGGAGCAGACGTTCCGCAGCTCGTTCGTCGAGTCGATGGCCGGTTCGGGTGGCATCTCGACCGAAGCCGCAGGCGAGTTCTACGACGTCGTGGCTGCAGCCGCGCGTATGTACCTGGTCGAATAACCTTCGACTGCCAGAACGGCCCCACGTCTTCGGACGTGGGGCCGTTCTGCGTCTGCATGTGCCAACGAGTTATCGACGCGCACCGGCCGCAGACGACCGCACGGTGCTCCAGCCCTCAGGCTCGACATCGATCACAAGCTGCGAGTGGATCTGCTCCTTCATCGCTTCAACGTGACTGATCAGGCCGACGACTCGGCCACCCTGGCGGAGCTCATCGAGCGTGGCCATGGCGACGTCGAGGGTCGCGGCATCCAATGACCCAAAGCCCTCGTCGATGAACAGCGTGTCGAGCGTGATCCCGCCCGCGCGCGCTGAGACCACCTCGGCCAACCCGAGTGCGAGCGCGAGCGAGGCCAAGAACGTCTCGCCGCCCGACAACGAGTGTGTGGGGCGAGTCCGGCCGGTGTGCTGGTCCATGACCGAGAGCCCGAGCCCAGATTGGCGGCCGCGAGCCTCCAGCGCATCACTGTGCTCGAGGCGGTAGCGCTCGCCCGACATCAGTGCGAGCCGCCGGTTCGCGGCCTCAACGATCTCTTCGAGCTCGGCGGCCAGCACGAACGATTCGAGCTTCATGCGGTGCGTGTTCGGTGCCCGACCGGCGACCGAATTCGCGAGCCGCTCAATCACGACGTACTCGGCCTCCAGCGCGGCGACGGCCGCTCCGTCACGTGCGGCTTCGTCGAGGGCATCGTGCAGCTGTCTCGAGAGCCCCTCGATGCGCACCTGCCCCCGTACGGCCGCATTGTGTCGCTGCGCGGCGGCGGATGCCGCAGCCCGGGCATCGTCGACATCGACTGTGGCTTCGGGCAGAGCGAGCAGTTCGGGCTCGAGCAGCACCGCCTTGTGGTGCGCCACCTGCTCGCCGTGGTGCCGCACACGGCGCTCGAGTTCGGTTGTCTCGGCGTCGGAGCGTCGCGCGGCAATCGCGTCGTGCATGTCGGTAAAGCCGTGCGCGCTCAGCTCGGCGTCGCGAGTGCCCAGCGCGGCTTCGGCCGCGGCCGCGGCCGCCTCGAGGTTCGCGTGCGCCTCGCTGAGCGTGCGTGCCCGCGCGACGCGCCGATCGACGTCGTCGCGGCGCGCGTGCACGGATGCGAACTCGCCACGAGCCGCACTCACCGCGGCGCGAGCTGCGGTGAGGGTGCGCTGTGCGTGCACCTGCTCGGTGAGCGACGCGGCATTCCGCTCGCGGAGTCCGCCGAGCGTGGCCGCAGCCGCCTTCTGCTCGTCAACAAGCTGGGTTCGGCTCTCAAGCAAGCGATCGCGCAGAGCAACAGCGTCAATTGCCTGGGCGAGCGCGAGCCGGGCGGCCTCGAGGAGCGGTTCGAGTTGCTGCAGACTCCGCGCCCCGGCACGGGCCTGGGCCTCGGCGAGGTCGAGGTCAGCCGCTTTTGCCCGCTCGCTTGCGCTCTTCTCGCGCTCGGCGCACTCGTCACGATGCGCGACCGCGTCGTCAATCTGCGCCTGCCGAACGGGCTGGCCCGCGCTCCGTCGCGGAGCCGGATGCTCGAGTGACCCGCACACGGCGCAGGCTTCGCCCTCGATCAGCGCTTCGGCCAGCTCACTCGCTACCCCGCGCAGCCGCAAGTCGCGAAGCGTGTCGACCGCGGCAGAGGCCGCGGTCAGCTCTGCGCCGCGATCGCGCACCTCTTCGTGGGCGCCGCGAGCGTTCTCTGCCAGCGACACCGCCTGGGTTGCGGCGTCGACCGCCGCCGCAAGCTCGGCAACCGCGGCGCCCGATGCCTCGGCGGTGCCCGCGTGCACGCGGGCGGCGGCGAGGCCTTCGTCGAGTGCCCGCAGTTGCTCCGGGCCATCCGCCTGGGCGATTTCTGCCGTGCCGATCGCCTCAGACAGTGCACGCTGGGCGTGCTCGGTTTCGGTCACGGCTTGTTCGAGCCCTGGCAGGTTTGCCTCGACCGCCACGGCTTCGTCGAGCGCGCCAGCCGCGCGCACATGTGTTTCGATGAAGTCGTCGAGATCGTGCCCCGAACGCGGCCCTTCGCCGGCGACGGCCCACTCTTGCACCGCCGCTTCGGCGTGCGTTTGAGCCCCAGCGCACGCGGCCGCGGCCGCCTCTGCGGTGTCGATCGATCGCTGCACAGCGGCGGCGGCACGGGCACGGTGCGCCTGCTCACGCTCGCTGGCGATCGCCTCGCCCTGCTCTTCGAGGAGCGCAAGCGCGAGCGCCGACGCGTCTCGACGCACCTGATTTGTGCGCACAAGCTCCAACCGATTGGCAACGGTTTCGAGGTTCGTGCGCTCCCCCAGCGCGGCCTCCACGCCAGCCTCTCCGGCTTGGACCCATGCCACCACCCGCAACGCACCGACCTCACACGCCGCCAGCCGCTCGCGCAGCGAGGCGGGAGCGGCTTCGGCCACCACGGACGCACCCGCTCCTCCGCCGGCAGAGTCGTGACCGGCAGAGAGGTGACCGGCAGCATCATTACCGGCAGGATCGAGACCGGCCGGATCGTTACCAGGATCATCGTTACCGGCAGCATCGAGAACCGCGTGCGCGATCTCGCCGCCCTCATGCACTGCGACGGCCTCGGCGAGCACCGACTCGGCACGGGCGGCCACAGCGAGGAGCCCGTCGCCGCCACGCTCAAAGCGCGCCTTCGCGTCGCGGCGACGCGTTTCGAGCGACGCCTCATAGTCTTCAAATCGGCGCGTGCCGAAGAGCGTGCGCAGGAGCGCCTGCCGCTGCGCTTGGTCGGCCTGCAGAAACATCGCGAAGCGGTTCTGCGCCAGCAGAATCACCTGCAAAAACTGGTCGCGGGTGAGCCCGACGATTTCGCTGAGGAGCTCGCCGACCTCCTTCGCCCGCGCCGCAAGGCCAGCCCACTCGCCGTCGACCCACTGGGCGAGGTTCGCCGTGGCCTTCTGCGGGGTAAACCCAGCGCCGTGCTTCTTGGGCCGCTGGTACTCGGGGGTCCGCTCTACCCGGTACCGCTCACCGCCCGTGCTGAACTCGAGCGCCACGCGCGTGGGCTCGCCGTCGCGCGCGTGGTCGCTCCGCAACCGCCGCCCCGTGTTTTCGTAGCGCGGCACCCCGTCGTACAGCGCAAAACAGATGGCGTCGAGCACGCTGGATTTGCCCGCACCCGTCTTGCCGGTGATCAGAAAAATGCCGTCGTCGGCGAACTGATCGAAATCGATCGTCTGTTCGCCGCGGAACGGCCCAAAGCCCTCGATCTCGAGCCGGTGCACCCTCATGCAAGCACCTCGGCGTTGGCCTGCTCTTGCACGACTTCGCGGAACAGCTCCTCTTCATCGCTCGAGAGGCCCTCGCCCGCGCGCACGTGCTGGAGGAACACATCGACCAGTTCGGCGTCGCTCTTTGCCGCTCGCACGCGCTGCCCATAGTCGCGCTCGTCATGCTCGCGAGCGGGCGGCTGCAACACCAGCGTCGCGCACCCGGGGAACCGTGCCTGGAGTTTGCGCATCGGGTCGATCGGCGGTGTGGCGTCGGTGAGGATCGCGCAGACCCAGTCGTCGCGGTGTTGTTCGTACTCGTCGCGCTCAAGCAGCTCGTCGAGCGTGCCCGTGAGGGTGACAAGTGCGCGCGGGATGGGAAGCGGCATCCATTCGACCGACGACAGCCCGGCGGCGTCGAGATCGACGATCCACCCGCCCCGCGCCTTGTGCTGCTCGCTAAACGAGAAGAAGAGGGGCGCCCCCGAATAGCGAATGCGCGGGGTCAGCTCGGCGCGGCCATGAATGTGCCCGAGCGCGACGTAATCGGGTCCGTCGAATGCCGAGAGCGGCACCACGTCGATGCCGCCGGCCTGGATGTCGCGTTCGACCCCCTGGCTCGGCTCGATGCCTGCGGCAAAACAGTGCGCGATGGCCACGGAGCGCACCGCGGACGCGGCCCCCCGCGCGACGAGATCGGCACGCACGAGCGACATCGCGTGAGTAAGCGTTTGGGCCTGCGTGCGGAGCTCAACACCGGGCCAGTGCCCGCGCACGAGCGTGGGTTCGAGATAGGGAAGCCCGTAAAACAACACCGTGCCATGCTCGTCGTCGATGGCAATCGGCGTGCCGATCGTCGCGGGATCGGTGACCATGTGGACGCCCGCACCACCCGCGAACTCGGCCAAGAACCCAAGCCGCGCCGCCGAGTCGTGGTTGCCGCTCGTGACAATCACCCGAGCGCCCGCGGCGTGCAGGCGCGAGAGCGCGCCCCCGAGCACCGGATAACACGCAGCCGCCGGCGTTGCCGAGTCGAACACGTCGCCAGAGACGATCACCACGTCGACCCCGCGAGCGCGCACCTCTTCGACCATCGCATCGAGCACGGACGCGAGCGCGGTCAGCGTGCTGTGCCCGTGAAAGGTGCGACCAATGTGCCAATCGGACGTGTGCAGGATCCTCATTCTTCAAGGCTACGGATTGCCACGGACATTGCGATTCAGACGTCCCGGAGGCGGCCCAACTCCCAGCTCCACGCCGTCACGATGACCCCACTCCGTCCCCGGGCATGCACACTTGAAGGGTGCCGTTTCGATGCGGCATCCAAGGAGCTTTCATGACCATCCCCGCCGATGCCGCCAACGTGGCCCAACTCGCCGACGAGGTGCGCGACGACTTCGCCGCGCTGCGTGGCGCGCAGGGCACACTCGCGTACCTCGACTCTGCGGCAACCTCCCAAACGCCCCGCCAGGTGCTCGATGCCGAGCGCGCGTTCGTCGAGGGCGGCACCGCCGCGGTGCACCGAGGCGCGAGCGAAGCGACCGGGCGCGCGACGATGGCATTCGAGGATGCCCGCGAAGACACCGCGCGATTCGTGGGTGCACGCGCCGACGAGATCGTCTGGACCCAGAACGCCACCGACGCCCTCAACATGGTGGCGCTGGGCATGGCCGACGCCAGCGCCGGGCTCGGCGACACCCGCTTCGCCCTCGGCCCGGGCGACGAGATTCTGATCACCGAGGCCGAACACCACGCCAACCTCATCCCCTGGCAGCGTCTCGCACGCCGCACCGGCGCCACCCTCCGCTGGATCCCCGTCCGCGAAGACGGCACGTGGACCCTCGACGACGCCCGCGCCGCGCTCACGTCCCGCACCCGGGTGTTCGCATTCGCACACGTCTCAAACGTCACCGGATTCATCGCCCCGGTCGCCGAACTCGTCACGCTCGCACACGCGGTCGGCGCCGCTGTAGTGCTCGACGCGTGCCAGTCCGCGCCCCACATGCCGATCGATTTCACGGCGCTTGGTGTCGATTTTGCCGCGTTCTCTGGTCACAAGATGCTCGGCCCCACCGGCATCGGCGTGCTCTATGGTCGCGCCGAGATGCTCGCATCGCTCCCCCCGGCACGCACGGGCGGTTCGACGATCACCACCGTCACGATGACCGACGCCGAATTTCTCCCGGCCCCGCAGCGCTTCGAGGCGGGCACGCAAGCCGTCACGCAGGTGATCGGGCTCGGCGCGGCCGTGCGCTATCTCGACCGCATCGGCATCGACCGCGTGCACGCCCGCGAACAACAGATTGCAGCGATGCTGATGGATGCCGCGGCCTCCGTCAGCGGCATCCACATCGTCGGCCCGGCTCTCGGCCACGAACGCGCCGCCCTGGTCAGCGTGGCGGTCGACGGGGTGCACGCGCACGACGTGGGTCAGTTTCTCGACGCACGTGGCGTTGGCGTGCGGGTCGGCCACCACTGCGCCCAGCCGTTGCACCGTCGCCTCGGCGTCGCCGCGACCACGCGCGCGAGCGGCTACATCTATACAAGCGACGACGACGTGGCGAGATTCGGCGCGGCCCTCGCCGAAGTCCGGCCCTTTTTTGGAGTGACCTCATGAGCACCGACCTCGAAAGCCTGTACCAGCAGGTCATCCTCGATCACGCCCGCAAGCGCAGCGGCTTCGGCCTCAGCGACGACGCGGTCGCGCGCCATCACGAACTGAACCCCACGTGTGGCGACGAGATCACGGTTGGCATCGCGGTCGACGCCGATGGCGCGATCTCGACGCTTGGCTGGGAGGGCCAGGGCTGCAGCATCTCGATGGCATCGGCATCCACCATGTCTGAATTGTGCGCCGATCGCGACACGCAGGAGGTGCGCGGACTGATCGCTGATTTCCGCGCGATGCTCCGCAACCGCGATGGGGACGAGCCCCCCGAGGCGCTCGAAGACGCGGTCGCGTTTCAGGGCGTCTCGCGGTTCGTGATGCGCATCAAGTGCGCGATGCTCGGTTGGGTCGCGCTCGAGGCGTGCCTCGATCAAATTGCTGCGCAGGATGCCTCGGCCTAACGCCGAACACTAACGCGCCGGCAACACCCAACCGGGCCGCACGAAGTGGCACGTGTAGCCGTTTGGAATCCGCAACAGGTAGTCCTGGTGCTCCGGCTCGGCCTCCCAGAACGGCGCCTCGGGCTCGATCGTCGTGACCGCCTTGCCCGGCCAGAGGCCGGAGGCATCCACATCGGCGATCGTCTCGCGCGCGGTGTGCTCCTGCGCTTCACTCAGCGGAAAAATGGCCGAACGGTAGCTTGAACCGACGTCGTTGCCCTGGCGATCGAGCGTCGACGGGTCGTGAATCTGAAAGAAAAAGCTCAGGATATCGCGGTAGGTCGTTTGCGACGGGTCGAAGACGATCTCGAGGGCCTCGGCATGGCCGGGGTGGTTGCGATACGTCGCATTCGCGTTGCTGCCGCCCGTGTAACCGACGCGGGTCTCGAGCACGCCGGGCTGCCGGCGGACCAGGTCTTCCATCCCCCAGAAACAACCGCCGGCGAGCACCGCAGTCTCGGTGCCGGGGGTGCGCGTGATTGCTCCGATGTCAGTCATGATGCCCTCTCTTGGCAGGTGCGCGGGGGCCGCGGTCGCACTGGACGCCCGCGTACGTGCGCTCTACTTACCGTAACCCCGCGGGGCTCGAGCCGCACCCCTGCCGGCTGTCGGTTCGCTGTCAGCGCGGCCCCCGTCGGCGCCGCCGTCCGCACGCGCGCCTGCGGCGGCGTTCTCGGCCCGGTATCGCTCGCGCCGATCGGCCAGCAACGCTTCGGCAACCTCGTCAGCGGCATCCGCAATCTGCGCGAAATACTGCAGCTGCTCGTCGAACGGGAGGCCGCCGTTGACATGCACGTGCCGCCGTGCGGCTCGGCGCCGCTCGAACACCTGCCCGGGCAACACGCCAATGCCGCGGGCCGCGAGGCGTTCGACGACCAGGGCGTCGTCAACGACCGGGATCCACAGTGACGGCGCGCTGGTCGCCTCCGGCACCGCGAAGCCCCGGGCGATGAACCAGCCGCGCGCCTGCGCGTGCCGACGTTGGTACTCGTTCGCGGCGGCACGCACGGTGGCGGATGCCTCGTCCGACGCCAGCAGCACCGCAAGGGCGTCCTGCAAGACCCGGCTCACCCAGCGGTGCGAGTAGGCGATCTGTTGCTCGACCCTCGCGATGACCTCGCGCGGCCCGCCCATCACGGCGACCTGAATGTCGGGGCCATGCGAGTGGCTATAACCCTCGATCAGCACGGTCGCCTCCGGCACGGCGACCCCGAGCGTCTTGCGGGCGGGGTGCAGGAGCGGAAAGTTGTCGAACTCGATTACGTGGGCCTCGCTCCGGCGAACAAGTTCTGCGGCCTCGTCGAGCCAGGCGTCGCTGACCGAGCGACCGGTCGGCGAGTGGCCGTTGGGCTGCAACACGAACAGCTTCGCGCCGGAGTGGAATGCGCGCATCAGCTCGCGCAGGTCGGGCCCATCGTCGAGCCAGCCGATCGGAATGACACGTGCGCCAATGCGGTCGAGGATGTCGAGCACGCGAGGCACGGTCGGGTCTTCGACCGCGACCGCATCGCCCTTGGCGACCAGAGCCGTGAGCGCGTGCTCGACGCCGTCGATCCCTCGATGCACCGCCACAACGTCATCGGTTTCGAAGGGCCAGTGCCCCGCGAGCGCCTCGCGCAGCTGGGGCGTGATCGGTGGCGGGTCAGAGAGGTTGAGCCCGTGCGAGCGGCGACCCACCTCGGCGAGGGCGCGCCCGAGGTCGGGAAGCAGCCTCGGGTCGGGAAGCGGTCGGCCAAGGTCGACCCGGGTGTGCTCGACGACCTCGTTCAGCTGCGAAAATCGCTGCGGCCGCTGGGAGCGAGGCGGGCCGATCACGGTCGTGCCGCCGCGGGTCTTGGTTTCGATGATGCCCCTGGTGCGCAGTAGCGTCCATGACTGCCCGACGGCGGCCGGACTCATGCCCAACTGATCCGCGACGGTGCGGATCGGGGGCAGCTTCTGGCCTGGTGGAAGCTCACCAGACGAGATCAACGCGAGCAGGGCCTGGCCGAGTCGGGTGGCGTTCGGATGGTCGAGCTCGGCGACCAACCGCGCAAGCAAAGCCGCGTCATCCATACGTGCCCTTTCTTTGCCCCTTGTCTCAAGAATATCCCGCCGTAACAGGCCCGTTCCGCCCCTGTTCACCGTTGGTATCGTGGTCGCGCATCAACGGGTGACCGACCTCGTCGTCGAGTGAGTCCCCCGTACCTCGAAAGGAACGCGCTAGATGACCTACGCCCGCTATACCCAGTTCTCGTACGACCCCGCCCGCCGCGAGGACGTCGTGAACCATTGGCGCGACCCGGCCACCTCTCACCCCACGAACGAGCCCGGTTTCGTGCGCGGTTTCGTGTTCGACTCGATCGAGCAGCCCGGCACCCTGCGCGTGCTGACGCTGTGGGAAGAGCCCGAGCAGTTCGACGCGTACTTCGCTTCCCCCGGGCACCAGGCCATCGGCGGCACGATGGGCCAGCGCTCGGCCGAGATCACCGTCCGCGACGGCCTCAGCGACGTGCTGCTGCTGACGCCTCCGGCACCCGCAAAGCGCGATGACGCCGGCCACGTGCGCATCATCCGTGCGCGCATTCGCGACAACGCGAGCATCCCCGCCCTGGGTGAGTTCTGGCGCACCAGCGGCCGCGAGGCGCTCGAGTCCGCCGAGGGCGTGCACGCTGCCCGCGCCTACATCGACGAGGCAGCCGGCCTGTTCATCATCCAGGTGTGGTGGGCGGATGCCGAGATCGCAACCTCGTTCGTCGCGTCAGACGAGCACGAGCGCAAGCTCACCGAACCGCTCGACCAGTGGGTCGACCGCATCGACCGCGCTGAGGCAACCCCGCTCGACTA